>NZ_JBQGAI010000036.1:0-527 GCF_056542745.1 Ruegeria sp. AB10 | reverse complement strand
CCCCGAGGGCGAGGCCTGGATCTACAAGATCAAGATCGCGGACGCCTCGCAGCTCGAAGACCTGATGGACGAGGCCGGCTACAAGGCCTTCATCGGTTAACTCAGGCGGCGGGTCCGTGCGCGGCCCCGCCCCTTCATCTGTTTCCAAATACTTCCGCCGGAGGCTCCTGCCGTCTCCGCCGGGCCTGACCTATCCTTGAGGAGCGCACACATGGCCTTCAAACTGACCGATTACGAAGCCTATGACTTCGCCAACCGCCGCCATATCGGGCCCAGCCCGACCGAGATGCGCGACATGCTCAAGGTGATCGGCTTCAAGACGCTGGACGAGCTGATCGACGCCACCGTCCCGCCCGCGATCCGGCAGAAAGAGCCGCTGGACTGGGGTCCGGCGATGACCGAGCGCGATGCGCTCTTTCACATGAAAGAGGTGGCGAGCAAGAACAAGGTTCTGACCTCGCTGATCGGTCAGGGCTATTATGGCACCACCACGCCGGCGCCGATCCTGCGCAACATTCTGGAGAACC
>NZ_JBQGAI010000035.1:0-552 GCF_056542745.1 Ruegeria sp. AB10 | reverse complement strand
TGGTAAAGTCATTGATCAGGAACTCACTTGCGTCAATTGTACTTTCTGCATCAATAGTATTTTCAACCTCGCTATCATCAGCCGCGACAGGTGCATCGTTTCTTCCGTGAACAACGATTGAAACCGTTGCAGTGCTCTGCCCACCATTGCCGTCTTCAACCGTATAGGTGAAGGTGTCGATAAGTGTCTCGCCCTCTGCCAGAGCCTGAACAGCATCTGCGCCGGTTGGATCATAGCTGATGGTCCCGTTGGTATTCAGCGTAAGGGCGGCCCCATGCGTACTCGCGGCAGAGACCGCTGTTACCGTCAGTGCATCCCCTTCAACATCACTGTCATTGGCCAAGAGGGTGGCGGTCTCAATCGAAGTCACAACATCTTCGTCGATCGGCGTGGGACCTTGCGCAACACCGTTTGCATCGAAAATACGCGCCTTGATGGCCCAATCAGTGTCGCCTTGCTGCCCGTCAAGAGAATGCCAGGTGACGACAAAATCACCATTGTCGAGCGCTGTCACATTTGGAGTGCCTTGAATGTCATTGGTAAACTCATTGA
>NZ_JBQGAI010000034.1:0-687 GCF_056542745.1 Ruegeria sp. AB10 | reverse complement strand
ATTGATGGCACCGGTCGAAGCGGCGGTTGACACCGCGACGCCGGATCTGGGCTTTCTGCGCCTGAACCCGGACCCGTGGGGGCAGGCCGAGGATATCTCGATCGACTACGCGGTGATGGAAAAGGCGGACAACCTGTCGGTGGTTCCCTTTGACGCGGCCTGGTCCGATCTGGGCGGCTGGGACGCGGTTTGGCGCGAAAGCGGCCCGGATGGGGATGGCGTGGTGACCAGCGGCGGCGCCACCGCGATCGAGTGTCAGAACACGCTGCTGCGCTCGGACAGCGACCAGTTGGAGCTGGTGGGGATCGGGCTGGACAACATCATCGCGGTGGCGATGAACGATGCGGTTCTGGTGGCGGATGCGTCGCGGGCGCAGGACGTCAAGAAAGCGGTCACCGCGCTGAAGGAAAAAGGCGCCGCGCAGGCCACGGCCTTCCCCAAGGATCACCGGCCCTGGGGCTGGTTCGAAAGCCTTGTGGTCGGCGACCGGTTCCAGGTCAAGCGCATCCACGTCCACCCCGGCGCCGCGCTGAGCCTGCAGAGCCATTTCCACCGGTCCGAGCACTGGATCGTGGTCGAGGGCACCGCCCGCGTGACCATTGACGACCATCAGCAACTGGTGACCGAGAACCAGTCGGTCTACATCCCGCTGGGCGCGGTGCACCGGATGGAGAACCCCGGCAAGGT
>NZ_JBQGAI010000033.1:0-902 GCF_056542745.1 Ruegeria sp. AB10 | reverse complement strand
CACCTGACCCACGGCGCCGCGCCCAACCAGTCGGGCAAGTGGTTCAAGGCCGTCCAGTATGGTGTGCGCAAAGAAGACAACATGCTGGATTACGATCAGGTCGAAGCGCTGGCGAAAGAGCACCAGCCCAAGCTGATCATCGCCGGTGGCTCGGCCATCCCGCGCCAGATCGACTTTGCCCGCATGCGCGAGATTGCGGACATGGTTGGCGCCTACCTGCACGTGGACATGGCGCATTTCGCCGGTCTGGTTGCGGCAGGTGAGCACCCCAGCCCCTTCCCGCACGCCCATGTGGCGACCACCACCACCCACAAGACCCTGCGCGGCCCGCGCGGCGGCATGATCCTGACCAATGACGAGGCGATCGCCAAGAAAGTGAACTCGGCCATCTTCCCCGGCATTCAGGGCGGCCCGCTGATGCATGTGATCGCCGGTAAGGCCGTGGCCTTCGGCGAGGCGCTGCAGCCGGCGTTCAAGGACTATATCAAGCAGGTTGTGGTGAACGCGCAGGCGCTGTCGGATCAGCTGATCAAGGGCGGTCTGGACACCGTCACCCACGGCACCGACACCCATGTGGTGCTGGTCGATCTGCGCCCCAAAGGCGTCAAGGGCAACGCCACCGAAAAGGCTCTGGGCCGGGCGCACATCACCTGCAACAAGAACGGCGTGCCGTTTGATCCGGAAAAGCCGACCATCACGTCGGGCATCCGCCTGGGCTCGCCCGCCGGAACCACCCGCGGCTTCGGTGAGACCGAATTCCGCCAGATCGCCGACTGGATCATCGAAGTGGTCGATGGCCTGGCCGCCAATGGCGAGGACGGCAACGGCGAAGTCGAAGCCAAGGTCAAAGCCGAGGTCGCAGACCTCTGCGCCAAATTCCCGATCTATCCTAACCTGTAAGT
>NZ_JBQGAI010000032.1:0-969 GCF_056542745.1 Ruegeria sp. AB10 | reverse complement strand
AGCTCTGAAGCCTGGCCGTTTGCGCGAGATTGTCACCGGGATGTGCGTTGATTGGGGTGTGTCGATCCGGAAGGCTTGTGGGGCCATCTGCTTCGACACATCCACCTACCACTACAAGTCCCGGCGGACGGATCAGGCTGCCGTCGAACGGCGGATCAAAGAGATCGCAGAGACGCGTGTGCGCTATGGCTACAGGCGCGTCCACGTGCTTCTTAGACGGGAGGGTTGGGTGATCAACATGAAGAAGACACGCAGGATTTACAACGAGTTGGGCCTGCAGCTCAGGAACAAGCACCCCAAGCGCCGGGTGAAGGCAAAGCTCAGAGAAGACCGTCATGAAGCCGTCGGGCCTAACGATGTCTGGGCGATGGACTTCGTTCACGACCAGCTCGCCCTGGGTAGGAGGTTGCGCATCCTGACCGTCGTTGACACGCATTCCCGGCTCTGCCCTGCAGCCGATCCGCGCTTCACCTATCGGGGCGAAGATGTTGTGCAGACGCTCGAACGGGTCTGCGGGCAGATCGGCTACCCCAAGACGATCAGAGTCGATAACGGCAGCGAGTTCATCTCGCGGGACCTCGATCTCTGGGCCTACGCCAACGACGTTACCCTCGACATCTCACGGCCTGGAAAGCCCACGGACAATGGCTTCATTGAGGCGTTTAACAGCAAGCTCCGGGCGGAATGCCTGAACGCGCACTGGTTCATGAGCCTTGCAGATGCCCGCGAAAAGCTGGAGGATTGGCGTCGGCACTACAATGAGGACAGACCCCACAGCGCAATCGGATACAACGTCCCGATTGCCATGCATTATCCCGATGGCGTCACCAGCCCGTCATCGTGATAGAGCCGGAAAAATCTAGCTTCTGGCGGTCCAAGGTTGGGGCTCAAGGCAAGAGCCGGAAAAATCTAGCTTCTGGCGGTCCAAGGTTGGGGCTCAAGGCACTCAAACAGGTCAATGCATGCACG
>NZ_JBQGAI010000031.1:0-1019 GCF_056542745.1 Ruegeria sp. AB10 | reverse complement strand
GTCACGGTGCCGGTCACGTCAGTCGTACGGAAGTAGAACTGCGGACGGTAGTTCGCGAAGAACGGAGTGTGACGGCCGCCTTCTTCCTTGGTCAGGATGTAGGCTTCGGCTTCGAACTTGGTGTGCGGTGTAACCGAACCCGGCTTACACAGAACCTGGCCACGCTCAACGCCTTCACGGTCAACACCACGCAGCAGGGCGCCGATGTTGTCGCCCGCTTCACCGCGGTCCAGCAGCTTGCGGAACATTTCAACGCCGGTGCAGGTGGTTTTCGAAGTGTCGCGGATGCCGACGATTTCGATCTCGTCGCCAACGTTGATCACGCCACGCTCGACACGGCCGGTCACAACGGTACCACGGCCCGAGATCGAGAACACGTCTTCGATCGGCATCAGGAACGGCTGGTCAACAGCACGCTCAGGGGTGTCGATGTACTCATCAACAGCCGCCATCAGTTCCTTGATCTTCTCTTCGCCGATTTCCGGGTTGTTGCCTTCCATCGCGGCCAGAGCCGAACCTGCAACGATCGGAATATCGTCGCCGGGGTATTCGTAGCTGGACAGCAGTTCGCGAACTTCCATCTCAACCAGTTCCAGCAGCTCTTCGTCGTCAACCTGGTCAACTTTGTTCAGGAACACGACCATCTTCGGGATGCCAACCTGGCGGCCCAGCAGGATGTGCTCGCGGGTCTGCGGCATCGGGCCGTCAGCGGCGTTCACAACCAGGATCGCGCCGTCCATCTGGGCAGCACCGGTGATCATGTTCTTGACGTAGTCGGCGTGGCCGGGGCAGTCGACGTGCGCGTAGTGGCGGTTGTCGGTCTCGTATTCCACGTGGGCGGTCGAGATGGTGATGCCGCGCGCTTTCTCTTCCGGCGCACCGTCGATTTGGTCATACGCTTTGAAGTCACCGAAATACTTGGTGATCGCTGCGGTCAGCGTCGTTTTACCATGGTCAACGTGGCCAATCGTGCCGATGTTGACGTGCGGTTTTGTACGCTCAAACTTTTCCTTTGCCAT
>NZ_JBQGAI010000030.1:0-1954 GCF_056542745.1 Ruegeria sp. AB10 | reverse complement strand
TGTCCAGCCCCAATTCTATGGGCCAGTTTTGAGCAAGGTTTCTGGAACGGGCGGTCGCATGTTTAGAGCCTGATGGGGTCTGACACGATTGTACTGTCTAAGCCAGGTATTGATGACGATCTGAGCCTGTTTGGTGGTGTGGAACCATTCTGCGTTGAGGACTTCCCGGCGCAGAGTGCCATTGAAGCGCTCGTTGTATCCATTCTCCCAAGGTGATCCCGGGTAGATTTGGATCGGCTTAATGCCCACCTTTCTTAACCAGGTCTGCAGGGCCGTTGCGATGAACTCCGCGCCGTTGTCGGAACGGATGTGTTCGGGCTTCCCGTGCCGCAATAAGAGTGGGTAGAGCGCATCCAGCACGTCTGCGCTGTTCATCTTCGGCTTGACCGCTACGCAGAGCGCCTCACGGGTATACTCATCCAGCACCGTCAGCATCTTGTAGCTCTGTCCGTTGCTCAGCTTGTCGTGGACAAAGTCAATGCTCCAGATGTGATTGGGATGTTGCGGTCGGAGCCGGATGATCGAGCTGTCCTTGTGGTACAGCCGTTTGCGTTTCTTGTGCCGTTGTGGGAGCTGCAAGCCTTCTTCGCGCCATAGTCGTTCGATCTTTTTATGATTGACTGCCCAGCCTTCGACACGCAGCAGCTCGGCGACCTTGCGGTAGCCGTAGCGCCCATACCGTTTGGCCAATCGGATCATCGCCAGACGTAACGCCTCATCATCCTTTGGCGCTGCGCGGTATTGCAGCGTGCTCCGCGCCAATCCAATCACGCGACAGGTGCGCCGTTCAGAGGTTGCCAGCTTTTGTCGGGTGTGGACCACGGCCTGACGAAGCTGGTCTGCCGTCAGGCCTTTGGCTTTAGATAATCAAGGCTCTCCTTGAGAATGAGTTTGTCCAGTTCAAGCTCAGCCACGATTTTCTTGAGCCGATCATTCTCTTTCTGCAGCGCCTTCAGATTGGCCATCTCAGATCGTCCCATCCCACCAAACCGCTTGCGCCATGTGTAATAGGTCGCATCACTGACACCAGCCGTTCTGCACGCCGTCGCGACATCCGAACCAGATGCCAGGCCCAGCTCAATCTCGCGCAAAAGCCGCAGAATATCTTCGTCCGAATACCGTTTCCGCGCCATCAATCCCGTCTCCAAAACTAAGCCAACTGTGGCACAGTTTTAGGGGGCCAAGACACCAAATCGAATTATAGTCTCAAATAATCTGAGCCAGAAACAGCGATGATCTCGCGCCCAACGGATTATGATCTCAAGCCGCTACACCTATGTGGCGGTTACCGGTGCGAGATCAGCTGCAACTCCCTTACACTTTTTACCGCGATCAGAACGGACGGCGCGAAAGCAGCGCGGCCGACCGTCAACTGTGGTTCGCTTCCGGTTGAGGCTCAAACAACGCCTCCGGCCGATGCCCATACCTTTGCCCGCATTTCTACCAACCCACTGACTGCCTGACGGGCAGGGCGGTGCCTTGCCTCGATTGTGCTCAAGTCCCTCACAGGAGAGTTTCAGAATGACAAACCAGTCCTCAGGTACCCAGCCCGCCCTTCGCCCGCTTAATGTCTCGGTTCGGGCTGGTCGTTTGACCAAGTTCAAGGGGCGTGTGGCGAGCATTGCGCCGGGTTTGTCCGTCGTGGCAACCGCGGCGGTGCTGTTCAGCGGCAGCGCAGCACAGGCCGCGTGTACGGCAGCAGATGGCGTGGCCACATGTACCGCTGACAACCACCCTGGCAGCATTACCTTCGACCCCTACGATTTTGGCATTGTCTATACTCATGCAGATGCGGTTCACACTCTGACACTGCCAGACCATCCTGATTTCACTGTGCACGGCAATGGGGTGACTGTGGACTATGGGGGTGACCAGGATGTTTTTGTGCAAATGGGACGGGGGACCGTCGAGACCACGGGTTTTCAAAATCACGGGGTTTCTGCGAACACCACAG
>NZ_JBQGAI010000029.1:0-2025 GCF_056542745.1 Ruegeria sp. AB10 | reverse complement strand
CCGCCCGCGTGACCATTGACGACCATCAGCAACTGGTGACCGAGAACCAGTCGGTCTACATCCCGCTGGGCGCGGTGCACCGGATGGAGAACCCCGGCAAGGTTCCGATGGTCCTGATCGAAGTGCAGACCGGCGCCTATCTCGGCGAGGACGACATCGTCCGCTACGAGGACGTCTACGCCCGCGGCCAGGGCGCAAAGGGCTGAGGGTCACCCAACGTTCAGCGCGCAAATCAAGGCCTCCGGACAGGGGGCCTTTTTTGTGTCGGTTTGCCGATCAGGCGGCGCAACGCACGATGGGCTTTCAGGTCGTTAAGCGGTTTTGGCTAGCGTTCCGCTGATTGACACAGAGAACGAGACCCGACTCATGACGACCAACCCGTTTACAAACCGTGTTTCCAGCCTGTCCGGCCCTGCGCGTGACGTTGCCCCCGTGACCCCTTCTGACACCACCGACCTGTCCGAGGTGGCAATCGGTCTGTACGTCGAAACGGGTGGCACACTGGCAATAACCACGGTCCGAGGCGAAACACGCACCGTTCAGGTGGCTGATTTCTCGATCCTGCCCGTCGGCGTGACGCGCGTTCATGCCACTGGCACGGCTGCATCGGGTATTCACGCCCTTGTACTGACCTGAGACAGAATCGGAGCCTGCCGTGCGCCGTTTGTGCGGCAGGTTATCTTTTGGCCGGGCGTGTGCGTCCGGTCTTAATCCGCGCCGAACAGATCGCGGGTAAAGACCTTGTCGCTGACCTCGCGGATTTCATCCGATAACCGGTTGGCGACGATCAGGTCGGCCTGCTGCTTGAACACCTCCAAATCGCGGATCACCGGTGAGTGGAAGAAGTGATCCTCGCTCAGCGTCGGCTCATAGACGATGACCTGAATGCCCTTGGCCTTGATCCGTTTCATGATGCCCTGAACCGAGCTTTGGCGGAAATTGTCGCTGCCCTCTTTCATCACCAGACGGTAGATGCCGACGATCTTTGGCCCCTTCATCAGAATCCGGTCGCTGAGGAAATCCTTGCGGGTGCGGTTGGCATCGACGATGGCGCGGATCAGGTTTTGCGGCACGTGGCTGTAATTGGCCAGCAACTGCTTGGTATCCTTTGGCAGGCAATAGCCGCCATAACCGAAAGACGGGTTGTTGTAGTGCGCGCCGATGCGCGGGTCGAGGCTGACGCCTTCGATGATCTGGCGCGGGTCCATGCCGCCAGCCAGGGAATAGCTGTCCAACTCGTTGAAAAAGGCAACCCGCATTGCAAGGTAAGTGTTGGCGAACAGCTTGATCGCCTCGGCTTCGTCCGCATCGGTGAACAGTACCGGAACATCCTTATCCACCGCTCCTTCCAGCAGCAGATCGGCAAAGACCTTTGCCCGCTCGGACCGTTCCCCAACGATGATCCGGCTGGGGTGCAGGTTGTCATAAAGCGCACGCCCCTCACGCAGGAACTCCGGCGAGAAGATCACGTTGTCGGTGCCGAACCGGGCACGGGCCCCGGTAACGTACCCCACCGGGATGGTAGATTTGATCACGATGGTGGCGTCGGGGTTCGCCGTTGTGACCTGTTCGACCACCGCGTCGACCGAGCTTGTGTCGAAGTAGTTGCTGCGCGGATCGTAGTTGGTGGGCGTGGCCACAATGACAAAATCAGCCCCCGCATATGCGGCTTCGGCGTCGGTGGTCGCGGTCAGGTCAAGCTCGCGGTTGGACAGGAAATCCCTGATCTCGGCATCCTGGATCGGGCTTTGGCGCTGGTTGATCAGGCCCACGCGCTGTTGCGAGATGTCCAGCGCCACCACGTGATGGTTTTGCGCCAGCAGCACCGCGTTGGACAGGCCCACATAGCCGATACCGACAACCGCAATTTTCATCATTCATTTCCTTATGCAAGCAGGGCCTCGGACACCGTAAAGGGGGCCGCCCGTCAAATCAATTGGCGGCGGCGTTTATGGGGGTTGTTATGAGGGATGGGGTGATTTGTGAGATTGTTCTGCCCCATTTTGTGACGGGGTTTTCTGCGAT
>NZ_JBQGAI010000028.1:0-2227 GCF_056542745.1 Ruegeria sp. AB10 | reverse complement strand
TTTTTACTTGTGTTTCCTGCTCTTCGGTCAAGCCCATCTCAGCGCAAAAAACCTTCAAAACGCTATTGGAGCCAGCCACGGCGCTCGTATTGTTTTGTTGCCTTGCGTCATCTATTAGCTCAGAAAAAGCATCAACAAACCAGTGATTTTTGCTCATGAAGCCCCTCGAGTAAAGTGTTTAAAGCATACTTAAGGGTGCATGGTTAATGTGGCGTTAATTATGAGAGAAGTGGTCTGTTTTTGGCGATTTTTGAGTGATTGGGTTTTTTGAATATTCCTGAATATAAGAAGATATTGCTTGCCTCACGGCCTCTGCGGTTAAGTGCATACCTTCCGCCTCCAGTCTCAATTCCACCTCGTTGGCGCGTTGTAGAAAGTCTGCATCCATTGTCAGTCCCCACTCACAAGATCCGTCTAATTATGCCCAAATTGCATCAAACCTCTTAACGAAGAGTAAACTGTTCTCAATACGATGTCTCCTGCTATTGAGACACCTCGAACAAAGGCACAAGATGTTGAATATCCTAAAGATTGAAGTGTTCTGAGAGCGTCATTGTTTCCAATCCATGACTGTACTTGTTAAGTTTTGGGAGATTTGGTTCAAGTCAAATGAGGCGCGGTGCCTGCTATATTTGGAGTCTCTGGGCAATTGTGGCAGTCTGAGACGATACTTACTGGACCTGTCACGGTTTGATGCCGCTCCTTTGATAGCATCTACTGCAGCAAAGGAGACTGACTATGGGACTGAAACGGACGGCCGAATTCCGGCAAGATGCGGTGCGTATCGCATTGACCAGTGGGCTAACACGCAAGCAGGTGGCTGATGATCTAGGTGTCGGGATGTCCACGCTGAACAAATGGATCACAGCGCACCGAGATACAGACGTGGTTTCCAAAGAGGATTTGAGCCTCGCTCAAGAGAATGAGCGACTTCGACGGGAGATCCGGCTCCTCAAGGAGGAGAGGGAAATCCTAAAAAAGGCCACCCAGTTCTTCGCGGGCCTAAAGCAATGAGATTTAGGTTTATCGAAGAACACAGAGCCAGCTTTCCAGCCAACCGGTTATGCGATGTCGTCGGTGTCAGCGCACGCGGTCTGCGTGCCTTCCGCAGCCGCCCTGCCAGTCGCAGACAGCGGTCTGATCTGGTCACGCTGGCGCATATCAAAGAACAGTCACGCCTCAGTTTGGGCAGCTATGGCAGGCCGCGCATGACT
Source organism: Ruegeria sp. AB10 (assembly GCF_056542745.1). Taxonomy (NCBI): domain Bacteria; kingdom Pseudomonadati; phylum Pseudomonadota; class Alphaproteobacteria; order Rhodobacterales; family Roseobacteraceae; genus Ruegeria; species Ruegeria sp. AB10. The sequence continues at coordinate 1,013 of NZ_JBQGAI010000028.1, read as the reverse complement.
GAAGAGTTGAAGGAAATTGGTTTGGCTGTGGGGCATCGTCGCGTTGGTCGCCTGATGCGCCAGAACGGCATATCCGTGTTGAGAACACGCAAGCACAAGGTCACGACAGACAGCGATCACAAGTTCAATATCGCGCCCAACCTACTGGATCGGGACTTCACAGCGGATCAGCCGAACAAGACATGGGCTGGTGACATCAGCTATGTCTGGACCCGTGAAGGCTGGCTTTATCTCGCCGTCATTCTGGACTTGCATTCCCGCCGTGTGATTGGCTGGGCTGTTAGCAATCGGATGAAGCGAGACCTGGCCATCAGGGCGCTGAGAATGGCTATCGCCTTCAGATCACCACCGAAGGACTGCATCCACCACACGGATCGTGGCAGCCAATACTGTTCCCACGATTATCAGAAGATCCTGCGCCAACATGACTTCAAAGTGTCGATGAGCGGCAAAGGCAATTGCTATGATAACGCCGCCGTCGAGACCTTCTTCAAAACGATCAAAGCTGAGCTGATCTGGCGGCGGTCATGGCAAACCCGACGGCAGGCTGAAGCGGCCATCTTCGAATACATCAACGGCTTCTACAATCCGCGCCGCCGACACTCAGCACTGGGCTGGAAAAGTCCCGTCGCCTTCGAACGGAAAGTGGTTTAAACGAGCACTTGGAGCGGCACAAAAACGCGACAGGTCCAGCGTAGCCATGTGTGTCAATGAAAGTTCCAATATACCCGACGCGGGCCATGAACTCGGCGTCCAGATCAACAAACGGACGCTTGAGGAAGCGTGAAAGGAATGGGCCCGAGGAAGTTTTGCCGATCCCTCCTGGGCCAATGATGAAGACGTGGCGTGATCCTACACGCATGGTGTTTTGGTGCTCATCAGCCAAACACAACACCACTGTAAGCAGGCAGAGCACGCATTATTCAAATGATACAAATGTCTGGAAACTGAACTGTAAGAGACTGTGAACCCATTGAGGTTTTCAAGTTCTGCCGAAGAGTTTTTCAATATCG
>NZ_JBQGAI010000027.1:0-2874 GCF_056542745.1 Ruegeria sp. AB10 | reverse complement strand
AGTCGCGAGCTTTCGCAAAAGGTCTTTGCGGGGCAGCAGCGCCTGATCGAGTTGGGCTATCGACAAGGCGGCGCAGCCGGGTTCGGGTTGCGGCGGATGCTGATTGATGAAGCCGGACGTACCAAGGGTATTCTTTCGCGAGGTGAACATAAGAGTATTCAGACCGACCGGGTAACACTTGTTCCGGGTCCCGCTGATGAAATCGCAATAGTGAACCAGATCTTCTTGAGGTTTGTGAACGACGGTTGGTCTGAAGCTGAGATTGCGTCAGACCTGAATCAGCGCGAAATTCGAACCGATCTGGATCGGGATTGGTCACCGGCGGTTGTGCGTCAAATTCTGACCAACGAAAAATACATCGGGAATAATCTCTGGAACCGCAATTCCTTCAAACTCAAGAGACGCCATGTCCGGAACGATCCGGAAAACTGGGTCCGCGCTGTTGGTGCCTTTGAAGCAATCGTTGAGACCAACCTGTTCGACGCTGCCGGAGCAATCATTGCAGCCCGCTCCCATGTGTTGTCCGACGAAGAAATGCTAGATCGGCTAAAGGAGGTTTTGGAGGAAAACGGGTATCTCTCGGGCTTTGTCATCAATGAAGCGCCAAAGCTTCCATCCAGCGGGGCCTATCAGAACAGATTTGGTAGCCTGTTGCGCGCTTACAGCCTCGTCGGCTTCAAGCCTGACAGAGATTACCGGTACATTGAGATCAACAGACGATTGCGCAGCCTGCATTCCGACATCATCCGGGACATCATCGCCGGAGTCGAAGCCGTTGGCGGAGATGTCGCCCGTGACCCCAATACAGATACCCTCATCATCAATGACGAGTTCACCGTTTCAATTGTCATTGCGCGCTGTCTTCAGACAGGCGCAGGTGCGTATCGCTGGAACATTCGTTTGAACACCGGTCAGCTCCCCGACATGTCCATCGTCGTCAGGATGGAGCAGTCAAACAGAACGCCGCTCGACTACTACTTGCTGCCTACCTTTGACATGGCCAAATCAAAGCTGCGCTTGTCGGAACACAACGGCTTGTCCCTTGATGCATTCCGTTTCGACAACCTGGCGCATTTCTTCGACATGGCCGCACGTACGCCAATACTGGAGGCAGCGTAATGGACCACGCGCCGGTCGGACACACTGTTCTTGTTCCTGTCGATGCAATTACTGTCGTTAACCCGAGGCTCAGGAACAAAAAGGTGTTCGACGAAATTACCGCAAACATCGCGGAGCTTGGGTTGAAAAGACCCATAACGGTTGCTGCGCGTGAGACTGAGGACGGAAGTGGTCCAGCATATGAATTGGTCTGCGGCCAAGGCCGTCTTGAGGCATTCAAGGTTCTTGGCCAATCTGAAATACCGGCGATCGTCATAGATGCCAGCAGCGAAGATTGCCTTGTTATGAGCCTGGTGGAAAACCTGGCGCGCAGGCATCACCATTCGCTGGACTTGCTCAGAGACATTGGGCGCCTCAAGGAAAGGGGATACTCTGAAGCTGAAATCGCCGCCAAGACCCAGCTGTCCAAGAAGTATGTCCACGGCGTCACTAAGCTTCTGGAAAGTCATGAACATCGCCTCCTACGAGCAGTGGAAAGCGGTAAGATTCCGGTCAGTGTTGCCGTTGACATTGCGGACGCGGATGACGTCGGCGTGCAACGTGTTCTCCGGCAGGCTTATGAGAAAAAGCTCCTGCGCGGCGGAAGACTCCTTGCAGCCAAGCGTCTTGTTGAAGCGCGCCAGAAACACGGCAAGGGCCGCGCGAACACTGTCGAACGGCCACGCAAAGGCCTATCTGTCGAGACACTGCTCAAGACCTATGAAAACGATGTCGAGAAAAAGAAGGTGCTGCTGAGAAAGGCAGGCGCAACGCGGAGCGAACTGCTTTTTCTGACACAAGCGCTCAAGACGCTGATGGCTGACGAAAACTTCGTCACTTTGCTTCGCGCCGAAGGGTTGGCCAGTCTGCCAAAACAAGTTGCAGACCGCCTAACTCAGTCAGAGGAGGCGCCCGCATGTCGGTGACCCGGGAAGAACAGACGGTTGCAGCTGCGTTTGAGCAGGAGCTGGTAGCGCTTCCATTCGAGGAGATCGCGCCACTCTATGTGGTCACCCCGCAAAAGAAGGCCAGCATTAAGTTCAAACAGATCGCTGCATCTGTTCTGGAAATTGGCCTTGTTGAACCTATTGTCGTGTCCCGCGACCCTTACAACGCTGGTCAATATACATTGCTTGATGGTCATCTGCGCCTTGAGGTTTTGAAGGACCAGGGTCAGACACATGCGCGATGTCTTGTCTCCACCGACGATGAAGCCTTCACCTACAACAAACGCATTTCTCGTCTCGCGACCATTCAAGAGCACAAGATGATCCTGAGAGCCCTCTCTCTTGGCGTGCCGGAGGCCCGTCTGGCGAGCGCGCTCAATGTCAACATCAAGACCCTGAAACAGAAACGCCAGCTTCTGGATGGTATCAGCGACGAGGCGGCGGAACTGTTGAAAGATAAACAAGTGGCTTTGACCGGGTTTCAGATTCTGAAGAAAATGAAGCCGATCCGGCAGATTGAAGCGGCGCAACTCATGGTCGCCATGAACAAGTTCACGATCAACTATGCCCGATCGCTTCTGGCCGCGACGCCCGAAAACCAGTTGGTGTCGGCGGCAACGCCGAAAAAGATCAAAGGTATTTCGCGCGAGCAACTGGAGCTTATGGAGCGCGAGTCTGCCAACCTGGAACGCGAGGTCCGCCTTGTCGAAGACAGCTATGGAGCCGATCATCTCAATTTAGTCCTGACCCGTGGTTACATCGCGAAACTGATGCGCAGCGAGCAGATCACACGCTACCTTTCGCTGCACCATGACGCATTCTTACCCGC
>NZ_JBQGAI010000026.1:0-3499 GCF_056542745.1 Ruegeria sp. AB10 | reverse complement strand
CTGTGCATAGAGAGAAATGCGCATTGTGTCGTCAGTTTCCCCGACCGCAACTTCGAACCGGGATTTCAAATTGTCCTGGGCGACCTTCTCCATATCCGTCACCAAGACAGTCTTGCGCACCTCACCGGGACCCAAGCCAAAGGCGTCTGAAAAAGCGCGGTATCTTTTGTCGCTCAGGCGGTTGGCCAAGGCATCTTCCGCCTTTGTACCGTCTTCGAGGATTTTCTGGATGAAGTAGCGGTTGTTCAGGTCTGCCTCGAGCCCGAAAGCACCCAGTGCCACCTGCAGCAGACGCCGGTCCGAGACAAGCTCCTCTGCCGTGCTGACGTTGCCTATGTTCTCCAAAAAATATTGTGTTTCCCGCTCGTTCACATTTGACGTCGAAAAACTCTGGAACTGGGCTTCATAGGTCCGCTGGAGAAACCGCCATCCGACCACTCCACCTGTAGGTATGACAGGCTGAAACGTCATTGCTGATAGGCCTATTCTGTTGAAAAACTCTGTCTTGATCGAAGGCCATCTGGCTGATTCAATTCTCTTATTGAATGGGAGTTTGGATGATGATGGGACCAAAACAGGAAACTCAGGCTGAGCTGTTCTATGAGTTCTCCCTGGAGGAACATGTCCCGGACAATCATCTGCTGCGGTCGATTGATCGATTTGTTGACCTGAGTAGTATCCGCAATCATTTGGCGGATTTTTACAGTCATACTGGTCGCCCTTCCGTCGATCCCGAGTTGCTGATCCGCATGCTGCTGGTGGGCTATTGCTTTGGCATCCGGTCGGAACGGCGGTTGTGCGAAGAAGTGCACCTGAACCTTGCGTATCGCTGGTTCTGTCGCCTCGATCTGACTGATCGAGTGCCGGATCACTCTACCTTTTCCAAGAACCGCCATGGTCGGTTCCGCGAGAGTGAACTCTTGCGGCACGTGTTCGAAACGACAGTGGCGCGGTGCATCGCAGAAGGTTTGGTCAGCGGCCAGCGTATGGCGATTGATGCCAGCTTGATTGAGGCAGAAGCGACCAAGCAGTATTCAGCGTCACAAGAAGAATGGGATGCTGCACAGATCGATGCCAAGACCGCACCGCGCGCTGTTCGGGAATATCTGGAAACCCTGGATGAGGCCGCGTTTGGTGCTGCCTCGCCAGTCAAGCCTAAGTTCATTTCATATTCGGACCCTGCCAGCCAATGGACAGCGGCGCACAAGGCACCAGCCTTCTTTGCTTACTCTGATAACTACCTCGTTGATACAGATCACAGCGTGATTGTGGATGTGGAAGCGACCAGATCCATCCGGCAAGCCGAAGTGGGGTCGACAAAGACGATGCTGGACCGGGTGAAGGACAAGTTCGACCTCGTCCCCGACTGGATGATCGCCGATACCGCCTACGGCTCAGGCCCGATGCTCGGCTGGCTCGTGGATCGCAAGATCGATCCTTACATCCCGGTCATCGACAAGGCCGGACGCCCCGACGGCACCTGGACACGCACAGACTTCGAATGGGACGCTGAGCATGATCAATATATCTGCCCAGAGGGTCACGCGCTTAAACAGTTCCGCCGGAATTACTCTGATCCAAACCGGGGGCCGTCGGGCAAGGGCACAGCCCGCTATCGCGCCTTGAAAGAAGTCTGCCAGGTATGTCCGTCCAAACAAAGATGCTGCCCCAACGCTGATGCACGCAAAATCACCCGCGAAGAGCACGAAGATGCGCGCCAGGTCGCCAGAGATCTGGCCAAAACTGAAGAGTACCAGATTGCGATGAAGCTCAGAAAGAAAGTTGAGATGCTCTTCGCCCACCTCAAGCGCATCCTAGGCCTTGGACGGCTCCGATTACGTGGACCGTGCGGCGCAAATGACGAATTCCTCCTCGCCGCCACCGCCCAGAACCTCCGCAAACTGGCCAAGATCTTTCCCGCACCGCAGCAAACACGTAAAGCCTGATCAGAAAGGCACTCGCGCTCGGTTCAGCACACCACTTTCTGCGTCCGCAACACGTTGTTTTTCCACAGAATCGGCGTATTTCGTTGAAAAACTCTTGGTTGATTGAGTGGTAAGTCGCTGATTCAATTCGTCCTGTAGGGAGGAATTGGCGATGATGGGACCGAGGCAGGAAGCGCAGGCGGCGTTGTTCTACGAGTTCTCGCTGGAAGATCATGTCCCGCAAGATCACCTGCTGCGCTCGATTGATCGGTTCGTCGATCTTGGCAGCATCCGGTCGCATCTGGCGGAGTTCTACAGCCATACTGGACGCCCCTCGGTTGACCCCGAGTTGCTTATCCGAATGCTACTCGTGGGCTACTGCTTCGGGATCCGGTCCGAGCGGCGGCTTTGTGAAGAGGTTCATCTGAACCTAGCCTATCGGTGGTTCTGTCGGCTCGATCTGAACGACCGTGTGCCGGATCATTCCACATTCTCGAAGAACCGGCATGGGCGGTTCCGCGAAAGCGAACTGCTGCGCTACCTGTTCGAGATGACCGTGGCACACAGCATTGAGGAAGGCCTCGTCAGCGGTCAGCGTATGGCCATCGATGCAAGCTTGATCGAAGCCGATGCCAACAAGCAGAACTCAACGCCGAAGGAAGAGTGGGACGCCTCAACCGTTGATCCGACCGACGCGCCCCGCGCCGTCCGCGAGTATCTCGACACGCTGGACGAGGCTGCGTTCGGCGCTGCCAGCGAGGTTCAGCCCAAGTTCACATCGCATTCCGATCCGGCGAGCCAATGGACCGCAGCCCGCAAAGGCCCTGCATTCTTTAGCTATTCCGACAACTACCTGATCGATACAGATCACGGAGTTATCATCGACGTCGAAGCCACCAGATCAATCCGTCAGGCTGAGGTCGGATCGACCAAGACCATGTTGAACCGAGTAAAGGAACGGTTCGATCTGCATCCGGAGAGACTAATCGCGGACACCGCCTATGGCACCGGCCCACTTCTGGGCTGGCTGGTTGATCGCAAGATTGCGCCGCATATCCCGGTGTTCGACAAGTCCGGTCGCAATGACGGCACCTGGACCCGCGCCGACTTCGAATGGGATGCTGAGAATGACCAATACATCTGTCCCGAAGGTCACGCCCTCAAGCAGTTCCGCCGCAACTACTCAGACCCCAACCGCGGTCCGACGGGCAAGGGCACCGCTCGCTATCGCGCTCTGAAAGAGGTCTGTCAGGTCTGCCCATCGAAAACCAAGTGCTGCCCCAACGCGGATGCCCGCAAGATCAGCCGCGAAGAAACAGAAGACGCCCGCCAGGTGGCTCGAGACATTGCCAAGACCCGCCAGTACGACATCTCAATGAAGCTCAGAAAGAAGGTGGAAATGCTCTTCGCCCACCTCAAACGCATTCTCGGCCTGGGTCGGCTCCGATTACGTGGCCCATGCGGCGCAAACGACGAATTCCTCCTCGCCGCCACCGCCCAGAACCTCCGCAAACTGGCCAAGATCTTTCCCGCACCGCAGCAAACACGTAAAGCCTGATCAGAAAGGCACTCGC
>NZ_JBQGAI010000025.1:0-3928 GCF_056542745.1 Ruegeria sp. AB10 | reverse complement strand
ATCCTGGCGTTCCGCTCGTCCCCCAGGGCTGCAATGCACAGTTCGGACAGCTTGGCCTGCGCCTGTTCCAGCGCCTTGTCGTGGAACCCGGAGTCGAAGAACCCCGAGACCCAGCTTTCGCCAAAATCCGGCAGCACGGTCACGACATCAAGCTGCGCGCCGTCCAGATCGGCCAGCGTCGCCGCCCGCTGCAGAACCCCGGCATCCAGATTGCCATTGCTGATGTCCACGGCACAGAGGACGGATTTGGTCATGGTGTCACCTCTTGGTCGGTGGTGCGGGCGGCGCGGCCCTTTTGCAGGAAGGCGATCAGGCCCAAGAGCAGCAGCGCCGGGATGAACATCAGCTCTTTGGGCGGCTGGTTCTGGGGGGCCTGCACGGTGGTGATGCGGACGGGCTCGTCGGCATAGTAGTCGAACATGTCCAGCTCATCCCCAACCGGTGTGCCGAACAGCGGCTCGTCGAGTTTCACCAGACCGTCTTCCTCCAGCGGGATCAGGCCCAGGGCGTCGATGCGGGCGGCACCGTCAGCCTCATCCCCGATGGTCAGCACCACCGTGGTTTCGGTCATGTTGCCGGTGTCAAAGTCCGGGCCTGCGACCTCGATGCGCAGGGAACTGCCCGGGGCAGCCTCGCCCACCGCCTGCTCCAGCTGCGCCGGTTCGATCTGCGCAAACGGCGGCGCGATCCGGTTCATGAAGAAGTCCGGGCGGAACAGCGCAAAGGCGATCAGGATCAGCGCCACGCTTTCGTAGATGCGGTTGCGGGTCAGGAACCAGCCCATCGTGCCAGCGGTGAAGATCAGAATCGCGATGGTCGCGGACACAGCCACCAGAATGCCCTGCACCCAGCCCACATCAATGAGCAGCAGATCGGTGTTGAAGATGAACACAAAGGGCAGCGCCACGGTGCGCAAGCTGTAGAAGAAGGCGGTAAAGCCCGTCTTGATCGCGTCGCCTCCCGACACGGCGGCAGCGGCAAAGCTGGCCAGACCTACGGGCGGTGTCACATCGGCCATGATGCCGAAGTAGAACACAAACAGATGCACCGCGATCAACGGCACGATCAGACCGTCCTGCGCGCCCAGTTCCACAACCACACCCGCCATCAGCGAGCTGACGACGATATAGTTCGCCGTGGTCGGCAGGCCCATGCCCAGGATCAGGCTCAGCAGACCCACCAGCGCCAGCATGGCGATCAGGTTGCCGCCCGACAGGAACTCGACCAGATCGGCCATCACCTGCCCCACACCGGTCAGCGTCACGGTGCCCACGATCACGCCCGCGGTGGCGGTGGCCAGCGCGATGCCGATCATGTTGCGGGCGCCGTCGATCAGACCGTTCCACAGGTCGACAACCCCGTCGCGGAAGGCGTTTGCGGTGTTGTTTTCGCCGCGGAAGATCGACTTCATCGGCTTCTGCGTCAGCAGGATCACAAACAGCAGCGAGGTTGCCCAGAAGGCCGACAGGCCCGGCGATTTCTGTTCGATCATCAGGAAGTAGACCAGCACGATGATCGGCAGCAGGTAGTGCAGACCGGCCTTGTAAATCTCGGCAATCACCGGCAGTTCGACCTCTTTGGCGTTGGGGTCATCGGGGACCAGATCCTCGACGCCCGAGGCCAGTTTCAGCAGGAACAGATAGGCCAGAACGATCAGGCCCGACAGCACCAGACCCGAGGCGCCGGGGATCATCGCTATGATCGCCTTGATCGGGTATTGGATGCCGTAACACAGCCCGGCAAAACCCGCGAAGAAGATCGCCATGCCGCCAATCGTGCGGCCCATCGAGACCACGCGGTTGCCCAGCGTCGGCATGTTCCGCTTCACCGCCTCCAGGTGCACAATATAGACCAGCGCGATGTACGAGATCGCGGCAGGCAGGAAGGCGTGGGTGATCACCTCGACATAAGAAATGCCCACATATTCCACCATCAGGAAGGCCGCAGCCCCCATCACCGGCGGCATGATCTGGCCGTTCACGGAACTGGCGACCTCGACCGAGCCCGCCTGTTCGCTGGAAAAGCCCACCCGCTTCATCAGCGGGATGGTGAAGGTGCCGGTGGTCACCACATTGGCAATTGACGAGCCCGAGATCAGGCCGGTCGCCGCCGAGCCCACCACAGCCGCCTTGGCCGGGCCACCGCGCAGGTGACCCAGCGCGCCAAAGGCCATCTTGATGAAGTAATTGCCCGCGCCCGCCTTATCCAGCAGCGCGCCGAACAGCACGAACAGGAAGACGAACTTTGTCGACACGCCCAAAGCGATGCCAAACACACCCTCGGAGGTGATCCACATATGGCTCATGGCCTTTTTCAGGCTGGCGCCCTTCCACTGGATCACTTCCGGCACCCAGTCGGACGAGCCAAAGAACACATAAGCCAGGAAAATCGTCGCAATGATCGCCATCGCGGGTCCGAGCGCGCGGCGCGCGGCCTCGAACAGCAGCAGCAGGCCCCCAAGGGCCACCCATTTGTCGACATCATCGGCCAGCAGGCCATTGTCGACCAGTTTTTCATAGAAAATATAGCCATACAGCGCGATACCCGCGCCCACCACGCCCATGATCCAGTCCTGAATGGGGATGTAATCACGCGGGCTGGATTTCAGCGCCGGATAGGCCGCAAAGGCCAGAAAAATCGCAAAGGCCAGATGGATCTGGCGCGAGTTGTTCACCACGCTGCCCGGCAGAATGGCGTTCGACAAGGGCGAGGCCAGCACCACCTGAAACACCGACCACAGCACCGCCACGATGGCTAGGAATATCCCCACATTCCCCGCCGGGTCGCGCGCGCCCGCATCAGAGGACGCCACCAGATCCTGAAGCTCTTCTTCGGATAGCGGGCGATTGGATTGTGTGTCGGAACTCATCAGGCGTCTCCCCGTCGCTCTGTCATCTTTCGGGCCGTGTTCGGCCTTCTTGTCACCCGTTCCTCCGGGTGTGCAAAAAGGGGCGCGCCCGTCACAGGCGCGCCCCGCATCAGGTCCGGCTTACTGCAGCCAGCCTTTTTCCTTGTAGTATTTCTCGGCACCCGGATGCAGCGGGGCCGACAGGCCGTCCGCGATCATCTCTTCCGGTTTCAGGTTGGCGAATGCGGGATGCAGCTTTTTGAAGTCGTCGAAGTTCTCGAAGACCGAGCTGACAACCGCATAAACCGCGTCATCCGACACGTCTGCCGAGGTCACAAAGGTCGCGCCCACACCAAAGGTGGTGGTGTCGCCATCCGACCCGCGATACATGCCGCCCGGAATGGTCGCGGTGCGGTAGTAGGAATTGCCGTCGATCAGACCCTGGATCGCATCGCCGGTCACGTTCACCAGAACGGAATCACACGCGGTGGTGGCTTCCTGGATCGAACCCGAGGGGTGACCCACGGTATAGATCATCGCATCCAACTGGTTGTCGCACAGCGCCGCCGACTGCTCGGCCGCTTTCAGTTCCGAGGCCAGTTCGAAATCGTCGATGGTCCAGCCCATCGCTTCCAGAACAACGTCCATGGTGCCGCGCTGACCGGAACCGGGGTTGCCGATGTTCACGCGCTTGCCCTTGAGGTCTTCAAAGCTGCTGATGCCGGAATCCGCACGAGCGACAACGGTGAACGGCTCGGGGTGCACCGAGAACACGGCGCGCAGGTTCTCGAACGGGCCGGCCTCTTCGAATTTCGAGGTGCCGTTATACGCATGGTACTGCCAGTCGGACTGCGCCACACCAAACTCCAGCTCGCCTTCGCGGATGGTGTTGATGTTGTAAACCGAACCGCCGGTCGACTCGACCGAGCAGCGCACGCCGTGCTCCTTCCGGCCCTTGTTGACAAGACGGCAGATCGCACCGCCGGTCGGATAATACACACCCGTCACACCGCCGGTGCCAATCGTGATGAATTCCTCCGCATACGCCGCCGGAGCCATAAAGGCCGCAGTAACAACCGC
>NZ_JBQGAI010000024.1:0-4435 GCF_056542745.1 Ruegeria sp. AB10 | reverse complement strand
CGCACGCCATTGTACGACTTGCATGTTGAGTTGGGTGGCAAGATGGTTGATTTTGCGGGTTGGGAGATGCCTGTTCAGTACCCGATGGGGATCATGGGGGAGCATAAGCAGTGCCGAGAGAAGGCGGCGGTGTTTGATGTGTCTCATATGGGTCAGGTGATCCTGCGGGGCGAGAATGTGGGTGAGAAGCTGGAAGCGCTTTGCCCGCAGGCCTATGCGACGCTGAAGGAAGGCAAGGCGCGGTACGGGTTTTTCACCAATGCCGACGGCGGGATCATGGATGACCTGATCGTGTCGAACGCGGGGGATCACTACTTCGTCGTCGTGAACGCAGCGCTGCGGCATCAGGACATTCCGCATATGCAGGCCAATCTGGACGGCGTCGAAGTGACCGAGATCTTCGACCGCGCGCTGGTTGCGGTGCAAGGCCCCAAGGCCGAGGATGTGGTGGGCGAGTTGTGCCCCGCCGCCCGCGATCTGACCTTCATGGAAACCACCGTGGCCGATATCCTGGGCACCGAGTGCCGCATCTCGCGGCTGGGCTATACCGGTGAGGACGGCTACGAGATCTCGATCCCCGAGGACAAGGCCATCGAGATCACCCGCGCCTTCCTGGCGCATGAGGATTGCGAGCCGGCGGGTCTGGGCGCGCGCGACAGCCTGCGGCTGGAGGCCGGCCTGTGCCTTTATGGCAATGACATCGACCAGAGCACCTCGCCGATCGAGGCCTCTCTGGGTTGGGCGATCCAGAAGCGCCGCAAGGAAGAAGGCGGCTTTCCGGGCGCTGAGCGTGTCCAGAAAGAACTGGCCGAAGGCCCCGCGCGCAAGCTGGTGGGCATCAAGCCCGAAGGCCGTGCGCCCGCCCGTCAGGGTGTCGAGGTGCAATGCCTCGAGGGCAATACGATTGGTCAGATCACCTCGGGCAGCTTTGGTCCCACGGTCGGCGGTCCCGTTGCGATGGGCTATGTGAGCAAAGGCCATGGCGAGCCGGGCGAGAAGGTGAACCTGATCATCCGGGGCAAGGCGCAACCGGCCGAGATCGTGGCGCTGCCCTTCGTCACACAGAATTACAAGCGTTGAAGTCAGGAGAGAGACACAATGGCAACCTATTATTCCGAAGAGCATGAATGGCTGACCGTCGAAGGCGACACCGCCACGCTGGGCATCACCGCCCATGCGGCCGAGCAGCTGGGCGAGGTGGTCTTTGTCGAACAGCAGGACGCGGGCGAGGAATTTGCCAAGGACGGTGAGATCGGCGTGATCGAATCCGTCAAGGCCGCATCCGAGCTCTATGCCCCGGTCGATGGCGAGATTACCGAGGTCAACGAGACGCTGGCCGACAACCCCGGCGCGCTGAACGAAGACCCCGAGGGCGAGGCCTGGATCTACAAGATCAAGATCGCAGACGCGTCGCAGCTGGAAGATCTGATGGACGAGGCCGGCTACAAGGCCTTCATCGGCTGAGCCAGAACCGGAGCCCCGGCATTGGGGCTCCACCCGCTTCATCTTTTCCCAAATACTCCCGCCGGAGGCATCCGCCAGACCGGCTGGCCGAGACATTCCTTGAGGAGCGCAACACATGGCCTTCAAACTGACCGACTACGAAGCCTATGACTTCGCCAATCGCCGCCACATTGGCCCGTCGCCGACCGAGATGCGCGACATGCTCAAGGTGATCGGCTTCAAGACGCTGGACGAACTGATCGACGCCACCGTTCCGCCTGCGATCCGCCAGAAGGACCCGCTGGACTGGGGTCCGGCGATGACCGAACGCGACGCGCTGTTTCACATGCGGCAGGTGGCGGGCAAGAACAAGGTTCTGACCTCGCTGATCGGTCAGGGCTATTACGGCACCACCACCCCGGCGCCGATCCTGCGCAACATCCTGGAAAACCCGGCCTGGTACACCGCCTATACGCCCTATCAGCCCGAGATCAGCCAGGGCCGGCTTGAGGCGCTGCTGAACTTCCAGACTATGGTCAGCGACCTGACCGGGCTGGACGTGGCCAACGCATCCCTGCTGGACGAAGCCACCGCCGCGGCTGAGGCGATGGCGATGGCCAAGCGCGGCGGCCGGTCCAAGGCCAATAACGCGGCCTTCTTTGTCGACCGCAACTGCCACCCGCAAACCATCGCGGTGATCAAAACCCGCGCCGAGCCGTTGGGCATCGACGTGCAGGTGGGCGATCCCGACAGCCTGGACGCGGGCGCGGTGTTTGGCGCGATCTTCCAGTATCCCGGCACCCACGGCCATGTACGCGACTACACCGCCGAGATCGCGGCGCTGCACGAACACAAGGCAATTGCCATCGTGGCCGCCGACATCCTGTCGCTGGCGCTGCTGAAGTCACCGGGTGAGATGGGCGCGGATATCGCCATCGGTTCGACCCAGCGTTTTGGCGTTCCGATGGGCTTTGGTGGCCCGCACGCCGCCTATATGGCGACCACCGACAAGCTGAAGCGGTCGATGCCGGGCCGGATCATCGGTGTCAGCATCGACAGCCGCGGCAACAAGGCGTACCGCCTGTCACTGCAGACCCGCGAGCAACACATTCGCCGCGAGAAAGCCAACTCGAACGTCTGCACCGCGCAGGCGCTGCTGGCGGTGATTGCCTCGATGTATGCGGTCTATCACGGCCCCGACGGCATCAAGGCCATCGCGCAATCGGTGCACCGCAAGACCTCGCGCCTGGCCGCCGGTCTGGAAGAGGCGGGCTTCTCGGTCGAACCCGAAGTGTTCTTCGACACCATCACCGTCGAGGTCGGCCACCTGCAGACCGTGGTGATGGAGGCCGCCGTGGCCCGTGGCGTCAACCTGCGCAAGGTGGGCGACAGCAAAGTGGGCATCAGCCTCGACGAACAGACCCGCCCCGAGACCATCGAGGCCGTCTGGGGCGCCTTCGGCATCGACCGCAAGGATGACAGCTCGAACAAGCAATACCGCCTGCCGGACTATGCGCTGCGCGAAAGCGCCTATCTGACCCACCCGATCTTCCACCAGAACCGGGCCGAGGCCGAGATCACCCGCTATATGCGCCGTCTGGCCGACCGTGACCTGGCGCTGGATCGGGCGATGATCCCGCTGGGGTCGTGCACCATGAAGCTGAACGCCACGATCGAGATGATCCCGGTCACCTGGCCCGAATTCGGCAACCTGCATCCCTTCGTTCCCGAAGATCAGGCGCAGGGCTATCACGAGATGATCGCCGATCTGAACGACAAGCTGTGCCAGATCACCGGCTATGACGCGATCAGCCAGCAGCCCAACTCGGGCGCGCAGGGCGAATACGCAGGCCTGCTGACCATCCGCAACTATCACTTCGCCCGCGGCGAAGGGCACCGCAATGTCTGTCTGATCCCGACCTCGGCGCACGGGACCAACCCGGCCTCGGCGCAGATGGTGGGCTGGCAGGTTGTGCCGGTGCAGTCGGATGAGAACGGCAATATCGACCTGAATGACTTCCGCGCCAAGGCCGAAAAGCATTCCGATCATCTGGCCGGCTGCATGATCACCTACCCCTCGACCCATGGCGTGTTCGAGACCACCGTGCAGGAGGTCTGCCAGATCACCCATGATCACGGCGGTCAGGTCTATATCGACGGCGCCAACATGAACGCCATGGTCGGCCTGTCGCGTCCGGGAGATATCGGCGGCGATGTCAGCCACCTGAACCTGCACAAGACCTTCTGCATCCCGCATGGCGGCGGCGGCCCCGGCATGGGTCCGATCGGCGTCAAGGCGCATCTGGAAGAACACCTGCCCGGCCACCCGGAATACGGCACCGCCGTGGGCCCGGTCTCGGCGGCGCCCTTCGGCTCGCCCTCGATCCTGCCGGTCAGCTGGGCCTATGTGCTGCTGATGGGTGGTGCGGGCCTGACCCAGGCGACCAAGGTGGCAATCCTGAACGCCAACTACATCGCCGCACGTCTGGCCGAGGCCTATCCTATCCTCTACACCTCCGAGTCGGGCCGGGTGGCGCATGAATGCATCCTCGACACCCGCCCGCTGGACGCCGAGGCGCATGTTACCGTCGACGACATCGCCAAGCGCCTGGTCGATTCAGGCTTTCACGCGCCCACCATGTCCTGGCCGGTGGCAGGCACGCTGATGGTGGAGCCGACCGAGTCCGAGCCGCAGGCCGAGCTGGACCGCTTCTGCGACGCCATGCTGTCGATCCGGGCCGAGGCGCAGGACATCATCGACGGCAAGATCGACGCGGAAAACAACCCGCTGAAAAACGCCCCCCACACGGTGCGCGATCTGGTCGGCGACTGGGACCGCCCCTACACCCGCGAGCAAGCCTGCTTCCCGCCGGGCTCGATGGGCGTCGACAAATACTGGTCCCCCGTCAACCGCGTCGACAACGCATACGGAGACCGAAACCTCGTCTGCACATGCCCTCCAATGGACGCATACAAAGACGCAGCAGAGTAA
>NZ_JBQGAI010000023.1:0-4746 GCF_056542745.1 Ruegeria sp. AB10 | reverse complement strand
GTTTTTATCGTTGTGTCTAGGTGATTTTAGTTTGTGCTGACGGTGCTGGTTGTGGTTGTGCTGTTTGAGGAACCGCCGCCGCCTGCGGCTGCGAGGCCTGCGGCGGCTGCTGCGACGCCGAGTGCGGGGGCGACGAGCGGGACAAAGCCGGTCACGCCCTCCTGGGCGGCGGCGTCGCGCGCGGCGCGGGCCTCATCGCTCTGGTCTGTGCCGGTCGTGCCGGAGGCGTCCTGCGCATAGGCGCCGGTGGCCGAAAGCGCCAGAATCAGAAGTGTTGTTCTGATCATCGTTAGTCTCCTAAAACGGGTCTTGGGCGCAGGCTAACACAACCGTCCGGGTCTGAGAATGCCGCATCCGCAAAAAATGCGTGGATTTACCGGGAAAGCCCGATTTTTCAGCGGCTTGCGGCAAGGCCCACCGCCGCTGCGGCCGCTGCCTTACGGTGCCTGATCGCTGCGCAGCTGCCCGGTTAAATTGCAGCTCAGCCACAAATACCCGGGAAAGCCCGCATCCGCGAATTGCCACAAGACGCCACCGGCAAAACCCGCTAATCAGGCGCCGTAAAAAAGCGATAAACTGACGTGAAGATTCGAGCGGTATCAGCAAGGCGGAAAGGCCTGATGGCCTTGGTGTGCGCGGCGGCGACCGGCATGGCGCAGGCGCAGTCGGTCTCGACCTATGGCACGCCCGGCCTGCTCGAGATCCCGACCGCCGAGATGTTCGAGGACGGCACGCTGGTCTTCACCGCCGCCGGGTTGCGCAACAGCGGCCGGGGCACGATGACCTTCCAGATGCTGCCCTGGGTGCATGGCAGTTTCCGCTATGCGGTGATCGACAGGTTCAACAGCCCTGACAGGACGCTCTATGACCGCAGCTTTGACCTGCATTTCCGGCTGCGCGAGGAAAGCAAACACAGCCCGGCCATCGTGATGGGGCTGCGCGATTTCGGCGGCACCGGCATCTATGCCGCCGAGTATTTCGTGGCCACAAAAACCTTTCGCGACCGGGTCAGGCTGACCGGCGGCATCGGCTGGGGGCGGATGGCCGGGCGTGGCGCGTTTTCCAACCCGCTGGGCATCTTCGGCGACCGCTTCGACACCCGGCCGGTGTCGGATGCGGGCGGGATTTCCACCACCGGCCAGCTGGATTTCGGCAACTGGTTCCGCGGCGACGCGGCCCTGTTCGGCGGCGTCAGCTGGCAGTATGACGACCGGCTGACCTTTCTGGCCGAGTATTCCCCCGATCTGTATACGCAGGAAGCGGTGGCAGACAGTCTCAGGGTCAGATCGCCGATCAATGTCGGCGTCCAATACCGGTTCAAAAACGGCACCCAGCTGACCACATCCTATCTCTATGGCACCACGCTGGGACTGACGCTGAGCTATTTCATCGACCCGCGCAAGGCGGTGACCCCCGGCGGGCAGGGCGCCGCCCCACCGCCGCTGAAGCCCGAAGCCCGGATCGCCGCCACCGCCCGCGCCCCCGGCGACATCCGCGCCCGGATGCAGGCCGCGCTGGCGCAGGAAGGGCTGCGGCTGGTCTACCTGTCCGGGACCGGCGACACCGTTCAGGTCGGGGTCGAGAACACCCGCTATGGCCAGGCCGCCCAGGCACTGGGGCGCACCGCCCGGGTGCTGGCCAACGAAGAACCGCCGCAGACCGAGCAGTTCGACATCGCGCTGATGTCGAACGGCGTGCCGCTGAGTGCGGTGCGGGTCAACCGCGACGACCTCTATGAGCTGGAGCACGACCCCGACAATGCCTGGCGCAGCTTTGCCCGGGCTCAGATCTCGGACACGATCCCGCTGCTGCAGGGCGGCATCCTCAGCGATGCCTATCCGCATTTCTCCTACCGGTTCGGGCCTTATCTGAACTTTTCCTTCTTCGATCCCGACGACCCGCTGCGATACGAGCTGGGGGCGGCGCTGGGGCTGGATTACACCCTGTTGCCCGGCTTCACCCTGTCGACCGAGCTGCGCCAGCCGATCCTCAGCACGCTGGATGACAGCACCCGGGTCTCGGATTCGCCGCTGCCGCATGTACGCTCGGACTGGGCGATCTATGCCCGCGAATCCAACCTGCGCGTCGAACATATGACCGCCGAGTACATGTGGCGGCCGGGCGCCAACCTCTATGCCCGCACCACGCTGGGCTATCTCGAGACCATGTTCGGCGGGCTGTCAGCCGAGCTGCTGTGGTATCCCACCAACAGCCGCCTGGCCCTGGGGGTCGAGGCCAATTACGTCGCCCAACGTGACTATGACGTGCTGTTCGGCTTTCAGGATTACTCGGTCGCCACCGGGCATATGTCGGCCTATTACGATCTGCCCGGCGACTTTCACGCGCAGGTCGATGTCGGGCGCTATCTGGCCGGCGACTATGGCGCCACCTTTGCGCTGGACCGCGAGTTCACCAACGGTTTCAAGGTCGGCGCCTTCTTTACCCTGACCAATGTCAGCTCCGAGGAATTCGGCGAAGGCTCGTTCGACAAGGGCATCCGGATCGAGGTTCCGATCTCGTGGCTGACCGGGCGGCCGTCGCGCAACAAGATCGCCCAGACCATCCGCCCGGTGCTGCGCGATGGCGGCGCCCGGCTGAACGTGCGCAACCGGCTGTACGGCGTCACCCGCGAGGCCCGCGCCCAGGACCTGTCCCGCGGCTGGGGGAGGTTCTGGCGATGACAGCCCTGCGCCGCCCTGCCCTGTTGGCCCTGCTGGCCCTGATGCTGATCTCCTGCGGCGAGGCGCAGGAGGATGCCGATCTGCTGAAAGGCGCGCTGTTTCCCAACGCGCCCCGGCTCCATCCCCGCGCCGGGGCGCTGGCCGCGCGCCGCCCGATCCCGCCCCGGCTTGAAGTCGGCTTTCCCAGCCGCGATCTGGCCGGGGTCATGCTGCTTGAGAC
This sequence comes from Ruegeria sp. AB10, assembly GCF_056542745.1. Taxonomy (NCBI): domain Bacteria; kingdom Pseudomonadati; phylum Pseudomonadota; class Alphaproteobacteria; order Rhodobacterales; family Roseobacteraceae; genus Ruegeria; species Ruegeria sp. AB10. Next base: position 1,845 of record NZ_JBQGAI010000023.1, on the reverse strand, counting down.
CGAACGCGCCGGGGTGCAGACCTGGCTGACCGCGGATGGCGCCACCATCACGCTGGAACAGGGGCTGCTGACCTCGGCCATCGGTTTTGGCGGCGGCCTGTCCGGGTCGGATCTGCGCCAGAGCGCGGCGCTGATCCTGGGCCGCGGTGCGGGTCAGGCCGAGCGGTTCCACAGCTTTCTCAACGGCGATGACGAGATCGAGCTGCACGCCTATAAATGCCGGATCACCCCGCTGGGCACGGACATGGTCGTGCTGGGCGGCACCCCCGTCGCCACGCAAAAGCGGCAGGAAGACTGCTATGGGCTGGCCCAGCAGTTCACCAACATTTACTGGGTGCAGGACAGCACCGGCCGCATCGTCCAGTCCTCGCAATGGACCGGCGATTTCCTGGGCAACATGTTCATAAAGGTGGTGCCCGATGATAGGTAAGATTCTGAACAGCGGAGGACGCACCGTGCGCCACATCCCCCTTTTCCTCGGCGCGCTGGCCGTCACCGGCCTGATCGCCGGATGCTCGACCATCTACCGCAGCCCCTCGGTGACCGCAGGCGTGTCGGATGCCGGCAAGGTCCGCGTCGTGCCGGTGACGCCCGAGACCGTGCTGGTCGCCAACCGCTCGCCCTATGCGCCCAAAACCCTGCCCTCGGTGTTTGCGCTGTCGGCCGGATCGGGGTCTTCCACCAGCCTGCGCGGCACCGGCCCCCTGCCCGAGGCGCCCTCGACCCAGGACGGATCGCGCGCGCGCCTGGAACTGGACCCGCCGCCGCAGGTCAACCCCGGCCCCTACACCATCGGCATCGGCGACGTGCTGGTGCTGTCGACGCCGTCGACGCAAGGAACAGCCGGAGAGCTGTCGGGCCTCCTGGCCGCACAGAACAGCCGCAACGGCTATACCGTGCAGGATGACGGCGCGATCAACATCCCCGATGTCGGCCGCGTGCGCCTGGTCGGCCTGACCGTGGACGAGGCCGAGGCGGTGCTGTTCCAGCGTCTGGTGGAAAACCAGATCGACCCCACCTTCAGCCTGGAGATTGCCGAGTTCAATTCCCGCCGCGTCTCGGTCGGCGGCGCCGTCGGCCAGCCCGGCGTGCAGCCCATCACCCTGACCCGGCTGACCCTGGGCGAGGCGCTCTCGGCCGCCGGTTCGGTCTCGGTCAGCGATATCGACAATTCCTCGGTCCGCATCTACCGCAACGGGCAGATGTATCAGATCCCGCTGGAACAGCTCTATGCGCGCACCGACCTGCAGAACCTCAACCTGATCGCCGACGACTCGGTCTTTGTCGATACCGACTACGATCTGGACCGCGCCGAGCGCTACTTTGCCCAGCAGATCGCCCTGCGCGAGACCGTGCTGGAAGGCCGCCAGACCGCGCTGCAGGAACTGAACGTGGCCGTCAACCTGCGCCGCGACGATCTGGAGGAACGCCGCAGCACCTTCGTCCAGTCGATCGAGCTGGACGCGGTCGACCGCGATTATGTCTATCTCTCAGGCGAGGTCCGCACCCAGGGCCGCTATGCCCTGCCCTTCAACCACTCCGCCACCCTGGCTGACGCGCTTTACGACACCGGCGGCGGCGTCGCCAAGGAAACCGGCGACGCCTCCGAGGTCTACGTCCTGCGCGCCGCCCAGGACCCCCGCGAGTTCGGCGCCGTCACCGCATGGCACCTCGACACCCGCAACGCCGCACACCTGACGCTGGCCGCACAGTTCGAACTGCGCAACAACGACATCATCTTCATCGCAGAAAACCCCGTCACAAAATGGGGCAGAACAATCTCACAAATCACCCCATCCCTCATAACAACCCCCATAAACGCCGCCGCCAATTGATTTGACGGGC
>NZ_JBQGAI010000022.1:0-2500 GCF_056542745.1 Ruegeria sp. AB10 | reverse complement strand
GGCCAATCAAACTCGGAGATAGCTGGTTCTCTGCGAAATCTATTTAGGTAGAGCGTCATCCGAATACCCCGGGGGGTAGAGCACTGGATGGGTAATGGGGCCCCACAGGCTTACTGATCCTAACCAAACTCCGAATACCCGGGAGTACTAGATGGCAGACACACTGCGGATGCTAACGTCCGTAGTGGAGAGGGAAACAACCCTGACCTACAGCTAAGGCCCCCAATTCATGGCTAAGTGGGAAAGCAGGTGGGACGACCAAAACAACCAGGAGGTTGGCTTAGAAGCAGCCATCCTTTAAAGATAGCGTAACAGCTCACTGGTCTAAATAAGTTGTCCTGCGGCGAAGATGTAACGGGGCTCAAGCCATGAGCCGAAGCTTAGGATGCCGTAAGGCATGGTAGCAGAGCGTAGTGTGACATAGTCTCATTCCTCCTTCACGTCTTCGGGCGTATTGGAGGAGAGAGGCTTTCGATGAAGCCGGCCTGTGAGGGATCCGGTGGAGAGATCACTAGTGAGAATGATGACATGAGTAGCGACAAAGAGTGTGAGAGACACTCTCGCCGAAAGTCCAAGGGTTCCTGCTTAAAGCTAATCTGAGCAGGGTAAGCCGGCCCCTAAGCCGAGGCCGAAAGGCGTAGGCGATGGGAACTAGGTTAATATTCCTAGGCCAGGAGGATGTGACGGATCACAGGTGTAGTTCAATCTTATCGGATTGATTGGGCTGCTGAGTGGTTCCTGGAAATAGCCCTCCATCAGACCGTACCCTAAACCGACACAGGTGGACTGGTAGAGCATACCAAGGCGCTTGAGAGAACGATGTTGAAGGAACTCGGCAAAATACCTCCGTAAGTTCGCGAGAAGGAGGCCCGGTTCCTAGGCAACTAGGGGCTGGGGGCACAAACCAGGGGGTGGCGACTGTTTATTAAAAACACAGGGCTCTGCGAAGTCGCAAGACGACGTATAGGGTCTGACGCCTGCCCGGTGCCTGAAGGTTAAAAGGAGAGGTGAGAGCCTTGAATTGAAGCCCAGGTAAACGGCGGCCGTAACTATAACGGTCCTAAGGTAGCGAAATTCCTTGTCGGGTAAGTTCCGACCTGCACGAATGGCGTAACGACTTCCCCGCTGTCTCCAACATCGACTCAGCGAAATTGAATTGCCTGTCAAGATGCAGGCTTCCCGCGGTTAGACGGAAAGACCCCGTGCACCTTTACTACAGCTTCGCACTGGCATCAGGATTGTGATGTGCAGGATAGGTGGTAGGCTTTGAAGCAGGAACGCAAGTACCTGTGGAGCCTCCCTTGAGATACCACCCTTCGCACTCTTGATGTCTAACCGCGGTCCGTTATCCGGATCCGGGACCCTGCGTGGCGGGTAGTTTGACTGGGGCGGTCGCCTCCTAAAGCGTAACGGAGGCGCGCGAAGGTTGGCTCAGAGCGGTCGGAAATCGCTCGTTGAGTGCAATGGCAGAAGCCAGCCTGACTGCGAGACTGACAAGTCGAGCAGAGTCGAAAGACGGCCATAGTGATCCGGTGGTCCCGAGTGGAAGGGCCATCGCTCAACGGATAAAAGGTACGCCGGGGATAACAGGCTGATACTGCCCAAGAGTCCATATCGACGGCAGTGTTTGGCACCTCGATGTCGGCTCATCTCATCCTGGGGCTGGAGCAGGTCCCAAGGGTACGGCTGTTCGCCGTTTAAAGAGGTACGTGAGCTGGGTTTAGAACGTCGTGAGACAGTTCGGTCCCTATCTGCCGTGGGTGTAGGAGACTTGAGAGGAGTTGCCCCTAGTACGAGAGGACCGGGGTGAACGATCCACTGGTGGACCAGTTGTCGTGCCAACGGCAGTGCTGGGTAGCTATGATCGGACAGGATAACCGCTGAAGGCATCTAAGCGGGAAGCCCCCCTCAAAACAAGGTCTCCCTGAGGGCCGTGGAAGACCACCACGTCAATAGGCCGGAGATGTAAGCGCAGTAATGCGTTCAGTTGACCGGTACTAATCGCCCGATAGGCTTGATTTGATCCAGTAATGGAAAGACAAGACCAAAGCATACACCGACCTTGAGTTGGACAACGTTGATCTGATTAACACAACCGTGCAGGAACGCGCATTCGCAAGCGAATACGCTGCCTCCTGCGCGTCGCGCTTTTGCTCCGCAAAAGTCGCGACGTGGGCTTTTCCTCGGTTTGGTGGTCATAGCGCAAGTGAAACACCCGGTCCCATCCCGAACCCGGAAGTTAAGCACTGCCGCGCCAATGGTACTTGGGCTTAAGCCCCGGGAGAGTAGGTCACCGCCAAACCTAGTAAAAGCCCACATCTCTCTAATACGATATCAGAATGACCGACCCCGGCCTCAAGTAGCGTAAGCAATAGGCCAACAAAGACCTCAAGTAGCGTAAGCGGTAGGTCACATAAAGTGTCGCGGGATGGAGCAGCCCGGTAGCTCGTCAGGCTCATAACCTGAAGGTCGTAGGTTCAAATCCTACTCCCGCAACCAA
>NZ_JBQGAI010000021.1:0-7159 GCF_056542745.1 Ruegeria sp. AB10 | reverse complement strand
CCGCCCGCGTGACCATTGACGACCATCAGCAACTGGTGACCGAGAACCAGTCGGTCTACATCCCGCTGGGCGCGGTGCACCGGATGGAGAACCCCGGCAAGGTCCCGATGGTCCTGATCGAAGTGCAGACCGGCGCCTATCTCGGCGAGGACGACATCGTCCGCTACGAAGACGTCTACGCCCGCGGCCAAGGCGCAAAGGGCTGAGGACGGTGAAAGTCGCAATCGTTCACTATTGGCTTGTCGGTATGCGCGGTGGTGAAAAGGTGCTTGAGGCGTTTCTGGATTTGTACCCGGACGCCGTGATCATCACCCATGTCTACGACCCCGACAAGGTCAGCGAAAAGGTTCGGCAGCACGAGGTCCGGGAGACGTTCATCGGGCGTTTGCCGGGGGCCAGAAAACACTATCAGAAATACCTTCCGTTCATGCCGCTGGCGCTTGAGCTTGTGGACATGCAGGAGTTCGATCTGATCCTCTCAAGTGAATCCGGTCCTGCGAAAGGCATCATCCCACGCCCCGACGCGACCCATATCAGCTATTGCCATTCCCCGATGCGGTATATTTGGGATCACTACCATGTCTATCGCGCTCAGGCTGGACGTCTCGCGCGTCTTGCCATGCCGTTCATGGCCCACAAACTGCGCATATGGGATGTTTCAACGGCGGCTCGTGTCGACAGGTTTGTTGCCAATTCATCCTTTATCCGCCAGCGCATCAACAAGTATTACCGGCGCGATGCAGAAGTTATTTTTCCTCCGGTCGAAACCGGGGATTTTCAGACATCTGATCAGGTCGGGGATCACTATCTTCTGGCCGGGGAAATGGTGTCCTACAAGCGGGCAGACCTGGCCATCGATGCGTTCAACCGCTCGGGCCGCAAGCTTGTTGTCGTAGGGGATGGCGAGATGAAAGAGGCGCTTGAACGGAAGTCGGGCGCAAACATCTCGTTTCTGGGGCGGGTGCCCTTCGCGGAACTGAAAAAGCAGTTTGCCAGCTGCCGGGCGCTGATTTTCCCCGGTGAAGAGGATTTCGGAATTGTCCCGGTCGAAGTCATGGCCAGCGGGCGGCCTGTTATCGCTTATGGTCGTGGCGGCGCACTGGATACGGTGACCGAGGGAGTCAGCGGGCTGCTGTTTCATGAACAGAGCGTCGAAGCGCTGAATGCCGCAATCGACCGGTTCGAGAACGACCCGTCGCTGGTCGGCTCGCCGCAGGACATTCGCGCGCTTGCTCAAGGATTCGATACATCGGTTTTCAAGGAAAAGATCTCGCAGCTGATTGCCAGGACCGTGGCTGACGCCTAGCGCGTTGCCGGTGCGTCGTGCAACGCGCGCGCAGCTTGGAGGCCATTAACGGGTTTTTCCTAGGGTCCCGCTGACTGACTAATACAGCGAGATCTGATCCATGATGAACCCGTTCAAAACCCGGCTTCCAAGCCTGTCCGGTTCCACGCGTGACTGTGCATCGGTCGCCCCCTCTGATGCCACAAATCCTGAGGGCGCGGCGACCGGTCATTACGGCGATGCCGTGTCTGCAGCGGGCATCAATGCGAGGGTGTTGGCATGAAACTGACCTCGGACATTTCCATCACCTCGCAGCGATACCGCCGGATGTCGGCACCCGCTCTGTCGCTTGACTTCGGGCAGCAGGTCTATAAGCGGCACGGCCGTTCTGTCGGGTTGAGTTCCGTGCTGAGCTTTGCCCGAAACTCTCCGGCGGTTCAGGTGGCCGAAACCGGCGCGCTGGAAACCGTGGCTGAGGGTGTTCTGAGGCGCGAGCACGCCTTCGGCACCGGAGCGTTTCTGGGTGCACTGTTCGAACCCGCGGCGACGAACCTTCTGCTCCATTCACATGATTTTACCCGGCCTTACTGGGTCGGGTATGCGTCCAAGCCGAGCTTTGGCGGCGGACAACCCGCACCTGACGGAACCCTGACCGCGATGACCTGGAATTGCGCGGACACGACCGGAGGAGCCGGAGGCAAGCGTGGCGGGATTCTTGTGCCGGACAGCATCCCCGCCGGGGTCTCGACGGTCAGCGTCTGGTTGCGCACCAGTGTGCCTTTGACGATGCGCTTTGGACATTCGGACGGAACCTCTCAGCCTATTTCGGTTTCGACCCAATGGCAGCGGTTCACGTATACGGATACGCTTCCCAACAGCCAGAACCGCATTTTCATGCTGTACGAAGACGTGAATGAGGATATCGACGTCTACATCTGGGGCGCCCAGACGGAATATGGCAGCACGGCCACGTCAAACATCACCACCAATGGTGGCGCGCTTACGCGCGCAGCGGATCAACCCGGGCTTGTCGGGCTGACCGGAGTGCATGACGTGACCGTCACCTATGACAACGACAGCGTTGATACGTTTGCCCAGGAAGCCGTGAGTGATGGGTGGTGGCCAAATTTGTCGAGGCCAATGGTGAAAAAACTGGTGGTGAGCTGAGGGCCTTTCAGGTAAGCAAATCCAGGTATAGAAAAACCCTGTGGCGAGAAATGAAAGTCGGAATAACCTCTTTTTTTGTTTTGGCTTCTCCATTTCTTGCCATACGCCTATCTGATGGGTTTTCTGTTGGTCTTCTTGATCTGATGGCGCCAATTTTACTTCTGATAGTGATGCCCAGAATATCTCTATTGACAAAAAATTTGCTTGGAATCTTTTTTATGGTTTTGGCATTTTTGCTATCAATTTCATTCCTTGTTGTGAGCATGATAAGCGGCATATCTGTCAAGGATCTAGCTTTTGTTAGAATGATATTCATTTTGCTCCCAGCAGCGTTACTGATCACCCAGCCGATGAGTGAGGAGAAATTAATAAAGTTAGCCAAGCTCTTTTTTTGGGGTGGTGGAATTGCAATCATATTGGGAATACTTCTATACCATTTAGGCATTCAGATCAGAAGCGACCAGCAAGCTCTTTGGACCGGAGATGGCACAGGTCCGCAACTCAGGGCAGGGGGTGTTCTGGGGAACAGTTCTGACTTTGGGCATCTAACTGCTGTATGGGGAAGTGTTTGTGGTTTAACAATAATTTCATTTAGCCGGGATAAGCGGCGCTTTCTCGTTTCGGGGCTGATATTTGCGGTCGCATTTTATGCCACATGGATAGCGTCTTCCAGGGCGGCCACCTTGCATTTGCTTTTGGCGTATGGGGCCGCGCTCCCGTTTCTATTCAGTCGCGGAGTGTGGTCATTCATCGGGCTAGCAGCAGTTTTATGCGCCCTTATCGCTCCATTTTTTCTGTCTGAATTCAGCCTCATTCTTCCGCCAGACGTTGCATACAGACTGCAGCGATTGGATTTTCTCAATCTCTCTGGAAACAGTGTATTTCTTCAGACGGGTAGGTTTTTGAATTGGGTAATCCTATTGGAGATTTACCAAGAAAACTGGTTCACGGGTGTAGGTTACAAGAACATAAATGAGGTCTATGGGATTTGGGGCGATAATTTTTACCTGACGATCTTTGTTGAGTTTGGCCTCTTTGCCGGTATCGTCAATGTGGCCCTTTGGCTGTGGTTGATTTTTGTTTCATTGATTGCAGCGTTTAAAACCAAACACGGAATAGTTTTCTTTGCGTTAGTGATCTCTGAGGCGCTGCACGGATTTACAGTTGACACGGGAACTATTTGGTACTCGATGCCTATGGCTTGGTTGTTTATTTCTGCGTATTACCTTTTGCACTTGCAGCAGCAGCGCTCAGTATTGCTGCAGCCACAATTCTAGTTTTGAAATCACAAGCAACATTCTAATGTTTCATAGGTCCTTTCCGCCATGACGGAAGCGGAATACTGAGTTTCGGCGGTCTGGCGGGCCAGGTCAGAAATCCGGCCCAGGTCATTTGGCGTGAGTGTGCTCAGAATGCGGATGGCTTCGTCTTGGGTTTTGAACAGGTAACCAGTCTTGCCCGGCTCAATCACGTCAATGTTGCCGACAACCTCAGTGGCCAGAACGCACAAACCTTCGGACATGGCTTCGAGCACGGCCAATGGCATACCTTCCCAACGCGATGTCGACAAAAACACATGAGCATCGCGAAAATAGTCGCGCGGATTGGGGACGCCACCAACGATACTCACTCGCTCGTCCAGGTCGTTGTGTTCCACGCGGGTGCGGATTTCCCCGATACGGTCACCTGTGCCGATGACATCCAGACGAAAGTCGATTTTGCCGTCCAGCGCACTCGCGATATCGATCAGAAGTTCGGGATTTTTCTGATGATCATAGCGATTCACGGCAATTATTCGCAGCGTCCCGCCGTCCCAGGACGGGCGTGAGACCGAGTTTGGAATTTCTATTCCGTTCGGTATGGTGACGAGTTTGTCAGAAGCGATGAACCCGGCTTTTTCAATCAGCAAAGCCTCGCCTTGCGAAACACAAATGGCCTTTCTGGTCTTCCAGCCCAATGCCCGTTCCAGACTGAGGTAAAGCCATTTCTTCCGGGCAGGGTAGTCACCGACGTGCAACCCATGAAACGTGTGAACGACAGGACGTCCCGTAAGGAGTCCCAGGAGGCGTCCATAAAGCCCGGCCCCTTTTCCATGAGAGTGCAGAACGTCGATATTCATGCGTCTGACGAACGCTGCGACTTCGAAAAGCGACCGGAGCGAAAAGGATCTGTGTGGCAGTTCTACGATATTCTTCCGGCCGACCAACCCAAAGTACCGATCATGATAGGGCTTGTCCTTCGGGCAAGCGACAAATGCCTCTACCTTGTCCGGTTTGTGCTTTAAAAGCTGATACAGGTGTTCGGGGCCGCCACCGAGATCAGCGCGCACGGTTAGAAACAGGACCTTCATTTCTCAGCCTTTTTCCATGCCGCCAGATCCCGATCCAGAAGGCGCTCGAGCCGGTCAACGTCCGGGCGAAAGGCCTCGGTCATTTCGGCGCGCAGGTCCGGGTTCAGGTCCGCGCGAGGCCGTTTGACGTTCAGAAACCGTTTCAGGGTGGCGACCAGTTTGTTGTCATTGGCCAGCAGGGTTTTGCGCAGGGACGTGACCAGCGGTGCAATCGGTTTCGGCGGGGCCAGAAGGAAATGCGACAGCCGGGGAAACCGTTGTGCGTGGGCCGCGTTTCGCGGCGAGAAATCCGTCCGCCCGTCATCCTCAAGCCCGAGGAATGCAAGTATCTCAAGCCAGACAGCGCGCGGGTTGTCCCGGAAATCGTCAAACACGATAATCAGGCGCTGCTCTTCAGGAATGAGTGAGAAAAACGTCTCGATCTGGTCGGCGAAGGACGCGATGCGGCGATAGAGCAGACTGTCTGGGCGGCCGTCGCTTGCCGCATCCCATTCCGCTTCGCGCCGGGTCTGATCCGCCCAGGCTGTTGCGAAATCCTTTTGTTTTTCCAGCCCGGTATACAGCTGCTCCATGTGAAAGGCATGAGCGACATCGACAGGATTGCGCAATACGGCGATGAATTTTGCCTTGGGGGAATAGGCCCAGCAATCGCGGATCGCCTTTTCGGACCTCAGATACGATGTCGTCCCTTCGGCGATGACGCCATGTTTGGAGGGGTCCGCCGGTGCAAACAGTGCCTCGTATTCCTCAATGGTGGCGGCGCGCAGGGCATGTGGTTCGATACCCAGATCAGAGCACCAGAACAAGGGTTCCTTGGGCTTTGAGAAATACACATCCTCTCGCTCCGAGAGGTATTCGGCAATGGCGGTGGTGCCGCATTTCGGGGCGCCGATCAGAAACAGGTTGGGTTTGTTCATTTTGCTTTGCGCCAAAGTGAAAATATGGACGGATCAATTCCAAGGCGGCTTTTGACCGTGAAAAGCAACGCGATGTGAACGGCGGCCCGCAACCCGGCAGAACACACCGCAGCGCCCATCATGCCGAAATGCTGGGTTGCCGGAACAAGCGCGACCAGACATGCCAGATTGAACCAGATCAGACGTCTGAACAGCAGGTTTTCCAGCCCGGCCAGCTCCATGATGTTGGGAACGGGGCCACATAGAACGGCGATCAGAAAACCCAGCCCAAGAACCGTCAGCGCCGGAGCCGCGCTGGTGAAATCCGGGTTCATCAGCGCCAGGATATTTGCGCCAAAGAAAACGATGATGAGGAAACAAATCAGGGTCGCTGCGCTGACCAGCAGGACCGAATACCGGAGCGAGGCCTGCATGTCCTCGTACTGACCGTTGGCGTGGCCCTTGGCCACAAGCGGCGCAACAACCATGCCCGAAGCCAAGGTGAAAAGATCCAGAACCAGCGCAATGCGGAAGGCTGCAAAAAACGGCCCAACCGCATCGGGTGACATCATGACACCCAGAATGACCGGGGCCAGTACCGGTCCGCTGACCGTCTGGATCATGGACGTCCCCCAGAACGGCAGCCCGTTGCGCACGCGTCGGCGGCTTTCCGATACCAGATCACCGAAAGCGGGCCGGTCGCGCAGGGCGGGTTCGCTGAGCAACTGCGCAAAGATCAAGCCCAGCAGGGGCAGGCTCAACACCCACAAGGCGGGCGTGGTCGGGACCGTGAAGGATGCAATCAGTGCAATCACGCACATAGCGATCACCGACAGCCGCCACAAAATATCGCGCGGGATCAGAGCGAAGGCAATCGAACGATAGCCGCGGAAGAAGTGAACCGTGTTTTCCGCCAGGGCCAGCGTGACGGCCAGCCCTGCCATCGCAACAAATACCGTCAGATCAAGATCGATGGTGCCCACGGCTCTGGCGGGCAAAAGCAACAGTGAGAACAGCAAGGTTCCAAGGGCGACGATCAATGTGCCGGATTGCCCGATCAGGGCCAGTTTCGTGTCCTGCGCACTGTCCCGTGCAATTGCCGCGTCCTTCAGCGACATCATGCGCTGACCGAAGGATCCGGCGACAGCCAGCAGCGTTGCCAGCGAAAAGCAGAATCCGATGACCCCAAAGCTTTCGGTATCCGTGACCCAGGCCAGAGCGGCAAACATCGCCAGAGACAGCCCGGCGGCAGAACCTTTGATCAGCACGCCGACGCTGCCTCCGCCCACAAGGCGCATCAGCCTTTGGTTGCCGTGAATTCGTCTGAGCAATGTCATGTCGGTTCCGTGTTCCCCTTGGCCCGTCAAATCAATTGGCGGCGGCGTTTATGGGGGTTGTTATGAGGGATGGGGTGATTTGTGAGATTGTTCTGCCCCATTTTGTGACGGGGTTTTCTGCGAT
>NZ_JBQGAI010000020.1:0-9226 GCF_056542745.1 Ruegeria sp. AB10 | reverse complement strand
TAAGCGGTAGGTCACATAAAGTGTCGCGGGATGGAGCAGCCCGGTAGCTCGTCAGGCTCATAACCTGAAGGTCGTAGGTTCAAATCCTACTCCCGCAACCAATACTTCTCAACGAAAGCAACGTGTTAAGGGTCGGATCAAGCGGCAATGCCGCCGCGCACCAATCTCTCTGGAAGCACTGTGGAAGCAAGCGGAGCGAACTCTCCCTGTGGTGAACGCGCAACAGAGGCGGTCCGCACAAGTCCCCGTAAAAGCCGCGATGAGCCCTGAACTGCCGTTGATCACACTTCAGCCCTTTGTGCGTGCAGTTAGTCGACTTGCAAAAGAAGACGGGCGATTGTGGTTGGGACATTGCCTTTGCGTCTCGCCCTTTAGCGCCTGTTCAGGCGCCGGGAAGTTCAGCGCAACCGACGACAAGGGCTGTAAGACGTTGTTCATAAGACCTAGAGCATCGGACACTTTTGGCTGAAGGTCGAGCCACCTTTGTTCCTTGTCCCGAGGGTCGATGATATTCCGGCATTTTGGTGATCCGCAGCCACACTGAAACTCTGCACCGACATTGTATGTGGCATAGTCTGACGTGATCTGCTCGCCCGCATGGATATCCCTTATGGCGATTTCGCAGTCGTAGCCACGGACCAGACATGAGGTTGGGTCACAGCTATGGTTTTGATATCGGCCGTTGTCCCAATTCAATATGTAGAGGCCCTGATCACTCCGGTAAGCGTATTTCAAAAAGTCGCGATAAAGGACATCTGGAAGGCGCTCGGTACGTTCGGGCGTCAAGACGATATCCAGCGCGTCTCGGCACCAGGTTATTGTGCCTTTTGGGATGTCAGCAGTTGCCACAATGCCCGAACCTGTGACGTCGTTGATTGCGACGAGCTGTGTATCAGGATGTATCACGTGGCTGCTCTTTTACGTTGGCTTGTAGCGTGTTCGGGTAACCGGACAAGCACATTGGATTTGTGTCGTGGTCAGGAGATAAGTTCGTGCACGGCAGACCGAAAATACCTTAACGACCGCGCGAGAGAACCATCTGATTTGTACATTGCTGGCATGAAGGGACTGACTTGTTCCTTGATATCCCGAACCCATGGTTCAGAGCAATTTCGCTCGTCCGCAAAATCAATCAAAGGCAGCAGGTCACCCATAGTTCCGTCGCTGATTTTTAGCTGGTTGATCATGCGATGCTCAAACTTGGTTTTGAAGCAAATGAGTTCGTCCTGACCAGCGGCCCTGAGAGCCAAACGGGTTTGAATGCACTTGTCGCATTCTCCACAGTTCTCCGAGCGATCGTCGCCTTCCCAACAAAATTGCGCCAATTCCAACATTTGACGCCATTCTCCGGCCAAGTAGGCAATTTTTTGGGGGCGTGAATGTCCCGCACCGTCATGAATAATCTCGATTTCATCGCCCGATAAAAGATAGTCAGTTGCCGGGCTGGACCCCCAGGCATGCGGTACGAAACTAACGTAGTTATAGGGATCCGAGCTGGCGATTGCCCCCGCATAGTTGTCGTGTGCATATAGGTGCAATATCCCGGCAAGCGCGGCACCATGGCTATGCTCCCAATTGGATTGCAAACTATCACGGAGCGATGTTTTTGCGACAAGCAACTCGACGCCAGCAGCATCGGTTATTTTCTCGATACGTGTGCGAAGAGCGTCAAAGTCTCTTTGATTGGACTGGGGAATGTCGAAACCGTGGACCAGAACGGCCGATCTGGATGTTCCATCATTTGCAGTATTGATAGGGCTCCGAGGTCTTTGCAGCGTGAAAATCGAATCCACACCGCCCGAAAATGTCTGGATCACGCCACGGTTTTTTGTCTCTCGAGCGGTATCATCGGATCTGGCGATGCTCCGTGGCTCGATCTCCACCATCTGATACCACGCCGGGTAGTGACAATGCCAGGCTTCCTGAAAAGCAATGATATTGCGATAGAGCTTTTCGCTTATGACGCCGTCTATCTTCAGCCGATTACAGTGCTGCATGGCATGGAAAATAACCAGGCATAGCGGGCCATCTAACGTAAGTGGATCTGATCCTGGCGCGCTTAGTTCGGTATGCACGCGAACAGTGTCGCCATTGTCACCATGAAGAATGATGTTTTGTCGGCCTAAGGACGGGGCGTCTTCGACCTCCAATGTTAAAGTCGTCATTCCTATTCCAGATCAGGTTTGGCAGAGCTCGGAGGCTATCATATGACTACATAGCATGATCGTTGCAGGCATTTCTATCTATGGGACGATTTGGAAAGTTCAGCTTGAATATACTGCGGCAAAAAGTTCAAGCGCATGTATCTTTCCAGCATCTCTTCCGGGACCGTCAGCACATTACCAATCGTCTGCCTGCAATTCTCGGACTGACATAGGCAGGCCATGCTCCAGTCCTCGGCGGCCACGTCGGAACTGACCGTAGTGGAATAGTCGAAGGTCACCTCTTCCCCTGCACGAATATCGCGAATGGCAACCAGTTCATTCTGCCCTCTTATCCCGGCGTTTGGAGAGCAACTGTGGTTAATAGCCAAAGACTGGGCATCCAAATCAATGTACAGGTCTGTGTCAATTTGCAGGGGGTCGTCCGGAGACAGTTGACCCCTCAGAATCCGGCGATTGATCTCTGCGAAGTTTAGCATCTCACCAGACATGTGCCTAATGAAGTGGCCTTCTGGGATGTCAGACGTCGCAAACGATCCTCGCCTATCGATATAGGATTTTCCCACGGATAGCGATTGCGCATTTTTAGGCAAAACAGTGCGAATTTCGCTGGCACCTTGTCGAGGTCCGAATGTCCTGAGAATTGCATTTTTGAGGGAGTTCAACAATTCCACGCAGAGCCTCTTTACGGTTTAGGATGTCGCAGAGGAAGTACCCCACAAGTATATTGGTAGCAACCGTGCCGGTCTTGATCCAGAGGATTGGGCGTGATGTTGAAAATGCGCTTTCTGCCCGTCGTTCCGCCTCGGTCGTGCGTCTGTTTGGGTATCTGATTGGGGTTCGGAGAGGGCGACGAAATCTTCTAATTGAAAGTTTACTAGTGAGAACCAACCGAACGTTGCAAAGTCCGCTTTCCTACGAATGCTACCGTCAGTGATCCTGAGTAATGCAAGGGCAGCGAATGTCAGCTTGGTGGCCTTGCCACCCAAGGTCTTAAATTAAATTAAATTCAGCTAAGTACGAGCCAACTCTCTGGACAACGGTTCTGGCGGCTCCAACAGGTACATCTTGCGCGGAACGCATTTATCAGTGCTTCTTAGTGGCGCGCAGCGCCACCATAAGCGTTATAGGTCAGATCGAAAAGAAGTCGGATTGGGGTGCGCTTGCAATGCTTACGAGCAAACCTCGGCAGACTCATAACCCCAAGGTCAGAGTGGAAAAGCCCAATCCTCCGGGTAAACCAAACGGCTATGCGCGTCGCTCAGATGCGATTCAGGCATAACGCCGCTCATCGGCCTTGAATTCTTGGGTCCACCCTCAAAACTTACTATCTTTGGTGATTGACACCCACGAGCAAACAGGTACTCGGTGCCAAAGCTATTTTTGAATACAATCTAGGATGGTAAGTCGCGAGCGGCACTGAGGCCAGTCGGGTATCGCAACTTATCAAGCTCTCGAACTGGGAAAGAAATGCAATCTTCAAAGGAAATAGTTGCAAACCTCTGCGATGCAATTGCCTCGAACGACGATTCCAGCACAGCAGGGGCTGGGGATGCGTTTCGCAGTCTGATCAGAACGCAGCTCTCGGTTCGCAATGCAAAATCCCCTTCGGTTGTGGCGTCCCTATATGGTGAAGTAGTGAAACATCCGGAAATTTGGCGGGACATGCCAAATTTCCAAGAGGCCGGAGAGGAATTTAAACCGGATGCCGCGATTGAGGCGGGCTTTTCGCTCGTTACTTGCTGCATGAACAGAAACGACCATCTGGTACAAACCCTTCCGACATGGCTGGTGCACCAGGAGATCGATGAGATTGTCATCGTGGATTGGAGTTCTGAGATTCCGGTTGCGATTACCCTGGACAAAGCCGGAATTCGCGATCCGCGCATCCGTATTCTTCGGGTTGAGGATGAAGGGTCCTGGATTCTGTCTCATGCCTACAATGTGGGTTTCCGGGCGACGACAAAAGACAAGATCGTCAAGGTCGACAGCGACATCATCCTCGACGCAGAGTTTTTCAGCCGCAACGCCATGGGTGTGGGGAAGCTGACCGCCGGAAACTGGCGGCATGCGGAAGCGGGCCAAAGCCACGTAAACGGATTCTTCGTTACCGGGCGCGAGGACCTGATGAACGTGAACGGTTTCAACGAACGGATCGTGACCTATGGCTGGGATGACGATGACCTGTATGATCGCCTGACCAGCTCTGGCGTTGAACGGGTGGATGTCGATCCCGACACCATCCGCCATATCGACCATTCCGACATAAGACGCATCGATCGCCCCAAAAGCAAACCGGTCACCGGCTGGGATGAGGTGCAGGCTTTTCCGCAGTTCTGGATTTCCCTGAACCGGCAAGCTTCTTCGTCTTCGGCGCCTTGGGACAGCAGCTGCCCGATGACCGGTTTCCGGCTGTTGGATGGGTCCGATGGCGTTACCCGGTTGCGGCGGAGCCACCCGTTTGGCGTTGATACAAACCTGATCGGGACCCGACTGGAACGAGCCGAGGCCGCAATTGGCGCGATACAGGATGTTTTCGAGGGCGTTAAGATCACCGCGTCGCGGGAGGCTGTAGATTATGCGCTGATGACCCGTTCCCTCAAAGACACGATCGCAGCTGTCGGCAGCGGACCACTGCAATCCATCGAGAAAGACAACGAAGTTACGGCCCCGATCGGGCACAGCCAACGCAAACCGAAACTCATCGTCGATGCCCAGCATGGTCTGGGCAATCGTCTGCGCGCGATTGCCTCGGGTGCGGCCTTTGCAAAAGTTCACGACCGGGACCTGGTTGTCCGTTGGGTCGCGGATGAGCATTGTGACTGCAGTTTTGCGTCATTGTTCGATTTTGAAGGTGCCGTCGAGGACACCGGCGACAGCAACCCGGAAAACGTGTTGGAAGTCGATCTGATGAGCAAGGCGTTCCGCGAAGCCTTTGACTCTACCTCGCTGGTCCACGCCAACCGGGACATTGTCATCCAGTCCGCCTACAGGTTCACCTTCGGGGCGCCCTATGATGAGCTAGAAAGAGATTTTCTGCGCCATCTGAAACCAAGCGCGGATGTGCAGGACCTGATTGATTCCGTCAGAAGCCCGAACGATATCGCGGTCCATGTCCGGATGAATGGCGGTGCTGCCACGGACCCGCATGGGGACGTTCCCGGTGATTGGTCGAAGTCGGAAGACGAAATTGCCCGACGGGCCCGAAGCAGGTCCCATTATGGCTTTTTCTTCAAGCGCATCGACGAATTGCTGGAGTCGTCAGCAAAAGCGACGATTTTCCTGGCTTCGGACAACTCGGAATCCTATGGCGCGTTTACCGCCAAATACCAGGATCGCGTGACCAGCCTGCCGCGGGCGGTATACGACCGCTCGGAAATGCAGCTCAAATATGCGCTGGCCGACGTCATCTTGCTGTCCCGCGCGCCGCTCTTGCTTGGCAGCAACTGGAGCTCGTTCACCGAAATCGCCCATTCAATGTCGCAAAATCAGAAGTTAGAGATGTCGGGGCAGCATTTTTAATATCGTTCCGAACGTCCCATGCGTCCAAGTCGAAATACATACGTAATAAATCCGTCAGAGTGTAAACCTGTATGAATGACAGTGAAACAAGGAGCTTAGCCGTTGAGAGCGTCATTTCAGCGTGCAAGCAAAAAGTAAGTGAAGTCATCGTTCTGGACGACCGGAAACACTCCGACTGGTGCGATGCCTACAGCTCGTACGGTGTTGCTCAGGTCACCAGCACAACATTCGGCAAGCTTGCGCCATCACAAAAGACCGCCGACGGGCTGCGCATTATCCACGTCACAAAGGGGTTGCCCGCCGCCAGCCTGAGCGAAGCGGAACATAGTGTCAGCCTGATCACCGAGATTGCGGATATCGTGGTGTTCACTCCGGTTTCGGCGTCACAGCAGGACGTTCAGGATCTGTTGATCGCCTGGCCAAGCTTTTGGGCGATGTTGTTTCTGGCCGAAGGGTTCATGTTGCGCGACGTCGTGCGTCCGGCGATCTGGAACAGCTTCTACAGCGATTGGGAAACCCTGCAGAGCACGGTTGTTTTCACCAATGCCAAATTGGGCGAGGTCTGGGCGGATACCGACGGTGACCATGTCAGCTCGGTCATTGATTATGTGCACCCTTCGACCCATGAAGTGAGTTTGAAGCGGCTTCTGGCGCTGCAAACCAGTGCGATGTTGATGCCCAACCTTTCCGACGGCTCTGCCGACGCCCACAACCTTGCACCCAATATCCATATTGCGCTGCCCAAGCGCTATTTGAAAAAAGACTATGAAAACAAGTTGTTTCAAGAGCAGCGCAAGTGGTGGAAAGTCGCCCTGAGCGCGCCTTGGCAGGCGTCCTACTGGAGAGATCTTTGGCGGCTGCAACGACGTACCAAGCGCCGGATGAAATCCAGCTAGTCTGGAACAGCCCACCCGACCGGCTATGCGAACGGCCCTGAAATCCCCGGGTCTCGGGCCGGTCCGTTGATCCATGTCTGGGCCAATTTGGATCAGGGCGCGTATTGCGCTATCATGATCGCATCAATTCAAGTGCATTAAGAGTTTGGATCTCTGCGCGCCTTTGCGCACGAGCAGTTACGCGGGTCGCGGTGTGGGCCGTCCATAAAAGACCCGATGATTACCCAAAGACTGAATTGATCCTGTGAATACCCTTGTGCAGGCAACCCTGCGCACGCACAGGAAAGGGAAAGTTTACGTAAAAACCCTATTAAAACATTGATTTAAGGCCAGATTTCGCCACAGGCAGCCCACAGCTGAGGCATCGCAGCTCTCTAGTCCTGATCCAGACCAACTCTGGAGCTGGAGATACGACTATGCCGAGCCTGTTCGACTGCTTTGCCAAGGCACCGCTGTGTGCCGGAAAACCCTCCGCCCGTGGTGCCGTCCGGAATTTCACGGCCCTGTTGACCCTTGCCGCGTTGATATCTGCTTCGACTGCGCCGTCGCGCGTTTCGGCACAGCAGCCGTTTGTTGTGGGCAGCGACCGCGGCGGGTATTTGCATGACCGCCTGGCCGAGCTGGAAAACCTCGAGCGCAATGGCATCCAGGTCGAAATACGCGGGCGCGTCTGCTATTCAACATGCACGATGTTTCTGGGGCTGCCCGGAACCTGTGTTGATCCTGATACGACCTTTGGATTTCATGGTCCGTCCCGCGGTGGTCGCAGGCTTGCGCCTGAGGATTTCGACTATTTCAGCAAGGTCATGGCCGAGTACTACCCGGAGCCGTTGAAATCGTGGTTCATGACCACGGCGCGAAATCGCATCAACGGTGTCCATAAGGTCAAGGGCCGCGAACTTATACGCTTGGGTGTGCCAGCCTGCCGAACCGCCTGAGGCCGGGCTTGCCCACAGTTTAGCGCAGGGGTATCAATCTGGATCACCCCGCCGGGACTTGCCGCGGCCAACCAGTCAGGAGACCAGCGCATCGTGCTGACATCGCTTTTCAAACGGTTCGAGAGGCGTGGATCTTTCCTGCCACCGAACCCGGACCGTCCGCTTTGCGCGATCGGTGATGTGCATGGCTGTATCTTTCAACTGGAAAAACTGCTGTCCGATGTACCTCAGGATCATCGGATCATACTGGTCGGCGACTATGTCGACCGTGGTGAGCACAGCGCCGAGGTCCTGCGCCTGATCAGTGCCCGCCCGGACCTGACCTGTCTGATGGGCAACCACGAAGAGATGCTGTTGCAGTTCCTGCAGGACCCCAAAGGGCAGGGCCCGCGCTGGCTGCGTAATGGCGGTTTGCAGACCCTGGCCTCCTTCGGCGTGCGCGGGGCGCGATCCGAGATGAGCGGTGACGAGCTAACGGATTGCCGCGATCGGCTGCAACAGGCGATGGGCGACGCGCTGTGCCAGTGGGTTTCCGAACTGAAGACCTGGGACAAGTCGGGCAATGTGCTTGTTGTTCATGCCGGTGCCGACCCTGACACCCCGCCCGAGGCGCAATCTGACAAGACCCTTGTCTGGGGCCACCCGTCGTTTCACTCCACGGTCAGGCGCGATGGTGTCTGGGTTGTGCATGGGCACACAATCGTCGGAACCGCCAGCGCGCGGCATGGACGCATTTCCATTGATACCGGCGCCTTTGCAACGGGCGTGCTGAGCGCGGTCTGCCTAGATGGAACCGAGCCCAGGTTTTTGACGGCATGTCGCTGACGCTCTGAGAAGAAAACAGGCGGCAAGGGGCCTTTTTCCGACCGTGGCCGTGCAAAACCTTGTCACATTAAAAGTCATTGACTAGGACCGGTTGGAGCAAATCAGATATTGAGCATTTTTTATGTTGATCACACCTGTTCTTCTTTGCGGTGGTTCCGGAACGCGCCTGTGGCCGTTGTCGCGCAAAAGCTATCCCAAGCAATTCGTGCCGCTGGTTGGTGAGGAAACCCTGTTTCAGGCCTCTGCGCGGCGGCTTTCCGGCGCGACGGATCGTCTGAACTTTGCGGCGCCGGTGGTGCTGACCAACTCGGATTTCCGCTTCATCGTGGCCGAGCAGCTGCAGGCCATCGGAATCGACCCCGGTGCCATTCTGATCGAGCCCGAGGGGCGCAACACCGCGCCAGCGGTGCTGGCTGCGGCGCTGCGCGCCCATGCCGAAGACGCCGATGCGGTGCTGCTGGTTGCCCCGTCCGACCACGTGGTTCCCGATGTGGCGGCCTTTCAGGCGGCGGTTGCCCGCGGGATGGAGGCCGTGGCGCAGGGTCAGCTGGTGACCTTCGGCATCACCCCGACCCATCCGGAAACCGCCTATGGTTATCTGGAACTTGCCTCGGCGTCGGCCAATGACGGCTCGCCGGTGCCGCTGAAGCAATTTGTCGAAAAGCCCGACATGGCCCGCGCCACCGAAATGCTGGCGGCCGGCACCTTCAAGTGGAACGCGGGCATTTTCCTGTTCCGCGCGGCGGACATGATCGCCGCCTTCCGCGCCCATGCGCCTGAATTGATGGCACCGGTCGAAGCGGCGGTTGACACCGCGACGCCGGATCTGGGCTTTCTGCGCCTGAACCCGGACCCGTGGGGGCAGGCCGAGGATATCTCGATC
>NZ_JBQGAI010000019.1:0-23241 GCF_056542745.1 Ruegeria sp. AB10 | reverse complement strand
CAACCAGAGGAGATGTCTCGTCAGAGACATTGACGATGGGCGGGAGCGCTCTGAAGCACGGTCAATCGCCGAGTTTGGCGTGAACCTCATCCAGATCAATTTCACCGATTGGCATCTTGTTTGCCGGGTTTTCGAAATCGTATTTGAACAGCTCGAAATCCTGTTTGTAGATTTCATAGACCAGATGCATCGACAGGTCGTCGAAATAATCCTCGACCGGATATGCCCGTTTGGGGCCGTGGCCTTCGGATTCGTTGAACCGGGGGATGTCTGCCAGATTCACCGCGTGCGGTGTTTCGAGATTGTCCAGAACACCCTGCATCCCGTCGTTGAACTTCTCGGTCCAGAAAACCCTGTCATACCGTCCACCATTTGCGATGAAGGTCGCGACATGCCCGGACATTGCCGACCAGTGGATGTCGGGGTCCATCGGCCTGCGCCAACGGATCGTATCCCGTGCGAACAGAAGAAAGCGGCGGAAGCTGGCGATCTGGTCGAACTCGCCCTTGCCGTCATCTCCCCCCACCTCGATCCCGTAATTGTAGATCAGCGTCGGAACCAGATTGCCGCGATAGCGTTTGCCGTTCCGCTGAATGCCGCAGATTTTGTCGAAGAATGAGCTTAGGATCCGCGTGTAGGGATTGCGCACGCAGGTAAAGGAATAGGACGCATGGTTGCGGATATTGCCTGAGATGCGATCCTGACTATGGTCGAACGCCCATTTGTGCATCCCGTCCTTTGCGTCGTGGATATCGCCATCAAAGAACCGGCCGTGATCCGAGTAATACATGATCTGCCCAATGGTCGAGCAGGCACATTTCGGCACAACACGGTAAACCATGCTTTCACTTTCGGTCATCCATGTACCGGGAAAACCCATCTGCAGTGCCTCCTCAACGGGTCAAGATTTGCCCTACGCGCCCGCTTTGGTTCTCAAACAATCAAAAATATTCTGTTTATTCAATCGCTCATCCTCAGTATCACGGATCAAACAGGCTAAAACGGACATCACTGATACGATATGGCAAGGATTGCCTATATTCTCTTGTGCCACAAAGACCCCGAAGCGATCATTGCCCAGGCCGAGCAACTGACCGCCGCCGGCGATTGCATGGCCATTCACTTTGACGCGCGCGCCAGTGCGGCAGCCTATGATCGCATTCGCACCGCGCTGAGGGACAATCCGAATGTTGCTTTCGCCGCCAAGCGCATCAAATGCGGCTGGGGCGAATGGTCTTTGGTGCAGGCAACGCTGAATGCGCTGCAGGCCGCCGTCGATGCCTTTCCCCGCGCCACGCATTTCTACATGCTATCCGGCGATTGCATGGCGATCAAAACCGCTGAATACGCTCATTGGTTTTTGGACGAGAACGACAAGGATTTCGTCGAAAGCCACGATTTCTTTGCCAGCAACTGGATCAAGACCGGCATGAAGGAAGACCGGCTGATCTATCGCCATTTCTTCAACGAACGCACCCAGAGCAAACGATTCTATACCTCATATGACCTGCAGAAACGCTTTGGCCTGACCCGCGACATCCCGGCGGATATTCAGGTCATGATCGGCAGCCAGTGGTGGTGCCTGCGCCGCCGCACGGTCGAGATGATCCTCGATTTTCTGCAACAGCGCCCCGATGTGAGGCGCTTTTTCGCGACCACCTGGATTCCGGATGAGACCTTTTTCCAAACCCTCGTCCGCCACCTGATCCCGAAGGAAGAGATCGAAAACCGCACCCCGACCTTCCTGATGTTCTCGGATTACGGGATGCCGGTGACCTTCTACAACGACCACTATGACATGCTGTTGGGGCAGGATTACCTGTTCGCCCGCAAGATCAGCCCCGAGGCGCATGAGCTGAAAGAGCGGCTGGGTGCGCTATACGCCAGCGAAGGGGTCGAATTCAAAATCTCGGATGAGGGCCGCAACCTTTATGGTTTCCTGACCGGGCGGGGCCGCGTTGGCCGCCGGTTCGGGCAACGGTTCTGGGAGGCGGGCAACACGCTGGGCCCCGAGCGCGAAATTTTTCTGATCGCCTGCAAGAAATGGCATGTGGCCAAGCGGCTGGTCGATCAGATCACCTCTGAGACGGATATCCCCTGCGTCGAATACCTGTTCAACGAAGAAGAAGCTCCCCTGCCCGATCTCGGCGGGATCGAGACGACGCTGCTGAAACGTTCCCGTCACCGGCGCGCGGTGGTGCGGATGTTGTTCAACCATTTCGGCACCGACAAGCTGGTGATCTGCGTCGATCCGGCCAATCTGGATATCATTGAGGATTTCTGCGCCGATCAGGCCAGGACCCATGTTCTGGAAATCGAGTGTGAATATTCCGACGAATACCTGATCGGTCACGCCCGCCGGGTGGGGCTGGCCGGAGAAAACAGCCCCACCGAGACGGTCGCGCGTCTGGTGCCGACGCTGCGCAACTCGATGACATACGAATCCGAACTGATCCGGGCGGCCGGGTTTGACGGGTATTTACGTATTCGGGAAACCAGCCCGCGCGCCGAAAACGAGGCCGCCGTGGCCGAGTTTCTGGGCGTATCAAAAGACACCGCACAAGCCGTGATGCGGCTGGATTACCTGTTTGCGGATTGACCCGGCGGCGCTGTAGCTGCCGCCGGGCCGTATGATCAGATGTCGAACTTGACGCCTTGCGCCAGCGGCAGTTCGTCTGAATAGTTCACGGTGTTGGTCTGGCGCCGCATATACGCCTTCCATGCGTCCGAACCGCTTTCGCGCCCGCCGCCGGTTTCCTTTTCGCCGCCAAAAGCACCACCGATTTCAGCGCCCGAGGGGCCGATATTGACGTTTGCGATGCCACAATCGGACCCGGCCGCAGTCAGGAATTGCTCGGCCTCGCGCATGTTCAGGGTGAACACGCAGGACGACAGGCCCTGAGGCACATCGTTCTGAATCTCGATCGCCTCGTCGAAATCACCGTACTCCATCACGTAGAGGATCGGGGCAAAGGTCTCGGTCTTCACCGTCGCGGTCTGGCCGGGCATCTCGACGATGGCAGGCTGCATGTAGACGCCAGCGGGCACGCCTTCGGTCACCTGGTCGCCGCCGAACACGGTGCCACCTTCGGCTTCAGCCGCTTTCAACGCTGCCGTCATGGCCGCACCCGAGGCTTCGTCCACCAGCGGGCCGATCAACGTACCCTCATCCAGCGGATTGCCGATGGGCAAACCGGCATAGGCTTTCTTCAGACGGCTCACCAGTTCCGAGCGGATCGATTTGTGCACGATCAGACGGCGCAGCGTGGTGCAGCGCTGACCGGCGGTGCCCACGGCCGAGAACACAATCGCCCGCACCGCCATTTCCAGATCGGCCGAGGGGCCAACGATCATCGCATTGTTGCCGCCCAGCTCAAGAATGCACTTGCCGAACCGCTGCGCGACGATGGGCGCCACCGCGCGGCCCATGCGGGTCGAGCCCGTGGCCGAGATCACCGGCACATCCTCGCTAGCTACCAGCGCCTCGCCCAGCGCGGCGCCGCCGATAAGGGTTTGCAGCAGGTGGTCAGGCGCGTCGCCAAACCGGGCCAGCGCACGTTCAAAGATCTTCTGGCAGGCCATCGCGGTCAGCGGGGTTTTCTCGGACGGTTTCCAGATCACCGTGTCGCCACAGACCAGCGCCAGTGCCGCGTTCCACGACCAGACCGCAACCGGGAAGTTGAAGGCCGAGATTACGCCCACCGGACCCGCCGGATGCCATGTCTCCATCATCCGATGGCCGGGACGCTCGGATGCGATGGTCAGACCGTATAGTTGCCGCGACAGGCCCACGGCAAAGTCACAGATATCGATCATCTCCTGCACTTCGCCCAAGCCTTCCGAGGTGATCTTGCCGGCCTCCCAACTGACCAGCGCGCCCAGATCGTCCTTGGCGGCGCGCAGTTCTTCGCCCAGCAGGCGGATCAACTCGCCGCGGCGCGGGGCCGGAACCGTGCGCCATGCCTTGAAGGCTGCTTTGGAGCGGGCAAAGACCGCATCCATCTCGGCGACCGGCGTCTCATGCACCTCGGCCAGCAGGCTGCCGTCGATGGGGGACCGCACGGCCAGAGTGCCGCCGGTCAGCTCCGCCTCGGTCAGGTCCAGATTTGCCAGTGTGGTTTGCGCAGTCATAACGATGTCTTTCATATCTCAGGCCGCCTTGTTCTGTTGGGTGACGTCACCGGCGCGATAGAGCCGGCCAAATTCGGTGTTGAGGAAATCGGACAGGTTCACCTGCTCCTGCCGGACAAACCCTGTGCTGGGCAGAGACCCCGTGCGCATCAGATCGACCACACCCAGAACGCCTGCTGCGGTGGTGACCTGAATGGCGCTCCAGACCTGGCCGTTGATCTCACGGGCAAAGCTCTTGTTGATCAGCGATTTCTCACGCAGGGAACCGTCGATCGTGCCTTTGGCCGTGCAATAGACCAGCACCACATCCTGATCGGTGCGCGGCAGGGCGGTCTCGAAAATGTCCTTAAGCAGATCGCGGCGGCGTTCCAGCCCCAGATCCTTGAGCAGCAGCTTCAGGATATCGCAATGGCCGGGATAACGGATCGAGCGATAGGACACCGCGCGCGCCTTGTCTTCCAGTGTTTCCGGCAACGTGCCCAGCCCGCCCGAGGTATTGAAGCATTCGTACTCCACCCCGTCATGGCCCAGCACCTCATAATCTTCCAGCGGCGCGGTCTTGACGCGCTCGCCGTTCACGATGGCATCGCACGGGTTGCAGTATTCGTTGATCAACCCGTCGGTGGACCATGTCAGATTGTATTTCAGTGCGTTGGTCGGATAGAGCGGCAGAGCGCCGACGCGCATATGCAGGCTGTCCAACTCGTCGAATTCCGAGGCCAGCGCCGCCCCGGCGATGCCAACAAAACCCGGCGCCAGACCGCATTGCGGCATGAAGGCGGTTTTGCTGTCCTCGGCCAGCTCACGCACCGCGTTGGTGGCGGCGACGTCTTCGGTCAGGTCAAAGTAATGCGCGCCCGCTGTCTTGGCGGCTTTGGCTATTTTGGGTGTTAGAAAGAACGGCGCCGCCGAGATGACGGCATCGAACCCGGCCAGCCCCTGCGCCAGCTGCGCCTCATCCCCCACATCAATCTGCCGGGTCGCAATGCCCTGCTTGTTGAGCACCGACAATGCGGCCAGATCGCGGTCCGCCACGGTGACCGAGTAATTGGGGGATGATTGCAGCAGGCTGGCAATCATTTGACCGATCTTGCCTGCCCCTATGACACAAATATTCCAGCTCAAAACGCGCCTCCTCTTTCGTCTATTGAAAGTATGGGGCGCGGGTTGTTCGATCCGCAGGGGGTATCTTGACGAAAACGTCGAAAGTTACGTCATTATGACGATACTTTCGTCATAATGACTCAGGCGATCCGCGCCATGCCAGATACGGCCATCTCAGAGCCGGCGCGGCGCTGGAACCAGCACGTAAGGCTCAGCGACTTCGGGGCGGGGAAAGGAGGACATGACATGTGGTTTGGCTTACGGCCAGACCCTTGGAAACTCGCATAGTCAAATCAACAACATCCGTGATTTTTGTGTCCAAATAAGCTACGGTACAGCCAATTGGGCCTATTTGTTCGCACAATTTCCTGCGTCCGCGCGGCCCGGCCAGCGCAGAACGCCCCGTCGGGCCGGTCATGAAATTCCGTGTGACCGCTGCGGCCTGACTTGGGCACAAGACACAGCGTTGGTTCTTTCAGCGTTTCACGGCTAAGTTCAGGGGGGAACAGACGTGCCTAAGGACCCGATTGAAAACACCATTTCCTTTACTCCAACCGAACCCGAATGGGCGTTGATACAGGACATCCTGCCTGCGGATGATCCGGTCGCCATCCGGCCGCATTTCGAATGTTTCGAAGTGGCCGAGGAAACGGTTCTGCCCTCGCAGGGCATGTATGTTGTGCTGGGCGGCGAGGTTCAGCTGCGCCAGGACGGAACGGTTCTGGCCACCGCCGATACCGGCGATTATTTCTATGAAGAACATCTTGAGATTTTTGACATCCCCGTCAGCCTCGAGGCGCTGGCCACGCCCGGCACCAAGCTGGCTTATCTGTCCTCCAACCACTGGTTCGAAATTCCGACCAAGGTGCGTGAGGCCTGTTACGACACATTGTTCGGCGATCTGGTCAGCGTGCATCTGCAGAACTTCCAGCAACCGATCAATTGCTGCAGCGTCACAGCGGCAGCGCTGAGCATGTCGGCGCTGGGGTTCAGCTGCGAGGTGAACGACATCTTCCGCGAATGCGGCCTGCCAACCTCATTCGTGGTGAATGACGGTATCTCGCTGGGCGAGCTCTATGACGTTGCCTGCACCTTCATTCACTCTCAGGGGCTGCGCGAGAAAGTGCAGGTTCAGGCCTATTTCATGGATGAGGCCACCACCTCGGTCGAGTTGTTGCTGGAGGCGATTGACGAATCCAACCGTCTGGGCGGCGACAACGACATTCTGGTGGCGAATTTCCAGGTCGGCGTGGCCCATGGCAAACCGAACATGCCGGGCGGGCATTTCGCCATCATCGCCAAATGCAATCCCAGCACCGGGCTGGTGCATATGATGGATGTGCACCCCGAGAAATACGGCAAGCTGTGGGTGACTACGGTGGATCGTATCTGGGCCGGAATGTCGGACCGCGACGGAACCTCGATGCGGTCGCGGGGTATCCTGCGGTTCTCGGCGCGCGAGGCGGTGAAGACCAACCTGCAGACACTGCAGCAGGACTGCAACTATGTCGACAGCACGCAGTATCTGGCCAAGGACCCCAAGAAACGGCGCAACCTGTTCCGGCGGGCCAGCCCGAATATGAACTCGCTGGGGGTGCTGGCCGAAAGCCTTGCGATTCTGGGCGATGCGCAGGTCGATGAAGACAAGCTGCTGATTGCGACGCAAACCAATTTCACCGACGCGCTCAGCCGGGTGTCCACCGCGAAAGAGATGCACGCGCTGGCGCAGCGCTATCTCAGCCAGTCGCCCGACGTGCATCTGGGCAGCACCTTCCACGGCTATTCCACCCGCACGGGCGCCGAGGACCAAGCGCCCGAGGATTGGTTCCGCGACAAGCTGCGCAGCCTGAACGAAGATCAGGACCGGCACCTGATGATCAATATCGACTTCAACAGGGTTCTGGGGTTCGAGGTCATCCGCCCGCCCGAGAACGTGTATCGCGAGACCGCCCTTCTGGAAGAGTTCTGGTGCCTTTGCATCGCCTATGACGAGGAAAGCGATCTGGTGACGGTGGTGGATATGAGCCCCGCCACCTCGCAGGTCTGGCAGGCGCCGCGCAGGCATATCTTCCGCGGCCTGCGCGACCTCAAGAACCCGGCGATGCTGGTGATCGAGGAACACGAGCCACCCGAAGACCCGACCGACGTTGCCCGCATCGTGGCGCGCCACCCGATTGTCATGTTCTATGCGGATGAGGACCCGTGGTCCTATATGCTGCGCAGTATTCTGGCCAATATCGGCATCACCAGCGTCAAGCTGATCGACATCGAAGGCCACGGGGCCAATGTGATGAAGATGCGGCGGCAGCTGAACGTGCTGACGGGCAAGGAAAAAGCACCCTACCTGTTCTTTCAGGGTGAATGTCTGGGCCGACGCACCGATATTGTCGACATGATCCTGAAAGGGCATTTGCAGGAACGCGTGCGCGAGGCTGGGCTGCCGGTTCTGCTGCGCCATGAATCCCCCAGCCTGGACAAGAACATCTTTGGCTATCC
This sequence comes from Ruegeria sp. AB10, assembly GCF_056542745.1. Classification (NCBI taxonomy): domain Bacteria; kingdom Pseudomonadati; phylum Pseudomonadota; class Alphaproteobacteria; order Rhodobacterales; family Roseobacteraceae; genus Ruegeria; species Ruegeria sp. AB10. The sequence goes on along the minus strand of NZ_JBQGAI010000019.1, from coordinate 15,510 downwards.
CAAGGGCGGGCTGACCGATGCGCCCACCGAAAAGCGCAACGTGCTGCTGTGTGCCTGCGGGTCCTCGGCGGCGGACAAGGTGCCGGAACTGGTGGAGCGGATCACCGCGGCCGGTCACAACGTGAAACTGATCCCCTCGGTTTCGGCCGAGAAATTCTTTCGCGATTTCGGCACCGAGAGGATCGAGAAATGCATCACCCACAATGACTATTACCGCGACGATGACGAATGGAACTTCCGCTATATCGAATTCGGAATGCCCCTGCGCGCCTCGCATCTGGCGCTGTGCGACTGGGCGGATTGCGTGATCGTGGCGCCGGTGACGTGCAACTCGATGGGCAAGATCGCCAACGGGATTGCCGACAACCTGCTGACCTCGGTCTTTGTGGCGTGGCAATACCGGAACAAACCGGCGATCCTCTGCCCGGCCTGCAACACCAACATGTGGAACAACGTCACCACTCAGCGGAATGTGGAAAAGCTGCGTGATCTGGGCATCGATCTGGTCGGCCCGCGCAAGGGGCGGCTGTCGAACGGCATGATGGGGATCGGCATGATGGCGACCCCGGACCAGATCATGGAGGTGCTGGACGAAGCCTTCGAAGAACTGGCCGATCAGGAGCACAATATCTGCAAATGGGCGCAAGAGGCCGCCGCCTCGGATGATATCGCGCAATGGGGCCGGGTGTTTCAGGCCATCGACACCGGCATGGCCGGGATCGACATCGTCGATGACAGCAATGGCGACACGCTGCTGCACTACGCGGCCGGTGGCGAAGGCGAGATGAACGACGATGGAATGGATCTGGGCAAGCCCGACCTTGAGGCCGCGCAGGCGCTGATCGACCGGGGCATCAATGTCAACGCCACCAACGATCATGGCTTTACCAGCCTGCATGTGGCGGTGATGAACAACTCGGTCGAGATGGTGGAAATCCTGCTCGGGGCCGCCGGGATCGACGCCAGTTCCTGCATTCACTTCCTGCAGAACCCGAACAACACCAGGGATCACAAACTCTCGGAAGAGATCGTCGGGATGCTGGACGACTGGGCCAACACCCACACCCTGACCGAGTTGGCGGAAGAGGACGAAAGCGATCTGATCGAGGATCGGGAAAAAACCTATCTCTATTTCACCTACGGCTCACTCAAGAAGGGCTTCCCCAACCACGATGCCCATACCGAGGTGCTGGACGATTTCGTGGGCGAGGCCATAACCCGCCAGCGCATGCCCCTGATCGTCCCGCACGAGCCGCATTGCGACAACCCCAACTGCGGTTTCCTGCACCGCATGGCTACGCTGGTCGACCAGAAAGGCCGCGGCAAGGCGGTGAAAGGCGAGGTTTATCGCGTCTCGTCCTCGGGGATGAAAGAGTTGGACAAGCTGGAAGGTTATCACGGCCCCAACGCGCCCGATAACGTCTATGTGCGCAAGCGGATCAACGTGCTGATCAATGGCGTGAAAAAACCTGCCTACACTTATGTGATCGCGCATCCGAGCAAGTATCTGGACCAATGGGAGCAGGGCACATCCGAGGTCATTGCGGAATACACGCTGGACATGGCCACGGGCACGCCCAAACCGGGCTATCAGCCACCGGCCTAGTTCTGCAGCTCGATCACGGCCTCATCCTCGGGCCCGGCCTTGAGGCTGAGGTTGTAGGCCGTGATCGCCACCATACACAGCAGGACAAAGGGCCAGAACGCGGCCTTGGGATACAGGTTGTCCTTGTAGTGGATGAACCGCAGCGAGGGCACCGCCTCGGACGCGAACAGGTAGGTATTGATCGAGACCGCCAGCAGCAGGAAGTACATCAGGAAAAAGAACGACTCCATGTAGATCACCGGCGATCCGGCAAAGCCTTCGCGCAGTTGCACATGGGCCAGCAGGATCACGAAGAACAGGACCGAGCAGGTGCCGATCACGCTGGAGGTGCTGAAATCGTGGCGTTCCACCAGATTGGGACGGCGGGTGACGGTCATCACGGCACCGAACAGCAGCATCGTCACCACGATCAGCGGGATCATGTGGACGATGAAGGCATTCCCGAAGTTCCGCTTGATGACGAAGTTATAGTGTAATTCGGGCAGGTTGGTCTGGAACTCGTTTTCTCCGATGCCCAGCGTGGTATCCAGATCGGACTGGCGATAGTCGAAATAGGTGTTTTCGCGCTCCCATGTGCCCATGACGATACGGGGATCAATGCCAAAGATGTCCTCGGGGCCGGTGGCGGGATAGGCCGAAAAGTCCGGTATTAGAGCCACATTTACGTCAAACTCACCGGGCCAGAACCGCACCCAGACGGTTTTGTGGTCGAACGGATAGCTGGTGTAGTCAAAGCTCTGCCGCAGGGTCTGTTCGAAATACCAGCCGATCAGTTCCGACCCGTCCTGGTCCATGCGATAGACCTCTTCGATCAGACCATTCGCGGCGTCTGTGGCCTCGGGCAGGATGAACCCCACCTCGCCCTCGGCGGGTTTGATGGCGTCATGAATGCCGTCTCCGTAATGCTGCCAGATATAGCCGCTGACATGCACGTCGCTGGCGCCGATAAAGCTGAAGGATTTGATGAAAATGCCGGTCTTCACCCGGTATTCCGGCGCGTTCCCCAGCTTTTGCAGATACTCATCGACCGAGGCCTGATCCGGCAGCTGCGTCGGGTCACCCTCGAAATGGTTCAGCGCGACCAGAAGCCTGAAGAGCAGCACCGCAAGACCAAAGGTCAGGGCACCGGAAATCCACCAAACCTTCTTTTCGATGCTCATTCAGCCCCTCTCATGACGTGGTCCAACTGCCGACCAGAGACTGAGTGATGCCCATCTCAGCAAACCGCGCGCCCAGCGCGTCAAAGTCTTCATGCGCGGACATGGGAATGCCCCATCCGCCACACGCGGCCAGTACCTTTGCGTGCTGAATCGACAGATCGACCATCGGCAAGGGTTCTTCGGCTGTGAACTTGGCCAGAGCATCCGCGTATTCCGTGGCCCTGTCCCATTCCTGCCGCGCCAGCATGACGGCGCTGGCATCGGGGTAGAAATGCAGATGGCTATGCCCCACACAGCCCTCGGCAATGATCTGAGCGCCCAGTTTCAGGTGCTGATCCTGTTTGTTAGGGTCTGTTTCTGCCATGGCGAGCGCGGACAGCGCCTTTGGCCCCACGAAGTTGCGGCCATGTTCCAAGGCGATGTCCACGGCGTGCTGCCCGGTCTCACGCGCCTGATCCAACTGCCCCGCATAAACCTGCGTGCGGGCCAAGTGCTCCAATGCCTGTGCCTCCAGCCGCTTGGCGCCCACGCGGTTGGCGATCTCGGCGGAAACGGTGAAGGTCTCCAGCGCCTGATCCAGTTCGCCCAGGAAGGTGTGCGCCACACCCAGACAGGTCTGCGCCACACATTCCGGCACAAAGGCAAAGTACTTTTGCGAAACCTCGATGGCCTCCTGCGCATCCCGCTTGCCCTGCGCCACATCACCGGTATAGCTGCGCGCCACGCTGAGATTGTGCAGGTTCGCCGCCAGATCCCGCACCAGCCCCTTTTCGCGCGCCCGTTCGACCGCCTGCGTGTAGAAGCCGGTGGCGGTCTGCATCGTCGCGTTCATGAAATTGGCATCGCCAAACCCGCTGAGCGCACCAACCTCCAACCGGGCCGATTCCAGCTTTCTGGCCAGTGTTAGAGCCTTTTCGTTGCTTTGCAGCGCATCCTCGACCCGGCCCAGCGGGAAATAGACATTGCCGCGCACATAGTTGATCTGGGCAATGTCGCGCTCGGACCCGCACCGCTCGGCCGCAACCTCGGCGGTGTCGAGGCTTTGCAGCGCGTCCTTGTACAAGCTGGCCTGCCGCGCCGCCTGCGCCAGCCCGATATGGGCCCGGCTGACCTGTTCATCGGTCTCGGCCAGATCGGCGGCCTCTTTGAACTCGCGCAGGGCCTCATCCGACAACCCCTGCAGGCGATGTGTTTCGCCCCGCGCACAGAACAGATCGAACCGCACCCCGGACGGGGCAGGCAGTTCCAGCGCCCGTTTGATCAACGGGCTGGCATCGTCGAATTGGAAGGCCTGGATCAGGTTTTCGGCGGCGTCCAGATAGGCTTGGGCGGCGTTCGTCGCGCCTGCCCGGTCCAGATGCTGCGCCCGCAGGGTGGCATCACGGTCTTCAAACCACTTCGCGGCCTGACGATGCAGCCGCGCGCGTTCCGATTTCACCAGCGTCGCGTAAGATCCGTCGCGGATCAGGGCGTGGGCAAACATCAGTTCGGTCCCGGCCTCGCGGATCAGGGCCGAGCGGATCAGGGTAGATACATCCAGATGCCCCTCGCCCAAAATAAAGTTCAACACCTCGGGCGAGAACCGCTGGCCCAATACCGAGGCCGCCTGAATCGCTGCCCGGCTGGACCGGTCCAGCGCATCCAGCCGCGACTGCACGATGCCCTGAATGCTGCCGGGAACGGATTCGCGTTTCAGTACATCGATATTGCGCAAGAGCTGTTCCAGAAACAGCGGATTACCCCCGGCGCGCTGCACGCAGGCATCCAGAAGCTCGGGGTCGATGCCGGTGAACTCCTCGACCAGTTGCCGGGCCTGATCCTCGCCCATCGGCGCCAGTTCCAGTTTCGAGATCAGCGCGCCATCCGTGTTCATCTGCCATTCGCGGTTGATCGGGTCGCCCTCGACGCGGCTGGTCATCAGCAACACGCAGGGCAGATCGCGCGTGGTCGCAGCGATATGGGCGCAGGCCGTCAGAATATCCGGTGCGGCCCAGTGAATATCCTCGATCTGGATCAGCATCGGCGCATCACGGCTGCGCGCGGCGATCAGCTCATCAATCACCTGCCGCCGTCCGCGCTGACGGGTGGCATTGTCCATCACCGCATAGACCTCGGCCAGTCCGGGGTCTTGCCCCAGTTCCAGCAGCGCGTTCAGATGAGTAGCGTTCGACGGCGAGACCCAGCCCTTGCCCACCGCCTCCTGCGCCATCGCCGCGCAGGTGGCGGCGTCATCGGCGGCCTCAAGCCCCAGAATGCTGCGCGCAACGGATTGAATGGCCGAGTGCCCCTCACGCGCACCAAAATCCATCACGACGCCATTGTGGATCGCGTATCCAAGACCACCGGCCATCTCGGCCACCTGTTCAGACAGGTGGGTCTTGCCGATCCCCGGTTCCCCCAGAACGATATGGACCTCGCCCTTGCCATGCTTCTGACAGCGGTCGAATGTGGCCGAGAACAGCGACAACTCGCGCTCGCGCCCGACAAAGCGGTGCCGACGCGACCGGATGTTGCGTGCCAATCGGTCCAGCCGCCACAGCTCGACCGGTTCATTCAGGCCCTTGATGTCCTTCTTGCCCATGCTCTCACCGACAAAAAGCGGCCCTAACGCGCGCTGAATGTCGTGTGAGACAAAGGTCTCGCCGGGCACGGCCATGTCGGTGATACGCGAGGCCAGATTCACGCCATCGCCGGTCACCGTGTATTCCGTATGCGCCTGACTGCCCGTCGTGCTGGCGATCACCTGACCCGAGGCGATACCGATATGGCACGACACCGGCGGGTTCAGGCTGGGCAGAACCGCGTGAATCTCCAGCGCCGCGCGGGCCGCGCGTTCGGTGTCGTTGGTGTGGGAAATCGGCGCCCCAAACACGGCCATGACCGCGTCACCGATATGCTTGTCGATCCGGCCGCCGAATTTCTCGACCACGTGATCGACCTTGGCAAAAAACGCGTTCAGCAGCGCGTGCATGTCCTCGGCGTCCAACTCGCTGGTCAGACGGGTAAAGCCGGTGAGGTCGGCAAACATGACGGTGACCTGCCGTTTTGCGGGTTCGGGCGGGGTGTCGGGTTCATAGGGCTGCACGGCTTCGACCGTCTCAAGCTCGGCAATCGCGCGCAGCAGCCTGCGGCGGTCTCCGACAGCGGTCACTCCGATTTCGATCAGGTCTTCGCCCGTCAGGTCGGGCAGAATTGCGAAATCAATTTTGTTATCCAAAAAGGCCTGCGCGTATTCAGAAAGTCCAAGCGCGCCCAGCCAGTCCCTAAGGTCCTGAGACATGTCGCCCCTCTGAAGCCCCCTTACTTCAGAGTCAGACCTAGCACAGCAGACCCCTTTGAGTCTGCAATAGTTAACGAAATTAATGTTTATGTCCGCCCATATGCCTGAGATCGGGGCACTCGACCTTTTGGCCTTCGGGCTAAGCGCCCGAAAACTTCACTTGCGTGTCTCGTCCAGAACACTTCGTTCCCCGGACAGGGTCAGCTCGTAACTCATCGGGTTGGACCGCGCGATCACACGCCCTTTGCGCACCACGGCCAACCGGTGGGCGCGCAGCCGGATCGCCTCGATCCGGTCGGTGGCCTGCAGCAGCACGAAATTGGCGGCACAGCCCTTGGCGACGCCATACCCCTGCAACCCCATGATCCGGGCCGAGTTTTCGGTGACCGCATCGAAACACCACGCCATATCGGCGCGGCTAGACAGCTGCCCCACATGCAACCCCATGAAAGCCACGTCCAGCATGTCAGCCTTGCCCAGCGAATACCACGGATCCATCATGCAATCCGAGCCGAACCCAACCGTGATCCCGGCATCGCGCAGCTCGCGCACACGGGTCTGGCCGCGACGTTTGGGATAGCTGTCGTGACGGCCCTGCAGCATGATGTTGATCAACGGGTTCGGGATCGCGTGCACCCCGGCCTCAACCATCAGCGGAATCAGCTTCGAGACATAATAATTGTCCATCGAATGCATCGAGGTCAGATGCGACCCCGCAACCCGGCCATTCAGATCCAAACGTTGGGTTTCATAGGCAAGGGTTTCGATATGGCGGCTTTGCGGATCATCGCTTTCGTCGCAATGCATGTCGACCATCAGCCCGCGCTCGGCGGCGATTTCACACAGCAGGCGCACGGATTCCGCCCCGTCGGCCATGGTGCGTTCGAAATGCGGGATGCCGCCCACCACATCCACACCCATATCCAGCGCACGGAGGGTGTTTTGCATCGCGGTCGGGTCGCGCAACACGCCGTCCTGCGGGAAGGCGACCAATTGCAGATCCAGATACTCCTTCACCTGCTCGCGCACCTGCAACAGCGCCTGCACGCCCTTGAGTTCATCATCGCAAGTATCCACATGGCTGCGGATCGCGCCGATGCCCTTCGCCACCGCCAGTTCGCAATAGCGCAGGGCGCGGGCGACGATGTCATCGACCGTCTGGATCGGTTTCAGCTCTCCCCACAGGGCAATCCCTTCCAGCAAGGTGCCCGAGACATTCATCCGTGGATTACCCAGTGATAGAGTCGCATCCATATGAAAATGCGGATCGACAAATGGCGGTGAGACCAGCTGTCCTTCAGCGTCGATCACCTCAGCCGCTTCGGCAGTGATCCCGGCCTCAACAGCGGCAATCTGGCCGTTGGCACAGGCGATGTCCATGCCGGTCTGGCCATCGGGCAGAGTGGTATTCTTGACGATTAGATCGAACATGGCGGCTCCTATCGTTGGCCTTTGAACCAGGGGGTAAGCAATGCGCGCGGATAATCCGCCGACCGCGCGGCGACGACAAGCGCGATGATCGACAGGATATAGGGCGCCATCAGGAACACCTGTCCGGGAACCAGCGCCCCCATCTCGGTCTGCAACCGCACCTGCAGCGCATCGAAGGCGCCAAACAGCAGCGCCCCCATCAACGCCTTGCCGGGGCGCCAGCTGGCAAAGATCACCAGCGCGATGCAGACCCAGCCGCGCCCGTTGACCATGCCAAAGAAAAAGGCGTCAAAGGCGCTCATGGTCAGGAAAGCTCCACCCAGTGCCATCAGAGCCGAGCCCGCAACGATCGCTCCGATCCGCAGCCCATAGACCGATAATCCTTGCGCATCGACACTGTCCGGATTGTCGCCCACGGCCTTGATCGCCACACCCAGCGCGGTGCGGTTCATCACGTACCAGACCACAGCCACCATCAGCAGCGCCAGCCAGGTCAGGGCGGTTTGCTGGAACAAAACAGACCCTAAAAAGGGTAAATCGGACAGAACCGGCAAGTCCAGCGGCTGGAAAGGTTCAATGCGAGGCGGTGAGGACACATTTGGCAGCGCCGTACGATAGGTGTAGTAACTGACCGAGGTGGCAAACAACGTGATCCCCAGTCCTGAGACATGTTGCGACAGCCCAAGCGGCACCGTCAGGATCGCGTGCAACAGGCCAAAAAACGCCCCGGCAAGCGCGGCAACCAGCACTCCGCCCCACAGACCCGCACCCAGCCAAACCGCCATCCAGCCACACATGGCACCGACGACGAAAATCCCCTCGATCCCGAGGTTCAGCACGCCCGCCCGTTCGCAGATCAGCGCGCCCAACACGCCAAAGATCAAAGGTGTTGCGATACGCAGGGAGGCCGCCCAAAAGCTTTCGCTGACCAGAATGTTGAGAATGTCCATCATGACGCCACCCTCGAGGTGCTGGCACGGACGATGCGATAGCGGGCAAAAAATCCGCCGACCAGCACGCAAAGCAGTGAGACGGAAACCACCAGATCGGCGAGGAACGAGGATACGCCCATGGCGCGGCTCATACTGTCGGCGCCCACAAACACGGACGCGATGAACAGTGCCGCAATGACCACGCCCACCGGCGACAACCCCGCCAGCATCGCCACGACAATGCCGGTATAACCGAAGCCGGGCGACAGGTCGGCGGTCAGATAGCCCTTGAGCCCCGCAACCTCGCTGACCCCCGCCAGACCGGCCAGCCCGCCCGACAGGATGGCCACACCAAACAGCGAGCGGTTCACGTTGATCCCCGCATGACGCGCGGCGGCGGCGTTTTCTCCCACCGCCCGCAACCGGAACCCCCAGACCGAACGCGCCAGCATGAACTGGGCCAATCCAGCCAGTATCAGGGCCACAATCAGCCCCGAATGCACCCGCATCCGATCCATCAACGGCGGCAGCATCCCCCGATCCAGGACCGGCGCCGATTGCGGCCAACCCAGGCTCATCGGGTCCTGCAACGGCCCTTCCAACATCATCTGCACAAAGATCAGAATGATGAAGTTCAGCAGCAGCGTGGTCACCACCTCATCCGCGCCGAACCGCGTTTTCAGATAGGTCGGCGCAACCATCCCTGCAGCCCCCGCCGCCGCGCCCAGCAGAACAATCAGCGGCAACAGCAGGATACCGGACACATCCAGCACGCCGGACCCGATCGCCACAGCGGCCATAGCGCCGAGATACAACTGCCCCTCGGCCCCGATATTCCACAGCTTGGCGCGAAAGGCCAAAGCCGCTGCAAGGCCGGTGAAGATCAGCGGCGTGGCGCGGGTGAGCACTTCGGAAAAGGCAAAAACAGAGCCAAACACGCCGCGAAACATCTCGGCATAGGCTGTAATCGGGTTGGCCCCGGCGGCCAGCAGGGGAATGGCAGCAAAGCCCAGAGCGATGACAGCAGACAGGATTGGTACGCCCAGCGTAAAGGCGCGCGACTGGGTCTGCCGTGGTTCGATGCGGATCATGCCGGTTCTCCTGCCATCATCAGACCGATCTGTTCCCGGTCGCGGCTGGGGGCCTCGTGCAACTCTCCGTCGCGGATGACCACGATCCGATCAGCAAGGCCCAGAATTTCGTCGAGGTCTTCAGAAATCAACACCACCCCCGCACCCCGTTCGCGGGCCTCCAGCAAACGCCGCCCGACCTCGGCCGCAGCCCCCATGTCCAGACCGCGGGTCGGTTGGTTGGCCAGAATCAGGTCAGGTGACCGGTCAAACACGCGCGCGAGGATGAGCTTCTGGATATTGCCCCCGGACAACAGCCGCGCAGGGGCCTCAACGCCCGGCCCGCGCACATCGTAAGCCTTGGCCAGTCGTTCGGCGTTTTCGGAAATTGCCTCGCGTCGCAGCAGGCCCCGCGATTGCACGTCGCCATTATCCAGCCGCTCGATGATCATGTTCTCGGCCACACTCATTGCGCCGACGATACCTTCGTGGTGGCGATCTTCGGGAATACGGCCAACGCCCGCTCGCACCATCGCAGCAGGGCTGGGGGTGCCGATTTCGACGCCATTCACCTGTATTAGACCCTTTGTTGGCCGCACCAGGCCCGAAATTACATTGGCCAAACCGCTCTGCCCGTTACCCGACACCCCGGCAATCCCGAGGATTTCATGCGCGTGCACCGTCAGATCAACCCCGTTAAGCGTGTCGCGGTTGGATCGGCCTGCGACCGACACGCCCGACAGGGCCAGCACCGGTGCACCTGGCGTCATCGCGGCACCTGCCAGGTCCGGCGTATCCGCCCCGACCATCATCCGGGCGATGGATTTCTCATCCGCCTCCGAGGTCGCCATCTCACCCACTTTCCGGCCATGGCGCAGAACAGCGATCCGGTCGGAAAAGGCAAGAACCTCGCGCAGCTTGTGGCTGATGAAGATGACCGACAGCCCCTCGGCCGTCATCATGCGGATATTTTCGAACAAGGTGTCGGCCTCTTGCGGGGTCAGCACGGCGGTGGGTTCGTCCAACACCAGTATCCGCGCCTGCCGATAGAGCGCCTTGAGGATCTCGACCCGCTGCCGTTCCCCAACCGACAGCCGTCCAACCGGCGCATCCAGCGGCGCAGTCAGGCCACTTTGGGTGATGATCTCTTCGACCTTGCGCCGCGCTGCGCGCCGGTTGCGGCGCAGGGCGAACAAGGGTTCGGCCCCCAGGGTGATATTGTCCAAAGCCGAGATATTCTCGGCCAGCGTGAAATGCTGGTGCACCATGCCGACCCCTGCGGCCAACGCCACCTGCGGATGGCCCAGCGGCAGCGGTCGCAAAACACCCGCCTCGTCAGCGACTTCAATAGACCCTGAATCGGGCAAATAATGCCCAAACAGCATATTCATCAGCGTGGTCTTTCCCGCGCCGTTTTCGCCCAGCAAGGCCAGGACCTCACCCTTGTTCAGGGTCAGGCTGACATCGTCATTGGCGATGACCGGGCCGAAATGCTTGCTCAGCCCGTTGAGCTTGAGAACTGTGGTCATGGGGAAAGCGGGCCGGAGCAGGGACCGGCCCGAGTGCCATCAATTGTCCGAGACCGGCCGGTCATCGTTGACATTCACGCGGAACAGACCGTCCAGAATCTCTGCCTGGCGCGCGTTCACCGCTTCGAGCACATCAGCCGGAACCAGTTCCTCATCCAGAACCATCGAGCCGCCGCCATAGCCCATAAAGCTGTACTGGCCGTAATCTGCGGCCTCGAACGAACCACCGGCGACATTGGCGATCGCTTTGTCGATGGTTGGCTCCATATGCCACAGGGCCGAGGCCATGATCGTGCCGGGATAGTCGCCTGACGTGTCGATGACATTGCCCACAGCCTTGACGCCGCGTTCAACCGCCGCATCCGATACGCCAAAGCGTTCCGCATACATGATGTCCGCCCCCGCATCCATCATCGCGATGGCGCTTTCCTTCGCCTTGGGCGGGTCATACCAGCTGTCGATAAAGGTCACGAGGAAGGTGACGTCCGGGTTCACCTCGCGCGCGCCGTCCATGAAAGCGTTCATCAGCCGGTTGACCTCGGGGATGGCGTAACCGCCGACCATGCCGATCACGTTTGATTCCGTCGCGGCGCCGGCCACCATTCCGGTCAGGTAGGACGGTTCATGAATCCAGTTGTCAAAGACCGAGAAATTGGGCGCCACCGGGCCAAAGGACGATCCCATCAGAAACGCCGTATCCGGATAGTCCTTCGCCACCTTGCGGGCGGCGCGTTCCAGACCGAACACCTCGCCCACGATCAGCTGCGCGCCCTGTTCGGCATATTCGCGCATCACGCGCTCATAGTCTGTGTTGGCCACGTTTTCCGAGAACACATATTCAATGTCGCCCCGCTCGGCCGCCGTATTCAGGGCCTTGTGGATGCGGCTGATCCATTGCTGTTCCACCGGCAACGTGTAAATCGCCGCCACCTTGACTGTTTCTGCTGCCGCCAGCCCGGCGGAATACAATGTTGATGCCGCTGCGACCGCGGCCAGCAGCACTCTGCGCGTTAACGTTCTTTTGGTCATATCTCTCTCCTGTGTGGCGGGATGGCAGCATTTTTTTACTGTTCAGTCAATTTTTTCATGCGCTTCCACAGGAAGTTCGATCAAGTCGCAGCACCTTTGACCGATTTTTGGACAGCTCCGTCCTGCGACCGTCAACGGCGTGGGATCGCGTGTCACAGCCTTGCCATTGGGCACCGGCTGGAAAGTCCAAATTGGGCTTGCGTAACTCAACCTATGATTGTATTTCGGTGGAGTGCGAGTTTTACTTTTGCCGGAAAACTGCGGCACCCGGGCAACAATTGTGCAGATGCAGAATAAATCCACCCGAGGATATATTTTCCATCTTAAGTTTTTTACATCGCGGGTTTATCCGGGACGCCGTTTGATTGCTTGTTTAAGCGGTAACAGCTGCGCTCAGATCTCAGGGTAATTTTGCGATGTTGGATTTTGCCTCTTCCACGGCTTCACAAAACAGGCCTGCGGATCAGCCAGCTCCGGATGCGGCACCATCAGGCCTGTACCCGGGTCTGGGCAAGCGGGTCTTTGACATCGTGTTTGCCTTGCTGCTTCTACCGGTCGTTGCGCCGATCATTGCGCTGCTTTGGTGCATTGTACGCCTTGACGGCGGTCCTGGCTTTTTCGGTCATACCCGCGTGGGCAAAAATGCCAAGCCCTTCAAATGCTGGAAGATTCGCAGCATGGTGGTGGATGCCGAAACGCGTCTTCATGCTTATCTGGACGCCAATCCCGACGCCGCAGCCGAGTGGGAACGCGACCATAAACTGACCGACGATCCGCGCATCAACCGGCTGGGGCACATCCTGCGCAAGACCAGCCTGGACGAGCTGCCGCAAGTCTGGAACGTGCTGAAAGGCGAGATGAGCTTTGTCGGCCCGCGCCCCGTTGTGGCCATTGAACTGGTCAAATACGGCAGCTCCGCTTCAGCCTATCTGGCGCAGAAACCGGGGATCACCGGGCTGTGGCAGATCTCGGGGCGCAACGATATCAGCTACGCCGAGCGGGTGTCGCTGGATGCCGCCTACCTGACCCGCTGCAGCTTTCTCAGCGACGTCAGGATCATCTTTCTGACCGCTTCGGCGATGTTTCTAAGAACCGGGCGGTAACCCGGCGCACGGACCTTTATTCTTGCTTTGTGACCGTGTAGAGAGCAGCGGCGCACGCGTTTGGCGTGTGTTTGGCATTTGGGATCGTATATTTGATATGAAGCAGTCTCCGATACAGGACGCGCAGTTCAAGACGAACCGGTCCCCGGCAAATGACGCGCCGCAAGATGACGTCATCGACCTGAGCGCCTTGGTGGCAACGCTGTGGCGTGGCAAATGGATTATTAGCCTGACCACCACCCTCGCCATTCTGGTCGGAGCCTTCTATGCCTTTGTCGCTGCCGTCCCGATCTACAAATCCTCTGCCGTGGTCATGCTGGAAACCGAGCAGGCCAGCGTGATCGACCTGCAAAGCGTCGTGGGCGGCTTGGCCGGTGACACCGCCGAGGTCAATTCCGAGCTTGAAGTGCTGCGGTCCCGCGGCCTGATGGGCAAGGTTGTCGACAAGCTGGACCTCGTCTCGGACCCGGAGTTCAACGAAGAGCTCGTGCCCGTCTCGGCGCTGGAAGGGGTCAAGCAGTTTATCCAATCCCTGTTTGGCGCCAATCCCGACGCGGGGCTGGTCCCCGAGGATCTGGCCAAGCAGCAGATCCGGGACGATGTGATTACCGCGCTGCTCGAAAATGTATCGGTGCGCAACGTGCCGCAAAGCCTGGTATTCGAAGTGACCGCCGAGACGGAATCGGCGCGCAAATCGGCCCTGATCGCGGACACCATTGTCGAGCTTTACGTCCTGAACCAGATCGAAGTGAAATTCGAGGCCACCGAACAGGCGACCGCCTGGCTGACCGATCGTGTGGCCGAGTTGCAGATCGATCTGGAAACCGCCGAAGCGAAGGTCAACGACTTCAATTCGACAACCGCGCTGATCTCTCCCGAAGCGCTGCAATTGCAGGAAGTGCAGCTGAAGGATCTGCGCGAACGCAGCACCTCGGCCGAAGCGACCCGCGCCGCGGCACAAACCCGGTATGAAGCCTTGAGCGCCGCCGACAGCCGCGCGGCCCGGGCCGAGGTCAGCCAGGACCCGCAACTGCAACGTCTGCTTGGCCAGATCGACAGCTCCGACACCGGTGAGGCCGCCTTTGACACCGCCTTCCAGCGCTTGGTTGCGCGAACCGCGCTCGAAGCCCAACGGGCGACGCAACAGGTTCAGGCGCTGACGCTGTCAGCCGAAGAACTGGGCCAGAAGATCGCGCAGCAAAATGCGGATTTGATCACGCTGCAGCAGCTGGTCCGCGAGGCCGAAGCCGTTCGGCTGCTCTACGAATATTTCCTGGCCCGGCTGAAAGAGACATCAGCGCAAGAAGGCATCCAGAAAGCGGACAGCCGGCAATTGTCGCGCGCCGTGATACCGGGCAAGCCGTCCGAGCCGAAAAAGTCCCTGATCCTTGCCCTTTCGGCCATTTTGGGCCTGATGCTGGGGGCCGGTATCGTGTTGCTGGCCGAGGCCCGACGCAAAGGCTACCGCTCGGCGCAGGAGCTGGAGCGCAAGACCGGGTACAGCGTTCTGGGTCAGATTCCCGTCTTTCCCGCCCGCGGACGCCGCAAGGTGCTGGAGTATCTCGCCGAAAAGCCCTCGTCCGCCACGGCCGAGGCCGTGCGCAACCTGCGTACCTCGCTGATGTTATCCAATGTGGACCGCCCGCCGCAGGTTGTGGTGATCACCTCTTCTTTGCCGGGCGAAGGCAAGACAACGAACGCGCTGGCGCTGGCGCAGAACTTTGTCGGGATCGGCAAAAAGGTCCTGCTGGTCGAGGGAGATATTCGGCGCCTGACCATGACGGCACAATTGCAAGGTGCGCCCCAGAACGGGATTGTTTCGGTTCTGGCCGGGGACGCAACGGCGCATGAGGCCATCTTTCAGGACCCTCTGCTGGGCTGTGACATACTGGCCGGCGAGAAGACCTCGGCCAATGCGGCGGACCTGTTTGCATCGGAACGGTTCCGGCAGTTCCTCGAGGACATGCGCCAGCAATATGACGTCATCCTGATCGACACGCCGCCGACCCTGCTGGTGTCGGACGCGCGCCTGATTGCGCGCAATGCGGATGCGGTGCTGTTGACCGTCAAATGGAATGACACGTCCGAACAGGACCTGACCGAAGCGATGCGCCTGTTCCAAACCGACAATCAGCGCCTGACCGGTCTTATTCTGGGTCAGATCAATGTGCGCGGTGCGCGGCATTACGGGTATTCGTACGGCAGCTACGCCGAAACGTATTACAACAACTAAAAAACGCGCCCGTTTTCCGTTTTGTGAGCGGCGCGTTTTTATCGTTGTGTCTAGGTGATTTTAGTTTGTGCTGACGGTGCTGGTTGTGGTTGTGCTGTTTGAGGAACCGCCGCCGCCTGCGGCTGCGAGGCCTGCGG
>NZ_JBQGAI010000018.1:0-36567 GCF_056542745.1 Ruegeria sp. AB10 | reverse complement strand
GTAAGCGGTAGGTCACATAAAGTGTCGCGGGATGGAGCAGCCCGGTAGCTCGTCAGGCTCATAACCTGAAGGTCGTAGGTTCAAATCCTACTCCCGCAACCAAACTAAACGGTCGGATATCAAACACTTAGCCTCGCATCACGCGATTTCTGCGTTTAGGACGTTCGGTCTCGGTGCTACTGCGGTGCTACGCTACACAGCAAACTACGGCACCCTAGAAGACGCGAATCCAGCCGTCAGCGTCGCCGACATTCGCTCAAGACAAAAGCAAACGCGCCCCCACCGTCAGCACCGTCAGCCAAGTGAAACTGCGTTGCCCCTAAGCGTATGCAAACGGATTTTCCCCCTACACGGGGTTTACCCGGCCCCGCGTATACCCCGGGTAGGGAGAAACCATGGCCCAAGACGATACCTCGAATGGCGGCTTTGAGCCCTTCCACGACATTTGATCTTAGTGAAGAGAAATTCGCAAACAACTGGCCCCCCCCCCTCCAAACTTGAAATCCAATCCGACGAAATTAGCCAATCAACGACATTATAAGAACCGGTTAGAAGAACGGCGGTAACTGTCCAGCAAGCTGCGCCTTGATCCGGTCAACCAGCCCCGGCGAACTCGCACCATTGTCGATCTCATCATACAGCATTTCCAGAAAATCCACTGCCGCTTCGACCGAAAGACCTGAAGATTGGATCAACGCAATGGCAGTGCTAAACGACCCATCTATCATCCGTTTATCAAACGCACGGGCCAGTGCTTTTCGCGCATTGGGTATCGAATCAAGAAGATCACGTTTGTCTACTTCGGAAACGCGCATCGCCATCAGATCCAAAAAACCCAAAGTCGCGTTCATAACATTCTCATGCGAAGTTCCAAAACGGACACCTCCTCGAACTGCCACATCTAAAGTTGGAATCTTCAAAAAACGACCGAACATAAGCACATCCTCGACTTAACCAATAATATAAAAAAGCAAGATTGCGGCAATAATGGCTATGAATTGCCGAACGAACATTGATCGAAAGTTAAAGGCAACCATACCCGGCTCGGCCAAAAACGGTGTACCCGCGATCACCCCGTGCACATTGTAGAGCCAACGGTTCCTCCAAAGCCCGAAAAACGTGACCGGCAACAGGAGCGTGAATCCAAGTATGACAAGAATGTAATCCCAGACCGGACCACCTAAGAACTGTCGGACGTTCAAATCAGTATCGACTGTCGTGAAATCCAATCCAAAGGCCTTGCGCAGCCCCTTCCGTGGGAAGGGTGGACCTTCGGGCAGGGGCAGCAGAATATATAGCAACCATCGCACACCCAAAAGCATCATAATCAAACGAAGAACAATTAGAGAAAAGACCGAAATGACCGACGCCATGTCCGCGACCAAGGGCGAGATTTCGAAACCAAAAAGCGAGCCAAAAAAATTCCACACCGGGTATAGTGTCGCTCGGTAGAAGTCGATGATTTCGGCAATCATAGCGTTGGCGCCAATATCAAGGTAGCGCAATGAAGAGGAATACAGAGCCGCAGCACCGGAGAATACGCCAAACAGAAAAAGCCAAAAGTTGATAAATCCGCGCATGAATGCAACCTACACTATCCGACCTGCCCAACTAGCTACCTTCCAAGCATCATGCTGTCAGCGCCTTGAATTTACAACGCTTGTTAACTCACACGGGCTGCGTTCACCTTTGAGAGTGTCCGGCAGTTTAGCATCAGAACCAAGGCTTCGATCGTAGAAACTCTGAAGGGAGACAATCGGAAGGAACGAGCCAGACGCGTCGATTCTGGAACGCGGCTGAACGGCAGCTTCGTCCGCATAGCGGACAAAGGCGCTGTGCAAAAACATCCGAAGGAATAGAACAAAAGTAAAAACGCCCGACTGTTCAGGTCGAGCGCTTGAGCAATCGTTGCGGCGTGGAATCTCATCGGCTGGTCAGTTCTATCACCCGCATGCCTGCTTTGCCTTCTCGACTGAACGCTATGTTTACGCCCTGACGCCGCAATACGGGCTGAACCCTGCGCAGCGCCGCGCCAAACCGGGCCTCAGAGCGAGGAAAGCTGTGGCCGTCTTCCGTCAGTGCCGGGAAGCGATCCCGCAGGACCTGCTTCAACACGGTTGCCGTGCCGCTCCACTGCTGTCGCCCATCCATCAGCGACAGAATTGCCAGAGCGACCGGGTTGGCTTCGACAGCGGCTTGATCGCTGCTGGCGCGATTGGCCGCGTAGGAGTCCAGAAACGCGCCCTGAGTCCATCCGAGAGAGTCTTCGGCAGCAACAACCCATTTAGCAAAATCCGCCATCCTAGGGGCCTCTGAGAGACTCACAGAGTCAATCCGCCCCAAGGCGCAGGAGACCGCGTCCAGAAGCGCACCCAAAATGAAGGGTTTGGCCTTGGCAAAGTCGCGATTGAACGCGCTCAAGGTTTTGCGCTTGCCGGGTGGAATGACCGGCAGGTGAATGCCAATAGACCGATCCGCCAAATCAGGCCGCGCTGCCAGATCGGGAATACCGTTCAGCAGGCAGGGCCGCGTTGCGTTGAACAATACCTCGTCGCTGTCTGTGTGCAGCTTGCGGGTGCCAAACCCGCCGCCGGTTGCAATCCGGCAGAACGCATCTGCCATCATCGGGCGGATGGTCGAGAGGTTGTCAAAGCTCAGAACATGGTTGTGCATCGCGGCAATGAACAAATCCTGCTCGGAATTGGGTGTGCTACGGGTGCTTGGGCAAGAAGGGTCAACTAGATCACGCAGGGTTTGCGCAGTGGTGCTTTTGGCGCTGCCCTGTTCGCCCGACAGGATCAGGATAGGGTAGGGGCCTTTGGGGTGGAAACATCCCAGAACCCACGCCACCAACATGCGGAAATCATCTTCGCTGTCCACGTTCAGGAAGTCGCGCAACAGGTCGATGCCATGTTCGTGCCGTTCCGGTACGGGTAGCGCCTGCATAGCGGGTGAACGTCGGAACCGTGTGGGCGGGTGGCAGGCTTCCAGTTACCAGTCATTTGCGACCACCTCCTGCAAGCGCGCAATCTCGAACGCGTCCACATCTCCAGCGCGATAGCGGACCAAGCGGCCAACTTTGACATAGGCCAGCGGGTAGCGCTTGGTGCAGCGCCATGTGGCAAGGGTGGTTGTGGGCACGCCAAGGCGTTCCGCGACTTGCTCGGGTTTGAGTAGGGTGTCTGCCTGTTTTGCGATCATGATTATCTCCATCAAGTTAGATCGATGAAGAGAAACCTAGAGAGCGATTGGACGCGCTGAAACGCGTGAAGCAGGTCCCGAAAAAACATCTCCTACGTAGGAAAATGGGCTCGTTAATTGCCACAGAATGTGGCGAAAATGTGTCTAAATCACCCGCAGCACGGTGACAACGCGGGCTCGTGTCAGGTCCGGGTCAAGCTTCCGAGCAATCAGATGAATTGCGTCCACGGCGAGCGCTTTGTTCTGCTTGGTGGCCGGGTCGTAACGCCCCGCATTGAAAGGGCGCATGGCATTGCGCTCCCAATAGGGGCGAAAGGCGCGCGCCAAGGCATCAATCGGCTGGCTGTCGGTCTTCTTTGGCTTGCGCGCCCAGCGGTCCAGATCGGCTCCGTAGTGGCTGCTTGGGCTCTCGTTCTCTCCCAGAGAAACCGTTTGCGCAGCGGCATTTTGCAATAGGTCCAGAAACGCCGCTATGTGGCTGACAGGATCGCCGGGGCCAAATGCGCCTTCGATCAGGTTGACTATTCCGGTAGCGCTTGGATCGGCTGATCTGGCCTGTGTTTCCAGCGCATCGGCCAGTTTCCCAGAACAATTAGGGGAGCCTTGAACCCGGACAAGTTCAGCAGAAACCGCCTCCAACTTATCCGACAATGCGGACAGCCGACGGTACTCCATCGCACCCGGCTTGCGTCGGCGCATGTTGCGACGTTCGTGGATATAAGCCCGCGCTGCGGCTTCAACCCCTTTGTTCACGTCTTCCATGTCCGGATTGGGGGGCGGCCATCAGCATCTCAAGTTCGAGCATGAACCGGGCATCGTAGAGGCGGTTTGGGGAGCGCAATTCCCGTGCGCTCAAGAATGGTGCCCTCGTCTGCGACAATTGACGGCATCGAGACTTTCAATTCGTCACCGTAACACTCAGCGAGGTCGGTTTCATCGGAAGAAGCTGTTAAAATGATCTGCTCAGAAGCAGCATCCTCGGCTAGTGCACCAGATTCAATTTCTTCTGGGAAACCCTGCCCACTGCTCTCAAGCCCGAGTGTATTTGACACATATGCATATGCTTGTTGGCTGCCTAGGGCTATAAATACTGCGCACATTGGGAGGCTGACGTACCAACGGTATTTTTTCAATAAATTCAATTTCGTGCACTCCACTGGAAGTCGCCACGGCAATCCAATTGATGCATGCATAAATTGATAGAGCGGTCAATGTTCTTGATAGTTGCCAACGTGATTGTACATGATAGCTGATTGCAAAGCCGACATTTGTCCACCGGGCAGCACTCGGCACTTTGGGCTCTGATCTGCCGTTCCCGATCATCGTGAAACAGACAGCGAGAATTCAGGTGCTCAATGGCCGGTAAGAGCCCAACCTGTACCCTGGATTTTATTGCTGCATGCGCTTGCAGCAGTAACGACACTGCAACTGCCGAATACCTTGTGCGGCCAAGCAGCAAAAAAACTGTCATTCATGCAAATAGCAGCGATGCTCGCGGCGGCGGCTCACAGTTCGCTCAACAAAACCGTCCTTCACTTCATCCGCAACAGCTATCGCCTAGCTGAATTGGTGGACACGGGACCGTGGCATATGAACAGTAAACACAACAGTCGCCTTCCAACGGCTTCAAAACTGTTTTGCACGACTTGCATTCATAGAACCACTGGCAAGCATCCGTTGGCATTTGCTCGGTTTCACTGTGGCCGCACTTCGGGCAAATCAGGGTGCTTTCTAGGACTACAGTTTGTTTTGTCATAGTCTCACATCTGCATGATCAGGTAATCGTTAATCCATGCCTCGTTAAACACAACGACCCAACCCACGCCGGTGATTAGAGTCGTTCCTGCAAGCCACCATTTCAACGTCGGCAAGGAACCGCGCCGATAAGATACCATCCATGATATCACGACGAGCGCCGTTGACATCGTCAGCACATAGTAACTCGCTGCGGCAACCTTCCCAAAGATTGCCAACCAACTGCCACCCAGCCCCAGTAACATCATCGTCATGGGCAAAACGCAGCAAGTCGCGACGCCAAGCGCTGATAGCGATCCCAAATAGCTGAGGCTAAGGTACTTCTGCATTCTGTTTCCCTGATGGACTACGTCGCGCGGAGTTGTAGAGACAACAACCTCTCGTTTAACTTCTGTAGCCACTACAGGATCAAGACAGGAAATCTCACATGTTTGCGATTGGGGAGGCATCCCGGCAAAGCGGTGTCGGAATTGATACTATCCGCTACTACGAACGCGAAGGGATCGTGCCGAAACCAGAAAGGGCATCGAATAATCGACGCATGTACTCCGCGCACGATGTTGGACGGCTTCGTTTTCTAAGGAAGTGCCGAGACATGGGTTTTTCGCTTGCCGATGCAAAGGTGCTTCTCTACCTATCCGAAGGTGATAGCGAGGATTGCCAATCCGTTAAGGAACTGGCCGAGCTTCATATCTCCAATGTGCGTATGAAGATAATCGAACTTAAGCGATTGGAGGCCGCCCTGAATGAACTTACGGCCAACTGTAACATCGGGAACGTTTCTTGCCCGATGCTTGCGCAGATACGGACCTACTAATGGCACTTTGAGGCTCGCAGTCGCCCTATGCCAACGCAGCATGACCCAAGATTCGGGCCGCGCAGAATCTACCGTTCGTTAGAGAGGTCAACTCGTTGATTTAGCAATGTTTCAATCACTCAATGAACATTTGTGCCTTGCCGCGGTGTTCTTGAAGCACGCGGCGATTTCGGACAGTGAGCCCTACCTGCCGTGCCTGAGCAATCAATTTGCTGCATACGCATTCGGCAGGTTTTATCGGAAGCCGACCTCTGATTTCCGAACCACAGAGCAATGGTTCTGCTTATCTTTGTCCCAAATTGGGCTGGGCAGACTTAGATCTTCTGTTGCTTTCCGTTGTATCAAGGCTTGTATCGTGTGTACTCGAAGTCCATATACACAGGGCTTACGTTTTTCTTTTTCGACCTGCTGTCTCCCAAACTCGGCGTTCAGTCTTTCGATTCAGACCGACCACGCCGAGTCGCCGCAATAATGCGGGCGGCAAGTATTAGGAGACTTCCACCATGGCAAATGGCACAGTAAAATGGTTCAACTCGACCAAAGGTTTTGGCTTTATCGAACCTGAAGATGGCAAGCGCGATGTGTTCGTGCACATCTCAGCACTTGAGCGTTCCGGCATCAGCGAATTGAAGGACGGCCAGAAGGTCACTTTTGACGTCGAAGCTGGCCGTGACGGGCGCGACAGCGCCGCCAATCTGGCACTGGCCTGACCTTTTACGGGCACCCTTATGGGGTGCCCGTTTGCATAATGGGCTGCTAAAAGCCCTTGGAGAACAAGTCAGTTGCAACAGCAGGAATTGACCCGGGCGCTCGCGCAATACCGTGTGCCCGATACGAAGCGTAGCGTTATTGAACTGACAATCACTGTCATCCCCTTTTTCGCGCTATGGGGCGCAGCGTGGTTTGCGCTATCCCTTAGTATCTGGGTCACTGTTCTATTGGCCATCCTGAACGCCGCATTTCTGGTGCGTATCTTCATCATCATGCATGATTGTGGTCACGGATCTTTCTTTAGAAGCCGCACCGTTTGCAATTGGACCGGCCGGGTTCTGGGTGTTCTCGCCCTGACACCCTATGACGTCTGGCGGCAAAGCCATGCGATTCACCATGCCTCAACCGGTAACCTTGATCGGCGTGGTATGGGTGACATTCCTACATTGACCATTGAGGAATACCTGAAACGGAATTGGTTCGGGCGTGCCGCTTACAGGTTAATCCGGAACCCCTTCTTCCTGTTCTGTATAGTACCGGTCTACACGTTCTTTTTTCAAAATCGCTTGCCCTTTGGTTTCATGCGGTCAGGCTGGCTGAATTGGGCAAGTGCTATGGGAACAAACGCCGCGATTGCAGTGGTCCTGGCTCTGATTTTTTGGACCGGAGGCCTGGATGTACTGGTTTTTGTATTCCTTCCAACCATGATCGTCGCCGCATCGATTGGTATTTGGCTATTCTATATTCAACACCAGTTTGAACACACGACTTGGGAGCGGGAAGAAGTGTGGAATCTTCAGAACGCCGCATTCTATGGAAGTTCTCACTACGCCCTGCCAGGCATCCTGCGGTGGTTCTCTGCCAATATCGGTGTGCACCATGTTCACCACCTTGCCAGCCGCATACCGTTTTATCGGCTAAACGAGGTTTTGCGTGACCATTCCGAGTTGGAAAATTGCCAGCGTATTACTCTATATGAGAGCCTTCATTGCGCACGATTGCATCTTTGGGATGAAGAAAGTCAGCGCCTGCTGACGTTTTCTCAGGCTTTGTCGAACGCCAATCCCAACAAGAGTTTAGTGTAATCTGGCGCGCACCAAAAAGGCGTCGACAGTATCACCGCCGAGGGCGCGAATGGCCTCTAGTCGGTGAAGGCCTTCAATCAGCACGAACCTCTTGTTGTCCGCGCGTATCTGAATCGGGGTCTTCTGGCCGTTCTTCAGGATATCTTCGGCCAGCGTCAGGACTTTTTGCTGATCAAGTGTTTTTGCACGCTTCACAGGTACATAGATCAGGTCGAGCGGGTATGGTTTCTTCTCAAGCATAAGCTACGTGTGCAACCTTTCGTGCATTTGTTCCGGTTCAGAGTTCTCTACAAAAGCGGGGGCTGGAACGTACGTCATAGAACCGAACGAACAGCGTCGCGCAGTTCCTGATGCATAATCCAAGTTGCTGGCTCATCGTCACTTTCGATGTGAGAAAATGCTAGGACCTGAGCGGCGCCATCATTCTGTACCGATCCGGCTTCGGGTAGGTCCAGTTCCAGATATTCTGCGATCAATAGTCCGATTTTCTTGAAAACCTTGATGGAGGCCTCGCGCGATTTGTAACCGGCTGCCTGAGACAAGTGACCAATAGTCAGACCGTCCTTGCCCGCGATAGTAAGTGCTTTGAGCATTGTGACCTGCGCAGGGGTGAGCCTGATCTGGCGCAATGCCTCTGCATACTCTCTTGCACTGGGAACGAGCGTGCCGGAGTTTCCTTCCAAACGTCGTTGACCGCTACGTTTCCTGTCTCGTTCTTCGAGAATTCCTTTTAAGGCTTCAATGGCCAACTCTGGTGTTTCACCAACTGCATCGGCAATCATTGCCTGCGTTTTAGCTGGTGGCTTGGGGAATGCGCGCGCAACGCTGTTACCGCTCAGAATGCCGGCCTTAATCAAGTACTTGCCAAACTGTTCCTCAATCACACCGGCTACGTCAGCGTTCCGCGACTTACGAACACTGCGTTCCTGAAATGCTCTTTGTTCTAGGTCGCGAATTGCCGATTTTGGGTGTCGGAGGCTAACCTGAGGGGTGCTTTTACGCATCAGAGAAACACCACCACAATTATGGCCGCAACAATCATCGCCAATGCGACAAACATCTTTATGCTGTAGGACCAGCGTTGCGCCTTTTCGGCTTTGAGTATTTTACCCAGGTTTTCGTCAATCGAGTTATGGTTCACGGATTCGTCCTTCCGGATATGTCAGGAGGTATTGGTTCCCACCAACCTATTGTCGCGGCACATTTTCGGTGCACTTATCGTTCTGTCGTGTAAACGGCCGATTGCATTCCCAACCGTCACCTCTCCGATTCAAGTGAGCATTTGAAGGGACAAGGATCGCAATGCATCTGTCCCGGTTTGCGCGATAACCTCGTTTGCATTTCCATCCAGAAAAGGTTTCAGGCGCAAGATATGCATGCTGTGGAATTGCCACAGGTTCACAGCTACTCTCCGCTGCCCTGTAACCTCTGAGGCACACCCAACCATCCGCGCTGTTTTTGTCAGTCAGGCGGCCGTTGCTCGGGACATTAATCGCAACACAATCCTGATCCTCCTTACGAAATCCCCAGTTGCAGTGTATTTCTTGTACGCCAAACCTAGTTTCGACGTACCCATTTTGAGGTGAAATCACCTCTTCACACTCGTCCCCGATACGCTGGAACAACCGGTTGCATTCCCACCGATCTCCGGTTGAGGCAAGATAGGCATTTTCCGGAACTCTTATTTCCTCACAGAGTTCTCCAACGTTTTGAAAACCATGATTGCATTCCCAGCCGCTGCCATAGGAGCTACCCGTCAAATATGCGTTTTTTGGTACGTCTGTTCTTTGACACGATCCGTTCTTGTTTTCGAAGCCTTCGTCACAGACCGATCCATCAGCATTGCCTGCGACTTGGGCAGGAAGCTGCGTTCCGGAGAGCAACACCAAGAGTGTCGGGATCAAACAAAGAATGCAGCGCGTAAACACGATGAATGACTGATTGAAAAGGAGCCTGAGACCTGATCTATCGGGCATCAAACACGCAATTTATAAGCCATGTGCAGTTCATACGGCGCCTTCTTTCATGGTTCACGCGATGACTGGGGCTTGTCAGGTGACAGTTGCGAATGCTTGCGAGGAACGAGCTCATAGCGAAGACCCCAGCGAAACCCGTTCCTATGCTGGGGCACATGCTACAGTTATTCTGAAGGCCATTGGATCATCGAAGCCGGCAGCATCGCGGCGACGAGTAACTTTCACCAATGCACTTTTGTGGTCCTTAGCCAGAATAGAGTCAAGGAAGTTTCCCTTGTCGCAATGCAAGTACCGCCAGGGCAGGTTGTTTTTGAAACTGCCGGTGACCAAGATCCTTGGTGAACTACCGAAAGAAATTGTCTGGCCTGAGTGCGGCGAAAGAGGAGTATGTGATCAAGGCTTCCCCGTGACTATGAATGACTGGCCTGATAACATTGGCTGCAACGCAGCGATTTTCGCGCCGCTTCTGCACAAGTACTCGCGGCGTGATCAAATGGCCGCTCGGTCCCGCACCCTGTAAATTGCGCCTGAGCCGAGAAAACTGTGTTGCGAGCGCACGCAACAAGATTTTGACACTTCCGCTCAGGGCACGCTACGTCCCACTCCTGCGTAAAAGAACTAGAACCACTATGGATTGGCGACCGACAGCGCCGCTCGCCAAACTGTCTCAGATGTCTATGCGCTCTGCAATGCTTAGCGCGTCTTCCAATTCAACGCCCAGGTATCGCACGGTGCTATCGACCTTTGTGTGCCCAAGCAGAAGTTGGACCGCGCGGAGATTTCCTGTCTTGCGGTAGATCTCAGCTACTTTGGTTCGGCGAAGCGAATGCGTGCCATATCCGCTCGGTTCCAATCCGATTGCGGTCACCCAGTCTCGAACCAGCCTGCCATACTGGCGCGTCGAGATGTGTGGTCGATCATGGAATCGGCTTGGAAACATGAACCGGCTAGCAAACATTTCCGGTGATTTTACCCATACCAATACAGTTTCTCGTGTGTTTTCCGTCAGTTCGAATTGAACAGATCGCTTGGTTTTGCTCTGGATCACCGAAACACGCTCACGGACGCGATCGTCTTTGACAAGATCGGTCACAGCGAGTTTGACCAGATCGCAGCCGCGTAGCTTGCTATCAATCGCGACGTTGAACATTGTGAGATCACGCAGATTTCCAGATAGTTCGAGCCGGGCACGGATCGCCCAGACCTGTTTTGGGAGTAGCGGTCGTTTCTGACCGATGATCCGCCCCTTGTTCCAAGCTCTGGGTTTTGGGGTGACTGCAGGTAGTTGGACTCTTGGCATATTTTGCACTCCGATCCACCCTCCGCACCCAAGCAACAGCACCGCGCCGACCACCGAATAGTACAAGCGGCGTGAATGCCTGCTGTCCGATTATGAATACTGGCATGGTTTAAGTGTGTGCATTAGGCGGCTTGAGCCCATATCACTACACATAAGAACGGTTCGAGTCCAAACCGCGCGTACGCTTCGTCTTCAGCACCGATTACCGATCGGGTTCCACGTTAAAAGGCCCGGGTCCGCACCAATAAGATAAAATGAGATATGATCAGAAAAGCTGGAAAGACCGGCGTCAGGTTATCAGCGACGCCGAGCTAACCCAGGGCTTACTGATACGCCATTTCGCCACGCGCTCAACCCCTTGCAGCGTCGACAAATCCGCTCTCCGAACCCTTCGCTCCAGAATGGCGTTCTGCAACGAAGACACGGGCGTTCTTGCGGCACGTCATTGTGGGCGCGAGCCATGATCGTATCTGCGTCGTTGTCGAAGTCTTCCATCAGTTCTTAGCCTCGATTTCTGTTTTGGTTTAGACAGCGACTGGAAAAGAAAGTTCCGAGCCCTAAGCCTTGAGATTGAAGGAGCTGCCTGGTTCAGACTGTCCGATGGGACGGCCTGTAATCCGAGGGGTTTTAATAGGACGAACTGGCATTCCTTCGTTCTCAGCAGCTTGGACAGCGAAAGCATACCGAGAACCGCTTGCGCATCCTCGTGGTATGGCTCGTTGATCTGATGATCCGTTGTCTGCCTCAGAAATGAGCGACTCCGAGTAGAGGTGCCGAAGTTGAGTCTCAGACACACCGTCAGCTTCCATGATCAGTTGCACCATCGGATCGGCCAAGAGTTGGTCGAGCAGGAATTGCGACAACTCCTTCGCAGACAATTTATCCCTTGCGCGGGCTCTCTCCAAATCAGTAAGAGAAACGGTCAACGTTCGCGCCAGACCGGGGTGAGATTTCCGTGGAAGCAGAAAGATTAGCACTGATGCTTTCCAGGCTTCTGGATCCAAATAATCTGGTGGTGCGGAAAGCTCAGTTTCTATGTCGTATTCGCCCGCCGGGAGTAATTCGTCAAAGCCAGGGAAAGTAAACGGCCTGGAAAAGACTGCGATTGTCTTGCTGATTAGTTGGTTCATTTGGGTAGTTCTCCTTTGCTGATACCGCTCGCTCGGAGATGTAAACAAGAACAAGCCACCCGCTCCCGGCAGGGTATTATCAGTTTTGAGGTTTAGGCTTTGATTTTTCGGGGACGGTGTCAGGCCCTTCCGACGTCGTTTCTTTTTTTGGTGCGTCCGCATCGTTTTCCTTCAGTGCGGCAGCCGCTCTGGTCGTAAGGTCTTTGAAAGACATCATGTTGATCCTTTGATTGTCCGCATCACCCACGAGCCCAGATGGGGTGTGAAAAGTGAATGCGGCTACGTCCAATATAGGGATTGGGTGCCTCATTTACTACGTAAAGCCGTAGAATAAGACGGATGGCTGAAGCAGAACCGAGGCGGCGGCACCTTGGCGCGCTATTTTCGATTCGAGTATGGGCGATCAGTGTTCGCTGCGTTGCAGTCAACCAAAGCGCTATCACCATGGAAAACTTTTGCTACATCGGGTGCAGCCATGCCGCGCGAGAGCGCGCTATACTTCATTCTCAGCTTCACCTCGCCACCAGGGCGAAGCAGCCAATTGGTGTTTTCTACAACGATATGATCACTGGTGGCTCCGACGAACGTGACGCCAGCAGGGAATATTAGACCCGCCGCATCAGTGTCCTGGAGTCCGATCGCAAGGATCGACCGAGTATTCGAAGGACTGTCTAAAGTCACACACTGCATTGAAGGTATAGGATAATTCATTTGCAAGGGATTTGGATTTGATTTGGTCTTCGTTTCGATCACTTCCGCCCAAAGCGTAAAAACATCTGTGTAAAGCCCGTCGATCGCGTATCCCGAAACGGGATCGGTACCCAGCAGGATGGCCTCACCCAGACGCAGGTTGTTGATCTTTCCGGTCGCCCCCTTGCCAAGCGCCCATGGCAAACTGGCTGAGCCGCCGCCTGACACTGTTTCCAGAGCGGGTCCACTTGCAAGTTCGGTGTCGGCGGCAAGCGACGAAAGCAATTCCATTGCTCCTGCAGAGGGTGCCACATGACCCAGACAGGCAAAATTTGCGCCGATCCCCTTCAGAGAAATCCCTTCCATTCTAAGAATTTGAGACACAGTGCTTTCAAGGTGTTCAGGCAAGATGCCATCCCGCATATCCCCCATTTCCAATTGCACAATCGGTGCCGAACACCGCGATGCGGATCGCCTGGACGTCTCCAATACTGCCATCTAACAGGCGCAGGTCGGGATTGGGCCGCGGCTTGCGAATGTCGCGTATCGTGACATCGTGAATTTTGGCAAATCCGGCGAGCTCTTTGTCATCGCTAAGAAATTCATGCAGCCCACTGACGATGTTCATTCCGAGCGTTATCGCATCCACAACAACTTCGCGATCCTCAAGGGACATTCTGCCGCTGGCCGGCGCCATTCCGTAAATAAACGTGTCGGGGATCGTAGCTTCATTAGCGACGGCGGCATCAAGATCATCGAAGATGGGAACCTGATTTGCGATATTATCAAGCACTTTGCCACTGTCACAACCGCCATACGTGCTGTCGATCACCGAAAGAACGCGATAGGCCTGTGAATGTCGAACGAGACCATTAGCCGTCTTGCCATCGATCTTTGCGAAGTTTCCTTCGCAATACACAATTGCAGTCGGTGTATCTGTCACGAGTGTCTTGCGGTGAAGCTCTGGAAAAACTGCTTGTTCAGGCGGCAGCTTTTGCGCATCGCTGGCAATGAACTGCTTGGCATCCGACGCAATGGGTACGGGTTTCATATTTGTTCCTTTTTGGAGTGTGAAACGCGCGTCCTTGGTAAGGACGGGCAAAAATTGTGTAGTTTGGAAAAGTGGGCTTTCTGTCTGAATTCTCACTGGTTCAGAACACACAGCCCTTCTGATCGATGATAGTTTTTGTGGCATTGCCACCCATTGCCGGATCGGTCGATATGGGCATTTGCCGGTAGCTCGATTGCATTGCAGCGTTCACCGGACGCTTCGTAGCCACGCTCGCATTTCCATCCAACTCCATGGATCGCGTCATCGTAGAAAGCATTTTCAGGCACAAAGACGGTATCGCACCGTCCGTCGCGCTCAAAATACCCACGCTCGCACGTCCAGGGACGCCCGCTGGTTGATGCGTTCAGAAAAGCGTTTTCCGGCACCGCTACTGCCACGCATGCTTCTCCGTCTTTTTCGTAGCCACGGTTGCAACGCCATGCAGATCCATAAGTGCTGTTCGTCAGGTAAGCATTTTCCGGCACCACGATTTTCTGGCAGCTATCGTCTACTCTTGTGTATCCACGCAGGCACCGCCACCTCTCACCTGACGGATCGAGATATCCACCCTCAGGCACAATCACTTCAGTGCATGAGGTGCCGCCCACTTCAACAAAGCCGTGCATACATGCCCACCCTGAGCCGTAGGTTCTGTTTGTGGGGTAGGCATTTCCCGGCACGACAACGGCCACGCATTCTCCGCCTTCCAACCGATAGGACAAATCGCATTCCCAACCGTCGCCATATTTTTTGGGATGCGCATTATCCGGGATCGAATTTGTTTCGGCCGATGCGGGACTTGATGAGATAAAGGAGCCCGCCAAGCAGCTGAAAACGCCAACAAACAGCGCCGTCATAAAGTGAGAGTAAAACCAGTGCTGATTTTTTCGATTTGTCCTGGTGCAACCGGCGTTGTCCGAATGTTGAGTGATTGAGTTACGATCCATCCAGGTTCAGCCCCTCAATGCAGGCCTGTGCCAGATCTTTATTGGGGGTTTGGGATCCCGGTACCGTTGCCCAGCCGGCTGCCATAACGGCATCCTTTCGCTTGAAAGAAGAAGCTTCTTTGATCGTTGTTATTTTTTCGGCGCGTTGGGCGTCAGTTCTCGCCATGTCGACGCAGATCGGAACCAAGGCAGCGATTACATTGTCGCGGGACATGGCGTTGGCCATCTTGTCCGCGTTACTGCCGGTCATCCATCCACCCCAAGAAAATCCAACGACGCCTACGAAAACCCCTCCGATCAGGGCGCCGTAGATTCCGGGTTTAAGCCATTCGGGCGTGTTCATAATCTATTCCTCCTGCGGGGAAAGCGCCGCATCGCTGTCATTGTTAGATGTGGCCAAGGTCTGGTCTTGCTTGAGCGCCCGTTCAAAATCTTCTGGGTCAATTGGGCGCATTTCCGTGCGGCCTGGCTTGCTGCCTTTGCCCTGAACTGTCAGGTAGGTTCCGGTTCTTCGATATGCTTCGAAACTCAGGCCCTGCAGTAGCTCTTCTTCGACAACTACTTCATACTCGCCTGCAGGAAGTACATCCGGGTAGCCGGACAAAGAGAACGGATTTGAAAACGTCACCAAAGAACTGGACGATCTTGTGCTCACCTTTGTCCTCCATTTAGTTTGTTGGATCTTCCCCGCGCAGTCTGCCGCGGTACACGCTCGTAAGCGCCGCGGTTGTACTGGCGTTGTAATTTAGAATAATGTGCAAATGGCAGGCGCGCGCTGATCGATGTTAGTCGGCGGCCAATGACCTGAGATTTTATTGGAATCTCAAATGCATTTGGTGCCCGAGGATCAGGCACACTGCCAAAAATTGACTAACCTGCGTCAGTGCAACGATGTTTGGATTCCGGCAACGTGATGTGTGTTGGCGGGATATTTGCTGGCGTGTTCTTAACGAGTAATTGAGAAGCGCAGGAAATCCAGTACCATAGTCGGACTGTATTTATCTTGCGCTTCTTTTTCAGTGAAATCCCAAATCTGCCGAAGCGAATTCCGTCTCTAACAGGCAACGATCATCAAAATCCCGGCATCGCTGTAGGGGTGAACTTATTGCTTCAACAGTGGCCCGGCCTGATCCAGATAAGTGGGGTCAAAACCGGCCAACGTCACCAGTCCTTCATAATCATCAAATACCACTTGCCCGGATTGAAAAGTAACCAGCCCCTTCTCCCGCAGTTGCCTTAGGACACGATTAACATGTACGGCACTCAGTCCCAGTGCATCGGCAAGGTGGTATTGTGTCAGTGGGCAGGCGTATCCCGTCTTGCTTGCCATCCCGACCTGAGTCAGCCTCACACCAAGTTCCAATAGAAAATGCGCCATGCGCTCACCCGCATCTCGCCGTCCTATGTTGACCAGGTGCTCAACCACCATCGCTTCATCTCGAGAGACCGCCCAAAGAATTGCTGTCGCCAGCCGGGGCGTTTGCGCAAATGCTTCCAGGAGATCATCCACTACTACTTCAATGGCTTGGATTTCCATGATTGGTTCTATGCTGTGATCCGAGGTGTGCAGCAGAACGCTTCGCAAGCCCAGAAAGTCACCCGGTATTTGGAAATCGACGATCTGACGCGACCCGTCAGTCTGGGTTTTGTAGGAACAAACCCAGCCCGAGGCCAGAATGTAGGCAGCCTGCTCTGATTGCCCTTGATGCACAAGGTCACGTCCGGCTTCAAAGGTTCTGCGACGCTTGTGCAGGCGTGCCAATGCCGCAAGTTCAACCTCAGTAAGAGCGACGAAGTTTGAAAGCTTTCGGGTGAGTAGACTATTTTTGATAGTGCGCAAGTGTTCTTCCTTCATCGATGAGCAGCCCGCGAAACTATCCGACGCCAAGACTGCTTTCGATCAGTTAAGTATACAGCAATCTATGCCAGTATGGTGCAATTCATCGTGGCGCTTCCATGCTTGGACGCCTGTTAGAAAAGGACGTCTACCATGGCTGACCGGCAAGACCATTCAGGAATGGCCGCACTCTCAATTTGTGAAGCGCTTTTGCTTGCAATTAAAGATCGTGAGCTTCTGCCCGAACATGAAATTGTGGGAGTTCTGCATGACGCAGCTGCTGTCCACGAAACAGCGGTCGGCAATAACGATGAAAAGGACATGCACCAGGCCGCCGCTGTTCTGATAAACAAGATCATTGCTTCCGGCTATCGCGTTCGGCAGTAACGTTAATTTCCTGTCAGAAAAACAAGATTACGCTCGTCAAAAAAGCATAACAACAAATAGAAGCACTATTGGTGCTTCGTTCCCGATCAATTCAAACACGAAGCAAGAACCAAAGATCCAATCTCTGCAATATCTCAACTTAATGAAAAATTCCACGACCGCGAATTACTCCCTCTTCCCCGCCACCTGCATGAGCCACAACGAGAATTTGCTTACTGGCTGAAGGCCCGCATGGCCTGTCCTGCTGCACTGCCTGCGACAACGCAAACGTTGGCTTTGTTCGGCGTCTAAGTTGCTGATCCTATGTGCAGCGAAACTACAGTTTGATAGTATCGCATCATCATAGCTTTGAATGACCGGTCTGGCGACAACAGCTGCAACGCAGCGATGAATGTGCTGCTACAGCAAATCAATGCTGCGTCAGCAATTGCCGCAATCGCACAAGTCCGGTTTGTCCGCATAGCTGCCATTTATCCCAAGTGTGGTGAACATCCTATTCCCGCTTTAGGTTGCTCTTGAAAACATCAACTCTGTCGCCTTGTCCACACTCTCTCTGACCGGGTCTAGATTCAACCTAGCGTAGATGGCCGTGGACTGCTGCGACCGATGACCAAGTGATTTCCCAATAATGTACCCGTTGGCCCCTGTTGCCGCTTGATAGCTGCCAAGAGTGCGACGCAAGTCGTGAATGCGCAGGTTTTCGATTCCAGCTTCTTTCAAAATCCGGCTCCAAGCCTTCTTGGGGTCTGCAAGATGACCGCTCTTGCCAGAGCCTTCAAACACGTATGGGCTGTCTGATTTCAGTTTCCGTTCAATGAGCAGTTCAACCGCCTGATGAGGCAGATGAACCGTCAGAGGGTCCGCATTCTTCGTTTCTGCGATCCGCCATGTGGCCGACTGGAAGTTGATATCCTTCCACATCATCGCCAACGTGTTTGACTTGCGCGCGCCCGTCAGCAGCGAAATCATAAAGAAATCTCGTGCCGCCTCATTGGGTTCATTCGCCAATGCTTCGAAGAAGCGTGGTAACTCATCAGGCTGCAAAAACCTGTCGCGGCTCTGTTCCCGAAACTTCTTGATGCCGACTGCCGGGTTCACACCCTTCCAGCCCCATTCAATCGCTTTGTTAAAGATAGAGCGGATGCGCTCAAGCAAACGGTTGGCTTGATACAGGCCGTTATCCTTTCCAACCTTTGCGTGAAGCCGTTCCACTTCGGCCCGGTCAATGCTGGATATCTTTCGGCCAAACCAATGCGACAGATATTTGTTTACTTCCCGTTCGTCATATTTCCACGACTTCTTGTGAACCTTGGAATACTTGTCCATGTATTCTGTAAACAGCACGCCAAAGGTCATCTCGTCTCGAATGGCCTTTTTCTCTTTCTGAGGGTTCGCCCCAGATGCGATTCCGCCTTTGGCTTTAGCTGCAGCCTTTCGAGCCTGTTCCACAGTCATGTCTGGAAACTTACCAAATAGAAGCCGTTCTGGACGCCCTTCTATGCGTTTGTAGAGGTAGAAGCTTTTCGACCCTGCGGCGGTCACAGCCAGCATTAAACCGGCCTCTCGCTCATCGTAGTAGTAGTCTCGCGATCCTTTTTGGGCGGCGGGTGCTTTTAGAAGGGCGGCTTTGGTGAAATTCAAACGGTGACTGGCCACGTCGTATCCTTGAGGTGTCTGGTGCTACCAAAAATTGTTGGTGCTACACTGGTGCTACACCGTGGAGCAAATATGAGCAATCTTCGGAAATCGTAAGGCTGAGTGTCAACTAAGTAAGTAATTGATAAATATAAAAAGAAACACCTTCGGCAAACTACATCAACTACACGCCTGTGAGGCTCATAACCTGAAGGTCGTGGGTTCAAATCCTACTCCCGCAACAAAACTTTCTCAACAAAAGCAACACGTTAAGGGTCGGAGCAAGCGGCAATGCCGCCGCACGCCAAGCTCTCTAGAAGCACTGTGGAAGCAAACGGTGCGAATTCACCCTGTGGTGAACACGCAACAGAGGCTATTTGCACAAGTCCCCGTAAAAGCCGCGATGAGCCCTGAACTGCCGTTGATCAACGCAAGTAGGTGTTTCCCGGCAGATTGAATTTTTCGAAGATCGCTTAGGTTTGCTTCGTCATTCTGGTCGATAGATTTCTCAAGCATCAGTTCGCTGTATCCAATGATCGCATTCAATGGCGTGCGAAGCTCGTGACTCATTGGCGAGGAATGTGCTTTCGGTTTTGTTGGCATTTTCAGCGATATCCTTTGCCACGCGCAGTTCGATTTCAACTTGCTTCTGTGTGGTAATATCTCGACCGTGGATATTCACATACAGCATCTTTCGATATGTCTCGTTGGCTAAAATCAATCGATCATCGGAATCGTGGAAAGCATAGCCTTATGGAATTGTGTTTATGGCATCGACGATCCGGTCCAGCGCCGGGTTCGTTCCTACCGGTTTTGACGCACGGTGATCGTCGGATTGGTTCATTTTGCGCTCTCCATCTGGCGAAATCAGCAAGTCGGTAAATCACTGTTTTCAGTTTTCCGGCCTATTTTGCAGTTGAATTGATATGCGGAACCACAAAAAGGCTGTTTCAGCCCGCTTGTGTGTGCCTTTGGGTTGATGTTGAAGGAGTAGCTATTTTGCTGGTTCCTGTGACATCAAAAGATTCAGACTGATAGTTTGGATCGTCAGCGGCATGATAGTAAACTAAGAAGGTATCGGACACGAAGCCCATGGCACATCGCATATTGGCCCGATCCGAGATGAGAATAGGCCGGCGCGTGTCCAAAGGGCAGGTTTGTTGCGAGATGTTTGAGTTCACCAACCTCAAAATGTGAACCTGCGGCGGACCTCCGAAACGCGAGCTGCGACCGAAAACGTTAAATGAAATGCTCAAGGTCGTCTACGGGCCGCCCGCAGTCCGGGTGGCCGTGGCAATTCACCAGATGTCGCGCTGCATCCGAGGTCCACTCTGGGGTCATTCTGAGTGATCCTGCGCAATCTTTGATTGGCTAAAACGCGCAGAAGCCGGACACAAAGTACTTACGAGGCTGGTCCTTCTCTGGCCGACACATTCACTTGGTGCGCCCAGAGTTTTGCAGAGCTTTTCTTGACAGCATTGCCCACGTCCGAGCGACATCATGAACCCAACATGAACAATGTATTCTCAAAATGTTCAACCTAATTGGCACATACTGGGCCATGTAGCCTTTGGCCGAATACAAAGGGCCTGATTCCACAAAAGGGGAACAGCATGATCAAAACTGCCATTGAAGTTTCTTCCAACCGAGCTTCCGCAGCCATGCATTCCTATGGCACCTCTCTGCAGCGTGAGACGCCGAAAACTGCGAATGCGAGCAGTGGACGCTTCCCACCTATCGAGAATGCGTTGTTGGACATCATCAAGAATACAAGACTTGAAGAGGCTAAAAGGGACGTCTGACTGGTTACCCAGATGCCCTGGTTTTCCCGGGCTTCGTCCTGCCCGGGAAAACACCTTAAGGTCAAAGCCCGTTCCACCTTGGAGCGGGCTTTTCTTTTGCCTGCGGGGAGCCGGGGGCTGTGTGATCCCGGCGCTTGTCTCTGTTCAAAGCAAAAGGGCCAGCCACATGATCCCCATCATGCGTGGCTGGCCCGGTCGCCTTATTTATCTCCGCGAGTGCGTGGCGAAATCCCCGGTGATTAAAGTCCGAGCATCGATTTCACCGTTGCCTCGACCTCATCGGTTACGGTTTTGTTAGCCGCAGCTTCAAGCGCTTCGCGTTCTTTCTGGGGCTGGTTTTCAACGGCTTCGTTCAGCTCATCGACTTCCGCGACGGCGTCGTCATAGTCCTGCGCGGCTTGCTGTTCGGCGCTCAGGCTTTCGGCGGTTTCGATCGAGCCTTGCAAATCCGCCATGGCATCGTCCAATTGCGCTTCGATATCCGGGTTGGTCCCGCCGGCCTCTGCAAGGGCTTCTTCAAGCTCGGCCACGCGATCCTTTTTATCCTGCACATCCGACAGTGCAGCTTCGAGATCCTCTTCTATCTCGGTGACAGTTCGATCGGGCGGTGTCATCCCATCCAAAACGGCTTGTTTTTCTTCAAGGGCGGCCCGCAGGTCTTCTCCGGCCAGAACGGTGTCGCGATAATGTGCAATGCGACCGACGCGGGAATTGGGTGCGGCATTGTTCAGAGCGGTCGCACTTGCATTGGCTGCGTTCAACGCACCCAGTTCGGATGGATGTACGCCCAGAAGGTCAGCGATCTTGTCGCGCTTCGGCCGGGGCTCGGGACGCAGGGATTTGGTGACAGGGGCGGTTTTCTCAACCTTGCGCGCCACCCTTGTTGTTTTGGGCGCTTTTTTCAGGGTCAGTGTCTTCTTGCCGCCGAACAACCCTTTCAGGGAAAATCCTTTTTCCTTGGAGGACTTCGCTCGCCCGCCACCGATATCGGCGCTTTTGCGACCCGCTTTGCCCGCAGATTTCTGGCCGTCGCCTTTCGACGCACCGGATCCGCCCCCCTTGCCTTTGCCGCCGCCGTCATTGCCGCCGCCGTTTCCACCGCCGCCGCCATTGCCACCGCCGTTACCGCCCCCGTTGCCGCCCCCGTTTCCTCCGCCGTTGCCGCCCCCTTTGCCTTCTTTCGCGTAGGCAACATCAGGAAAAGCTACGGCGCCAACAATCGCGGTTGACCCTAACAGGGCAATGGCAATGGCTGTGGCCTTCATCAGGCTGATTGTCTTGGTTTTCATAACGGCCCTCATCTACCGACTACAGGTTTCGTTTTTCCGGGCAACTCAGTCTGTCATAGGTTCGAACAGGCCAAGCGGGTCGGAATCAACCCCCACACCCCATTTGAACCGATATGCATTTAACCCACGCGTAACTGGCTGTTCACCGCCCGTTCACGTTAGAACAGATAGATTGAGGCGCGTTTGCCCGGTAAAGAGTACTAGGTATGAAAAAGCTGTTGATCATAGCTTGCTTTGCCACCCTTCTTCAAACGACTGAAGGGCACGCGGCGGCACGTGAACTGAAGCAGGCCGAGCTGCGCATGGCGACTGCCTCGGGTGGAGCCATTCGGTTAAAAAAAGTTATCAAAGGGGTCGAAAAAGCCTTTGGCGGCACCCCGGTTGACGCCCGCGCTTTCAGGGCGGACCAAGTTTATTACCGAATTCTGGTCAAAAAGCCCAACGGCAAGATCATCAGCGTGATCGTCAATGCAAAGACTGGTGTCGTCGTACCCAACCGATCCAGCGTCGGTCTCCAGATTTCTGAGGCGGCCAAGTCCAGTCCCGGAAATTCGGCCAATGCGAAGTCCAAAGGGAATTCCAGCAACAAGGCAAACAACGGTAATGGCGGCGGGAACTCCGGCGGCAACGGCGGGGGTAACTCCGGTGGCAACGGTGGCGGGAACTCCGGTGGCAACGGCGGCGGGAATTCCGGTGGCAACGGTGGCGGGAACTCCGGCGGCAACGGTGGCGGGAACTCCGGCGGCAACGGTGGCGGGAATTCCGGTGGCAACGGCGGCGGGAACTCCGGCGGCAACGGCGGCGGTAGAAGATAATGTTTAAACTGCCGGCCACACACGCATATAAGTTCTAAGTATGAGAATCCTTCTGGCAGAAGATGAGCCGCACCTGTGCGAACAGATTAAGAAACTTCTGAATGCAGAAGGCCGGGTTGTGGATGTGGTCCACAACGGACTCGACGCCTTGCATCTGGGCTCAACCGAACCCTACGACATGATCATTCTGGACATCGGCCTGCCCGAGCGCGACGGTCTATCCGTCCTGCGCGACTGGCGTGGTGCCGGTGTGAAAACTCCGGTGCTGATCCTGACTGCCCGCGATGGCTGGAGCGAACGCGTCGACGGCCTGGATGCCGGTGCGGATGACTACATGACCAAACCTTTTCATATGCCCGAACTGGCAGCGCGTGTGCGGGCCATCCTGCGGCGTCACAGCGGGCAGCTGAACCCGCTGATCGAGATGGGGAACGTCATCCTCGACACCCGGAACGGGCGGGTCACCGTTGATGACATTCCGGTCATTCTGACCGCTCAGGAAATCGCGGTTCTGACTTACCTGGCCCATAATGCCGGGCGCATGATTTCACGAACCGAATTGTCAGAGCATATTTATGAATATGACGGGGACAGGGATTCAAACACGATCGCCGTCTTCGTCACCCGCCTGCGCAAAAAGCTGGGTCCCGATCTGATCACCACGGTCCGCGGGCGCGGTTACATGATCGATTCCGCCTGATGTTATCCCTGCGTCAACGGGCATTGCTGGGCGGGATCGCATCAGGCGCCGTGTCCGTTGGCTTGGGGACTTTGGCCGTGTTTTCCTACATCGATTCACGGGTATCCGAGCAATTCGACACCACCCTACGGGACCGCCACACGCAGGTTGTGGTCGGGCTGAGTGTCACGACTCAGAACCCCGATGCGCTGCGCGATCTCATATTCGACCCCGCATATGGCACGCCCTATTCCGGACGTTATTGGCAAGTCAGCAGCAGCGACGGAGAGATTTTCACGTCGGCATCTTTGTTTGACGAGACGCTCGCTGAACCGAAGGGCGCGTCAGAGGCGACTGTTCTCTGGAACACCCGCGGCCCGGAAAACGAGGCTCTGCGCAGTGTCTACCAGGAAATCTCTTACGAGGACGGGACGGTCTGGGGCGTCAGTGTCGCGGAATCCCGGGCTCAGCTGCTTAATGAACGGCGGGCTGCACAGCAAAGCCTGCTGCCTGTCTTTGCGCTGGTCGGTTTGATCGGGGTCGCGGGTTCTTTGCTGCTGATGTCCGTCATTCTTGGTCCGCTGCGCAAGCTGCGGTCGGATGTGGCGCATCGCTGGGACAGGGATGAGGATCTCAGGCCTGCGGATTACCCCGAAGAAGTGTCCCCGCTGGTCGAAGACCTGAACCAGTTGCTGCGGCGCAACCGTGACATCGTTAGCGGCTCGCGGCGGCAGGCCGCCGACCTTGCGCATGCTTTGAAAACCCCGGCTGCCATTCTGCGGAATGAACTGCAGAATCTTTCGGAAACGGGGGCTGAGACGGGGACAGCCCGGGAATCGCTGGACCGGATCGACGCGCAGCTCAGCCGTTCGCTGGCCCGGATGCGGGCGATGAACACGGCCGAGTTGACCCATTCCCGTACCAATCTGTCCAAATCGGTCGATCGGCTTGCGCGGCTGTTTTCCCTCATGGCTGAGCGCGAAGGCAAGACGCTGGAGGTGACAAACGACCCCGACATCTGGGTGCGGATGGACACGCAGGATATCGAAGAGATACTGGGCAACCTTCTGGACAACGCGATCAAGTGGTGCCGACAGTCGGTGCGTCTGACAGCGGCACTCAAACAAGACCGTATCGAAATCTGCATCGAAGATGACGGGCCAGGAATTCCGCAGGAGGCCGTGCGCAAAGCCCTGCGATCTGGCGGACGGCTTGACACATCCGTCAGTGGTAGCGGGCTGGGACTGACAATCGCTGTCGACTTGCTTGCAGCTTATGGTGCCCATCTGAAGCTGGACCAATCACGATCCCTTGGCGGGTTAGAATGCCAGATAGTTATCCGCGTTTGACTTAACGAGTCCTCTCAAGTCTTCCAACGTATAGGCAGACCCAAAAGCGAATTCTCGGGGGTAAACGATAAGGATGAGCGATAGGTAGACGCCTAGGCGTAGTGGAGTTTGGCCCGCTATTTCCTTGTCATGGAGGTCGTATTTAGGAAATGACGACTCAAAACCGGGTCCGAGGCGAAAAAAAGCAGAAAAAAATTCCGTAAATTCAAGCGTCTCCCATGAGCTACGGGAAACCCCCAATACCGGGATATGGAGCAATTCGTTAACTGTAACTCATTGATCGGATAACTTCGAACGATACCACTTTTCCCCTGTGAGGGGCTGGCTACATACCCCCTCGGCCGGCCCCTCAGCAAACGGCTGCGGACCGTTCCGATCCCCTTGAATTTACTGTCAGGCAGTTTCCCCCAGCGACTGAAGTACCTGTGTGACAAGAGACGGAAGCCTTGACGTCTCGCTATAGCTGGCGGTGTGTGGAATCTCGGCAATCGGTGATTTGCGATAGCCTTCGGTGAACAGCAGAAACGGCACTTGGGCACGGTGGGCCGTTTCAGCGTCGACCTCGCTGTCGCCCACAAACAGCCGCGGACCAGCGGAGGTGACGGCCGCAAAACTGGCCTCAAGGTGCGCTGGATCGGGTTTGCGGGTGTGCAAGCTGTCGCCACCCAGAACGGCATCGAAATGATGCGCCAGATTCATGGCTTCAAGCACGTGACGCGCCGGGGCCTCGGGTTTGTTGGTGCAGACACCCAACACGCAGCCCATATCGCGCAATTGCTCCAGCGCCTGAATCACGCCTGGGTAAACGACGGTTTTGTCACTGGCTGCTGCATTGTAATGCGTCAGGGTTTGTCGAGTCAGGTCTGCGTGACGGTCCATCGGCAGGTCGCAATGCAGGATCACGCGCTCGACCAGCTTGGGCAGGCCGTTGCCCACGAATTGTTGGATTTGCTCCTGCGGAAGGGGCGTGGCGGCGTTGTCCTGCAACATCCTGTTGGTGGCAGCGGCAATGTCTGCAAGGCTGTCCACCAGAGTTCCGTCCAGATCGAACATGATTGTTGCGCTCATTGGAAACCTCGTCTGTCTAAAGTCCCGCACAGGGTTATCCCGCCTGATTTTTTGGCGCAATCACATTGGTTTGAAGATTCTGTCAGAACTGGCTTGACATACCTGACTAAATTAATCAGATTAACTGTGAAATGAGCAGCCAACCCCATTTCGGGTCAGCCAGATCAAGAAAAACGCGAACAGATCAAGGCATTTCGCCTGAGACCACTTGGAGTTGTCCTGATGAATATGCAGACCCCGAACCCCGGCCAATCCTACGCCGTATCCATGCTGCCTGCGCACAAGGCCGAAGACCTGACCAAGGGCGGAAACCTTGCTCATATCGAGCTGGGCGACCAATTGTATACCCTGCGGATCACCCGCGCCGGCAAGCTGATCTTGACCAAATGAGCGCGCAGTCCCCTCGGGGCGGGGCGGCCGTTGGCCGCCTTGCAGACCTGGGTCCTGTCGCGGCTGGTGCGGTGATGTATCTGCGGCTCTGGGGCGATGGTGCACAGAGTCGCTCGGACGCCGCCAGTGACTTCGAAATCGCGCTGGGTACTGCGAGCGGACGCGCTGCGATGATGACGCTGGACCAATTGTGTTCGTTATGCGCGCATCACGGGCGTCGCCCCCTGATCCGCCATGGGCTGGGATGTTCCTGTCTGGGCGCGGATGAGAGCTGTTTCGCGCAGATGATCGCTGCGGCCTCGGAGGGGGACCGCGAAGATGCGATGATGATGGCCGCGCTGATTGTGCGGGCGGATTTTGCGCCCGCATTGACCTCGTTGTCCGAAGAGTTCGGACTGACGTTACGCCGCATGACAGCGTCCGTTCCAATGCCTACAACCGGGCATCAAACGCCCGCGGCCGTGCTGCATTAAACAGCGGGAAAGCGGAAAACCCCGGCCGCCCTCGCGCCGGGGTTTATTCTTTTCAGCAGCACCCGCACCCGGCGCGGTGATGATCGTGGTCGCAGGTCGGGGCAGGGGTGTAATCGCCTACCTCGGCCAGAACATCCCGCAGCGCCCAGAGGATCATGTCCACGTCCTCCGCTTCGATAGTCAGAGGCGGACGGATTTTCAGGATATTGTCCTTTGGACCTTCGCTGCCGATCAGGATGCGGTGATCGCGCATCCGGTTTTTGACGTATTTGCAGATTTCACTGCCCTCGGACCCGTCGGGGTTGATCAGTTCGACGCCCAGAAACAGGCCCATGCCCCGCACGTCCCCAACGCAGGCGAAGTCAGCCTCGATCTGGCGCAGACCATTCATCAGCCGCGCGCCCATGTCACGGGCATTGTCCTGCAGGCCCTCGTCATCGACAATGTCCAACACTTCTTTGCCGATCCGGCAGGACAGGGTCGAACCGCCGAAGGTCGAAAAGAACTCGATCCCGTTGTCAAAGCTGCGGGCAATTTTCTTGGTCGTGACCAGTACACCCAGCGGGTGACCATTGCCGATGGGCTTGCCCATGACCACGATATCCGGCAGCGCGCCCTGATGTTCAAAGCCAAAGTAATATTCACCCAGACGTCCCAGCCCGGTCTGCACTTCGTCGGCGATGCAGACGCCACCGGCGGCGCGGATTTTCTCATATACCGCAGGCAGGTAGCCCTTGGGCGGGATGATCTGACCACCGACTGAGGGGAAGGTTTCGGCGATGAACCCGGCTACGCCCTGTCCCTTTTCCTGCAAGGCGGCAATCGCCGGGTCCACGAGGTCAGCGTATTTCTGGGCGCGGTCGGGATCGTCGCGTTTGAACGACCCGCGATAGTCGTCAGCCACCTCGACCAGTTCGACCCAATCGGCCTGACCGATCCCGCCCGGCTTGTTGAACTTATAGGCCGAGATCGCAACGGCCGCGTTCGTGTTGCCGTGATAGCCGTGATCCGGCGTCACGATCCCCTTGGCTCCGGTATGGGCGCGGGCCAGCCGCAGGGCCAGTTCATTGGCCTCGGTGCCCGAATTGACGAAGAAACAGACCTCGAACTGATCCGGCAGCTTGGACAGCACTTTGTCGGCAAAGGCTGTCTGTGCCGGGTG
The DNA here is from genome assembly GCF_056542745.1 of Ruegeria sp. AB10. NCBI lineage: Bacteria > Pseudomonadati > Pseudomonadota > Alphaproteobacteria > Rhodobacterales > Roseobacteraceae > Ruegeria > Ruegeria sp. AB10. The sequence goes on along the minus strand of NZ_JBQGAI010000018.1, from coordinate 9,018 downwards.
CAGGTAACGCGTGTTCGAGTTCATTCGTTTCAGCTGATCCGCAGCCACCGCCTGAATGCGCGGATGCGCGTGGCCCACATGGGGGACGTTGTTATAGGCGTCCAGATAGGGGCGCCCCCACTCATCGAACAGGTGGTGTTTCCAACCACGGACCAGCATCACCGGGTCGTCATAGGTCAGGCTGAGATTGCCGCCGAAATGATCATGCCGCCCCTGCAGGATCGCCTGCTTGTCGGTCGGGTGGTAGAATACCTTGTTGTCGGGCAGGTTCAGCAGCGCCGCCGGGTTCGGGCAGACGGCGTGCCACAGCTCCATCTCATCCGGGTCGCCCACGCCGGGCCAGTCGTTCTGCATCCCGTCCGTGGTCAAGGCCAGTTGGAAATGCACATGCGGCGCCCAGCCTCCGTTCTGGCTCGCATCGCCCAATCGGGCAAAGGCAGCCCCCTGCGCCACCGGATCGCCCGGTTTCAGCCGGTCACAGACCTCGGGGTCGACGTGACCGTAGAGCGTATAGAACGGATCTCCCTCGGGCGTTTCATGATGCAGGATCACCACGCCGCCATAGTCCAGATGCGTGTCCCGGTTTTCAACCGCTTCTACCCGACCGCTCATCGGGGCGTGCAGCACGGTGCCTGCAGGCGCAAACACGTCCACCGCCAGATGCACGGTGCGCCGGTCCGAGGCTTTCCACGGCCCCTTGCGGAACCCAGGCTCGGCGTAGATCAGGCGGGGTTCGTTATAATAGCCCAGCCACAGGCCCGTGCCGAATTCCTCACCCACACGCGCGGCCTCTTCCAGCGGCATGTGGAACGGGTTCTGCGGCCAGGTCGAGTTCTCGACGGACAGCGAACCCATCGGCACATCGCTCAGGTCCTGTTCGAACATCTGGGCGAACTGGCCGCGATGCTCGGACAGGTAGGCGTGGATGCGCTCGGCCCCATCCGTGACAGGCAGGCCGCAGGCGGCGCGCAGCCGGGCCGCCATCAGGCCGCCATTGACACCCGCGTTCTCAAGGAACCGCCAGGCGGGGGCCTGACTGATGGTCACATAGGGATCATCCGGATTTTCAGCCGCCATCAGGGTCGAGTTCACGACAGACACCGCCAGCCGCATCCGCAGCAGCGGCCAGATCAGATCGACCTCATCCGTGCGCAGCCGATTGGCCGCGTGATACCCGCGAACAAGCGCCGCCAATGCGCGCTCGGGTTTGGGGTGGTCCAGAACAATGTAAGCGCCTGCAATTGCCAGATCGCAAATACGCGGGGCTGCGCACATATCGCCCAGATCGATCAGGCCCGAGACGCTTTGGCGTTGCCCCAACTCGCCCTCGACCAGAATGTTATAATCGTTGGCGTCATTGTGGATCGCCTGCTTGGGCAGACCCGACAGTTGTCCGGAAATTGCATCGAACGCGCGGCAAATCCCGGACAGCAACCCGCGCCGCGCGGGGTCGCTGATCACGTCCAACTCTCCGGCGATCCAGCCCGCCTGCGCCAGGTCCCATTTGAAATCCGCCCGGTGCAATCCGTCATGCGAGAACCGCTCCAACGCCTTGTCGGTTGCCCCCAGAACGCGGCCTAGTTTCAGGATCAGTTCCTCGGATTTGGGTGCCGTTTTGGCATAACACTGCCCCGGCAGGCATTCGAGCAGCCAGACCAGCCGCATCTCATCTTGCTGATCGGCAATCTCGGGCAGCACGGCCCCGTTCAGATCCGGGAACACCTGCGGGAACGGCAAGCCTGGCGCCTCGCTTGCGATATGCGCCAGCGCCTTGACCTGCAGGTCCACCAATTCGGCCTCGCAGCCCGCGCGCATGACCTTCAGTACGTAATCCCGACCATTCGTCGCCCGCACCACAAAGTTCAGGTCGTATTCGCCGTCCAAACGCTCCAATTTAGCGTCCAGACCCCAATGCGTGCGCAGGGCATCCGCCCAAAATTCCGTCATGCCGCTCATACGATTTCCAGTCCCTTCATCATCGGGAGCCTCTTAATCTGGCAAAAAATTACCTTCGGGGGTGAATTGGCCCAGCGGGCCAAGAGGGGACAGACAGCCCCTTGACCCTCAGTCCAAAGCGCGCAAACGCTTGATCAACGAGGAAGTGTCCCACCGGCTGCCACCCAGCTTCTGCACATCCTTGTAGAACTGATCGACCAGTGCAGTCACCGGCAGAGACGCCCCGGTCTCGTTGGCCGTCTCAAGGCAGATGCCCAGATCCTTGCGCATCCAGTCGACCGCAAAACCGTGATCGAAGTGATCGTCCAGCATAGTCTCATAGCGGTTTGCCATCTGCCAGCTGCCCGCCGCACCCTGACTGATCACCTCAACGACCGAGCGCCCGTCCAACCCGGCCTTCTCGGCAAAATGCAGCGCTTCGCTAAGGCCCTGCACCAGACCGGCAATGGCGATCTGGTTGCACATCTTGGTCATCTGTCCCGCGCCGCTGTCACCAATCCGACGGCAGATTTTCGAGTAGACCTGCATGATCGACTCGGCCGCATCATAGGCGGCCTGATCGCCACCACACATGATCGACAGCACGCCATTCTCGGCCCCCGCCTGACCGCCCGAAATCGGGGCGTCTACGAAGGCGATGCCCCGGGCCTGTCCGGCGGCATAAAGTTCGCGCGTTACCTTGGCCGAAACGGTGGTGTGGTCGACGAAAGCCGTGCCCTCAGCCATTCCGTGGAACGCGCCGTCCGCGCCGGCGCAGACGTTCCGCAAGTCGTCATCATTGCCGACGCAGGCCATCACGAATTCCGCGCCCTGTGCGGCCTCTTTCGGGGTGGTTGCCATTGCGCCACCGTGTTGGGTCACCCAGGCCTCGGCCTTTGCGGCGGTGCGGTTATACACGGTCACCTCATGACCCGCCGCCTGCAGGTGGCCTGCCATTGGATAGCCCATGACGCCCAGGCCCAGAAACGCAACTTTTGCCATTTGGTGATCCTCTCAGCTGTCCGGTCCCGTTTCACGCAGCAGGCCGGAGTGTTGCGCAGAGACAAAGCAAAGCTGCGCCCAAAGAGCAACCCCGCGTCAGGGCTTGCCGCCCAAATCCTGCAGGATCGGGCAATCGGGGCGGTCATCCCCGGCGCAGGCATCGACCAGATGACCCAGCGTGTCGCGCATCGCGTTGAGGTCGGCAATCTTGGCCTCGATCTGCGCCAGATGGGCCCGCGCGACCTTTTTGACATCGGCGCTTGCACGGGTTTCATCCTCGTACAGAGCCATGAGGGTACGGCAATCCTCGATCGTGAAGCCCAGGGCGCGGGCGCGGCCCAGAAAGTTCAGCTTATGCACGTCCTGCGCGCGAAACCGGCGATAGCCGTTATCGTCGCGCATCGGTTTGATCAGGCCGATATCCTCGTAATACCGGATCGTCTTGGCGGGCAGGCCGGTCTGGGTTGCAACGTCTCCGATATTCATGACGTAACCTCCTGCGTTTTGCTGCCTTGTGGCGCCTCAGGCAGGCTGGCACGCACGCGGCGCAGGCGCAGCGCGTTCGACACCACAAAGACGCTGGATAGGGCCATCGCCCCGGCGGCAAGGGCCGGGGACAGAAGATGCCCGCTGAACGGGTACAGCGCCCCGGCGGCCACCGGGATCAGCAGGATGTTATAGCCAAAGGCCCAGCCGAGGTTCTGGCGGATGTTGCGCATGGTGCGGCGGCTGATCTCAACCGCATTGGCAATACCGCGCAAATCGCCGGACATAAGCACCACATCCGCCGTTTCAATGGCCACGTCAGTGCCGGTGCCAATGGCCACGCCGATATCGGCCGCCGCCAGCGCCGGGGCGTCGTTGATGCCATCCCCGACAAAGGCCAGCGTGCCGAACTGCTCGCGCAACGCGGTGATCGCGGCCAGCTTGCCATCCGGCAGGACCTCGGCCGTGACGTGGTCGATGTCAAGCCTGTCGGCCAGAGCCTGCGCGGTGCGGGCGTTGTCTCCGGTCACCATCGCCAGTGTCAGGCCCATTGCGTGCAGCCGCTCTAGCGCTTGTCGCGTACCGGGTTTGACCGGGTCCGAGACCGCAAGCAGCGCCGCAGCCTGGCCGTCGATGGCGACGAACAGCGGCGTGGCCCCTTCGCTGGCGCGCTGGTCGGCCTCGGCGGTCAGGCCAGCCAGATCGACGCTATGCTGTGCCATCAGACGGGGCGAGCCGATCAGCACGTCACGCCCTTCGACCGTTGCCTGAACGCCCAGCCCGGTCAGGGACTGGAACCCTGACGGTGAGGGCAGATCCGGCGGTCCGGCGCGGGTGATTGCGGTGGCAATCGGGTGCTCGGACTGTGCCTCGACCGCGGCGGCCAGGCGTAGAACAGTGTCGCGGTCAAAGCCGTTTACAGTGGTCACGTTCTCCAATTCGGGGCGCCCCAATGTCAGCGTTCCGGTCTTGTCCAGCGCGATCACCTTGGCCTGCTGCAACTGCTGCAACGCGTCGCCCTTGCGGAACAGCACGCCCAGCTCTGCCGCGCGCCCGGTGCCCACCATGATCGAGGTCGGCGTCGCCAGACCCATGGCGCAGGGGCAGGCGATGATCAGGACCGACACACCGGTGACCAAGGCCATCGGCAAGGCGGGCGCGGGGCCAAAGATCAGCCAGACCGCGATGGTCAGCAGGGCCACGGCAATGACCGCCGGCACAAACCAGGCGGTGATCCGGTCGACCAGCCCCTGAATCGGCAGCTTGGCCCCTTGCGCCTGTTCGACCATGTGGATGACCTGCGCCAGAACGGTGTCAGCCCCAACCCGCGTGGCACGAACGCGCAGCGCACCGGTGCCGTTGACCGTGCCGCCTACAACTTGGTCAGCGGGGGATTTGCCAACAGGCACGGGCTCGCCGGTGATCATGCTTTCATCAATGTAAGAGGTTCCGTCCAGCACGTCTCCATCCACCGGAACCCGCTCACCGGGGCGGATTTGCAGGATGTCCCCCACCGTGATCTCGGCAATCGGGCGGTCGACGTAAGTGCCGTCCATCTCGACCCGCGCGGTTTTCGGCTGCAGGCCCACCAGTTTGCGGATCGCGGCGCCTGTGCGGCCCTTGGCGCGTGCCTCCATCACCCGGCCCAGCAGGATCAGGACCACGATGACCGAGGCGGCCTCGAAATACACATTGGCGCTGCCTTGCGGCAGAACCTGCGGCGCAAAGGTTGCCGTGACCGAGAACAGATAGGCCGCGCCTGTGCCCAAAGCCACAAGCGCGTTCATGTCCGGCGAGCCGCGCAGCAGCGAGGGGATGCCTTTCGCATAGAACACCCGTCCCGGCCCCAACAACAGCAGCGTTGTTAGTGCGAACTGAATGAGCTGGCTGTTCTGCATGCCGATAGTGGCGTGTACCCAATGGTGGAAGGCCGGGATCATGTGGCCGCCCATCTCGAGGACGAAAACGGGCAGTGCTAGAATGGCGGCGACAACCATCGACTTGGTCAGCGCCTGGGCTTCTTCAGTTTTTTTCTGGTCAGTAGGTGTGTCGGCACTGTCCGCCACACGGGCCGGATATCCGGCCTCCTCTGATAGTTTTGCCAGCGCCTGCGGATCGGTTGCGCCGTCAACAAAGGTGATCGTGGCGCTTTCCGTGGCCAGATTGACCTGCGCTTCGACCACGGCGGGATCGGCGGTCAGGGCGCGCTCGATCCGGGACACGCAGGAGGCACAGTTCATGCCGCCGATCTTCAGCGTCGTTTCCCGTGTCGCTGCCGGGTAACCGGCGTGGCTCAGCGCTTCGGTCAGCGCCCCGATCTGACCGTCATAAGTGACCTGCGCGGTTTCGGTTGCAAAATTGACCGAGGCCTCCGACACCCCCGTCACGTCGCGCAGCGCGGTTTCCACCCGCCCCACGCAAGACGCGCATCCCATGCCCGAGATTTTCAGCTGAATTGTCTGCGGCGTAGCCATCCGACTCATCCTGTAGAGAACTTCTCCCTCCAGATGGGGGTTCCAGTCACGGGAAGGTCAAGGGGTCACGACAGATTTCTGCAATATTTCAGCGGTCCAATAGCTGATCCAGCAACAGGGAATCGTACGTCACGGGTGGAGAACTGCGGACAGATTGCGGCGAGGCGAAAAAGGCCAGCGTCAGCCCCGTCGCCAACAGCAGAGCGCCAATCAGACAAAGGCTGGCAATGTTCAGCGCTGATCGCAGCATGGGGTGCTCCTTGTGTCTGGTGTGACCTGTCTGGTCTGGGGATCAGGACCGTTGGGCCAGTTGCTGTTTCAGTTTTTCGTTTTCCGCCTGAAGCTGCGCCAGTTGCTGCCCCAGCGCGTTCAGATGCGGGCGCAGTTCGGCCTCGGTAAAGCGCGGAGTGATGTGGCGCGGGCAGTTCCAGTCCAGCGCCTCGACCCGGATAATGGCAGCGCGTTCGGCGGGGGCTTCGGCGCCTTCGGGGTACAGGCTGGCGGCTGCGGCCTCACCTTCGGTGAATGTGACCCGACCCAATATCTTGAGGCGCCGCTGATTGGCATAATCCATCAGGATCAGTGCGATGCGGTCATTTCCGTCCAGATTCCCACGCGAGATATACTGTTTATTGCCGGAAAAATCGGCGTATCCGATGGTTTGCGGATCCAGCACCCTCAGGAACCCGACCGGCCCGCCGCGGTATTGAACATAGGGCCAGCCGGTCTCGGACACGGTGGATTGGTAAAACCCGTCACGCGCCTGGATGAACGCCTTTTCGGCTGGTTCGATCTGATGCCCCTGCTGCGGACCGCCTTCGATGAACTTGGCGCAGGTCCCGGCCGAACCCATCCTTTCCTGATGTGCTCGGACAGCAGAGGTAAAGGTCAGTTCGGAAAAGGCGCGTGGCATGGCTTGTCCTTTCACGGTCCCGGTCGATCGCTCGGGCGGCCCTTCACGTCAAGGCGGCTGCTATCAGCGCCAGGGTCAATAGAAAGGGGACGTACTGAGGTGAGAAAAGGCTGGCATGGCGTCTCATCTGATCGCTCCAAGGTTTACAGATCGGTACATCTTGTGATCAATGTGTACTGATCGGTAAACTTTTGCAAGTCTTATTTTGAAATTTCGCCCGGGCTCTCTCGGAGGTTGAGATTTCAGTTATCGACCATTATGTACTGATCTGTACACTCAGGAGCCCGCATATGCGCCCGAACAAACGAGACGAGCTGGTCCGCAAGGCCCTGCAGGTTTTTTACCGTGACGGCTTTCATGCCACCGGGATGGATAAGCTAGTGGTTGAAACGGGTGTGTCCAAGACATCGATGTACAAGCATTTCCGCACCAAAGAGGATCTGATCCTTGCCGCCCTACAGCTGCGGGATGAAAGCTTTCGCAGGGATTTCCTGCACCGTGTCAGCGAGTTGTCGGATACTCCGGCGGGGCAAATGATCGCCAGTTTCGATGCGCTGGGCGAGTGGTTCAGTGAAGGCGACTATCGCGGCTGCATGTTCATCAAAGCCGGGGCGGAATATCAGGAAGACGATCACCCGATCCACAAACAGTCGGCGAAACACAAGCAGATCATGCTGGACTATTTTGCGGATCTGGCCCGTCAGGCGGGCGCGCGCAATCCAGAGCATCTGGCCTGTCAGATTGTGTTGTTGCAGGAAGGCGCGATTGTCGCGGCGGTGTTTCTAAAATCCTGCAACCCGGCGCAGGATGCCAAGGCGGCCGCGCAGATTCTGCTGGACAACGCGCTGGTCTGAACCGGGCTGATCATCAAAACGACGTTGCGTTGCGATGCCTCTCAGTGGATTGGAATGCGAAACCTCCAAAGCTAGGCTGTTCAGGCACAGGCAAGGGGAGGATGTCGTATGCCGCTGTTTACCACTTCTGCGGGTTGGGTGACCGAAGAGCATCAGATGTTTGCCGAAATGGCGGATCGGTTCATGGCGGATGAGCTGGTGCCAAATCTCGAGCGTTGGAACGAGAACGGAGTCGTCGATCGAGACATGTGGAGCAAGGCCGGGGAAATGGGGTTGATGGCAGGTGCGATCCCCGAATCCTATGGCGGTGTCGGCGGGGGCATCGGGTTTGATGCGGTGACGCTTTACGCGCAGGCCTCGCACGGAGATTCCGGCTGGGGCTATGCGATCCAGTCCATTGTCGTTCACTACATCAACACCTATGGCAGCGAGGATCAAAAGCGGAACTGGCTGCCGCGTCTGGCCTCGGGCGAGATGGTTGCCGCGCTGGCCATGACCGAGCCCGGAACCGGTTCGGATGTGCAATCCATTCGGACGACCGCGGACAAGGACGGCAATTCCTATCGGCTGAATGGGTCCAAGATTTTCATCACCAATGGCCAGTCGGCGGACCTGATCCTTGTGGCCTGCAAAACAGACAAGGCGCAAGGGTCCAAAGGGGTATCGCTGATCGCGGTTGAAACCGAGGGTGCAGAGGGTTTTCGCAAGGGGCGGAACCTGAAGAAGCTGGGCATGAAGGCCAATGACACGGCCGAGCTGTTCTTTGAAGACGTCAAGGTGCCGATGACCAATCTTCTGGGCGCGGAAGAGGGGCAGGGCTTTTATCAGATGATGAAACAGCTGCCGTGGGAGCGTCTGACCATCGGCATCGGGGCGCTGGGCGCGATAGATTTCGCCATCGCAGAGACGGTGAAATACACGCAGGAGCGTAAGGCGTTTGGTCAGCGGGTGATGGATTTCCAGAACACCCGTTTCAAACTGGCTGAGTGCAAGACAAAGGCCGAGGTCCTGCGCAGCTTCGTCAATGACTGCATTGCTCGGCTCGAGTCGGGAACGCTGGATGCCGCCACCGCCTCGATGGTGAAATACTGGGGGTCGGAAGTGCAGAACGAGGTCATGCACGAATGCCTTCAGCTGTTTGGCGGTTACGGTTTCATGATGGAATACCCGATCGCCCGCCTCTACGCGGATGCGCGTGTTCAGATGATTTATGGCGGCACCAATGAAATCATGAAGGAACTCATTGCCCGGTCTCTGGACGCCTAGCGGGTTCGGGGCCCCTCCCGCCCGTCGTCGACGTTTCTGGCGAAACATCTCCTCTCGTTGGGCCAGGCAAGCGCGGGCGCAGCCCGCG
>NZ_JBQGAI010000017.1:0-47434 GCF_056542745.1 Ruegeria sp. AB10 | reverse complement strand
GTAAGCGGTAGGTCACATAAAGTGTCGCGGGATGGAGCAGCCCGGTAGCTCGTCAGGCTCATAACCTGAAGGTCGTAGGTTCAAATCCTACTCCCGCAACCAATCTTCTAGGTCAGAAAACAATAGCTTACACGCCGCCTTCGGGCGGTGTTTCTATTTATACAAACACAACTGGAAGCACTGTGGAGTAAGCGTTGCATCTGACCCCGTAGTAGGCGTCTTCCGGCATTGGCACCTAAGGCCTATACCCGCGCAGTTCTGAAGCAGGTCGTTCCCAACCACGGCCTCAAATTGTCGCCAAAGCTCATGAGTGGGCCACCGGGCGCGGTTTCTCTGTCATCGCCCCGTGGAAGCATTGTGGAAGCAACTGGAAGCGGTTCATGGCGTAAGAGGTAGGAACGGGACGTGCCGGTCGTCAATAATAAAACAACGATTCCAATGAGATAGGGTAGAGCAGCGTTTTGTGGCGTAGTTGGTGCAAGTGAGCGTAAGCTATCTCATAACCTGAAGGTCGTAGGTTCAAATCCTACTCCCGCAACCAAACTAAACGGTCGGATATCAAACACTTAGCCTCGCATCACGCGAGGCTTTTTGGTTCTGCGCAACGAAGCTGTCATGCAAACGAGATGCCAATAACTCGATCGGATGCCAGCTCTCATTGCGACATTTGGTTCGCGGTCGCCTGAAATGCGGGCAATGCATTCTCTATCATTTCGTCAGTAGCAGTAAGGCAAATACGAAAATCCGTTGGCCGGTCGAAAACCGTTCCTGGCATCACATAGACACCACGCTTTTGAAGACATTCAGCAAAGGCATCGCTGTCACCGCCCGGGGCCCGACCCCATAGATAAAAGGTGCCTTCTGGCCTTGTCATCCTGTATCCCCATTGGCCAAGAGCACCAAGCATACGCTCACGTCGGCGGGCAAGGGCGGAAATGTCGATTGAGATGTTCTCAAGATCCGGCAGCGCATAGATCAATGGAGCATCCGGGACATTCCAACCATCCGCCATCTGCACGGCAAACCTCAGATTTTGAAGCTCTCTTCGTTCCGCTGCAGGCAAGGTTGGAGAGATTGCAAGATAACCAAGGCGCAGACCGGGTGCGAGAAGAATTTTCCCATAGGAATAGTCGATCAGTGTGTGGGGATAGACAGCCGCCGGTGTCGTAAATCCAATACCGTCAAACCGAATGCGGCGGTAGGGTTCGTCAGACAATATCCAAATTCGATGACCGATCTCAGCCGACTTAACTTCGAGCAGGTCGGCGAGCTTTTGCAGATCAGAACGCGAGTAAATGCGACCTGTCGGGTTGTGGGGCGTATTAACAACCACGATCTTGGTGCGCGGGCTAATGGCGCCGGCAATAGCCTCAAGGTCTAGGTCAAAACTGTCCGGATCCAGAGGCACCTGCACCTCTTTGGCGTCGGCTGCGGCGAGCATCGGCCCGTAGCAGAACCAACCCGGCAGCGGCACGATGCATTCGTCTCCGGGCTCAAGAAGCATGGTGAAACACATCTTGATGGCCCCAAAGGCGCCTTTGGTCAACGCGATGTCTTCCGCCTCGAACGGAAGCCCCAACTCCTTGGACAAGGCGTCTGCCAGAAAGGCGCACGGGTCTGCTTCGTTGGTCTTATACGCGAACCAGTCCACACTCTGAGGTTCGGCATGTGTCTTCAGCGCATCGACGACACTGGGCAAAGGCATTTCGTGCGGATTGCCAAATGTGAAATCTGCGACAGCTGGCGTTTCCTTCACCGCGGCATTGTAGGTTGTAAAGAAGGCTTCGACTTTCCGGATGGAATGCGCAGCACTGTTTGCACGGCGGGCAGTCATGGACATTGAACTCTCCTAACAAGATGTCGGCCCTGTAACCACAGAACGAACACTGTATTGGCGAACAGAATATAGATACCCGATTCACAGCATTTTGCAGCCTTTTTCCCCATTTGACTTGTGCGACTGCAAAGACCGGCCGTGAAACTGTTTGCATATGTGTCTCGCAACCGGCACCCATATCAGTGACCGGCAACGTCTAAGGCGCAGGAAGAACAGGAACCGTTATCCTGACAAACGCGCAAAGTGCAGAGTCAGAAAGCCAAACCGCTCTCGCCCAAACAATGTCCAATCCAAAAACGATAAACCAAACCGTTTGTCTGGTTGCATCCGATCGTTCCAGGCGTCACGCGGGACTTTGAGTTTCACCTCGCTGTTATCTCATCAAGCAAGTCACGGGCAGCGATTACATCTGTCGTATGTTCGCCTCCTGTGATTGTTTTCAAGGCGGTATTTAGTAGGGAAGGGGCGGCAGGCGATGCGAAATTCTTGCATTGCTTAAAGTAGTCTACCGCGGTTCGAAGCTCGAACATCCCTGCTTGCTGTCGCCGTGCAGTTTCCAACGCGTCACGAAACTCCGCTTCGGCAGGCCCGTTTCCGGAAAGCGCCAGCGCGTAGACCCGGTCCGTTTCAGCTTGTGCCCAACCTTCATTCGTCAGGCCTTGGTGTCTGCGTGCTTGGTCCAGCAATTCCAGAGCACCTTCCCTGTCACCTGTTTTAAGGGTGAGTTCGGCAATCAACGTCAGAAAGAACGGCTTGTAGTTCCCTGCGCCACTGGCCCACCAGGCTTCGGCCGCATTTCGCAGCGCCCGGATCGTGGTCTGGTCGGGTGAAACAAACGCATCCACCCAACTGCGCCACAGGACTGCGGTCACGGACATGAACGTGAATGAGTGTTTTGAGGCCAGATCCTCGAGTTGATCCACACACTTGATGACCTGATCGGGTTCGCGGCGCAGAAGATGCAACATGCACAGGTAGGTCAGTGATTGGGCGATGCTATGGGCATGCTCAAGCTCTTGGGCGACCGCAACCGCCTGTTTCTGGACCTCAAGTGCTTTGTCCGGGGCGCCGCGCATCCAAATGGCCAGACTCAGAAAGCACGAGGTGATTGCTGCATGGTCCGATCCATAAATAAAAGCCAGATGCCCATCCCGTTCCCGGTTGTAGAGGCCGAGCGCCTGTTTCAAATGCGCGTAGGCTGGGTTCAGTTCGCCAATGTGAAACAGCACGGCCCCCATCGCGCGGTGGGCCACCATCTGATGCTGCGTTTCACCGGTCGTTCCGGCCAATTTAAGCAGTTGACCGGCGACATCCCGTGCCAGATCGTATTCGGCGCGCACCAGGTGAAACGAATACAAACCGTTCAAAACCGGGAACAAATGCCCGGTTTCCTCGACGCGCTCACACAGGTCGCGAATTCGCTCGTAGACAGAGCCGGTTTCATCGGCGGCTATTCCGGCTGTTGATCGCAGAACACCTGCTCTGAGAACCTGTATCTCGATTTCTTTTCGGTCACGGTCGTTGCTGTGGCTTTGCTTGCGCAACTGTTCGATCGCCAGGGAAAGCTGTGTGTTTGCTTCGATGTTCGCCGAACGTTTGACCGCGCGCTGACCAGCGAGGTAGCGGCAGTCGATTGCCTGCTTGCCCATCCCGGCCATCGTGTAGTGATGCGCCAAGATTTCCGGACTGGCATCCCCGATGTGAGGGGCTTCGTGATCAAGCGACTCGGCGACCCGCGCATGCAGGACACGACGCTCGCTTTTCAACAGGCTGTTGTAGGCGGTATCGCGAATTAGGGCGTGACGATAGCTGAAGGTTTCCAGACCTTCTGTTGCGGCGGTGGTGACAATGCCGGCGTCAACCAGCAGCTCGAGGCTGGACCGCAACGCCTTTTCGCCAAGGTGCGAGACTTCGGCGATCAGCGGATAGGAAAACTGAGGTCCGATGACTGCGCCGATCTGGGCCACTTCCTTGGCCGAACTCAGCCGGTCGAGGCGCGCCATCAACGCATCATGCAATGTGCTGGGAACCGGGCTTGCCTGAGAGGACGTACCAATCGGGTGAGTGTCCCCGCCTTGGGTCAAAGCGCCTGATTCCAAAAGGTCTTTAGTCACTTCTTCCACGTAAAGCGGTACGCCATCTGATCTGGCCGCGATCAATTCATACATCGCGTCCGAGATTGGCTGACCGTGCGCAACCTCATCCACAATACGTTTGACCTGATGGAAATCCAGTTGCCTCAAGACAACTTTCGTGAGGTTGGATTGCAGCGCCCAGCCCGGGTCGAATTCGGGCCTGAATGTCATCACCACCAGCACGGGAAGGTCCCGAATCCGATCCACGATCCGGTCCAGAAGCAATTTGGTTGTCGGATCAACCCAATGCGCATCCTCGAACAACAGCAGCACTGGCTTTTCCATTGCCAGAGCCGCCAGTTTTTCCAACAACATTGTCAGCGTCTGATCCATGATTTGCTGAGGCGTCAGTTCCAATGGCCCCAATTGGTCCTCGAATGAAACCGAGAGAAGGGACGCTGCCAATTTCAATATGCCGTCGGCTGGATCGCCCAGAACCGAGGAAATCTTTGCAAGCTTGGTTTCGTTTGAATCGTCGGGGCGAAATCCTGCGGCGCTCTCGAATTGGCGAATGACAGGGTAAAACGCACTCGCAAAATGATAGGGCGAACACTGGTATCGAATTTGAGTGTGCGACGCCCCCGAACTGTTTTGGCGCAGCTCTTCAACCAGCCGAGATTTGCCAATTCCCGGCTCACCCGACACCAGCACAACCTGCCCCTGACCACCACTGGCCAGCTTCCACTTTTCGTTCAGGGTCCCGTATTCGGCTGCACGGCCAACCAAGGGGTTCAGTAAAACATCGTCCACCGCCATGAAGCGGCTGACCGTTTCCCGCGCGCCGGTTACTTGCCAGGCTTCGACCTCTTTCGCAAAACCCTTGAGCTTGAAGGCGCCGCGCAAAACGTATTCGAAAGCGTCCCCTGCCAACTGATGGGTGCTGGGGGCGATAATCAGCGTGCCAGGGTCCGCCATCGCCTGAAGACGCGCCGCCAGATTTGGTGTTTCGCCCATTGCTGTGCCGTCCTCGAACATCTTTTCGCCGCGCAAATCGCCGACCACAACCAGCCCGGTCGCGATCCCTATTCGGACGTTCAGTTTCGCATGGGTCCGGATGTCCGGGATTTCCTTGATGATCCGCAGACCCGCACGCACCGCACGCTCGGGATCATCTTCGTGGGCATGGGGAAATCCGAAAAAGACCATGATCCCGTCGCCGTAATAGCTTGCGATGTGGCCATCAAAGGCAGCAACAGACGCCGCACATGTTTCCTTGAAAAGCCGCAGAACTTCGGCCAGGTCTTCCGGATCGACACGCTGGGCGATTTCGGTGGACCCGACAAGGTCGATGAACATGACGGTCAGTTGCCGGCGCTCTGCCACAATGGCGGGGCCAGGCGCTGAGTGTTGCGGGCGTCGCTCGTCCTCGGCGCCGGCACGAACAGCTTTCAGGAAACGCCGTCTCGGACCCAGAGGAAGCCCGATCATGACAAGATCCTCGTCGGTCAATTCTGTCAGATCGCCGAGTTCAATTTCGTGCTTTTCAAAGGCTGCTGCGTATTTGGACAATCCGTGATTTTCCAACCAGACCGCGATATCGGACATATTTGATCGTTTCGCTTGCTGTTTCAGCAGAACCGTCGTCTGCACCCCAACAGCGCGCATCCCCCTGTTTACTTGGTCTGTGCAGGACACACCGTGCCGGAGTATCCAGTCCTTTTTGTCAATGAAGTACGTCGATCCGGTTTTGGTCAAGGGGGTCATGGCGCTTTACCGGGCGGGGCCGCCAACAATTCCGTGACCGTTTTGGGCTTGGCGCAAACGCAAACCAACTGGTTAGACCCAACCCGATAGGTCCAATACCTGTCTGCCAGATTTCATTCGATACCTAGTGCATACAGCAGAAGGCCCCGTGCGGAGCGTCTTTCATCAATGTATCGAAATCCTTGCCGCGCATCTCGACCAGTGTCTTGTGGTCACCTGCTTCGAACCAGATCTTGTCCAACCCGGTCAGGCTGTCGTCGACGACGGTCGGCAGATCATAGGCTTCGCCCACAGGCGGCACCGCGCCGAGGGCGCAATCATCGAACAGTCCATCCATTTCAGATTCCGGTGCCAATCCAAGACGGCGGTTCATCATCGATTGCAGGGCGGTCAGGTCAACCCGGTGATTGCTGGGCAGAACCGCAAGCAGAGGTCCTTCCTCCATATGGATCAGAACCGATTTGGCGAGGTGGTCGCCGGGGACATGCGCCGCTTCGGCACATTCGGCAGCGGTTGCGGCATAAGGATGGGGAACGGTGTCAAACGGAAGCCCTTGGGCATCCAGATGATGTTTCAGACGAGTCGCAATGGTCATGTAGCCCTCCGTATCATCGAAGGCGTCCCGGTCGCGAAACGTGTGACGGTGCGCAACTAGGGCGCAAGTGTGTGTGAGCCCATATTGTGCGCCGATTGGCCGGATCGGGCAAGGGGGCGGGACGGTGATCGGCTGGAACGGATCGGACCGTCTTGACAACATGCTGTTTGAAACCCAAGAAAAATCCGAAATGTCGGGAAATCTGTTTATCGACCGCCAGTTCCAGACATCATCAGGTATTTGCGCCAAGGAGTTATTTCCATGAAATACGGTTTTCTGGGCATCTGGTTTCTGTTGTCGGCCATCACGACACCCGCCCAGGCGCAGTACCGGATTGCCGATGGAACACAGGTAAACGATCTGGAGATGTTTCAGGAATGCGATGTCTGCCCTGAAATGATTGTCTTGCCCCTTGGTGAGTTCCAAATGGGTGGTCCTCCGGGTGAATCCAAGCAGAATGTCAAATTTGATGAAGCTGGAAATTGGATACTTGTCACTCCAGATGATCCCTACATAGCGTTTCATGAAGGGCCGGTTCATTCTGTCACGATTGACTTGCCCGTTGCCATGGGCCGCAATGAAGTCACTTATGATGAATGGATGGCCTGCGTGAATGATGGCGGGTGCGGCGGGTACGAACCTGAGGATTTCATTCGGTTACCAAAATCGCAGCGCGCGAAGGTCATTGGGAAACATCCAGTCATCACTGTCTCTAACCTGGACGCGGCTTTGTACACAGATTGGTTGAACAGCAAGGTGGGGGCGGATGTTTATCGCCTGCCAACCGAAGCAGAATGGGAATATGCCGCCCGCGCCGGGACCCAAACTCCTTTTGCCCAGGGCGAAGAGGTGACAACGGATCAGGTGAACTTTCTGGGCAGCGCGACCGAGATCATGTTGGGCGAAGAATTCCCTGACCTTGTCTCACGCGGGAAACCTGTGCCGGTAGATACCCTCGATGCAGCCAATGCATGGGGTCTGCGGCACATGTCCGGCAATGTGGTGGAAAGAACAATATCCTGCTGGACGGACACGTATGAGGGGTGGCAGACCTCCAGCCTCTACTTGGAAAAGGCCCGCGAACCAAACTGCGAAAGACGCGTTACGCGAGGAGGGGCGTACCCGGCGGCCATGGATAGCTCACGTGTTGCCGGACGGGGCAGCGGATTGGAAGACACCCGAACAAGCGTGTCGGGGTTCCGTGTTTTGAGAGACCTGAAGTGAGTGTTCTTGCCCACAAGTGACGGGCACAGAAGTTGCTTTCCCGCACACAGGCCGGAACGATAGAGGTGTGGGCCAGTTCACATAAAACGGCTCTCGGACTTCGGACTTTCCGCAGTAGGGGACGTAGTCACTCATTCTCCAATACGCGCCGCGCCACCCGAAAACACTCCAGTGCCTGGGGCACGCCGCAGTAGATGCCGATCACGTGGATGATGGCGCGAATTTCTTCTTTGGTGACGCCGTTGTTCAGTGCGCCTTTGCAGTGAATTTCCCACTCGTGCATCTTTCCCAATGCGCCGATCATCGAAAGGTTCATCATCGACCGGGTTTTTGCGTCGATCACGTCATCGCCCCAGCCAAAGCCCCAGCACCAGGCGGTCATCGCCTCTTGAAACGGGCGGGTGAAATCATCCGCGGCCGCAAGGTTCTTTTCCACGTATTCAGCGCCCAGAGTGCCTTTGCGTTGTTCCAGCCCTTTGAGGAAAAGGTCTTCGTCAAAAATATCTGCCATGTGGGGTCTCCGGTGCTTCAGCGCGTCAGGCGGTGTTTGTAGAGGTGATCATAATGCGGTTTCATGCGGCGATGCACCTGTTTCACCCGATCCGGCGCATCGTCGATTTCCACATAGCGGCGGGGCTGCGGTGCAAGGCCCGTTGAATTCGCAAGGTTGGCGTGGAAGGACCCGCCATCCCACCAGCTATGGGCCGAGGGGTCGCCGCCCGCCTCCCAGCTCAGGGCGTCTTCGATGAAGGGAAAGCCGACGGCGTCGCAGAACGCCTGCGTCATGCCGTGCGGGTCTTCCAGCAGATCATCGCTGTCGATCACCGGCGACGGGGTGCCGTTCAGCGCGGTCAGCAAGTCGAACAGGGCGCGTTGTTCGGGAAAGCCGACCTCGCCCTCGGCGAAATCGGGCCAGCGTTTGTGCATCGAGGTGATGGTTTTTGCCGGGTCGCGGATCAGGAAGGCATGGGTGAAGTGCGACAGGAACTCTGCATCCCACATGTGGTTGATGTAATGTGGGAAGTCCTTGAGGAAGACCGGACCGTTTTCGGAGCGCGCCTGAATGTCCTGCCACACGCTGTCCAGCGTCAGGCCGGGCGTCGTCACGTCGCCGGGCTGGAACCGGTGCCACAGCGGGTCTTCGCCCTGATACCAGGCCTCGCCAAACGGTTCGTGCAGGCAATCCAGATCGCCACGTTGCCGCATCATCCATTCAAAGGCCGTCGAGGTGGACCGGGGCACCGCCCAGAGCGCGAGGATTTTGTGCATGGGTTTGGAACCTCCGGGTCAGAGCCGTTTCAAAAGCTGGCCATGTGGCGTTTCCGGTGACAGGCCGAGCGATTTGAAGATTCGCCAGTAGAGCGCGATGTCGTGGCCGATCACCGGCTTGCCAAGGGCAGCTTCTAAAGCGTCGGCCAGATGCAGCGGGCGCTGTGGCAAGCCATTCGGACCAGTTCGAAAATTGCACATGCCGTTGATCAGGATCGCATCGGCCTGCGGGGCTTGCTCGGCCACAAATTCAAAGCTCTTGACCGCCAGATCACCGTCAAACACCCAGCGGCACGCGTTGATATCCTCCTGACTGGCAAACCACCCCTGATCGTGGAAATTGCCCGCATAGAGCACATCGAACCCGGCCTCTTGCAGAAATCCGACCGTGCCCTGCCACCATTCGGGCCAATGATAGGCGGCGTTCAGCGCGATTTTCTCGACGTTCATCTCGCGCAGGGCTTCGACCATCGCGTAACCGGCCATGTGAAACTGCGTGCCGTATTTATCGGACAGGTGGGCACAGTGCTGACGGACACCCTCGACCCCCAACCCGCAGGCATGCACCCAATTGGACCCGACCTGCCCGCACACATCCACCCCGTTGCGCGACATGCAATGGACGAAATCCTCGAGCATGCCAAAGTTCTGCTTGCGCTGATCCAGTCCGTGCGCGTAGTCCGGCACATGCAGCATCCAGCCATGTACGCCGACCTTCTCGGGGCAGATGCGCAGGAAATCCGACGGAGCCGCGTCAAAGTCGAAGGGCGGGCAGGTGAAGCCCACCTGATGCGGGAACAGCTTGTGCTCGGGTCGCCAGTCCTCGGGCATCAGCATGGGCATTCACCGGTCAAGGATCGACCGCCTCGCGCATCCATTGCTGCAACCGGGCAATCGAATGTTCCGACATCACGCCACAGCCGGGGTCCAACACCAGCGGGCCGGGGCGGTAGCCGCGGGATTTCAGGCCGCGATGAACGGACTCGACCAGCCGGATATCCTCCTCGACCGTGGTTTCGCGGTCCTGCACCGCCAGTTGCCGGATCACGGCGCTTTCCGAGCCGCCCTCGGTGTACCAGCCGCGCCAAACGGTGCAGTGATCGGCATCGTTGGCGCGCCAGTGATAGGTGTTCAGCACATTGCCCGGGTAGCACTGGAACGAAAACATCGGCCACAGGAACCATGACTGGTAATCCCCCGCATGGGGCACCGACAGATCGACGGGATAGGTCATCTTGTCGAGGCTCTGGCATTCGGTCGTATGACGCAGAACGTAGCCGCCGCTGGCGTCGGGCTGGATGTCATAGGTCTCGGGTTTGACGACACCTTCGGCAAAGGTCGGGTGGTTGGTGGGGCAATGGTAGCATTCCGAGTAATTCTCGATACTGACTTTCCAGTTGCAGTGTTCCGGAATCTCGACCCATTCCAGCGGTTCCAGATCGTCGATCTGCGGAACAAAAGCGCGGATTTCCTCGCGCACGCCGGGATACCATTCGTCCATCGGCGCGGCGTTGTCGTCGAGATTGACGAAGATGAAGCCGTTGAACACTTCGGTCCGCACCGAGGTCAGGCAGATGGCGCTGCGGTCGAAGCCGGGGACGGATTTGATGTTCGGTCCGGCGCGCAACTGGCCGGACAGTTCATAGGTCCAGGCGTGATAGGGGCAGACGACGACGCGCGTGTTGCCCGCGCCGCTGACCATTTCGTGCGCGCGGTGCTGGCAGACATTGTAGAAGGTGCGGATTTCGCCGTCACGGCCCCGGATGCAGAACAGGCTTTGCCCGGCGATTTCGAACGCGAAATAGTCGCCGGTTTCCCGCACCTGCGCCACATGGCCCGCGAATTGCCACGTTCGGGCCAGAAGCCCCTGCATTTCCTGCGCGAATATCGCCGGGTCCGTGTAATAGCGCGCGTCCAATGAGTGCGTCAGCGGTGCGTTCATTCGGGCTCCTCCGCGTAGAGGCCAAGTTGGTGTCTGCGTTGGTGAAACCGCTCCACCCGCTCGACGATTTCGTCGCTGGACACGGCGATCACGAAGGACAGCAACGTTTCCAGCAGGGCGATGGTCGAGACGGAAGAGGGGAAGAATTGCGGCGTATCGGCGGCGACAACAAAGCCATGCTGCGCGTTCAGGATCACCGGGCTGGCCGGGCTGTCCGAGATGCCGATGACGGTCAGCCCCTGCAGGCGGGCCAGTTTGATCGCGTCGATCACTTCGGTCCGGTAGGGGTGACAGGTGATGGCGATCAGCACGTCCTGCTCATCGGCCCAGGCCAGATCATCCACCGGGGTCGAGCCGGGGCGGGGGATGGCGTGAAATTGCTTCATCCCCGTCGAGGCGAGGTAGGTGAAGTTGCGCGCGTTGGCGTTGTTGACGCCCACGCCCAGCGTGAAAATCTGGCGGCAGTTCCAGATGTCCTCGGCCGCTGCCTTCAGGCGCGCGGCATCGATCCCGGCAAAGGTGTCCTCGATATTGCGGATCGCGGCGCCGACCATATCGGCGTAAAGGCCGCCCAACTCACCGGACTTGCCGATATCCTGCAACCAGCGTGCGCGGTCGGGAAACGACACGCTGCCCTGCCGAATCGCATCGCGGAAGGGCGCGCGGAAATCCTCATACCCTTCAAACCCCACTTGACGGGCCATCCGCACAAAGGTGTTGGGTTTGACCTTGGCGGCCTCGGCAATCTCGCGCACCGTTGAAACCCCAACATCCGTTGGGTTTTCCAGCACGTAGCGCGCGGCTTTTTGGGCCTCGGGTGTCAGGGCCTCCCATTCGGCGCTCAGGCGGTCGAGAACGATTGATGATACATTTGTGTCATTCATGATTGACGATGGTACAAATGTGGAATTAGCCTGTCGAGCAGAAAAGCGACTCGGGAAGAGGAAATGTCATGTCCGAGAAGAAATTGCCCACCCACACGCGCGTGGTTATCGTCGGAGGCGGCGTCATGGGGGTCGGTCTGGCCTATCATCTGGCGCATGAAGGCTGGGGCGCGGATACCGTCCTTTTGGAAAAGGCAGAATTGACCAGCGGCAGCACCTGGCACGCGGCGGGGCAGATCACCCATTCGACCTCAAGCTTTGGGCTGGGCAAATGCGTGGACTACAATATCGGGCTTTACTCCGGCGCGTTGGAGGCTGAAACCGGCCAGCCGGTGACATGGCACGGCTGCGGGTCCTTCCGCCTGGCCTATACCGAGGATGAGATGGACTGGCTGCGCCATACTCTGTCGGTGGGCCGGTCGCTGGGCTTCAACATCGAATTGGTTGGCCCTGAGAAGGTGGCTGAGCTGCACCCGTTCTACAATCTCGACGGTGTGTTGGGCGCGTTGCACACGCCGGATGATGGCCATGTTGACCCGACCAATGTGACCATGGCGATGGCTGCGGGTGCGCGTCAGAAAGGCGTGCGCATTTTCCGCAACTGCCGCGCCACCAACATCACGCAGGCTGACAATGGCGAGTGGGTGGTCGAAACCGAAATGGGCACCATCACCTGCGAGCATGTGGTGAACGCAGGCGGCACCTATGCGCGGCAGATGGGCGAATGGTCGGGGCTGCAACTGCCGATGACCTCGATGACCCACCACTACTTCGTGACCGAGCCGGTGCCCGAGTTCCAGAATCTGGACAAGGAACTGCCGGTGATCCGCGATGACCGCAAAGTCTCGGGCTATATCCGGATGGAGCAGCAGCGCGGGTTGATCGGGATTTACGAGAAAGAGAACCCGAACTCGGTCTGGCATGACCATTGCCCTTGGGAATACGAGAACTGGCTGTTCGATGCGGATTACGACCGGGTGATGCCGTGGCTTGAGGAAAGCCTGAACCGGATGCCGATCTTTGCCGAGCTGGGTATTCAGCGTGACGTGCATGGGGCGATCTCGCACCCGCCGGACGGCAACCCTCTGATCGGGCCCGCGCCGGGTGTGCGGAATTACTGGTGCTGCTGTGGCACCCAGATCGGCATCGGCTGGGGGCCGGGCCTGACACGCGAACTGGCGCGCTGGATGGTGCATGGGGCCGCCGATATCTCGATGCGCGAGTTCGACCCGCGCCGGTTCGGCAGCTATGCCACCAAGGGCTGGCAGGTGATCAAGGCCGAGGAAGATTACTGCCTGCGCCACGAAATCCCCTTTCCACATTTCAACCGTCTGGAGGGGCGTCCGATCAAGCCATCGCCGCTGTATGAGTTGCTGAAGTCCAAAGGCGCTGTGCATGAAGAGGTCTACGGTTTTGAACGCCCTCGCTGGTTCGCGCGGGACGGGGTCGAGCAGCGCGATCACTACTCCTTCCGCCGTACCCCCGCCGACGACATGGTCGCGGCCGAGGTCAAAGCGGTGCGCGAACGCGTCGGCATCATGGATGTCACCGCCTTCACCAAGGTCGAGGTCTCTGGCCCTGACGCCTATGCCCTGCTGGATCGGTTGACTGCCAATCGGATGCCGCAAAAGGTCGGCTCGATCACGCTGACCCATATGCTGAACCGCCGGGGCCGGATCGAGTTGGAGACCACGATTGTCCGCATGGCCGAGGATCGCTTCTATCTGGTCTGCGCGGCGTTCTTCGAGCAACGCCTGCTGGATCACCTGGCGCAACACCGCGTGGAAGAGGATGTGCAGATCACCGCGCTGTCCGCCGATTGGTCGGCCCTGTCCCTGAACGGCCCTCGGTCGCGCGACGTGCTGGCGCGCTGCACCGATGCCGATCTGACCAATGCCGGGTTCCGCTGGTTGTCTGCGCAGGAAATCACCGTCGCCGGGCATAAAATCTGGGCCTTCCGCATGTCCTATGCAGGTGAGTTGGGGTGGGAGTTGCACATGCCCAATGCCGCCTGTCTGGATGTCTACACCAAGCTGTGGGCGGCGGGTGAGCCGCATGGCATCACCGACTATGGCAGCTTTGCCATGAACGTGATGCGGATGGAGAAGGGTTTCAAGGGTGCGGGCGAGTTGACCAACGAAGTCACTCTGGCCGAGGCGGATGTGCTGCGCTTTGCCCGTACCGACAAGGGCTATCTGGGTAAGGACATGACCCTGAACTCTGACCTGCCGTGGGTCTGCGCCTATCTGGAAATCGAACCGGACGGCGAGATTGATGGCCACGGTGGTGAGGCGGTGATGCTGGATGGTCGCGTCGTGGGGTCCACTGCGTCGGTGGTCTACGGGCATACGGTCGGCAAAATCCTCGCCTTTGCCTATATCAGGCCCGAAGCCGCAACACCCGGAACCGCCCTGCAGGTCGTGATCCACGGCTCGCCCCGCGCGGCGCGTGTGCTGGGCGAACCAGCCTATGACCCGCAAAGCCTGCTGCCGCGCACCGACGCCGCATTGGAGACCGCGTGATGACCCTGCCCGGCACGATGAAAGCCATGGTCACGATGGGCCATGGCGGTCTGGACCAGATGGTGCTGCACACAGACTGGCCCCGGCCCGCCCCCGCGCCCGGAGAGGTGCTGATCAAGGTTGCCGCCTGCGGTCTGAACAACACCGACGTCAACACGCGCTCAGGCTGGTATTCCAAGACCGTCACCGATGCGACCACCGGAGGTGCCTTTGACGAGGTCGGCGAAGAGGACCCCACATGGGGCGGCGCGCCGATCACCTTCCCGCGCATTCAAGGCGCCGATATCTGCGGCGAAATCGTCGCCGTGGGCGATAACGTGGCCCCCACCCGTATCGGCGAACGTGTCATCACCGATGGCTGGCTGCGCGATCCGTCAGATCCCGGCAATATGGACAAGACCGGCTATTTCGGCTCGGAACGGGACGGCGGCTTTGCCGAATACGCCACGACGCTGGCCGTGAACGCGGTGCCGATCACGTCCGACCTGTCGGATGCGGAACTGGCGACCTTTTCGTGTTCGTATTCTACTGCCGAGGGGATGCTGACCCGCGCCAACGTGACCGAAGCCGACACTGTTCTGGTCCCCGGAGCCTCGGGCGGTGTTGGTGGCGCGCTGGTGCAACTCGCCAAACGGCGCGGTGCCCGTGTGATCGCATTGGCGTCCGAGGCGAAACATGCCGACGTGGCAGAGCTGGGGCCGGACATGATCCTGCCTCGGGCACCCGAAAACCTGCGCGCCGCGCTGGGCGATGAAAAGATCACCGTGGTCGCGGATGTGGTCGGTGGCCCCTATTGGCCCAACCTGATCGACATCCTCGAACGTGGCGGCCGGTACACCTGTTCCGGTGCCATCGCCGGCCCGATGGTCGATTTCGACCTTCGGACCTTTTACCTGCGTGACCTGACCTTTACCGGCTCGACCGTGATCGACCCTCAGGTGATGCGCAACCTCGTAAAATACATCGAGGCTGGAGAAATCAAACCCGCCCTCGCCGCAACCTATCCGCTGGAGGAGCTGCGCGAGGCGCAAGCCGCCTTCATCGCCAAACAGCACACCGGGAATATTGTGGTGCTTCCATGACCCTGGACGACGTATTAGAGGCCGCACGGCAGCTGCATCAGGCGCATCCCGATCTCTCAGCGTTCGGCGCGTGGCCAACAGATCTGACCGCAATCCAACTAGAGCCCAGCCACGTTCCCGCAGTTGATCTGGTGCGCAATTTCGATGCAGGCGGCAGCGAAACCACCCGAGCCTTGTCCGACGCGATCGGGGCCACCGCGCATCTGGCCCAATGGAAGCTGACCTATACCGAGGATGAAGTCGGTGCCGATTTCCTCAATCGCTATGGGTATTACGAACTGTTCGGTCCGACCGGTCATTTCCACTCGACCCAGTTGCGGGGCTATGTCGCCTATTGGGGGGCGGGCCTGCACTATGACTGGCACAGCCATCAGGCCGAGGAGCTGTATCTGACGCTGGCCGGAGGGGCCGTGTTCCGCGTCGCAGGCGATGACAGTTTTGTCGGGCCGAACCAGACGCGCCACCATGACAGTTGGCAAAGCCATGCGATGACCACGACAGACCAGCCAATCCTGACCTTTGTACTCTGGCGTGGGGAAGGCATGGATGACTTGCCACGGATGGATGCCGCATGAAGATCACCCGCATCCGCATCTATAAGACCGGTCTGCCCTATGTGGGCGGGGCCTATGTCTGGGGTGCGGGCAATGCGATTGAAACGGCCACGGCGTCGGTGGTTGTGATCGACACCGACGCCGGATTGCAGGGCTGTGGTGAGTTCACACCCTGCGGTGAGAACTACATGGTTGCTCATTCCGAGGGCGTCGTTGCGCTGGCCCGGCTGGTGGCACCGTCGCTGCTGGGGGAAGACCCCCGGCAGGTGGCACGGATCGAACAACTGTTGGACCATCTGGTGCAGGGGCACGGATACGCCAAGGCTCCGTTCGACGCGGCGTGCTGGGATATTCTGGGACAGGCCTGCGATCAGCCCGTCTGGATGCTGCTGGGCGGAAAGCTGACCGATGGTGCGCCGATGTACCGGGTGGCGCCGCAAAAGGCGGTGGATGAGACGGTGGCCGAGATGAATGCCTACCGCGATCAGGGCTATCGCCAGTTTCAGATCAAGGTTGGCGGCGATTGGGTCAGTGACATTGACCGCATTCGCGCCACGGTGCCCTTGCTGCAACCGGGTGAAAGGGCGATGGCCGATGCCAATCAGGGCTGGCGCGTGGACAATGCGATCCGGGTGGCGCGGGCGACGCGCGATCTGGACTTCATCCTGGAACAGCCGTGCCGTAGTTATGAGGAATGTCAGCAGGTCCGCCGTGTTGCCGAACAGCCGATGAAGCTGGATGAATGCCTCACCGGAATGCACATGGCCCAACGGATCGTTGCGGATCGGGGTGCCGAGATCTGCTGTCTGAAAATCTCGAACCTCGGCGGTCTCAGCAAGGCGCGCCGGGTGCGGGACTTTCTGGTGGAAAACCGCATTCCGGTGGTCAGCGAGGATACCTGGGGTGGTGAGATCACCACTTCGGTCGTGGCGCATTTCGCGGCCTCGACGCCGCCCGAATTCCTGCAGAACACCACTGACCTGATGAATTACAACACCCGATCCACCGGAAACGGCGGCCCGGCGTCGCGGGATGGCAAGCTTTACGCCCCGGATACGCCAGGGTTGGGCGTAACCCCGGATTTCGAAAGCCTCGGCGCACCGGTGGCGGAGTATGCCCTATGAAAATCAAGACCATAACAGTTTTCCAAGTCGATCTGCCGCTGGAGCATCCCTATTGGCTGTCCGGCGGGCGGCTGAAGTTCAAAACGCTCGACGCGACGGTGGTGAAAATCGAAACCGATACCGGCCTGATTGGCTGGGGCGAGGGCACCCCATGGGGCCATACCTACGTGCCCGCGCATGGGCCGGGCATCCGCGCAGGGATTGAAACGATGGCACCGTTCCTGCTCGGCCTTGATCCTCGCAAGGTGCTGAATGTGGAACGCGCAATGGATCTTGCGCTGCCGGGGCATCTATATGCCAAAAGTCCGATCGACATGGCCTGCTGGGATATCGCGGGGCAGGCGGCGGGCCTGCCGATTGCCGATCTGATGGGCGGCGGGTCCCGCACCCCGCGCCCGATTGCCTCGTCGGTCGGCGCAAAAACCATCGACGAAACTCGCGAGGTGATGGACCGCTATCGCAGCCGAGGCTACATCGCCCATTCGGTCAAGATCGGCGGCGATGTGGAACGCGACATCGCCCGCATCCGCGACGTTGAAAGCATCCGGCATCCGGGTGAGATCGTTCTCTACGACGTGAACCGGGGCTGGACCCGGCAACAGGCCCTGCGGGTGATGAGCGCCTGCGAGGACCTGAACGTGATGTTCGAACAACCCTGCGAGACATTGGACGACATCGCCGCGATCTCGGGCCGTCATGCCTCGCCCGTGTCGGTCGACGAAAGCCTCGTCACCCTGCAGGACGCCGCCCGCATTGCTCGTGATGGCCTGGCCGAGGTGTTCGGGATCAAGCTCAACCGCGTCGGCGGCCTGACCAAGGCCGCACGGATGAGGGATATCGCGCTGGCGCATGGAATCGACATGTTCGTGATGGCGACCGGAGGCTCGGTTCTGGCTGATACCGAGGCGCTGCATCTGGCCGCCACCATCCCGGATGGCAATTGCCACGCCGTCTGGGCCTGTCAGGACATGATCACCGTCGATATCGCCGGTGGTCGCGGGCCGCGCAACATCAATGGCCACCTGCACCTGCCGGAAACGCCTGGCCTTGGCGTCTACCCCGACGAAGACGCCCTCGCCCCCCCAATCGCAACCTACGAGGCCCCGCGATGATCCGCCTCTTCATCTGTCCAAAAATATCCCGGGGAGTGAATTGGCCACAGGCCAAGAGAGGGGCTGGCCCCTCTGACAGCGCCGCGCCCAAACGCAAAGGACGGGTTGAATGAAGATCAACAAGATAACGCTTTGGTCCGTCGACCTGACCAGCCATGAAACCTATCACATGGCCGAAGGCAAAACCTGCGGTACCGTGACCTCTCATATCCTCTGTCTTGAAACGGATACCGGTCTGATGGGATGGGGCGAGGTCTGCCCGATCCCGCATTACCTGCCTGCCTATGCGGGGGGTGTGCCGAGTGCGATCAGGGAAATGGGGCCAGAGATCCTGGGCATGTTCCCGTTTGGAGCCGATGCGCCGATGCGCAAACTGGACGGATTTCTGCAGGGGCACCGCTATGCAAAGTCGATGGTCGATATCGCCCTGTGGGACCTGTTCGGGCAGGCCACCGGCCAGCCGGTCTATGCGTTGCTGGGCGGCCGGACGCGCAGGGACATGCCGCTTTACCACTCGATCACCTGTATCTCGCCGGACGAGATGGCCCGCATCGCCCAAACCGCTTACCAGACGGGTATTCGGCAGTTTCAGGTCAAACTGGGCGTCGAGGGCGACTGGCAGGCCGATGCCGAACGCCTGACCAAAGTGCGCGAGGCCGTGGGGCTGGGGCCGCTGGTCTATGGCGACTGGAACTGTGGCGCGTCGCGTCTGCAAGCCACGCGAACAGGCCGGGCCGTGGCGCATATGGACGTGATGCTGGAACAGCCGTGCAAAACGCTGGAAGATTGCGCTGCCGTGCGGCAGGCCACCGGCTTGCCAATGAAGATCGACGAGAACGCCCATGATCTGGCCTCGCTGCTGCGCGCGCATGAGCTGGGCTGCATGGATGCTGTCGCCCTGAAACTGTCGAAATTCGGCGGGCTGTCGGCGATGCGCCGGGCGCGGGACCTGACCGTGCATCTGGGGGCCGAGATTTGCGCCGAATGCACCTGGGGCTCGGATATTGTAACCGCCGCCTCGCTGCACTTTGCAGCCTCGACCCCGCACGGATCGCTGATGAATACCTGCGACCTGTCCTCTTATGTGGCCCCGCGCCTTTGCCCGGACGCACCAAACCGTGAAGAGGGCCGGATTGCCCCGCCCGACGGTCCGGGCTTAGGTGTAACCCCTGACCCCGAAATCCTTGGTTCCCCGATATTGGAGATCGTGTGAGATGCTGAAGATCAACACCCAATCCGAATGGATCGCCCGCGCGAACGAGGTTCTGCCCGCCGGGGGATTTGGCAATTTCGACCCCGGTATCATCATCGCCCGCGGCGAAGGCAGCCGGGTCTGGGACGAGGACGGCAATGAATATATCGACTACCTGATCGGGTCCGGCCCCATGCTGCTGGGCCATGGCCACCCCGAGGTGATGGAGGCCGTGCTGGAACAACTGCCCAAGGGCATGACCTTCTTTGCCAACAACGCCAAAGGCATCGAGCTGGCCGAAGCCATCGTTGATGCCGTGCCCTGCTGCGAACAGGTGCGCTTTGTTGCCTCGGGCGGTGAGGCGGATATGTACGCGATCCGTCTGGCCCGCGCCTATACCGGGCGCAACAAGATCCTGAAATTCGAAGGCGGTTATCACGGCATGAGCGCCGAGGCACAGATGAGCCTCGCCCCCAGCCGTCGGGTCAATTTCCCTCAGGCGGTGGCGGACAGTGCGGGTATTCCCGACAGCGTGGCCGAACAGATGCTGATCGCGCCCTACAACGATCTTGAGGCCGTCGCGGCCCTGCTGGATGAACATGACGACATCGCCGCGATCATGGTCGAACCGCTGCAGCGGATCATCCCGCCGCTGCCCGGATACCTGCAGGGGCTGCGTGATCTGTGCGACAAGCACGATGTCCTGCTGATTTTCGATGAGATCGTCACAGGGTTTCGACTGGCTTATGGCGGTGCGCAGGAAAGATACGGGGTGACGCCCGATATCTGTACGCTGGGCAAGATCATCGGCGGCGGCTTCCCTCTGGCCGCGCTGGGCGCCAGCGCCGAGATCATGCAGCATTTCGACAAGGCCAAGGTCGGCGAGGAGGGCTGGCTGATGCAGTTGGGCACCCTGTCAGGCAACCCGGTGGCCTCGGTCGCAGGGCTGAAAACGATGGAGGTTCTGCGGCGTGAGGGTGTCTATGACCAACTCCGCGCAACCGGGGCGGCGTTGCAGCAGATGCAGGGGGCGGCGCTGACCGGGGCCGGTATTCCGCATCAGATCGTCGGGGATGAGACGCTGTTTGACATCTATTTCACCGATGCGGCTTGCCGCGACTATCGCAGCGCCAATCATGACGACCCCAGCCGCAATGCGCTTTACAACGATACGTTGCGTGCGCATGGGATATTCAAATCTCCGGGCAAGCTCTACCCGTCGCTGGCGGTGACCGAGGGTGATCTGGAACAGACCCGGTCGGCCGTCGATTACGCCGTGCGGGCGATCAGTGCGGTCTGAGGTGCTGTAACGGAATAA
This sequence comes from Ruegeria sp. AB10, assembly GCF_056542745.1. NCBI lineage: Bacteria > Pseudomonadati > Pseudomonadota > Alphaproteobacteria > Rhodobacterales > Roseobacteraceae > Ruegeria > Ruegeria sp. AB10. The sequence continues at coordinate 26,940 of NZ_JBQGAI010000017.1, read as the reverse complement.
AGTGGGCCGCTGTCATAATGTGACAGCGGCCCTTACCAATCGGATATCAAGGTTGGTCTCGCCCCCTCGAATACCACTTAATCAAGTTAACTGAACAAAAACTTTCGACTTATTCGAGACCGATCCAACATCGCAACCAGTATGACTAATTTATGCCCGATCCGGATGTTGGTTACAGTGAAGTTGTTCACATTGAATAAGTTTTTCAGCCTCTCCAGTCGAAAAAACCCGGCCCTGCCTGTTTCAGAAGGGTCTCAGCCATGACACGGCCCATCTCGGCGCCGTCGGCAATTGCGCCGGTGATGTCCTCGGATATCGCCTCGGACCCGTCGGGGCGCAGCACTTCGCCGCGCAGGCGCAGCTGGTCGCCCTGTATCTCGGCCAACCCGGCAATGGGCGTTTCACAAGAGCCATCCAGTGCCGCCAGCAAGGCGCGTTCCGCAGCAAGACGCTGACCGGTTTCGGCGTGGTGGATCGCCTCGAGCATACCCGCAGCACGGGAATCTTCGCTGCGGCGTTCGATGCCGATCGTGCCCTGCGCGATGGCAGGCAGCATGTCCTCGGGCGCGATTGCCGTGGCCGGGACGTCCTCCATATTCAGGCGGCGGATGCCGGCCATGGCCAGAAACGTGCAGTCCGCCACGCCGTCGGCCAATTTCTTCAGGCGGGTCTGCACGTTGCCACGAAACTCGACCACATTCAGATCAGGCCGCCGGTTCAGCAATTGCGCCCGGCGGCGCAGCGATGACGTGCCGACTACCGCGCCCTGCGGCAGGTCATGGATCGAGCTCAGGCTGGGTGAGATGAACGCGTCGCGCACATCTTCACGTGGCAGGAACGTGTCCAGCACCAGACCGTCAGGCTGCTCCACCGGCATGTCCTTGGTGGAGTGCACCGCAATGTCGATATCGCCGCGCAGCATTGCCTCTTCGATTTCCTTGGTGAACAGGCCCTTGTTGCCGATTTCTTTCAGCGGGCGGTCCGCGTCGATCATGGCGCGGTTGTCGCCGGTGGTTTTGATCACCACAATCTCGAACGCCTCTTCGGGCAGGTCGAATGCCGTTCCCAGCCGTTGCCGGGTTTCATAGGCTTGTGCCAGCGCCAGGGGCGAACCACGGGTGCCGATCTTGAGCGGTGAGTCGGGGGAGGGCAGGGTCAGTGTCATGCGCACAGCTTTAGTCGCGTCACATTGCCCTGACAATGGGGGCATGGCTTGACAAATTGCCGCCGAAGGAAGACCCGTTGCGGCAAACCTGATGATTGGGGGCAAAAGATGGCCGAGACAAAGAAACTGCTGCGGGCGCTGGCGGGTGAGGTACAGGATGTGCCGCCGATCTGGATGATGCGTCAGGCCGGGCGGTATCTGCCGGAATATCGGGCGACGCGGGCGCAGGCGGGGGATTTCCTGTCGCTGTGCTACAACCCGGAGCTGGCCGCCGAAGTGACCCTGCAGCCGATCCGCCGCTATGGGTTCGATGCGGCGATTCTGTTTGCCGACATTCTGCTGGTGCCGCAGGCGCTGGGCGCGGATCTGTGGTTCGTCACCGGAGAAGGTCCGCGCCTGTCGACGATCACGCAGCAATCGGAATTCGACGCGCTGAAACCGGTTGAAGCCATCCACGAGACCCTGTCGCCGGTCTATGAAACAGTCCGCATCCTGTCGCGGGAATTGCCGTCCGAGACGACCCTGATCGGGTTTGCGGGTGCGCCTTGGACGGTTGCGACCTATATGATCGCCGGGCGTGGCACACCGGACCAAGGCCCCGCCCACGCGCTGCGCGAGGAAAACACTGCTTTGTTCGAAGCGCTGCTGGAGCGGATCACGCTGGCCACCATCGAGTACCTCTCGGCGCAGATCGAAGCCGGGGCCGAGGTGGTCAAGATCTTCGACAGCTGGGCCGGGTCGCTGAAAGGTGAAGCATTCCGGAAATACGCGGTCGAGCCTTGCCGCGTGATCACGCAGGCCATCAAGGCACGCCACCCCGGTATCCCGGTGATCGGCTTCCCGCGTGAGGCGGGTGACGGCTATATCGGGTTTGCCAAGGCGACCGGTGTGGATTGTGTGGCGCTGGACAACTCGGTGTCGCCGGAATGGGCGGCCGAGCATGTGCAGGTTGACGGCTGTGTACAGGGCAACCTGGCCTCGTCGCATATGGTGACCGGTGGGCAGACCCTGGTGGATGAGACGCGGCGGATTGTCGAGGCGTTCTCGAAAGGGCCGCATATCTTCAACCTCGGTCACGGGATCACGCCGGATGCGAATCCGGAAAACGTGCAGTTGATGATCGACACGGTGCGCGGGCGGTAAGCAAGGGAAGGGGGCCAGCCCCCTTCTTGGCCTGTGGCCAATTCATCCCCCGGGATATTTTTAGACAGATGAAGCGGCGGATGTTTGCTGCGCGTCAAGCTCGTTCAGGATGTCGTGACGGTGTTCTCCGCGGGCAGGGCTGGGTTTGTGGTGCCATTCGGTGGTTGAGAATCTGGGTGCGGCGGCGGCTTGTAGGGTGCCATCTGCCTTGTGCCATGTCTGGCGGGCGGCGTTCATCGGGTGGGCGTGTGCTTCGATGGGACTAAGGACCGGCGCGACGCAGGCATCGGTGCCCTGGAAGAGATCGGCCCACTGATCCCGGGTGTTGCTGGCGAAGATGTCGGACAGGCGTTGGGTGAGGGCGGGCCATGTCGCGGGATCGAATTGCGATTGGAAGCCGGGGTCGTCCGACAGGCCCATTTTCTGCAGGAACTGCGCGTAGAACTTGGGTTCGAGGCATTGGACCGTCACAAAGCCGCCGTCGGAACAGGTATAGGTGCGGCTCCAATGGGGGCCGTCCAGCAGGCTTTGACCGCGGGTTTCCGACAGGTTTCCGGATTGGTTCAGGCTCATGAGCAGGTTCATCATATGCGCCGAGCCATCGTAGATGGCGGCATCGACCACGGTACCTTGGCCCGTTTTCTGGGCGTTCAGCAGCCCGGCCAGAAGGCCCGCGACCAGATACATGGCGCCTCCGCCTATGTCGCCGACCAGCGTGGCGGGTGTTTGCGGTGGCTGGCCGGGCTGAGAGGCGTACCAGAGCGCACCGGACAGAGCGATGTAGTTCAGGTCATGCCCGGCTGTGTCCGAAAGGGGGCTGTCCTGGCCCCAGCCTGTCATCCGCCCGTAGACCAGCCTTGGGTTCATTTGGTGGCAGGGCTCCGGCCCGAGGCCGAGTTTTTCCATCACACCGGGGCGAAAGCCTTCAATCAGAGCATCGGCCGAGGAGATCAGGCGTTTGGCGATCTCCAGATTGCGTGCGTCTTTCAGGTCCAGATCAATGGACCTTTTGCCACGGTCCAGCACCGAGTGTTCGGGCATCCCCGGTGTTGCAGCCTGACCCTTGCGGTGGATGGTGATCACATCGGCGCCCATATCCGCAAGCCACATGGCGGCAAAAGGGGCAGGGCCCAGCCCCTCAATCTCAATGATCCGAATACCGTTCAGCATGGTCCCCCCTTCGATTATCCGCAGGGTTCCGGGATCGCCGGTAAATTGCAAGGCCAGAGGTCAAACCCGCAAAAAAGCGCAGGGCCTTGTGCGAAATTGGCCTGTTCTGCGCCGGTGGGCCGGGGTAGGGTCGCCGCCAGAACAGGGAACTTGCATGACGACCATTCTTTCGATCAAAGATCTGCGCAAATCCTATGCCGACGGGTTTGAGGCGCTGAAAGGCATTTCTCTGGACATCGAGCAGGGGGAGATTCTGGCGCTGCTTGGCCCGAACGGAGCGGGCAAGACGACGCTGATCTCGACCATTTGCGGGATCACCACGCCGACCTCGGGTTCGGTGACGGTGGGTGGCCATGACATCCAGGCCGACTTTCGCGCCGCGCGCCGTATGATCGGTCTCGTGCCGCAGGAGATCGCGCTGGAGCCCTTCGAAAAGGTCTGGAACACGGTGCGGCTGTCGCGCGGGCTGTTCGGGCTGGGCCGTGACAACGCCATGATCGAGGATGTTCTGCGCAAGCTGTCCCTTTGGGACAAACGCAAGAACGCGATCAAGGAACTGTCGGGTGGCATGAAGCGCCGGGTGCTGATCGCCAAGGCACTTGCGCACGAGCCGCGCGTGCTGTTTCTGGACGAGCCCACCGCTGGCGTCGATGTCGAATTGCGCAAGGATATGTGGGAGATCGTGGCCGAGCTGAAACGGGCTGGCGTCACCATCATCCTGACCACCCATTATATCGAAGAAGCTGAGGCCATCGCCGACCGCGTCGGTGTCATCGACAAGGGTGAACTGCTGCTGGTGCAGGACAAGGACACGCTGATGGCGCAGATGGGCAAGAAACAGCTTGAGGTGATGCTGGCCGACCCGATCCAGGCCATCCCGGACAGTCTGGCGGCGCATAATCTGGCGCTGAATGGCAATGGGGATGCGCTGGTCTATACCTATGACACTCATGCCGACCGCACCGGCATCACCACATTGCTGAATGACGTGGCGCAGGCCGGGCTGGTGTTGCGCGACGTGCAAACCCGCCAGTCGAGTCTGGAAGAGATATTCGTCAATCTGGTGTCCGGAGAGCCCGCATGAACTGGTCCGCCATCGCCGCCATCTACCGGTTCGAAATGGCCCGGTTCTTCCGCACATTGGCGCAGAGCTTTCTGTCTCCGGTCCTGTCGACCTCGCTGTATTTCGTGGTGTTCGGCACCGCCATTGGCAGCCGTATTCAAGAGGTCGAGGGCGTGTCCTATGGCGCCTTCATCGTGCCGGGGCTGATCATGCTGTCGGTGGTGATGCTGGCGATTTCCAACGCATCCTTCGGCATCTATTTCCCCAAGTTTCTGGGCACGATCTACGAACTGCTCTCGGCCCCGGTGAACTTTATCGAGATCGTGATCGGCTATGTCGGCGCGGCGGCGACCAAGGCGCTGTTTGTGGGGCTGGTGATCCTCGCAACAGCCTCATTTTTTGTGGATTTACGCATCGAACACCCGTTTGCGATGGCGGCGTTCCTGATCCTGACCTGCCTCAGCTTTTCGCTGCTGGGGTTCATCATCGGCATCTGGGCCAGCAACTTTGAACAGATGTCGCTGGTGCCGCAACTGGTGGTGACGCCGCTGATCTTTCTGGGCGGGACTTTCTATTCCGTGTCCATGCTGCCGCCAGTATGGCAGACCATCACCTTGTTCAACCCTGTGGTCTATCTGATCTCGGGGTTTCGATGGTCGTTCTACGGGTTGGCGGATGTGCCAATCGGGTTCAGCTTGTTAGCCATTGTAGCGTTTACCGGCCTGTGTCTGGGCATTATCTGGTGGATCTTCAAAACCGGCTGGCGCATTCGCAGCTAGGTTGTATCAGGCGTTGCATTTTTGCCCACTGACCTTGGGAAATGTGTTCACGTCACAACTATCGGCCAAACGGTCCCTTGTTTACCGGTTGGGTGCACTCTACATCGGCTTCCATGAAACTCAGCCTGCCGTTTCTTAAAAAGCAACCCTGCGTGGCCGTTGTGCGCCTGTCCGGTGCCATCGGAATGGCCGGGCGTGGGTCGATGTCCGACACCACGCTGGCCCCGGTGCTTGAGAAAGCCTTTCGCAAGGGCAAACCCGCCGCCGTCGCGCTTGAGGTCAACTCGCCCGGCGGCTCACCAGTGCAAAGCTCGTTGATCGGCGCGCGAATCCGGCGTCTGTCTGATGAACTGAATGTCCCCGTCATCGCATTTGTCGAGGATGTGGCAGCCTCGGGCGGGTACTGGCTGGCAGCTGCGGCGGATGAGATTTATGCCGATGACAGTTCGGTATTGGGCTCGATCGGGGTGATTTCGTCCGGCTTTGGCGCCCATGTCCTGCTGAAGCGGCAGGGGATCGAGCGGCGCGTGCACACGGCGGGGCAGTCGAAATCCATGCTCGACCCGTTTGCGCCGGAAAAGAAAGAGGATGTCGAACGGCTGGAACGCCTGCTGGCCGATATCCACGAGAACTTCATCACCCATGTCAAAACCCGGCGCAGCGGCAAGCTGGACGAAAGCCAGGACCTGTTCACAGGGGAAATCTGGCTGGCCCGGCGGGCGCAGGAACTGGGCCTGATCGACGGCATCGCGCATCTGAAACCGAAGATGCAGGACCGCTTTGGCGACAAGGTCAAGTTCCGCCGCTACGGGCTGCGCAAGCCGATCTGGTCACGGTTCGGAGCGTCGCTGGCGCAGGATGCCATCGCCGGGCTTGAGGAGCGTGCTGCTTACGCGCGTTTCGGTTTGTGACGTGATTATCAAGATTGTCACCCTTTTCCTGATCGCCATGGGCGTGCTGGCGATGTTCGGCAAGCTGCGCTTTCCGGGGCAGAAACGGCTGCAATCCTCAAGATGTCCGCGCTGCGGGCGGTTCAGGATCGGCAAAGGCCCGTGTGCCTGCGAAAAAGGAGGCCGTACATGACGGCATGGCTGTTATCCGGCCTTGGTCTGTTGATCCTGCTGCTGGCGGGTGACGCGCTGGTGCGCGGCGCGGTAAACCTGAGCCTGCGTCTGGGCGTGCCTGCGCTGATCGTCAGTCTGACAATCGTGGCCTTTGGTACATCGGCGCCCGAGCTTTTGATCGCCATCAGCGCGATCAAGGAAAACGCGCCGGGGATCGCCCTGGGTAACGTGGTCGGGTCGAATACGGCGAATATCCTGCTGGTTCTGGGCGTTCCGGCCCTGCTGTCGACGCTGCACACCAGCGAATGCAACAGCCGCAGGAACTATGTGTTCATGCTGATGGCCTCGGTCCTGTTCATCGGGCTGGCCTTCTGCGGCGTGTTCACCCTGTTCAGCGGGGCGATTCTGCTGACGGCATTGGGTCTGATCCTGTGGAACGCCTTTCGCGAGGCGTATGCGCACCGCAAAGCCTGCGGTCAGGCCTGCGCCGATGATGAGGATTTGGAGGGCCTGGAAGAGGCCGACCCCAACATGGCCTACTGGAAGATTTCGATCTATCTGGTGCTGGGCCTGATCGGCCTGCCGATGGGCGCGCATCTGCTGGTCGAATACGCCACGGTGATCGCCCGCACCTATGGCGTCAGCGAAACGGTGATCGGCCTGACGCTGATTGCGGTCGGGACCTCTTTGCCGGAACTGGCAACCACGGTGATGGCTGCGCTGCGGCGACAGGCCGATGTGGCGTTGGGCAATGTGATCGGGTCGAACATGTTCAACCTGCTGGCCATCGTCGGGATTGCCACGCTAGTCGGGCCGATTCCCGTTGACCCGGAATTCTTGCGGTTCGACCTGTGGGTCATGCTGGGCGCTTCGCTGCTGTTGATCCCGTTCGTGTTTTTCAAGCAGGACATCACGCGCATCTGGGGCGTTGTGTTGACGCTGTTATACGCGGTCTACGTCATCGCATTGCTGGCGTGATTTGACTGAGAGGGAACACCCATGACCCGAGCGTTAGTGACCGGTGCCGGAATTCGCCTTGGCCGGGCCATGGCGCTGTATCTGGCCCGCCGCGGCTATGACGTCGCCGTGCATTACGCCACCTCGGAACAGCCCGCGCAGGAGACCGTGACCGAAGTTCAGGCCCTGGGCCGCAAGGCGGTGGCGTTGCAGGCCGATCTGCTGGATGAGGCACAGGTCAGCGATCTGCTGCCCCGCGCAGCCGAGGCACTGGGTGGGCCGGTCACCTGTCTGGTCAACAACGCCTCGATCTTTGAATACGACAACATCAGCACCGCCACTCGGCAAAGCTGGGACCGGCATATGGACAGCAACCTGCGCGCGCCCTTCGTCTTGACGCAGGCCATGGCAGCACAAGGGCTGGCGCCCGGCACGGATGAGGCGGGCGAACCCGTCGCCACCGGGCTGATCGTCAACATGGTCGATATGCGGGTGCGCAAGCTGACGCCCGAGTTCATGTCCTACACCATCGCCAAGATGGGCCTGTGGGCACTGACCCGTACCGCCGCGCAGGCCTTGACCCCTGCGATCCGCGTCAACGCGATTGGGCCGGGACCGACGATTCAGGGGCACCGGCAATCCGAAGATCACTTCAAGGCACAGCGCGCCAACACGGTTCTGGAGCGTGGCGCGAACCCCTCGGATATCACTGCCGCGCTGGGGTATTTTCTGGATGCGCACGCGGTTACCGGCCAGCTTTTATGCGTGGATGGCGGGCAGCATCTGGGCTGGCAAACGCCGGATGTTCTGGGGGTAGAATAGGTAAATTTGCTGCAAGTTTTGCACTGCTCACGTTCGCGTTACCTGCCCGTTACAAAATTGTCTTTTTTTTCATATGCTTGTCTTGTGCACAAAATAAAATAGCCTAAAAACAACAGCTTAAATATGTGCCTAATTTTTGTGCAACTCATTGAATCCATAAGTATACAAGGGAATTTCGCCATCCCCGGAAACTTATCTGCATAGTTATCCACAGAAACCGTGGATTTGTTTTCTCTTGATCTGGGGGCCTCAAGATTGCAGCCATTGTCAGGGAATCATATCTCAGGCCCATGACGACCCAGGACGAATCAAATCCGGACATTCAGCCCACCGGCTATGCCTGCATCCAGCGCTATGTGAAAACGCTGGACAGCTCGCCCGGTGTGTACCGGATGTTGGATGCGGACAGCCGGGTTCTGTATGTCGGCAAAGCGCGAAATCTGAAGGCGCGGGTGTCGAACTATACGCGCCCCGGCCATTCCGGTCGGATCGAGAAAATGATCGTCTCGACCGCTTCGATGATGTTCCTGACCACGCGGACTGAGACCGAGGCGCTGCTGCTGGAGCAGAACCTGATCAAGCAGCTCAAGCCCAAGTACAACGTGCTGCTGCGTGACGATAAGAGCTTTCCGAATATTCTGGTCGCCAAGGATCATGCCTATCCGCAGATCAAGAAACATCGTGGCGCGAAGAAGGAAAAGGGGGCCTATTTCGGCCCCTTCGCCAGCGCCGGTGCCGTGAACCGGACCCTGAACCAGCTGCAGAAGGCGTTCTTGCTGCGCAACTGCTCGGATTCGATGTTCGATAGCCGCACACGGCCCTGTCTGCTCTATCAGATCAAACGGTGCTCGGGGCCGTGTGTCGGGCTGATCTCGGAAGAAGGGTATCGCGAAAGCGTCCGCGACGCCGAACGGTTCCTGTCGGGCCGCTCGACCAAGGTGCAGGAGGATCTGGCCGAACAGATGATGGCGGCGTCTGAGGCGATGGAGTTCGAACGCGCCGCCGGTCTGCGCGACCGAATCCGGGCGCTGACGCAGGTGCAGACCAGCCAGGGCATCAACCCGCGCAGCGTGGCCGAGGCGGATGTGATCGGCCTCTATATGGATAGCGGACAGGCCTGCGTTCAGGTGTTCTTTATCCGGGCCAACCAGAATTGGGGGAACAAGGATTTCTATCCTCGGGTCGGGGCGGATGTGTCCCCGGCCGAGGTGATGGAGGCCTTTCTGGGCCAGTTCTACGACAACAAGGAACCGCCGCGGCAGTTGATCTTGTCGGACGGGATCGAAAACGCCGATCTGATGCAAGAGGCTCTGTCCGAGAAGGCAGGCCGCAAGGTCGAAATCCTTGTGCCCCAGCGTGGCGAAAAACAGGAGCTGGTCGCCGGTGCCCTGCGCAACGCGCGGGAATCGCTTGCACGGCGCATGTCGGAAAGCGCCACGCAGGCCAAGCTGCTGCGCGGTGTGGCCGAAGCGTTCGACCTTGATGCGCCTCCGGCCCGGATCGAAGTTTATGACAACAGCCATATTCAGGGCACCAATGCGGTCGGGGGCATGATCGTGGCGGGCCCAGACGGGTTCATGAAAAACGCCTACCGCAAGTTCAATATCCGCGGCGACGACCTGACCCCCGGTGACGATTTCGGCATGATGAAAGAGGTCCTGACCCGCCGTTTCACCCGCCTGCAAAAGGAAGACCCGGAACGCGACAAGGGCATGTGGCCTGACCTTCTGCTGATCGACGGCGGTGCCGGGCAGGTGAGCGCGGTGCATGAGATCATGGCGCAGTACGGGGTCGAAGACATCCCGATGGTCGGCGTTGCTAAAGGCGTCGACCGCGACCACGGCAAGGAGGAATTCCACCGCATCGGTCAGCACCCCTTTGCGCTGAAACGCAACGATCCCGTGCTGTACTTCATCCAGCGCCTGCGGGACGAGGCGCACCGGTTCGCCATTGGCACCCACCGCGCCAAACGGGCCAAGGCCGTGGGCGCGACGCCATTGGATGAAATCCCCGGTGTGGGCGCGGCGCGCAAACGTGCCCTGCTGGCCCATTTCGGCAGCGCCAAAGCGGTCAGTCGCGCCAATCTGGCCGACTTGAAAGCGGTCGATGGGATCTCAGCCGGGTTGGCGCAGAAGGTCTATGATTTCTTTCACGACAAGGGCTAGGCCTGTCGTCCGCGCCATAGGATATACAGTCCCGAGGCCACGATCAGCGCGCTGCCGATCCACATGGTCTGGTCCAGCTGCTCGCCAAACATCACCACGCCTAGACCGACACCAAACAACAGCCGCGAATAGCGGAAGGGCGTGACGGCCGAGACCTCGCCGGTCCGCATGGCTTTCATCAGCGCTGCGTACGCCGCCGTGCCCATCAGGATCGCCCCGCCCACATGCAGGCTTGTGTGCAGGTCCAGCGGTGCCATCGGTGTGCCCTCCCAGAACCGATAGGCCAGCCCGGCAACAACGATGCAGAGGAAGCCGTAGAACCCCAGCACCTCGGTCCCCAGTGTTGCGGGCGCAGCGCGGCTGGCCAGATCGCGCCCGGCAAAGCCCAGCATCCCCAACACCGCAAGGATCGACAGGGCCGAGAAACTGTCTCCGGTCGGTTGGACAATGATCACCACGCCGATCAGGCCGATCAGAATGGCGCTCCAGCGGCGCCAGCCGACGGCCTCGCCAAAGAACAGCGCCGCGCCTGCGACCACGACCAGAGGCGTGGCCTGCAGGATCACGGTTGCCGCAGACAAGGGCGTCAGCGTGATCGCCAGCACATAGAACAGCCGCCCCAGAATCTCGAACAGGACCCGCACCTTCATCGGGCGGGACAGCACATCCCTGTGAAACAGATTCGTGCCCCGCAACACGGCCACCGCCGCAAAGATCACCGTTCCACCGGCGCCGAACAGAACCAGAATCTGCCAGATCGGCAACGCGGCAGAAGCGCCCTTCAACAGTGCGTCTTCCAGCGCGAACAGCGCCATTCCGGTAATCATCCATGCACCGCCGATCAGGTTGGATCGGGGGTCGGTTTGAATATGTGCGGTCATGGCGTTTTGGTGCTCCTGAGCCGCCCGCCAATCTGACCGCAAAGACGCCGCGCGCCAAGCAGTATCTGGCTGAGAGTTCCCGGTTGCGACCCTTTGCCTTTTGGCCCTGCAACCGCCTGTGATCGGGTCAGTTTTTTGCCGCCCCGTCTTTCCTGTCCCGGACCGGCGATGTAGGGTCGGTGCATGAAGTGGAACCTGCCCAATATCCTGACCGTGCTGCGCCTGCTGGCCGCCCCCGGCCTGGCCGTAATGTTTCTGTATTTCACCCGCCCCTATGCCGACTGGTTCGCGCTGATCCTGTTCCTGACAGCAGCGATCACCGACTGGTTCGACGGCTATCTGGCCCGTGCATGGAAACAGGAAACCAAGATTGGCGCGATGATGGACCCGATTGCCGACAAGGCGATGGTGGTGATCGCGCTGATGATCCTTGTGGGCTATTCGACCGAGCATTGGACGCCCTGGCTGGTGCTGCCCGCCACCGTGATTCTGTTCCGTGAGGTTTTCGTCTCGGGCCTGCGTGAATATCTGGGCGATACGGCGGGAACGCTGAAGGTGACCAAACTGGCCAAGTGGAAGACGACCGCGCAGATGGTTGCCATCGCGGTTCTGTTCTCGCAGGGGATCTTCGAGCATAATTTTGTCATGGCCACCTTTGGGATGGACCCTACGGTCATTGATCAGGTTCTGACCGGGCAGGTCGAGGACCTGAACCACATCCGCTGGCATCTGGAAGGGATGTTCTGGTCGGGCCGCATCGGCCTGTGGCTGCTGTGGATTGCCGCCACGCTGACATTGATCACCGGCTATGACTACCTACGTAAAGCCATGCCCCATCTGAAGGAGAGCTAACCGATGGACGTGCTATATTTCGCTTGGGTGCGCGAACGCATTGGCCTGCCGAAGGAAAAGGTCGAAACACAGGCCGCGACGGTCAATGATCTGGTGGCCGAGCTTAGCGCGCGCGAGGACCGCTATGCCGCGGCTTTTGCTGATCTGTCCGCCCTGCGGGTGGCGCTGGATCAGGAACTTTCGGACTTTGACGCCTCGTTGGCGGGCGTGCGCGAGGTTGCGTTCTTCCCGCCGATGACAGGTGGCTGAGATGCGTATCGCTGTTCAGGAAGAAGCGTTTGATCTGGGGGCCGAAGCCAACGCATTCGCGGCAGGCAACGCGGCCAACGGGGCGATCGTGACCTTCACCGGCGTCGTGCGCGATCTGGCTTCGGGTGATCTGGATGTGATGGAGATCGAGCATTACCCCGGCATGACGGAACGCGCGCTGACCAAGATCGCCGAAGAGGCGCAATCACGCTGGTCTCTGGGGGATGTGCTGGTGATCCACCGCCACGGGCGGCTGGCGCCGGGGGATCGGATCATGATGGTGGCCACGGCTGCACCGCATCGCAAGGACGCGTTCGGGGCGGCGGAATATCTGATGGACTACCTGAAATCCCGCGCGCCGTTCTGGAAGAAGGAAATCACCAAATCCGGTGAGGAATGGGTGGCCGCCAAGGACGAGGACGAAGACGCGCTGACCCGGTGGTGAAGAGATAGGATACTCCATTGCAGCTTCTCCAAAACTACGTATCGTGTAGCTTTTGGAGAGATCATTGATGACATTTTATGCCCCCGAGAACCGTTTGGTTCTGGCGTGTTTCGAAGCGAGCCGCGCATGGTTTTCTGACGAAATAACCTTGCAGAAAGCGATCAGTTCGAAGTCCGAAACAGGCAACGGCGATTTCGCACAATTCCTAAAAGTCTGGCAACTCAGGCGGAATGCCAAAGCGTGTCCGGAGAGTCGGCGACAACTTCTAAAGCGGCTCGGTTCTATTGCTGAAAACTATGCAGATCGAGAAGCAATCAAGCGGCCTGGGTTCCAAGCAGAAATTGACAGTTTGCGAATTACCGAGTCGCAACCGGACGGCCTTACTTACGGCAGACCTGTTTCGATGGTCTCGAAATTCCTGTTCTGCAAAAACCCTTGGGAGTTCTCACCCTATGATCAATACACGCGTCGCGCGTTGAATTCCTTGGGGGCCAGTATAACCGTGGCCAACTATGCTGCATTTGTGGATGCTTTTGACCGGTTCCATGAGTTTGTTCAAAAAGACATGAGCAAAAAAGAACTCGAGTATGAAGCTTTCAAATTTGGCACCAAGAAATTTGAGAGCAACGAGTTGTTCACCCGCAGGGTGGCAGACAAGTACCTCATGCTACTGGGCGGGTTCGGTGATGGCCGAATGGTCAACGACATAGACATAAACGAGGTCAAAGGCGAGTTTCCAAGAAAGACGCTGGCAGACCACGGGCACGTACTCGAGCCGCGGTCTTAGTCCGCGTTATTGATGCGGCCGCGCAGTTCCTCGGCCTCTTGCCGGGCGGCGCGCAGGCCATCCATTGCGGCGGCCAGTTCGGCCTCGGTCTGGGTCAGTTGATTGGTCAGTTCGGCCTCGCGCTGTTGCAGGTAGGTGATCGCCTGATCGCGGGTTTCCTCGGCCTCGTGCAATTCCTGGCTCATGCGGTCCAGATCGGCCACGTCGCTTTGGCGGACGCGTGACAGGCGATGCGCCAGCCAGTTGGCGAACCAGCCCATGCAGAACGCCGCGAACAGGATGATGGCGGTGGCGATGATGAATTCGATTCTGTTCACTTTACTGGTCCCCTGCATCCGCATCTGAGGCGGGTGTGTCCGTCTGTTCGGCCTCGATCGATTCTGCCTCGATCGCGTCCAGCCCGGTTTCGGTGTTTTCCACCGGCTCGGGCCGGATCAGGCGGAACTCGATCCTGCGGTTTTCCTCGCGGCCTTCTTCGGTGTCGTTGTCCGCAATCGGTTGCGATTCCCCATAGCCCACGGCGGTAAAGCTGGCGGTGGGCACGCGGCGCCCGCGCAGCTCGTTCAGGATGGATTGTGCCCGCGCCTGGCTGAGCTGCTGGTTCATCTCTTCGCGGCCCTGACTGTCGGTGTGACCCTGAATCTCCAACCGGATCGGTCCGCATTCGCGCAGGATGTCGGCAATCTGGTTCACCGTATCGCGCGAATCGGCGGCGACGGTGGCCGAGCCGGGCTCGAACGCGATCTTGGTGCTGGCTTGAACCTCGGCGATGCGCTCTTCGCAGACCTCGGGGTCGGGCAGCTTGTCGGCGGGTTCGGGCGGTTCCTGATAGGTGATGGACAGGGTGAATTCCTGCGCATCGCCCAGTTTCTCGGACAACAGACCGGCGATCTGTGCCTTCGTTTCGGGGTCATGGCTGATTCCGTTCAGGACCAGATCATCCGGCGTGACCGTCAAAGCGCCGTTATGCAGTTGGGCCAGCGCCTCAAGCCCGGTCAGAATCCGCACCGGCCAGCCCATCGGCAGGCCGTCGGGTGCGATGCGGGTCGCGATGTGAACCTGTTCCGAGCCAAAGGCGGCGCGGGCATAGCTGTCGACCATGTCGCGCTGGGTCTCGTCGCCCAGACGCCCGCGCATCTGCACCAGCCCTTCCGGACTGCGCGTGGCATTGAATTCGGGGGGGCCTTCTTCGCCCTCGGTTTCGGGCGGCGGCAGGATGGCGTGCAGGGCAAAGACCGCGGGCAGGGCGTTCTCCAGCTCACCCACGACACGATCGAATGTCCCGGCTTCGGTGCCTTCTGCCGCGGCCAGCGTGATATCCGCGTCCGACATGGTCACCGAACCGCCGCCCAGTTCCGCCAGCGCGTTGATGCTCAGCGCGGCGGCCTCTGACCAGCGGGGTGACGGCACGCCCAGCCCGATGGTGCAGCTATAGGGGCCGGTCATGCCCGCCTCTTGCGCGGCGGCGACGATCGCTTCGCGCGCTTTCTCGTCCTGTGCCGAGCAGGCATCGAACTGGCCGCCATCCTCGTCGATCAGAAAGCGCAGGGTAAAAGGCGTGATCACCGGGCGCGGGGCCGAGATCGACAGGCCGATCCGCAGGCTTGGCGGCGCGGCGCGGGTCAGGTCCTGCTCCAGCTTTTCCTTTTCCTGCTGGCTGTCGGCAATCGCGGTGATCTTGACCAACCCGGGGCTGGCCGAGATTTTGGCACGCGGCAGGCGTGTCAACGCGTCAACGGCATAGGTGATTGCGGCGTCCCAGCCTTTGGGCTTGGGGTAGTCGGCGGTTTCCATCAGATCGGAAACAGGGGCGCCACCGTCCAGATCGCTCAGCCGTTCCATCAGTGCCTCGCGGTTTTCGCTGGCCGGGATCAGGCCGATCACCGAAATGCCGCTGTCATTGCGCAGAATCTCGGCTGAGAACCGGGGCGCGGCCAGTTCGGTTGTCGGGGCCACCTGCATCTGGTCGATCAGGCGCGAGGTGTCGACCTCGGTGCCCGCTGCGGTCAGCGCGTTGAAGCGGGTCGCCTCATCGGTGGCGGTTCCCGTCAGCACGACGCGCAAACCGTCCGAATGCACCTCGGCCCAGTCATGCCCTTTCAGGTCCAACGCCCGGCGTACGGCAAACTCGGACGTTTCTTCGACCTTGGTCACCGCAAAGCTGGCGGCCAGCAGGCACAGGCCCGCCGATACGAGGAAGATAAGGGCAACGGCTAAGAAATAGGGCAAACGCATGTGCGGGTTATCGACTCCTCAAGCGATTGAGCGAACTCTTACAGAGGCGCGCGGGCAGGTGCAATCAGAGCAGCAGCGCGACGCAGAGGAAGATCAGCGGAATAAGGCCTGTGTCGCGGTTGGCGCGGAACAGTTGCAGCAGTTTCGCGTTGTCCTCGATATCCAGTCCGCGCAACTGCCACGCCATGTGCCAGCCCATCGCCCACGGCCCGCCCAAGGCAACGGCCAGAGCCAGAACCGAGGCCCGCGCCAACGCCCCGTCGATGATCGCCAGCCCCATCAGGAACACCGTGGCCACAAGGAAGTATTTCAGCCAGCGTGCGGTATCGGTGCCAAACAGCCGAGCAGTGGACTTGATGCCGATCAGTTCGTCGTCCTCGGCGTCCTGATGCGCATAGATCGTGTCATAGAATAGCGTCCAGGCGATGCCTGCCAGATAGAGCGTGATCGCAGGCACGCCGACCGTGCCCGTATGCGCCGCCCAGGCCAGCAGGATGCCCCAGTTGAAGGCCAGCCCCAGAAACACCTGCGGCCACCATGTGAATCGCTTGGCATAGGGGTAGATCGTCACCGGCAACAGCGACAGCACGCCCATGGCGATGGCGGCCTGATTGAAGCTCAGCAGAATTCCCAGCGCCAGCAGGCATTGCAGGCCCATCCAGATCACCGCCTGACGCACGCTGACCTGACCCGACGGGATCGGACGCGACCGTGTGCGCTCCACCTGTCCGTCGAACTTGCGGTCGGTGATGTCATTCCACGTGCAGCCCGCGCCGCGCATCAGGAAGGCTCCGATGGCGCAGCCGACGGCGATCCACAGGTCCTCCCACCGCGGGCTCCCGTCGCTGAGGATCGCCAACGCCAGACCCCACCAGCAGGGAATCAGCAGCAGCCACGTGCCGATGGGCCGGTCCGCGCGGGAAAGCCGCAGGTAGGGGCGGGCGAAAGCGGGCGCGTGTGTGTCGACCCAGTTGCCACTGACCGCATCTGCGACCTGACCGTCTGGTGTTGGGGCGTTGCCTTGCATATGTAACGTCTCATGAGTGCAAAGATCAGACTGTATGTAGAGCACCCTCTGGGTCAGGGGCAATCGGTAGATTTGACGCGCGAGCAGGCCCATTACCTGTTCGGTGTCATGCGCCTGGGTGTGGGCGGCCATGTCGCCCTGTTCAACGGCAAGGACGGAGAGTGGCTGGCTGAAGTGGCCGAGGCGGGCAAGCGCGGTGGCGTTCTGAGCTGTGTGGAACAGACCAAACCCCTGCAGCTGCCGCCTGATCTGTGGTTCCTGTTTGCCCCTATCAAAAAGGCGCGCACTGATTTCATTGTTGAAAAGGCGGCGGAAATGGGCGCGGCGCGGATCATGCCGGTGCAGACCGAGTTCACCAATTCAGAACGCATCCGGCAGGACCGCCTGCAAGCCCATGCGGTTGAGGCGGCCGAGCAATGCGGCGGCACCTTCGTGCCCGAGGTCGCCGATCTGCAACGGCTGGACCGCGTGTTGGACGCGTGGCCCGAGGGACGACAGCTGATGTTCTGCAACGAGGCGGAGGTCGGCTCGGCCCTGCGTCTGGCTGCGAATGAAAAGGGTCTGCCCTGGGCGATTCTGATCGGCCCCGAGGGTGGTTTCTCGGACCGTGAGCGCGCGCGGCTGACGGCGCTGCCTTATGCGCATGTGGTCAGTCTTGGCCCGCGTATCCTGCGGGCAGATACGGCGGCGGTGGCATCGCTGACCATGTGGCAACAGGCGCTGGGGGATTGGTCTTGAATTGGCGTCTGGCGACGGATGCGGATGTGCCAAGGATCGATATGTTCCTGTCGCAGCACATCCAGACCTCGATGTTCCCTTTGGCCAATCTGCGCGATTTCGGCCTGCGTGGCGATGATCCGCGATCAGTAAACATCTGGGTGCTGGGCGATGGCCCGCGTGCAGTTTTCGCCATCACAAACGAAGGCATGGTGTTGGCGCAATGTCCCGATTGCTCGGATGCCGAGCTCGCCGCGGCAATTGCCCTGATCCGGGGTCGAAAACTGTTCGGTGTGGCATCCGAGGCCACGCAGGCGCGCCGGATCATGCAACTGGCTGGCTGGGAAGACAGGCCCGCCACCCTGAACAGTGACGAGCCCGGCTTTACCCTGCAATTGGACGACCTTGTCCTGCCGGACACTATTGGCGCGACCTTGGTGCCGCTGGGCGATGTTGATCGTTCCGTGCCCGAAGCCTGGCGCGAAAGCTATCTGGTCGAGGCAATGGATTTCGCCCCCGAACGGGCGCAGGTGCAGGCGAAAAAGGACATCGCGAACTATGTTGAGCGTAGTTCGCACCGGGTTCTGCTGGTCGATGATCAGCCCGTTGCGATGACCGGGTTCAACGCCCGCCTGCCCGAAGTTGTTCAGATCGGAGGGGTCTATACCCCGCCCAACCTGCGCGGGCGCGGCTA
The DNA here is from genome assembly GCF_056542745.1 of Ruegeria sp. AB10. Taxonomy (NCBI): domain Bacteria; kingdom Pseudomonadati; phylum Pseudomonadota; class Alphaproteobacteria; order Rhodobacterales; family Roseobacteraceae; genus Ruegeria; species Ruegeria sp. AB10. Next base: position 8,725 of record NZ_JBQGAI010000017.1, on the reverse strand, counting down.
TGCCCGGCTGGCGGTTGCGCTGCATCTGGTTGAGGCGCGCAACGCCGAGGCGTCCCGCGCGGTTCTGTTCGCGGCTTCCGATTCTGCCGTGCGTGCCTATATGGGTATTGGATTCAAACCTGCGGGGCAGTTCTCGCTGATCCTGTTCACAAATCCCGAGGACCCGGCATGAGTTTCATCCGACCCGAAGCCAAACTGACCCTATGGCGCTGGCGCGAAGTGCTGGTGGCCGGGCTTGTGCTGCTGGTTGGCCTCAGCTGGATCGGCGGCCCCGGCGGGCTGCTGGGCTGGCTGGGCTGGGTGCTTGTGGCTGTGTCTGTGGCGCTCGCTGTGATCGGCATTCAGCGCGCTAGGTTCCGCACGGGGGTCGGAGGCCCCGGCGTGGTGACGATCGATGAAGGGCAAATCACCTATCTTGGCCCGCTGGACGGTGGCATGGTCGCCACGCGTGAAATCGAACGCCTGGCGCTGGACCCAACCGCGTCGCCTGCGCATTGGGTGCTGGAACAGCCGGGCCAACCGTTGCTTCACATTCCTGTGAATGCCGAAGGGGCCGAGGCGCTGTTCGATGTGTTCTCGGCCCTGCCGGGGCTGAAAACCGAACAGATGCTGGCGGAACTGAACGGTGGTGCGGCCCATCCGGTGGTGATCTGGGAACGCACGCCATCCCGTCCTGCCCACCTTAGGCTGCATTGACACTGGCGCGGTTTGCCCCCACGACTGACCAACTAGACAGACACATCAGGATCGGAGCGCGATTCATGTCCATCCCCCAATCCGGCGGCGGGCCGATCGAACGCCACGAACAATTGGCCGAATATCTGGAGTCGGGCTGCAAGCCCAAGCAGGATTGGCGCATCGGGACCGAGCATGAGAAGTTCGGCTATTGCAAAGACACCCTGAAGCCACTGCCGTTTGAAGGCACCCGGTCCATCGTTGCCGTTCTCGAAGGCCTGCGCGACCGCCATGGCTGGGCCGAAGTGCGCGAGGCAGGCCACCTGATCGGTCTGGAAAAAGACGGCGCCAATGTCAGCCTCGAACCCGGTGGCGCGCTGGAACTGTCGGGCGCTCCGCTGGAAACGATCCACGAGACCTGCGACGAGGTGAACACGCACCTGCGCGAAGTGAAGGACATCGCCGACGAGATCGGCGTGGGCTTCATCGGTCTGGGCGCGGCGCCGATCTGGACCCATGATGAGATGCCGTTGATGCCCAAGGGCCGCTATCGGCTGATGAACGATTACATGGAGAAGGTCGGCACCATGGGCCGCGCCATGATGCGGCGCACCTGCACCGTTCAGGTCAATATCGACTTCGGGTCCGAGGCCGACATGGTGCAGAAACTGCGCGTGGCGCTGGCCCTGCAGCCGGTGGCGACGGCGCTGTTTGCGAATTCTCCGTTCTTCGAAGGTAAAGTGAACGGCCAGAAAAGCTGGCGCAGCTATATTTGGCGGCATCTGGATGATGCACGTACGGGCATGCTGCCGTTCGTGTTCGAAGACGGCTTTGGGTTCGAACGCTACGTGCAATACGCGCTCGATGTGCCGATGTATTTTGTCTATCGCGACGGTGAATACATCAACGCACTGGGCATGTCGTTCCGCGACTTCCTGCAGGGCAAACTGCCTGCGCTGCCGGGTGAAACGCCGACCCTGTCCGACTGGGCCGATCACCTGACCACCGCCTTCCCTGAGGCCCGGATCAAGAAGTTCATGGAAATGCGTGGAGCCGATGGTGGTCCGTGGCGGCGGCTGTGCGCTTTGCCTGCCTTTTGGGTGGGCCTGACCTATGATCAGGGCGCGCTGGATGCGGCGTGGGATCTGGTCAAAGGCTGGGATGCGGAAACGCGCGAAGCCCTGAGGATCGAGGCTGCGAAAGACGGTCTGCAGGCGCAGGTCGGCAACATCAACATGCATGATCTGGCGCGTGAGGTTGTTGCGATCTCCGAGGCTGGTCTGAAGTCCCGCGCCTTCCCCGGTGCCGGTGGTCTGGTGCCGGACGAGACGCATTTCCTGAACGCGCTGAAGGACAGTCTTGAGACCGGCAAGGTTCCGGCTGATGAGTTGCTGGAACACTACAACGGCGACTGGAACGGCGACCTGGCCCGGATTTTCCCCGAATACAGCTATTGATCCGCCCGGTCCCGCTTGCAATCGCGGGGCGGGGCCGATAGCAGGTTGGCGACCAAATTCAGAGGGCGTCATGGACGATCTTAAGGCAAAATATCTGGGCCAAATCGCCGAGGCCGGCGACGAAAACGCGCTTGAGGCGATCCGCGTCGCCGCCGTAGGCAAAAAAGGCGAGGTCGCGCTGAAGATGCGCGAGCTGGGCAAAATGACGCCCGAGGAACGCCAGGTCGCAGGCCCCGCGCTGAACGCCCTGAAGGATGAGATCAACTCGGCGCTGTCCGCCAAAAAGGCCGCTTTGGCCGATGCCGCGCTGGATGAGCGTCTGCGCACCGAATGGCTGGACGTCACCCTGCCGACCCGTGGGCGCCGTCAGGGCTCGATCCACCCGATCAGCCAGGCGACCGAGGAACTGACCGCGATCTTTGCCGAACTGGGCTTCTCGGTGGCCGAAGGGCCGCGCATTGAAGACGACTGGTACAACTTTGACGCTCTGAACATCCCCGGCCACCACCCCGCGCGGGCCGAGATGGATACGTTCTACATGCACCGCGCCGAGGGCGACAACCGCCCGCCGCATGTGCTGAGGACGCATACCTCGCCGGTGCAGATCCGCTCGATGGAGAAACAGGGCGCGCCGATCCGTGTGATCTGTCCGGGCGGCGTGTATCGCGCCGACTATGATCAGACCCACACGCCGATGTTCCATCAGGTCGAAGGGCTGGCCATCGACAAGGATATCTCGATGGCGAACCTGAAATGGGTTCTGGAAGAGTTCGTGAAGGCTTTCTTCGAGGTCGACGACGTCGAACTGCGCTTCCGCGCCTCGCACTTCCCCTTCACCGAGCCGTCGGCCGAGGTCGATATCCGTTGTTCCTGGGACAACGGTCAGCTGAAGATCGGCGAGGGCGATGACTGGATGGAGATTCTGGGCTCGGGCATGGTCCACCCCAAGGTGATCGCCGCCGGTGGCATCGACCCCGAGGTCTATCAGGGCTTTGCCTTTGGCATCGGCATCGACCGTCTGGCGATGCTGAAATACGGCATTCCTGATTTGCGGGCTTTCTTTGATTCTGACCTGCGGTGGTTGCGGCACTATGGATTTGCCGCGCTGGATATGCCGAATCTGCATGGTGGTTTGAGCCGTTAAGTGTATCTGCTCGGCGTATATTTCTCGAAATACTACGACTGGTGCTACGCCTTCTCTGGGCGTAACCGCAGGTGGGTTGGTGCGGGCCTACTATTTGCTTGGTTTATTGTTTTTTGTTTGCTGGCCAGCGTGTTGCCGGGATGGATGAGTGTTTTGATCCTGTTTGCGATGTCTCCGTTTCAGGGGCTCTTTATGCTGGCGCATCATCGGGTCTGGGAGAAACGTGACCAAGTTGAAAGCGATCGACGCAATCAGCTTTGGAGGACCAAGAAACTCATCGGTCGGTTCAAAAAATAACTGCGGAGCAAAGGCCGATAGGCCGCCTCGCTATCGGTCGTTCATTGCGGCGCCATTGGTTCGAGCCCAATGGACGACACCGCCCGGACGGGCCGGCGATTTGTCTCCGCAAGCGCAACGCTCGAACAGTACACGGATTTGGCAGGCATAAAGTGCTCAGCACAGCTGGCAGATCGCCACCCCGCGGTCTGGCGATATCGCGGCTTATTACATCGCCCCACGGGGATGTGACGTGACAGAGGGCGTTGGGGCAGTAGGCTCGGGCCTATGATATGCCGACTGATTTTCATTCTGATGCTGATGGCCTCACCCGCGCTGACCGCCCCGAGTTGCCACGGCGATACCGCCTGCCCGTTGGGCGACCGTTCCTATCACGTGCTGGAACCTGATGGCTGGGACGGGCAAACACCTCTGCCGGTGTTGCTGCATTTCCATGGCTGGTCGCGGCAGGGCACCGTTGTGGTGAACCATGAACGTATCGCCGGGGCAACGAAACTGCGCGGTGTGTTGCTGGTGGCTCCGAACGGGCTGGGCAAAAGCTGGAACTTCTGGGCGGCGGATACCGGTGATGTGCCTTTTGCCGACCGGGTGCTGGAGGATGTCGCCAAACGCTATCCGGTAGACAAGGACCGCATCTATGTCTCGGGCTATTCCTTTGGCGGCGCGATGGCGTGGCGCTATGTCTGTCAGTCGGGCAATGACACGGCGGCGCTGCTGGCCGTTGCGGGCAGTATCCGCCAGACGGAAGTCTGCCCCGAAGCCCCGCGCGAGGTGCGCCATGTGCATGGGCTGGACGATACGGTGATGGATTTCCCCTTTGGGCCGGGTGGCGATACGACCTATCCGGTGGCGCTGTGGCGCGAGAAATACAGCTGCAACGGTGCTACCCCGCGCGGCGATTGGAGCGTGAAGCCGTTCCTGACGCTCAGCCGTGTGGAGTGGACCGATTGCGCGCAGGGGCAGGTGGTACTGGATATCCATCCCGGCGGGCATTTCATCCCCCATGGCTGGATCGGCTGGCAATTGGACGAGCTTTTGGGCCGCACCCCCACCTATCCGTGACGCGCAGCGCTTGCACCCCGGCGCAATCTTTGCCATTGCCTGTGCCGACTGGATATCTGCCAAAAAAGGCCCCGTGCAATGAAATTCACTCTGTCCTGGCTGAAAGACCACCTCGACACTGACGCTTCGGTTGATGAGATCGCCGAGGCGCTGACCGATCTCGGGCTTGAGGTCGAAGAGATCGTGAACCCGGCGGACCGGTTGGCGGATTTTACGCTGGGCTATGTGAAACACGCCGAGAAACACCCCGACGCCGACAAGCTGCGCGTCTGTAAGGTGGACACAGATGAGGGTGAGCTGCAGATCATCTGCGGAGCGCCGAACGCGCGTGAAGGCATCACTGTCGTGGTCTGCAAGCCCGGCATGTATATCCCCGGTCTGGACCTGACCATCAGCGTCGGCAAGATCCGCGGCGTCGAAAGCTTTGGCATGATGGCGTCCGAGCGCGAGCTGGAACTGTCGGACGAGCATGACGGCATCATCGAGCTGCCGTCGGGCGAGGTGGGTGACAAGTTCATCGACTGGCTGGCCGAGAATGACCCGTCCAAGGTCGATCCGATGATCGAAATCGCGATCACGCCGAACCGTCCCGATGCGCTGGGCGTGGCAGGCATTGCGCGCGATCTGGCGGCGCGAGGTGTGGGGACGTTGAAAGAGCGTGACTATGTGCCGGTGCCGGGCGATTTCGAAAGCCCGATCAAGGTGACGATTGACGAAGATACGCTGGATGGCGCGCCGCATTTCACCGGCCGTCTGATCAAGGGCGTCAAGAACGGCCCCAGCCCGCAATGGCTGCAGGATCAGTTGAAGGCAATCGGTCTGCGTCCGATCTCGGCTTTGGTGGATATCACCAACTACATGACCTTCGACCAGAACCGCCCGCTGCACGTGTTCGATGCGGACAAGGTGCAAGGCAATCTGCGCGTTCACCGCGCGAAAGGTGGCGAGACGCTGGTGGCGCTGGACGAGAAAGAATACACCCTGCAGCCCGGCATGATGATTATCTCGGATGACAGAGGTCCGGAATCGATTGCCGGTATCATGGGCGGCGAGGAAACCGGCTGTACCGAGGAAACGGTGAACGTGTTCCTTGAAAGCGCGTTCTGGGATCATGTGCAGATCGCGCTGACCGGTCGTGCGCTCAAGATCAACTCGGACGCGCGCTATCGGTTCGAACGCGGCGTGGACCCGGAGTACACACTGGAAGGGCTGGAGCAGGCGACGCAGATGATCCTGGATATCTGCGGTGGCGAGGTGTCGAAAGTGGTTGAGGCAGGCAAAGCCCCGAACCACGCGCGCGCTTATAAGCTGGACGCCGAGCGCGTGCAGTCCCTGGTCGGCATGGATATCCCCGAAAGCGAACAGCGCCAGACCCTGACCCGTCTGGGTTTCCGTCTGGAAGGTGAGATGGCCCACGTCCCCAGCTGGCGCCCGGATGTCATGGGTGAGGCCGATCTGGTGGAAGAGGTCGCGCGAATTGCATCCCTGACCAAGCTGCAGGGCAAACCGCTGCCGCGTATTTCCGAGGGTATCCCGAAACCGGTGATGACCCCGACGCAGCGTCGTCAGTCCATGGCGCGCCGTACCTGCGCGGCGCTGGGGTATAACGAATGCGTCTCGTATACCTTCATCGATCAGGCTTCGGCGGCGCTGTTCGGTGGCGGAGACGCGGCGACTCAGCTGGAAAACCCGATCTCGTCCGAGATGAGTCATATGCGCCCCGATTTGCTGCCCGGTCTGCTGCAGGCTGCCGCCCGCAATCAGGCGCGCGGTTATGCAGATGTGGCGCTGTTCGAGGTCGGTCCGGTCTTCCATGACGGCGAGCCCGGCGATCAGAAAACCCAGATCACCGGCCTTTTGGTCGGTCGCAACGGTCCCAAGGACGTGCACGGCGCCTCGCGCCCGGTGGATGTGTTCGACGCCAAGGCCGATGCCGAGGCTGTGCTGGCCGCCATCGGCGCACCCGCCAAGGTGCAGGTTCTGCGCGATGGGGATGCCTGGTGGCATCCGGGCCGTCACGGCAAGATTTGCCTCGGCCCGAAGAAGGTGCTGGGCGTGTTTGGTGAACTGCACCCGCGCATCCTGCAGGCAATGGACATCAAAGGCCCGGCAATGGCGTTTACCATCTGGCCGGACGAGGTGCCTCTGCCCCGTAAATCCGGTGCCACCCGTGCCGCGCTGGAACTGCGCGATCTGCAAGCGGTTGAGCGTGACTTTGCCTTTGTCGTCGACGAAGGCGTCGAGGCGCTGACGCTGGTTAACGCTGCGGCGGGGGCCGACAAGGCGCTGATCGAAGATGTGCGCGTCTTTGATGAATTCATCGGAGGCAGCCTGGGTGAGGGTAAGAAATCTCTGGCCATCACCGTACGCCTGCAACCAACGGACAAGACGCTGAAGGAGAAAGACATCGAAGCGGTGGCCGAGAAGATCATCGCCAAGGTCACCAAAGCGACCGGTGGCGTTCTGCGCGGCTAAACCCTGATGTCCGGAAACAGATCAACGCGCCTACGGGCGCGTTTTTCGTTGGGCTTTCCTGGATTGCGTCATAAGTAAGCTTGGGAACACAAGCGGAGTTTGTCATGGGCCTGAACGTTTATCTCTCTGGCGAAATTCATACTGACTGGCGCGAACAGATCATCGACGGCGCGCAGGGGTTGGACATAACCTTCAACAGCCCGGTCACCGATCACGCCGCAAGCGATGATTGTGGCGTTGCTATTCTGGGCGCCGAGCCGAACAAGTATTGGCATGACCACAAGGGCGCGATGGTCAACGCGATCCGCACCCGCAAGGGTATCGCGGATGCCGATGTGGTCGTGGTCCGCTTTGGCGAAAAGTACAAACAGTGGAATGCCGCCTTTGACGCGGGCTATGCGGCGGCGCTGGGCAAGTCGCTGATCGTTCTTCACGGCCCCGATCACCAGCACGCCCTGAAAGAGGTCGACGCCGCCGCGCTGGCCGTAACCGAAGAGCCGCGCCAGGTGGTTGAGGTGCTGCGCTATGTGTTGACCGGAATGCTGCCGGGTTAAAAAGGCACAACCTGGATTATGGCCCCCCGTGCACGCGGGGCGGCCATGTTGGGCCTGCCGATCAACGGGGAAAACCGGGGCAACTGGCACCTAGACCACGATTCCATTTTTGCTAAGACTTCGGCAAATCCCGCGCGAAAGACGCGGGTTTATTGTTGTGGAAAGGAAAGACGCGTGGATGAAGTCGTAACACAGGTGAATGCGTTTGCACCGCTGATCATGAGCGCGGTCAAGGCGCTGGTTGTTCTGATCCTGGGCTGGATCGTTGCCGGCGCGATCGGAGGACTGGTGCGTCGCCGGATCAACGCGGCCCCGCAGATTGACCCGACACTGGGCAATTTCGCCGCAAGTCTGGTCAAATGGGTGATCCTTGCGATGGTTCTGGTCGCCGTTCTGGGGATTTTCGGAATCGAGGCCACCAGTATCGTTGCCATTCTGGGTGCCGCGTCGCTGGCCATTGGTCTGGCGATGCAGGGAACTCTCAGCGATCTGGCCGCCGGTGTCATGCTGGTGGTGTTCCGTCCGTACAAGCTGGGCCAGTATGTCGATATTGGCGGCACCGCGGGGACGGTGAAGGACCTGAACCTGTTCACCACCGAACTGGTGACACCGGACAATGTGCAGATCATTGTGCCTAACGGACAAAGCTGGGGCTCGATCATCACCAACTACTCGGCCCATGATACGCGGCGTGTCGATCTGGTGTTTGGCATTGATTACGGCGACAGCGCGGATGAGGCGATGCAGATCATTCTGGACGTTGCCAAGGCGGATGAACGTGTTCACAGCGATCCCGAGCCCTGGGTGCGGGTGACCAATCTGGGGGACAGCTCGGTCGATCTGACCGCGCGCCTGTGGTGTGCCGCGGCGGATTACTGGGACGTAAAATTCGAGGTGACCAAAGCGGTGAAAGAGGCGTTCGATGCCAAGGGCGTGTCGATCCCCTATCCACATTCGGTGGAGATCCACAAAGAGGCGTAAGCCTCCCGCCCGTCGATCGGGCATTGAAATGCCATCCTCTGGTTGGGCCGGGCACCGCGCTAAGGCGCGGTGCTTTTTTG
>NZ_JBQGAI010000016.1:0-53297 GCF_056542745.1 Ruegeria sp. AB10 | reverse complement strand
CGCGGGCAAAGCCCGCGCTGCCGGGCCCAAGGCCGCTCAGGGATATCGGCGACAGCCGATGGGCCGTGGCGGGCGCGGTAGAATTTCGGGGAGGGTTTGCGTTAGTCCTCTTCGAACGGATCCCACTCGTCTTCGACCTCGGGCAGGGCTTCGGTTTCGACCTTCGCGGCCCGCTGCTCCGGGGTTTCGATGCTTTTGATCCGGGCTTTGGGAAACTGCATGAGCACAGCCTGAACCAGAGGGTGCTGCTCGGCCTGAGCTTTCAATGCCAAATCGGCTGCATCCCGCACTTCGGCGATGGTTGCGGCATCTCCGTCGGCGACGATTGACACCGCCCAGCGGTTTCCGGTCCATCGTTGTAGCGCCGTGCCGAGCCTTTGGGACAGATCCGTCGGTGCGTTGTCCGTTGGTGTGAACTCGATCCGACCGGGCGAATAGGACACGAGGCGCACGCCATTCTCAACCTCGACCAGCAGTTTCACGTCGCGGTTCGTTCGGATCAGTTCGACGACATGGTCAAAGCTGGGATACCGCGCAAGGGCTACCTGAGTGTCCTGAGCCAGTGCGGCTGTTGGCGCTCCGGCCGGGCCGCGTGCGGTCGAGGTATAGGCAGGCGGCGCAGGTTGAGCGGGAGCGTGCGACGGTACGGCCATGCCACCGCCGGGACCTCCGTTCGGTGGTGGAGGCGGCGCATCCTGCAACCGTTTGATCAGTTCCTCCGGGCTGGGCAGGTCGGCCACGTGGGTCAGACGGATCACCGCCATTTCGGCAGCCATCATGGCGTTTGGCGCGGCCGAGACCTCTTCCAGCGCTTTCAGCAGCATCTGCCACATCCGGGTCAGCACCCGCATTGGCAGGGCCTCGGCCATCTGCACGCCGCGGGCGCGCTCGTCTGGCGAAACGGTCGGGTCTTCGGCTGCATCCGGCGTGATCTTTACGACCGAGACCCAGTGGGTGATCTCGGCCAGATCGCGCAGCACGGCCAGCGGGTCGGCTCCCTCGGCATATTGCGCGCTCAGTTCGGTCAGGGCGCCCGCCGCGTCGCCGCGCAGGATCATGTCCATCAGGTCCAGCACCCGGCCGCGATCGGCCAGACCCAGCATCGCGCGCACCTGATCGGCACTGGTTTCCCCGGCCCCGTGCGAGATCGCCTGATCCAGCAGAGAGGTCGCATCACGCGCCGACCCTTCGGCTGCGCGGGTGATCAGCGCCAGCGCGTCATCCGCGATCTGGGCATTTTCGGCCGCTGCGATCTTGCTGAGCAGGCCGATCATATCCTCGGGCTCAATCCGGCGCAGGTCAAAGCGCTGACAGCGTGACAGCACCGTCACCGGTACTTTGCGAATCTCGGTTGTGGCAAAGATGAACTTCACATGCTCGGGCGGTTCCTCAAGCGTCTTGAGCAGCGCGTTGAAGGCGCTGGTCGAGAGCATGTGAACCTCGTCGATGATGTAGATCTTGTAGCGCGCACTAGCCGCGCGATAGCGGACGCTGTCGATGATCTCGCGAATATCGTTGACACCGGTGCGGCTTGCGGCGTCCATCTCCATCACGTCGACGTGGCGGCCCTCCATGATGGCCACGCAATGCTCGCACTGGCCGCAGGGTTCGGTGGTCGGCTTGCCCTCGCCATCGGGGCCGATGCAGTTCATGCCCTTGGCGATGATCCGCGCCGTGGTGGTTTTGCCGGTGCCGCGAATGCCGGTCATGATGAAGGCCTGCGCGATCCGGTCGGCCTCGAACGCGTTTTTCAGCGTGCGCACCATCGCATCCTGACCCACAAGGTCAGCAAAGGTTTCGGGGCGGTATTTGCGGGCAAGAACCTGATAGGCGGGGCTGGGCGTGTCGTTCATGTCTGCTCTGTCGGATTCGGGTTCCGATGCAGCGTAGAGACCCCCGCCGCCCGCGTCCACATCCCGCTTGGCGAATTTCCGTTTGCGTCGCAGTTTATGTACCATAGACGCGTAGGCAGGAGGGTTATCACTTGAGACTGTTCGCAATTCACGCCGTGCAGGTGGGCAACGGCACGGTTGCTCTGTCGCCATTGCCAGGGCGAGCGGGCAACTATCGGCAGGATTTTCACATCATCCGCGACTGGCAGCCCGATCTGGTGATTTCCATGACCACTGAAGGTGAGATGCTGCAGGAGGGTGCCGCCGGATTCGGCGACGATCTGCGCGCCGCGGCAATCGGCTGGGCGCATCTGCCGGTCGCGGATTTTGGCGCGCCACCGCCAGAGGTTCAGGCCGCATGGCCCGAGGTCAGCGCGGCGGCGGCACAGGTTCTGGCCCGCGGAGGGCGGGTGTTAGTACATTGCCGGGGCGGTTGCGGGCGGTCTGGGATGATCGCCCTGCGCCTTATGGTCGAACACGGCGAACGCCCCGAGGCAGCGCTGAAACGCCTGCGCGCCGTACGGCCCTGCGCCGTCGAGACCGACGGCCAGTTGGACTGGGCCGCACAGGCGCCCAGCACCCGGCCTTACCACTAGTTCAGAGCGCCGCGTGCCGTTCCGGCTGCACGACCGGGCTTTGCGCGATGATCGAGGCCTCGAGCATCGCGCAGGGCGGTGTCGGCAACAGCTTGGCCGGGCGTGTGGTGAATTCTAGGCCGAACATCATATCTGCATAGTCGTCCAGCGTTTCGATCGCGGTGTCGACATCGGTGCCGCAAAACACACGAACCTGATCTGCCTGCGCGCGAAACCGTGCGAAACAGCCCTGAGCGCAATGGGCCAGTTCGCTGCTGCCTTCGAGTTCGAAATCCGGGGTGCTCGCAGGGACAGCGGCCTCCATCGCCTGCACGACGGCACGGGCCATCTGTGCCAGGGCCGGACAGGTCTTGCCGGTTTTCTGGCACACGGTTGCGGTGAATTGATGTGTCTTTGTCTTCCAGATCATGGTGCGCCCTCCGCGCGCAAGACGGGGCGTAGATCAGGTGTGACAGCGTGCTGACGACCTGCCCGGACACCCCGCCCGAGTTTCGGTTTTGCTTCGATGGCAGGTCTCCTGACTTGCGGGTCATCGCTTTGCCGACCTTCCCAGCCTTTCGGCCAGTGGTGTTTCGGCATTGCTCACCGCTTACAGTTGCGGGGGCAGTCGCGGCCTTGGTTCGTTCCGGCATCACCGGGCAGAACCGCACCGTGTTCCCTTTTCATCCCGCCCCGAGATCGGGGTCGAGAACCATCAAGCCATCGCTAACGGGTGCGGGCGACCCGAGTCAAGCGGGCAATTTGCGCGGCCAGGTGGACGTATGGTCATAGTTGACTTGCGGACGGAAACACGGCGGACTGGAGAAAGTGAACCAATCGGTTCAAAAATCCCGGAGGCCGCACCATGCTGGACGCAACACAGACTGTTTCGACCGAGGATTTCCAGTTTCCATCAGGCGCGGGCACCTTATCCGCGCGCCTGTATCTGCCGGCGTCGGCGCCTCGGGTGGCGGTGGTCATTCATGGCGCAACCGGCGTGCCGAGGGCTTACTATCAGCACTTTGCCCGCTGGCTGGCCGAGGCGCAGGGGGTGGCCTGTCTAACTTATGATTACAGTGATTTCGGCCATTCGTTGAACGGGCCGTTGAAGGCATCGCGGGTCATGATGGCCGATTGGGCCCTGATCGACATGCCAGCCGCACGGGCTGAAATGCGACGCAGATTCCCTGACGCGCAGCAGTGGAGCATCGGGCATTCCGTCGGCGGGATGCTGGGGCCAATACAACCTGATATCGATCAGATCGACCGCATGATCTGCGTTTGCTCCGGCCCGGTGACGGTGTCGGACCATCCCTGGCCCTATCGGGCGCTGGCATTGCTGTTCTGGTACGGCCACGCGCCGCTGGCGGTGAAAGCTCTGGGCTATCTTCCGGGCAAGGCGCTGGGATTCGGGGCCGATCTGCCCGCAAGCGTCTATTGGCAGTGGCGGAGGTGGTGCACCGCGCCGCACAACTACCTGCCCGAGATCGGGATCACTCTGCCCGAGGCGCGTTGGGCGCAGTCGGAGACGCCTGTGGATCTGTTCACCTTCGAGGATGACGATGTGGTGCCGCCGAACGCGGTGTGGCGGCTGGCCGATCTGTACGGGCCGCACGCGCGCCGCCATCTGTTGTCACCTGCTGAATTCGGCCTGTCGGAGGTGGGGCATATCGGTGCCTTCGCGCGCCGCAACGCCGCCGTCTGGCCGCGACTGATCGCTTGAATTTGTTATTCAGTTTTCGGCGGGAACTAAAGTGAGAGGTTGGACATCGACCCAAGCGGGGCTCGTTGTGGCTGCTTCCTTCCGGACCTGACCAGGTTGGCGAGGCGCTCGCCCGCGCCAACCTCTCATCGGTCGATATAGGCAACGGGCGTGGAAAAGACAACCCGTCAGAGCGTCAAACGGATCAGCAAAAAGCCGTCATCGTCTTCTCCGAGCAGCTGTGGGTTGTATTTCTCAAGCTCGGCAATGTGATCGCGGGCCTTTGGGCCGGTCCGGAGCAAGGTTGTCGCCCCGGATAATGGCGCAAATCGAAAGGCGTGGGGCGCGTGTTCCAGTGGGTCGCGCGGCAGGGCACCCGAGAAATAATCTTTCAGGATGCGCTGGACGGGTTGAGCCGGCACCGGAATCGGTTCGGCCCGGTCGACAAAGGGGAAATGTCCCCCTCCGTTGGCGCGGTAATTGTTCAGTGCCACGACGAAGCGCTGGTCCGGGGTCACGGGGTGCCCTTCGAACTGGATGTCGTGAATCCGGCGATGCGCGGGGTCGGTCAGGCGACCGGCGGCGTCAAAGCGCGATGGGTGCGACAGGTCGATCTGACAGCTCAGCCCCTGCAGAACATCGAAGTTATGCCCGGCGCGGCTGGGGTCGACCAGATCGGTTTCACGGCCCGGTGTGACCTGATTGAACACCCCCGCTGACATTTCCAGCCAGTCGCCAATCTGCGCTCCGTTGACGACAACCGCCTGCAATTCGTTGGGGAACACATACAGATCGTTGATATGGCGCAGGAAAACCTGTCCCGGTGGCACATCCGTATAAAATCGCGGCCCGGCGCGCCCTCCGAATTTAGAAGGGGCCACCGCGGACAGGACAGGCAGTTTTGCAAAGGGTGTCCCCTGCAGATGCGGACGCAGGGCTGCCGCCTGCGCCGCTGCGGCCAATGCAAGCCCCCTGTCCGGGGCGCAAAAGCTGAAATAACTGTGCAGATGTTGGTCGGTCCGGCCCACCGGCTGCGCCGTGTGACGGCGTGTTTCCGAATGACCCTTGGCGAAGAGGCGCAGCAAATCGGGATCTTCTTCAACGGGCTGGGCCTCGCTGTCAGGCACCGCCGGGTAGATCGGGCGCAATTCGGTGCTGTGGTCCTGAATCACCCACCCGCCGTCCTTGACCCTGTGCAGCTTCAGATCAATCACCCCCAGATTTGATCCGGCCGGACCCGGCATGACCACCGGTTTTCCGTGAACCCGCCCTTGGACTGCATCGACATGATCCAACCCCTCATGCGCGGGGCCGGGCAGCGTCAGGTGGGAATGCCCGGCGATCACGGCGTCGATGCCGTCGATGGCGGCCATCGGGATGACAGCGTTTTCCATATCGGGTTCCGCAATGGGCGACCCCAGCCCGGTATGCGCCAGCGCAAGGATCAGATCGCAACCCTCTGCCTGCAGGTCCCGCACCTTGGAGCGGGCGCAGGTCAGGATATCGTCCAGAGTGACCCGGTCCTTTAGCCGATGGGCCTCCCATTTTGCGGTTTGTGGGGGAAGTACCGAAAACAGGCCGATCTTCAGCGCAACCTGCTGGCCCTGGTACTGGGCCGTGCGCGTCAGGATGGCATGGCTTTGCCACAGAGGATCGGCGTCCTTCCGGTGCACGCTGCTGCATACCACCGGGCAGGGGGCATCAGCCAGAACGCGATCCAGAACCTCCAGCCCAAAGCTGAAATCATGATTGCCCAGCCCGATGGCGTCATAGGCCAGATCACCAAAGGCCCGCATCAGGATATGCGGCGCATTGGCCGGTTCCGCAGCCCAGTCCCCGATCGGAGTGCCCTGTAGCGAATCTCCGTTGTCGAACAACAGAACCAACGCGCCAGCCGCCATCGCCTCATACCGCGCGGCCCGGATCAGGCTGGCGGTCCGTGTGAGCCCGATCGTGGGTTCCGGGGCGTCCGAGTAATAGTCGAAGCCGCTCAGGTTCATATGCAGATCGGATGTCGCCAAAATCCGTATCTTCAGTGTGGGGCTTGGCAGAGGAATGGAGCGTGACAAATTTCTACTTTTGGCAGTTATATGTTAAGCATTTTCCCCAAAAAGTATAATAGGTGCAACATATAACGCGTGACTGCGATCATTTGACGGCCTTCGGTTTCCGGGTGTTTGGAATTGCCATTGCAACGCTGCTGCAGCCGTGGCAGCCCTGTGCCAACGACCCAAAGGAACACTCATGAAACACGCGGAACTTGTGACGTTTGGCGGCTCGGGCCTGGAGCGTGCGGCGCATATCCGGGGGAATGCGGAACAGCTGGCACAGACGCGCGCCCATCCGCAGGCGTCGTGCGTGCTGCTTTGGCGCGGCAAACCGCTGGTTCAGGGCGAGGCGCTGGATCGGCTGGGCCTGATCCCGATGACCCATGATCTGGTCGCAAACGGGCCGGGCGGCAGCGTTGAGGAACCGGTGTTTCTGGGCGTCTCGGACGAGTCTCCAGTTTTTGCGCTCGATATCTCGAACTGGTCCCCCGAAGGTTTGGACATGTCGCAGTTGGGGGCGTTTGTCGATCGGACCGAGCAACAGCATCCGGACCTGCCGCAAGGATATGTCTTTGCTGAACTGCGCCGGATCATGACCCGCCTGTCCACCCGCGATGCGGAATTGGCCGCGGCGGCCAAGGCAGTGATCGGTTGGCATGAAACCCATCGGTTTTGCGCCCGCTGCGGCGTCGCCAGCGAAATCACACAGGCCGGGTGGCAGCGCAGTTGCCCGTCCTGCGGCGGGCAGCATTTCCCGCGCACCGATCCTGTGGTCATCATGTTGATCACGCATGGGGATTCGGTGCTGATGGGGCGGTCGCCGGGCTGGCCCGAGGGAATGTATTCCCTGCTGGCCGGTTTCGTCGAACCCGGAGAAACGCTTGAGGCTGCGGTCCGGCGCGAGGTGATGGAAGAGGCCGGGGTACCGGTCGGTGCGGTCAGCTATCTGTCCAGCCAGCCCTGGCCGTTTCCGGCCTCATTGATGTTCGGCTGCGCAGGTGAGGCGCTGTCGCGTGAGATTACCATCGATCCGGTGGAAATCGAGGATGCAATGTGGGTCAGCAAGCCCGAGATGATGCAGGCCTTTGCCGGAGAGCATCCGAAGCTGTTGCCGGCCCGCAAAGGGGCCATTGCACATTTCCTGCTGCAAAACTGGCTTGCGGATACGCTGGACTGACAGATACTGAGCCTATAGCGAAGAGAACCACGAAACGTCATGCAGTTTACAGCGCGCGAAGACATCGAAGCCCCCATCAATGCGGTGTTCGAAATGGTCGCCGATTTTGAGCGGTTCGAGCGCATGGCCATGCGTCGCGGAATCGAAGTGCGGCGCCTGTCGGGCCATATGGGGGTGGTGCCGGGCACGCAATGGGAAACCGAGTTCAAGCTGCGCGGCAAGCCCCGCCAAGTTGCAATCGAGATGGCCGAGTGCGACCCGCCGTTCTTGTTACGGTTCGACGCTATCAGCAAAGGCATGAACGGGGTGACAATCATTGAATTCCTGGCCCTGTCGCAGCGCCGCACCCGCCTGAGCGTCGACATGTCGCTTGCCGCCCGATCTCTGCCCGCGCGGCTGTTGCTGCAATCGCTGAGGCTGGGTCAGGCACGGTTCCGGCGGCAGTTTCAGCTGCGCCTGAACGAATTTGCCCGTGAAATCGAAGAGCGCTACCTGCATGGCGCTTGAGGGGGCGAGCAATGGGTGATCTGATTATCCGGCAAGCAGGGCTGGACGATGCAGAAGGAATTTCCGAGGTTCTGCAAGAGATCGCGGCCGCCGGTAAGCGCAGCCGGCCCAGTGATTTGAGTTTTGCGACCGCGAACTACCTGACCCACCCGGATCAGCTGCGGTGTACCGTGGCGGTTCGGGGCGGCTGCGTTCTGGGGTTCCAATCCATAAAGATTGCGGTCGAAGGCAACCCCTACGGTGCGCCGGTGGGCTGGGGCGTTATTGGCACGCATATCCGCCCCTCGGCCGCACGTCAGGGCGTGGGGCGGGCTTTGTTTCGTGCAACATTGGAGGTTGCGAAAGCGCGGGAACTGGCTGCGATTGACGCGACTGTTTCGCGCAACAACGCCGAAGGTTTGGCTTATTACTCAGCCATGGGCTTTGTTGATTACAGGTCGCACCACGGCGCCGTGTGCAAATCCTATACCGTCGATTGAGCCTGCTGGCTTACCCGCGCGGCTGCGCGGCCGGGTAGACGCCCAGCACTTCGACATTGGTGGTGAAATGCTCCAGCTCTTCCATGGCCAACTGCACGTTGCGGTCGTCCGGATGGCCGACGATATCGGCATAGAACTGAGTCGCGGTGAATGACCCGTCGACCATGTAGCTTTCCAGCTTGGTCATGTTGATGCCGTTGGTGGCAAAGCCCCCCATCGCCTTGTACAGCGCCGCCGGGATGTTTCGCACCTGAAAGACGAAACTGGTGATCATGCCGTGCGGGCCGCGCCGGGACTGGTCTGCCTCTGGGGACATGATCAAGAAACGGGTGGTGTTGTTGTCGTGGTCCTCGATGTGGCGGGCCAGAACGTTCAAACCGTAGATTTCCCCGGCCAATTCGCTGGCCAGTGCCGCCGAATGCAGATCGCCCTGTTCCGAGACCTCACGCGCGGCGCGGGCGTTGTCGGGGCTGACGCGGCCGCGGATGTTGTGTTCCTTCAGAAACCCGGCGCATTGCGGCAGCAGGACCAGATGCGAATGCGCCTCGGTGACATCGGTCAGAGTCGCGCCGGGCACCGCCAGCAGATTGATGTGCACGCGCACGAAGGCCTCATCAATGATATGCAGCCCGCTGTGCGGCAGAAGGCGGTGAATATCGGCCACCCGGCCATAGGTGGTGTTCTCGACCGGCAGCATCGCCAGATCGGCGTCGCCGGACCGAACCGATTCGATCACATCTTCGAACGTGCGGCAGGGCAGGGCCTCCATATCGGGGCGCGCATTGCGGCAGGCCTCGTGGCTATAGGCACCGGGTTCCCCCTGAAATGCGATACGATTGGTCATTTGATCGATTCCGTGCAACAAGTTCCAGAATTGGGCGTTTAGTCGCGGTGTCTATACCTTGCCTCTTGCGAGGGGAACCCTTAGACACCCCGCAGACAGCTGAAATGGACACGCGATCAATGTTCGACACGATGACAGTTACCAAGGCCGCCGCAGGCCTGTTTGGCACCTTCCTGGTGCTGCTTCTGGCAAAATGGGGCGCCGAGGCGCTGTACCATGCCGATGGGCATGGCGAGACGGCCTCTTATATCATCGAAACCGAAAGCGCGGGTGAAAGCGCCGACGGCGAAGAGGTGGTATTCGAAGACATGCTGGCCGCCGCCGATGCGGAAAAGGGCGCGCGCGTCTTCCGCAAATGCTCGGCGTGCCACAAGCTTGAAGATGGCGCCAACGGAACCGGCCCCTACCTGTACGGCGTCGTGGATCGTCCTGTCGCCTCGGCGAATGGCTTCGGCGGCTATTCGCCTTCGATGCAGGCCCATGGCGGCAACTGGACACCGGAAGCACTGGATGCATTCCTGACGAACCCGAAAAGCTATATCTCGGGCACTTCCATGAGCTTTGCTGGCCTGAAAAAACCGCAGGACCGCGCCGATCTGATTGCTTATCTGCAGACCATCGGCAACTGATCCTGTGATCAGCCGCACTGAATTTCAAAGCCGCTGCCCCGCGCAGCGGCTTTATTTTTGCCTAACGACATCTTCACAAAGCGTTCACGCATTCTAAACTTGAACCTGACAGTGCTGGTCATTTAGCTGGCACGCATAAGATTAATGGCAGAGGCCAAGCAGGGGATGAGCAAGATGAGATCCAACAGAGTATCCGTTCAGGCGCGCGCATTGGATTTCAGGGGTTGGGCTTATACGTCAATGCTGGGGTTGTTTCTGGTTCTGTTGGCGGCAACTCAACTGTTTGCCGAAGAAAAAAACATCAAAAGCCACGGTTTTTCCGAATTCGGCGACCTGAAATACCCCGAAGGCTTTGCCCATTTCGATTATGTGAACCCGAACGCTCCGCGGGGCGGAGAGCTGTCCTATGCCGCGCAGGGTACCTTCGACAGCTTCAACCCGTTCACGCGAAAGGGGCGTGCAGGTGCACGGTCGGCGGACCAATACGAATCCTTGATGATTCCGTCTTATGACGAGCCCGCATCGTATTACGGCCTGCTGGCAGAAAGTCTGGAGTATCCGGAAAGCCAGGAATGGGTCATCTTCAACATACGGCCCGAGGCGCGGTTCTCTGACGGTACTCCTGTGACGGCTGAGGATGTGGCGTTTTCGCATAACCTTCTGCTGGAGCAAGGGCTTAAGTCCTATGCCGATGCAGTGCGCAAACGTATCCCCCGCGTCGAAGCGCTGAGCGAGCACAGGGTCAAATTCTACTTTGCGCCGGATATCCCGAGACGTTCCTTGATCTCGGTTGCGGGGAACGTTCCGGTCTACTCGAAGGCATGGTTCGAGGCGGATCCCGAGAACAGGCGGTTGGACGAGCCTCGTTTGGTTCAGGGAATCGGATCTGCCCCGTATGTGCTGGACAGCTATGACATCAACCGGCGCATTATTTACAAGCGCAATCCGGACTATTGGGGCGATCACGTCAACGTAAACGTGGGCCGCAACAACTATGACGCCATCCGCATCGAGTATTTCAGCGACTCGATTGCCGCGATGGAAGGGTTCAAGGCCGGAACATTCACGCTGCGGCAGGAAAACAACTCGAAAAGCTGGGCGACCGCTTATGATTTCCCGGCGATTGCGAATGGCTCGATTGTCCGGGCCGAGTTGGAGGATGGGAACGTTCCCTCTGCGACCGGATTTGTCATGAACCTCGACCGCCCGCAGTTTCAGGACCCCCGTGTGCGCGAGGCGGTTCAGCTTGCCTATAACTTCGAATGGACCAATGAAAGCCTGCAATACGGGCTGTTCCAACAACGGCATTCATTCTGGGAAGGCACGCATCTTGAAGCCACTGGCCTGCCCGAAGGGCGCGAGCTTGAGGTGTTGCAATCCCTTGGCGACGCGGTGGACCCGGCGGTTCTGACCGAGGAACCGGTCACGGCGCATGAATCCCGCCCGGCCCGTCCGAATGACCGCCGCAACCTGCGCGCGGCGATGAAACTGTTGGATGAGGCCGGTTGGCTGGTTGGTGACGACGGCATCCGCCGCAACGCAAATGGCCAGGTGCTGTCGATCGAGTTCCTGTCGGATCAACCGACCTTGGACCGGATTATTCAGCCATTCGTCGACAACCTGCGCGCCTTGGGTGTGGATGCGAAGTACAACCGCGTCGACAACGCCCAATTCACCCTGCGCCGCAGGGACCGGGATTTTGACATGATCGTTGGCGGCTATCCCACGTCGCTGCAGCCTTCGACCGGCCTCTATCAGCAATTCGGGACCGAGGCGGCCTCGTATTCCGTGTTCAACCCATCGGGCGCGCATGGCCCCGACATCGAACCGCTGATTGACAACATCGTGGCCGCAACCGAAAGCGAGGAGCTTTTTGCCAATGTCCGCGCGCTGGACCGTGTGCTGCGCGCCAAGCGGATCATGGTGCCGACATGGTATCTGGGCAAATACTGGGTGGCTTATTGGAACATGTACGAATATCCGGAAAACCTGCCGCCCTATGACTTAGGCGTCCAGGACCTGTGGTGGATCAACGCCGAGAAAGAAGCCGAGTTGAAGTCCTCGGGCGCGTTGAGGTAATCCGCCCTCATGGGAGCATATATTCTAAGACGCCTGTTGCTGGTCATTCCAACCCTGCTTGGGATCATGATCGTCAACTTCACGCTGGTTCAGTTCGTCCCCGGCGGCCCGATTGAACAGATCATCGCCCAGATGGAGGGCGGTGGTGACGTGTTCGAAGGCATTGCCGGAGGCGGCAGTGATATCGAGCAACAGACCGGCGGCGTCAATGACCGCTATGTTGGTGCACGCGGCCTGCCGCCGGAATTTATCGAAGAGCTTGAGAAAGAGTTCGGCTTCGACAAACCTCCGGTCGAGCGGTTCCTTGATATGATGGGCAACTATCTGACGCTGGACTTTGGTGAGAGCTATTTCCGCTCGATCAGCGTGATTGATCTGGTGCTGGAAAAGATGCCGGTGTCGATTTCTCTGGGCCTGTGGTCGACGCTGATTGCCTATCTGGTGTCGATCCCCTTGGGCATTCGCAAGGCGGTCAAGGACGGATCGCGGTTCGACACCTGGACCAGCGGTATGATCATCGTGGCTTATGCCATCCCCGGTTTCCTTTTCGCGATCCTTCTGCTGGTGCTGTTTGCCGGTGGGTCTTACTGGCAGATTTTCCCGCTGAGGGGGCTGACCTCGGACAATTGGGACAGCCTCAGCCTGTTCGGCAAAATCGCCGACTATTTCTGGCACATCACTCTGCCGGTCATTGCCCTGACGATTTCCGCCTTTGCGACGCTCACGCTGCTGACCAAGAACTCGTTTCTGGATGAGATCAAAAAGCAATACGTCATGACCGCCCGCGCCAAGGGTTTGAGCGAGGGTAAGGTGCTGTACGGCCATGTCTTCCGCAACGCCATGCTGATCGTCATTGCGGGCTTCCCGGCCGTGTTCATTGGGGTGTTTTTCAGCGGCTCGATCATCATCGAAACCATCTTCTCGCTGGACGGTCTGGGCCGTCTGGGGTTCGAGGCCGCCGTGGCGCGGGATTACCCGGTGATTTTCGGGACGCTGTTTATCTTCGGCCTGATGAGCCTTGTCGTCGGTATCATCAGCGACCTGATGTATGTGCTGGTCGACCCGCGCATCGATTTCGAAAAGCGGGAGGGGTAAATGGCACTTTCCCCACTCAACCAGCGCCGCTGGCGCAACTTCCGCCGCAATGGCCGGGCGTTCTGGTCGCTGATCATATTTTCTGTGCTGTTCGGCCTTTCGTTGTTCGCCGAGTTCATCGCCAATGACAAACCAATTCTGGTGAAATACCGGGGTGAGTTCTACACGCCGATCTTCAATTTCTACCCGGAAACCGAGTTCGGCGGCGATTTCCAGACCGAAGCGATCTATCGCGACCCCGAGGTGCAGTGCCTGATCGACAGCGGCGGAATCGAAGACTGTTTTGATGACCCCGAAGGCATCATTGATGAGATCAAGGCCGGGACTTATCAAGCCGATGGGTTCGAACGCGGCTGGGCGATCTGGCCGCTGATCCCCTATTCCTTCAACACCAGTGTCGATCGCCCCGGGGCTGCGCCTCTGCCGCCCAACAGGCAGAACCTGCTGGGTACGGATGACACCAAACGCGATGTGCTGGCGCGGGTGATCTATGGTTTCCGCCTGTCGATCCTGTTCACGCTGATGGTCACGGGGGCGGCCAGTATCGTAGGCATCTTCGCCGGGGCCATTCAGGGCTTTTTCGGCGGCTGGCTGGACCTCGTGTTCCAACGCATCATCGAAATCTGGTCGGCCACGCCGTCGCTTTATGTGATCATCATCATGTTCGCCATTCTGGGGCGCAGTTTCTGGCTGCTGGTGGCGTTGATGATCCTGTTCAGCTGGACCGGATTGGTCGGCGTTGTGCGGGCTGAATTCCTGCGGGCGCGGAACCTTGAATATGTGCGGGCCGCGCGGGCGCTGGGCGTGGGCAACATGACCATCATGTTCCGCCACATGCTGCCCAACGCGATGGTGGCGACGCTGACCTTCATGCCGTTCATCGTGACCGGCACCATCGCAGGTCTGGCCTCATTGGACTTCCTCGGCTTTGGCCTGCCATCCTCGGCCCCGTCGCTGGGCGAGCTGACCTTGCAGGCGAAACAGAACCTGCAGGCACCGTGGCTGGCCTTCACCGCGTTCTTCACCTTTGCCATCATGCTGTCGCTGCTGGTCTTCATTTTTGAGGGCGTGCGCGACGCGTTTGATCCCAGAAAGACCTTCTCATGAGCCTGGTGGAAGTGAACAACCTCAAGGTCTCGTTCCGGCAGGACGGACAGATCAGCGCGGCGGTCAAAGGCGTGTCCTTCACCGTGGATCGCGGGGAAACCGTGGCTTTGGTGGGCGAATCCGGTTCGGGCAAGTCCGTCACCGCCCTGTCCACCGTTTCCTTGCTGGGCGAAAGCGCCATTGTCGAGGGTTCGGTCAAATACGATGGCGACGAGATGATCGGCGCCTCGCAGGATAAGCTGATGGATGTGCGCGGCAACGATATCAGTTTCATCTTTCAGGAGCCGATGACCTCGCTGAACCCGCTGCACACGATCCAGAAACAGATGGCGGAATCGCTTGCGCTGCACCAAGGGCTGACCGGTGATGCGGCGCGGGACCGGATTGTGGAACTGCTGACCAAAGTCGGCATCCGTGACCCGCAGGAACGGCTGGACAGCTACCCGCACCAGCTTTCTGGTGGGCAGAGGCAGCGGGTGATGATCGCCATGGCGTTGGCCAACAAGCCGGACATCCTGATCGCGGATGAGCCGACAACGGCGCTGGACGTCACCATTCAGGCGCAGATTCTTGAATTGCTGGCTGAACTGCAGAAATCCGAGAATATGGGGATGCTGTTCATCACACACGACCTTGGTATCGTGCGCCGCATCGCCGATCGGGTCTGTGTGATGAAGGATGGCGAGATCGTCGAGACCGGTGTGACCTCTGAGATTTTCGACAACCCGCAGCATCCCTATACGCGCAAACTACTTGGCGCCGAGCCCTCGGGCCATCCCGATCCGGTCGCTCAGGATGCCGAAGAGGTCGCCCGGACAAACCACCTGAAGGTCTGGTTCCCGATCCAGCGCGGGTTCCTGAAACGAACCGTGGGCTATGTGAAGGCGGTCAACGACGCCACGCTGAACGTCCGCGCGGGCGAGACATTGGGTATTGTCGGCGAAAGCGGCTCGGGCAAGACCACGCTGGCGCTGGCGATCATGCGGCTGATCGCGTCCGAGGGCGGGATCACCTTCCGCGATCAGGACGTGCGCCGCTGGTCCACGCGACAGCTGCGGCGGCTGCGCAAGGATATGCAGATCGTGTTTCAGGACCCGTTCGGCAGCCTCAGCCCGCGGATGACCTGCCAGCAGATCATCGCCGAGGGGCTGGCGATCCACAAGGTCGACCCACACCGTGCCCCGCGTGAACTGGTCGCCGAGGTGATGACCGAAGTGGGCCTCGACCCGGCGGCGATGGACCGCTACCCGCATGAGTTTTCGGGCGGGCAGCGCCAGCGCATCGCCATCGCGCGCGCCATGGTGCTGCGGCCCAAATTGCTGGTGCTGGACGAACCCACCAGCGCGTTGGACATGACGGTTCAGGTGCAGATCGTCGACCTGCTGCGTGATCTGCAGCGGAAATACGGGTTGGCCTATCTGTTCATCAGCCATGACCTCAAGGTCGTGCGCGCCATGTCCCACAAGGTGATCGTCATGCGGAATGGGGATGTTGTCGAAATGGGCACGGCCGAGGACTTGTTCGAAAACGCCCAGACAGACTACACCCGCGAGTTGATTGCGGCGGCCGGGTAGCATGAGGGAGCAAGGAAATGACTACATTGGGAAGGCGTTCTTTATTGGCGTCTCTTGCTTAGTTGCGTTCACAAGCGAAGAATTCTGGGATTCCCTAAAGGCTCAAATAGGTCTCTGCGTCGCAATTTTTGTGGTGTTGTTTGGCAAAACCTCTTGGGAGTGGTTCAAAACCAAACTCTAGAGGTGTAAAGGCAGAGGCGATGGCGCGTTTGGCGCCTTCGACCTCCTCAAGCTTGTTGGGCAAAGCAAATTTGCTCAAGCGCTGGCTTTCTCCTTTGCGGCCGATTTCGGCACCGGCCCGCGCAGTTCTTCATAGTGATCAAAGCTCAGCTTGACCCAGCCGGTGCCGCGCGTGGCACTGGCGAGGGTGCGGTGCAACTCATCCTCGGCCACGGCGGGAAGCTGGGCGTTGAAAATCTCCCAGCCCGAGGCGTTGGGATTGCCTTCAAAGCCCAGAACCTGACCCTGCAGTGAGCTGATGGTTGGAACCAGATCGCCGACGAAATCCGAGGGCAGGTGAATCTCGGCATTCAGAATCGGTTGCAGGACCACAGGTTTGGCCTGTGGCAAGGCCTCGCGCACGGCGTTCTTGCCCGCAGTCCGGAAGGCGTAATCCGAACTGTCTACATTGTGATGCTTGCCATCGCTGAGCGTGACCTTCACATCGACCACCGGGAAACCTTCAGGCCCTTGCGCCAGCGCGTCCTTGGCGCCGTGTTCGACCGACGGGATATAGTTCTTGGGCACCGCGCCGCCTTTGACGATCTCTTCGAACTGGAAACCCGCCCCGCGTGGCATCGGCGCGACCGAGATCACCACATCGGCAAACTGCCCAGCGCCACCGGATTGCTTGCGGTGACGGTGGCGATGTTCGACGGGTGCACGGATGGTTTCGCGATAGGCGGTTTCGACCTGTTCGGCCGCGATTTCGATGCCAAAATCCTCGGCCAGCTTGGCGGTGACGCGCCGCATGTGCTGCGGCCCTTGCGAGCCCAGAATGGCGTGGCCGCTCAGTTCGTCCTGTTCCAGATGCAGGCCGGGGTCGATCTCGACTAGACGGGTCAGGGCGTTCGACAGGCGCACATCGTCGCGTTCATGCGCTGGGGACACGATTTGGCGGAAGGCAATGGGATGGGACGAGGCCCATTCCGGCAGCGGTGCCGCCTCGGTACTGTCATAGAGGTTGCCGGGGTTCAGGTGGTCGGATTTGACCGCCAGCCCGATTTGCCCGGCAGGCAGGTCCGCGATCTGCGTCTTGGCGTCCAGCGTGGTCAGGTTGCCGACGGTTTCACCGCCCAGATTCTCATGCGCTTTGACGCCATCACCCAATCCGCGCAGCACGACGATCTTGCCGATATGTTTCTTCACATCTGCAAACCCGGCAATGGCGCGGGCGTTCTCGGCGGCCTCGTCGCGGTTGGCGGCGATATCGAACTCGGGTGCCTCATGACGCAACGCCTTCATCAGGCGGGTCAGGCCGTTGCCATGGCTGGCCGCGCCCAGACAGGCCGGGATCAGCTGGTGGTTTTGCAGCACCTGCGCGGCCAGGTCATAGACCTCGTCGCTGGGGGGCTGCTTGTCCTCGATCAGTTGTTCCAACAGATGGTCGTCGAAATCCGACAGGGTTTCCAGCAACTCGGTGCGGGCCTCCTGTTCGCGGTCCTCAACCGATTGCGGCAGTTCGATCAGGGCTGAGGGCTGCCCCTCCTGGTATTTCCACGCCCGTTCCGAGATCAGATCGACCGCGCCGATGATCGTGTCTCCCTCGCGGATCGGCACCTGGCGCAGGGCGATGTGGTGGGTGCAATAGGTCTGCAACGCCGCGATAATGTCCCGGATGCGGCCATTGGGATGATCCATGCGGTTGATGAACAGGAAACAGGGAATGCCCGCCTCTTCGACCAGCCGAAGGTAGGGGGCGCACAGGACGGCCGCGTTCGGGTCTGGCGGGACGACCACCACGGCGGCGTCCGAGATTGCCATGGCCGGGCCGACATAAGCCAGATTGTCGCCGCCGCCATCCACGTCGATCGCGCACCAGGGCTCGTCCAAGTAAGAAAAACCGTGCAAATGCACGGTTCCGGAAACGTCGAATGTTGTGGGCCGGTCGTCGAGGCGGCTGATGGCCTCGACCAGGGTTGTTTTGCCCGATTGGCTGGGGCCGAGGACGGTGAAAACGCGCATAGGTGCTGTCCCTCTTTCAAATTGCAGATCGACTGCACGAAAAAGGTAGCCTCACGCGAATGCGTCGGCGCAATTGTCTGTTACTCGGCCTGCCCCAGGTGCGGGCGAGACGTTCGCCCGCCCTGCAAGTGTGTGAAAAACCGACCCGCCGCGTCAAGCCCTGACCTCTTGACGGGTCAGATTGCTGAGCTGTGGCCGGCTTTGCTCAGATCATAGGCGTCAAAGCTGCGCGCGATCATGCGGGTCAGCGGGCGCGCCTCGGGCGGGATGAACAGCCCGTCCTCGGTGATGCGCAGCAACCCGTCAAAGGCGCTGTTGGCATCCTGATACATGCGCTGCAACTCGGCGGCTGTGATGTCGTGGTCGCGCAGAATCTCGGCGCTGTCGATCTGGAAGTCGCACATCAGTGCCTCGATCAGCCGCGAACGCAAGATGTCCTGCCCTTTGAACAGGTGCCCGCGCGAGGTCGAGAACCGCCCTTCGCGGATCGCCTTGGTATGAGCAGACGTTGCGGGCGCGTTCTGCGCATAGCCCTGCGGGAAGCGCGAGATCGAGCTGGCACCGACGCCGATCAGAACCTCGGCCTGATCGTCGGTATAGCCCTGGAAGTTCCGCTTCAGCCGTCCGGCTTTCAGTGCATGGGTCAGGCCGTCGTCCTGCGTGGCAAAGTGGTCGATGCCGATTTCGGCATAATTGTCCCACATGAACAGGCGGCGGGCGGTGTCGAACAGGTCCAGCCGCTCTTCGGGGGTGGGCAGGGCGTCCGAGGGAATCAGCTGTTGCCGCTTGGCCATCCACGGGACATGCGCATAGCCATAAAGCGCCACCCGGTCCGGGCTGAGCGACAGCAGTTTCTGTACGCTCTCCGTCATGCGGGTCTTGGTTTGATGGGGCAGGCCATACAGGATGTCGGCATTCAGGCTGTTGATCCCGCGGGCACGGATCATGTCCACCGCTTCGCGGGTGGTGTCATAGCTTTGGATGCGTCCGATGGTCTTTTGAATCTCATCGTCGAAATCCTGCACCCCGATCGAGGCGCGGTTCATACCGGCCTCGGCCAGCGCGTCCAGACGGCCTTCGTCGATCTCGTTCGGATCGATCTCGACCGAAAACTCGGCGTTCGGTCCCAGCGGCACCACGTCCAGAATCCGCGCTGCCAGATCGCGCATAAGATCCGGGTTCAGCAGGGTCGGCGTGCCGCCGCCCCAATGCAGACGCGACAGGGTGATCCCTTCGGGCAGACGCTCGGCCAGCAGGTCCAGCTCGGCCTTCAGCACGTCGACATAGGCGATGACCGGATTGTCCGTCTGCGTGCCCTGCGTGCGGCACGCGCAGAACCAGCACAGCCTGCGGCAGAAGGGGACATGGATATACAGCGATACGGAACTTCCGGGCTTGAGGCCGGAAATCCAGTTGCTATAAAGACTTGACCCCACATCATTGCTGAAGTGGGGGGCGGTGGGGTAGCTTGTATAACGCGGGACTTTCGCGTCAAATAGTCCAAGCTTTGCCAATTGAGGTTTCACTATCATGGCGGTACGTTTAGGGGACGGGCCGCCTAGTTGCATTGACCGAGATCAAGTGGAAACGCGCATGACACCGATATTCAAGATCGACCATACGAACTGTGGAGACTGCCCCATCCGGCATCGCGCAGTGTGCGCGCATTGTGATGCGAACGAGCTGGAAGAGCTTGAAGATATTAAGTATTACCGCAGTTTCGAAGCCGGTCAGACGATTATCTGGTCCGGGGATCAGATGAACTTTGTCGGCTCGGTCGTGTCGGGGATCGCCTCGCTGACCCAGACGATGGAGGATGGCCGGACACAAATGGTCGGCCTCTTGCTGCCCAGTGATTTCGTTGGTCGGCCGGGACGTGATTCTGCGCCTTATGACGTTCAGGCAACTACTGATCTGGTCATGTGCTGCTTTCGCAAAAAACCTTTCGAAGAATTAATGAACTCCACTCCGCACATCGCGCACCGGTTGCTGCAGATGACACTGGACGAGTTGGACGCCGCCCGTGAATGGATGCTGGTGCTTGGGCGCAAGACCGCGCGTGAGAAAATTGCCAGCCTGTTGTCGATCATCGCCCGCCGCGATGCCTCGATCAGCAAAAAAGGTAATACCGGCCCGATCATATTCGACCTGCCCCTGACCCGCGAGGCGATGGCGGATTACCTCGGCCTGACGCTGGAAACGGTCAGCCGGCAGATTTCGGCCCTGAAAAAGGATCAGGTGATTTTGCTGGAAGGCAAGCGCCACGTCACGATCCCCGACATGGGCCGCCTGATGGAAGAGGCCGGCGACGACTCGGATGGCGGGTTTCTGGTCTGACACGCTTGCGGCGTGACTGAGGCTGCGCGCCGTGATTAACTGGGCCTGAGTGGCGCAATCCTCAGGAGCGAAGCATGGAATTCAGTAGCATTCTGGCGATGCTGTTCATCGGCGCAATCGCCGGGTGGCTGTCGGGCAAGATCATGGAAGGCCGCGGTTTTGGTCTGATCGGCAATATCATCGTCGGTGTCGTCGGAGCGTTTCTTGCCGGATTGATCTTTCCGGCACTGGGTTTTGCTGTCGGAGGCGGCGTCTTCTCCTCCATCTTCTTCGCGACGGTCGGCGCAGTGATCCTGCTGTTCCTGATCGGGCTGGTGAAAAAGTAAAAACCGCCCCCGAGGGGCAGCTTTTGCGATCCTATTTGGCCTAGTGGGTCAGGAATACCGGTACCGTGGATTGTTCCAGCATGTTCCGCGTCGCACCACCCAGAATGGCTTCGCGGAATCGTGAATGGCCGTAGGCGCCCATCACGATCATGTCCGCTTCGGTGTCTGCGGCGTGCCGGTTCAGGATGTCCGACACGCGTGTCATGGTTTTGCTCAGCACGTCGATCTCGCATTTTACGCCGTGGCGGGCCAGCATCTGTGACAGCATTCCCCCGGGGTCCGACCGATCCGGGCCGTGGCGCGGCGGATCGATGACGACGATGCGCACCAGATCGGCTTCGATCAGGAAGGGAATGGCGCGGCGAATGGCGCGCATGGCCTCGACGCTTTCGTTCCAGCCGATCAGGATCGTGCCGGGCCGCGCGAAGGGCGCGGCGTTCTGTGGCGTGATCAGAACCGGCGCGTGACCTTCGAACATCGCTGCTTCGACGATGGGTTCGGCCTCGGCACCGCGATCCTCTCCGTAGGGTTGCGGCAGGATGACAAGGTCAGAGAACCGCGCGCGATGGGCGACGTGGCGGCCGATATCCGAAATCTGCGCCACCCCGCTTTCGGCGGACCAGCGGGTATCGGTCTTGCCCAGATAGGTTTTGGCGTAAGTCAGGATTTCCTCGGCTTCGGCATTGGCGCGGGTTAGCGTTTCCTGAAGAATCAGCGCGTTGGCACCCGCGTAGTAATACCCTGTCTGGCTGCGGTCGACGCCCAGACACAGCGCCTCGATATGGGCGTCCTGTGCGGATGCCAGCGCCGCCATCTGGGCCAGGGCCGGATCGCTCGGGCTTGTGTCCGTCATGACGGTGAGAAGAGATTTATACGCCATTTTGACCTCGTGCCTGCAGAGCGTCTTGCTGCGGCCTGATGACCCAGCCGCCAAATTACGATTGTCACAGAAATCGGGCTATTGTCTTGACACAGATCAAAGCAGTTCTGGCCTCTGTCCGACAAAACAGCAGCCAGTCAAATAAGCCCTGCGGCATATAAAGAATCGCGTGGGGCATGGCAAAGGGACGCAATATGTCAAATTACATCAAGCTGATCGTGCTTGGTCTGATCGCGATATTCGCGGCGATCGGAACCAACTATGCACGCGATTTGGCGTATCAGGTGCACGCAATTCTGGTGATGGTGATCGCCGTTGGTTTGTTCATCTGGACGCTTAGAAATACCGATGAGCCAGATATTCTCGTGGATCGCTCGGGCGAATACATGGATGGGGTCATCCGCTACGGCGTGATCGCAACCGCCTTTTGGGGCGTGGTCGGGTTCCTGGCGGGAACCTTTATTGCGTTCCAGCTGGCCTTTCCGGTGCTGAACTTCGAATGGGCGCAGGGTTACATGAACTTTGGCCGTTTGCGCCCGCTGCACACCTCGGCGGTGATTTTCGCATTTGGCGGCAACGCGCTGATCGCAACCTCGTTCTATGTTGTGCAACGCACCAGCGCCGCGCGCCTGTGGGGCGGCAATCTGGCGTGGTTCGTGTTCTGGGGCTACCAGCTGTTCATCGTGCTGGCCGCAACCGGTTATGTTCTGGGCGGAACCCAGTCGAAGGAATACGCCGAGCCTGAATGGTATGTTGACCTGTGGCTGACCATTGTCTGGGTGGCCTATCTGGCCGTGTTCCTGGGCACCGTGGTCAAGCGGAAAGAACCGCACATCTATGTGGCCAACTGGTTCTATCTGGCGTTTATCGTCACCGTTGCGATGCTGCACCTGGTCAACAACATGACCATCCCGGTCAGCATCTGGGGTTCGAAATCCGTAATCGTCTGGTCGGGCGTGCAAGACGCCATGATCCAGTGGTGGTACGGCCACAACGCCGTGGGCTTCTTCCTGACTGCGGGCTTCCTGGGCATGATGTACTATTTCATCCCGAAACAGGCCGAGCGCCCGGTGTTCTCGTACAAGCTGTCGATCATCCACTTCTGGGCGCTGATCTTCCTGTATATCTGGGCCGGTCCGCACCACCTGCACTATACCGCGCTGCCTGACTGGGCCTCGACGCTGGGCATGGTGTTCTCGGTCGTGCTGTGGATGCCTTCGTGGGGCGGTATGATCAACGGTCTGATGACCCTGTCGGGCGCATGGGACAAGCTGCGCACCGACCCGGTGATCCGGATGATGGTGATCTCGGTCGGCTTTTACGGCATGTCCACCTTTGAAGGTCCGATGATGTCGATCCGTGCTGTGAACTCGCTCAGCCACTACACCGACTGGACCATTGGTCACGTGCACTCGGGCGCGTTGGGCTGGAACGGCATGATCACCTTTGGTGCGCTGTACTTCCTGGTGCCTGTCCTGTGGAAGCGTGAGCGTCTGTACTCGCTGCAGATGGTCAGCTGGCACTTCTGGCTCGCCACTATCGGCATCGTGCTCTACGCCGCGTCGATGTGGGTGACCGGTATCATGGAAGGCCTGATGTGGCGTGAAGTGGATGCCAACGGCTTCCTGGTGAACTCGTTCGCCGATACCGTGGCGGCCAAGTTCCCGATGTATGTGGTGCGTGCTCTGGGTGGCGTGATGTTCGTCGCCGGCGCTGTGATCATGTGCTACAACCTGTGGATGACTGTGCGGAAGGCACCGGCCAAAGAGGCCAGCCTGACCGTCGCGGTCCCGGCTGAATAAGGAGGGCCGGAGCAATGGCAATTCTCGACAAACATAAGATCCTCGAGACCAACGCGACCCTCCTGCTGATCTTCAGCTTTCTGGTCGTGACCATCGGTGGCCTGGTTCAGATCACCCCGCTGTTCTACCTTGAGAACACCATCGAGAAGGTGGAGGGCATGCGCCCTTACACCCCTCTCGAAATGGCGGGGCGCGAGATCTACATCCGCGAAGGCTGCTATGTCTGCCACAGCCAGATGATCCGCCCCATGCGGGACGAGGTTGAACGCTATGGCCACTACTCGCTGGCGGCTGAGTCGATGTATGACCATCCGTTCCAGTGGGGCTCCAAACGGACCGGGCCTGACCTGGCACGTGTGGGTGGCCGTTACTCGGACCAGTGGCATGTGGACCACCTGCGTGACCCGCAGTCGGTTGTGCCGGAATCGGTGATGCCGAAATACGGCTTCCTCGAGCACCGCAAGCTGGACGGCAAGTATATCGGTGACATCATGAAGGCAAACGCCCTTGTCGGCACGCCCTATACCGAAGAGATGCTGGCAAATGCCCAGGCGGACTTCCGTGCGCAGGCCGATCCGGACAGCGACTATGACGGGCTGCTGGAACGCTATGGTGACAAGGTCAGCGTGCGCAACTTCGACGGTCAGGCTGAACTGACCGAAGCGGACGCGCTGGTGGCCTATCTGCAGATGCTGGGTACGCTGGTCGACTTCTCGACCTTTACCCCGGACGCGAACCGCTAAGGAGGGTGTGATGGAAGAATATACACTCCTGAGGCAATTCGCGGATAGCTGGATGCTGCTGCTGTTGTTTGCCTTCTTTGTCGGCATCGTCATCTGGGTTTTCCGCCCCGGTGCCAGCAAGGAATATAAGGACACCGCCAACATCCCGTTCCGGCATCAAGACAAACCCGCCACATCCGAGGAGGCGCGGCAATGAGCAAGACACCTGAAAAACTGCCGGGCGATCCTAAGACAACCGGACATAGCTGGGATGGCTTGGAAGAGTTCGACAACCCGATGCCCCGCTGGTGGCTGTGGACCTTCTACGTCACCATCATCTGGGGCGTGATCTATACGATCATGTACCCCGCATGGCCTCTGGTTCAGTCGGCAACGGCTGGTGTGACCGGCTGGTCCTCGCGCGGGGAAGTGCAGGAGGAAATGGTTTCCTTCGAAGAGGCGAACGCCCCCTGGAATGCCAAGCTGGTTGAAACACCGCTGGAGCAGATCTCGACCGATGCCGAACTGCAGCAATATGCGGTGAACGCTGGCGGCGCTGTGTTCCGGACTTGGTGCGCGCAGTGCCACGGCTCGGGTGCGCAGGGCGCGACCGGCTTCCCGAACCTGCTGGATGACGCCTGGCTGTGGGGCGGTACGCTCGAAGATATCGAGTTCACCATCGCCCACGGCATCCGGAACGAGGAAAGCGACGATGCGCGCTATTCCGAGATGCCGGCTTTTGGCGAGATTCTCGAAGGCGAAGAGATCACGCAGGTGGTTCAGTACGTCATGTCGCTGACCAATGCGCAGACCGACGATGCGGCGGCGCAGGCGGGCAAGGTTGTCTTTGAAGACAACTGTGCGGCCTGTCACGGCGAAGATGGCAAAGGCGATGTCTTCCAGGGCGCGCCGAACCTGACCGACGCCATCTGGCTCTATGGCGGCAGCCAGGAGGCTCTGACCGAAACGGTGACCTACAGCCGCTTTGGTGTGATGCCTGCCTGGGAAAACCGTCTGACCGACGCGCAAATCCGCGCTGTCACTGCCTATGTCCACCAGCTTGGTGGTGGTCAGTAAGGTTTAAAGAATACCTTCGGACGGCTTGCCGCCCGAAGGTTGAGGCACCGGCTGTTCCATCTGTTCGCGCGTTTCCTGAACAGCCGGTGCTACAACCCCAAACTAGTGTTCCGCCCCGACCCGGTCCAGAGGACCCGTTATCTTGGGCCCGAACCTGTGACGCGCAAGCTTACTTTCCACCAGGGATCATCGCGCAGCCGCTGTTTCGGTTTGTGACGCGTCTCGGTTTGGGTGGCGACCATGAAGGTTCTGGCAAAAACAGACAGCATCTGATCTCTCCTAAGTCTGGTTGCAATTGGGTTCAGGATTGATCTGCGGGTGTGAAAATGCGACTCAATTGGAAATCAAACGTGTAAGCGGGATTTACATATGGATTGGTTGCGGATGCCTTCCCTTGCGTCACTCAGGGCCTTTCATGCCTTTGCGGAAACAGGGAATGTAGTGCAAGCGGGCGCGCTGCTGAATGTCAGCCATGCTGCCATCAGCCAGCAATTGCGCGCGTTGGAGAAGCATCTTGCCGCCGCGCTGCTGGACCGAAGCGGAAAGTCCATGACCCTGACCCCCGCGGGCGAGAAGCTGGCCCGTGCCCTGCATCTTGGTTTCGGCGCCATCGGCGATGCCGTGGCCGACCTGATGCACCTGACCGAAGATCGCCCGGTTCACATTTCGCTGACCGCGTCTTTTGCGGCCTCGTGGCTGATGCCGCGCCTGCCTGCTTTTCAACTCGACCATCCCGGTATCCCTCTGGTGCTGGATCCGTCGCCTGATCTGGTCAGTCTACGCCCGGGTGGGGTGGATGTGGCGATCCGGTATGGGGACGGGAACTGGCCCGGACTGGCATCAGAACTGTTGCTGCAAAGCCCGATCGTGATTGTCGCCGCGCCGTCTCTGCTGCACGGCAGGGTGTCTATGACCCCGGACGAGCTGAGCCAGCTGCCCTGGCTTGAAGAGCTTGGAACCACCGAGGCGACCTCGTGGCTGGCCCGGCAGGGTGTCGAACACGGCCCCCGTGCCGGTCGTATCGTGTTGCCGGGCAATCTGGTGCTCGAAGGGCTGCGGGCCGGGCAGGGGGTGACCGTCACCGCGCGGCATTTCGTCGAACCCGACATAAAAACGGGCCGCCTTGTCGAGCTGTTTTGCGAACCGGGTGAACGGGGTTATCATATCGTCACCGGTGACACGCCGCTGCGGCCCGCGGTCAAGGTTTTTGTGGGATGGCTCAGGCGGCAATCCGGTCGCATGTGACAAAAGGTGTCTGTGCGATGCGCTTTTGACCCATGTCAAAGTGGGACGCGTTGTGATTTGGGACAAGATGCCTAAAAAACAGCCACATCTGGAGCCAGCTCGTGAGCGATTCCGACCCCGCCCCCAGCCTATACGTCGCTAGGGAGCCCATCTATCCCCGGCGCGTGTCCGGTCCTTTTCGAAACCTGAAATGGATCATCCTCGCGGTTACGCTAGGGATTTATTATCTGACGCCGTGGATCAGGTGGGACCGCGGCCCCAGCCTGCCGGATCAGGCGGTGCTGCTGGATCTTGCGAACCGGCGATTCTATTTCTTCTGGATCGAGATATGGCCGCACGAGTTCTATTTCGTCGCGGGCCTGCTGATCATGGCGGGCCTCGGGCTGTTCTTGTTCACCTCGGCGCTGGGGCGTGTGTGGTGCGGCTATGCCTGCCCGCAGACCGTGTGGACCGACCTTTACATTCTGGTCGAACGCTGGATCGAGGGCGACCGCAACGCCCGCCTGCGCCTGCACCGGCAGGAGAAACTGGATTTCCGCAAGGCCCGGCTGCGTCTGACCAAGTGGACCGTGTGGTTGTTGATCGGCGTGGCCACCGGTGGCGCATGGGTGTTCTATTTTGCTGACGCACCGACATTGCTGCGTGATCTGGTGACAGGCAATGCCCACCCGGTTGCCTATACAACCGTTCTGATCCTGACCGGCACGACCTTTCTGTTCGGTGGCTTCGCGCGCGAGCAGATTTGCATTTATGCCTGCCCCTGGCCGCGTATTCAGGCTGCGATGATGGACGAGGACACTCTGGTCGTCGGCTACCGCGAATGGCGCGGTGAGCCGCGCGGCAAGGGCAAGCGGACAGCGGATTCCGAGTTGGGCGACTGCATCGACTGCATGGCCTGCGTGAATGTCTGCCCGGTGGGCATCGACATCCGCGATGGCCAGCAGCTGGAATGCATCACCTGCGCGCTGTGCATCGACGCCTGCGATGACATGATGGCCAAGATCGGCAAGCCGCGCGGCCTGATCGATTATATGGCGCTCAGCGATGAAACCCGTGAACGCGCGGGCGAGCCGCCCAAGAATGTCTGGAAACACATCCTGCGGCCGCGGACCATCATGTATACGGCGATGTGGGCGGCGGTCGGCTTTGGCCTGCTGTTTGCGTTGTTCATCCGCTCGGATATCGATCTGACTGTAGCACCGGTGCGCAACCCGACCTTTGTGACCCTGTCCGACGG
The DNA here is from genome assembly GCF_056542745.1 of Ruegeria sp. AB10. Taxonomy (NCBI): domain Bacteria; kingdom Pseudomonadati; phylum Pseudomonadota; class Alphaproteobacteria; order Rhodobacterales; family Roseobacteraceae; genus Ruegeria; species Ruegeria sp. AB10. Next base: position 25,779 of record NZ_JBQGAI010000016.1, on the reverse strand, counting down.
CACCATCCGCAACACCTATGACGTGCGCCTGCGCAACAAACATGGTGAGGATCGGCCGTTCGAGCTGACGCTGGCCGGTGATCCGGCGCTGCAGCTGCAAATCGAAGGGATCGAGGGCAGCACTGTTAATGTCACAGCGGATACGGCACAATTGACCCGCGTTTACATCATTTCGGCAAAAGGCACCGGACCTGCGGCTGCGGCCTCTACGCCTGTGCGCATCTGGGTCGAGGATGTGGAAAGCGGTGAGCGCGCCTATAAGGACACCACGTTCAATGGACGAGGAAACTAAGATGGCCGAGCGTCAGTTCACCGGAAAGCACGCCCTGGCGGTGTTCGTTGCCGCTTTTGGCGTGATCATCGCCGTCAACCTCGTGTTGGCTTATAGCGCGGTGAAGACCTTTCCGGGGCTTGAGGTGAAGAACTCGTATGTCGCCAGTCAGGAGTTCAACGAGCGCCTGCAGGAACAGCAGGCGCTGGGTTGGACCATCCGCGCCGAAATGTCCGGCGGGTTGCTGATCCTGCACATCACCGACAAGACCGGCGCCCCGGTCAAAGTGACCGAATTGCAGGCCGTCGTCGGACGCGCCACCCATGTGAAAGAGGATTTCGCGCCCGATTTCACCTTTGACGGTCAGGCCTATGCAGCCCCGGCGGCTTTGGGCAAGGGCAACTGGAACATCCGTCTGGTGGCCAAGGACAGTTCGGGTGCCGAGTTCGCGCAGCGTGTGCCGCTGTATGTGAAGGGGTGACCGGATGACGGCGCAGTTTACATCCGGCACCGCGGCCTGTCCGGGTTGCATTGCCAGCCCGGCGGAACCGGCGCGACCCATTCCGCAGGATGTGCAGATCGCGCTGTCGCTGCCGGGCATTCATTGCTCGGCCTGTATCGCTACGGTGGAACGTGAGCTGAACGGCCATCCCGGCGTGGAAGACGCGCGGGTGAACCTGACGCTCAAACGCGCGATGGTCAAAGCGGCGCCCGATCTGCGCGCTGCCGACCTGATCCCGGTGCTGGAGAATGCGGGTTTTGAAGCGCATGAGCTGGACCCCGGCGCCCTGTCGGCCACGCAGGCGGACAAGGCAGGCCGCGATCTGCTGATGCGGCTGGCTGTCGCCGGGTTTGCCTCGATGAACGTGATGCTGTTGTCGGTGTCGGTCTGGTCGGGGGCCTCGGACGCCACGCGCGACATGTTCCACTGGATTTCGGCGGCGATTGCGCTGCCCGCGATTGCCTTTTCCGCGCAGCCCTTCTTTGCCAACGCCTGGAGCGCCTTGCGCGTACGCCGTCTGAACATGGACGTGCCGATTGTGCTGGCCATCGTGCTGGCGCTGGTGACATCGCTGTGGGAAACCGCACTCAGCGGTGAGCACGCCTATTTCGACGCGGCGCTGACGCTGACCTTCTTCCTGCTGGCGGGTCGCTATCTGGATTATCGCACCCGCGCCGCCGCCCGGTCCGCGGCCGAGGAGTTAACCGCGCTTGAGGTGCCCCGCGCCATCAAGCTGGTCGATGGGGCCGAAGAAGAGGTCGCCGTGGCTACTCTGGCCGTCGGCGACCTGATCCTTGTCCGGCCCGGTGGCCGAATGCCGGTGGATGGCGAAATCGTCTCGGGCCAATCCGAACTGGATCGCTCTTTGCTGACGGGTGAAACTCTGCCGGTTTTCGCCGAAGCAGGCCTGAGCGTCAGCGCTGGTGAGGTCAACCTGACCGGCCCCCTGACCATCCGGGCGACAGCGGTGGGCGAGGATACCTCGCTGCACCGTATGGCCGATCTGGTCGCCATCGCTGAATCCGGGCGGTCGCGCTACACCTCGCTGGCGGACAAGGCGGCCAAGCTTTATGCGCCTGGCGTGCACATCCTGTCGGCGCTCAGCTTTCTGGGTTGGTATATCTATTCCGGCGATATCCGCACCGCGCTGAACATCGCTGCCGCCGTTTTGATCATCACCTGCCCCTGTGCGCTTGGTCTGGCGGTGCCTGCGGTGACCACGGCGGCCTCGGGGCGGCTGTTCCGCAAGGGGATGCTGATCAAGCACGCCACTGCGTTGGAGCGTCTGGCCGAGGTCGATACAGTTGTTTTCGACAAAACTGGCACGCTGACCTCGGGCACGCCCGAGCTGACCAATCTGGGCGATCATTCCCGCGCGGATCTTGAGATTGCTCTGGCATTGGCCGAAGCGTCCTCGCATCCGTTGTCGGTGGCTCTGACCAAAGCGACGCGGGACGCCGGGATCAAGCCGGCTACCCTCAAAGACGTCACCGAGGTGCCGGGTTATGGCACCGAGGGCAACTGGCGCGGCCAGCGGGTGCGCCTGGGGCGCGCCGCATGGACCGGCGCGGAAGAGGGCAATCAGACGGCGGCCTGGCTGTCTGTTGGTGGACAAGCCCCCGCAACCTTCCTGTTCACGGACAGCCTGCGCCCCGGCGCGGCTGAGGCGGTTCAGGCCCTGCGCGATGCGGGCAGGGATGTCATCCTGATTTCCGGTGACACGCAGGGCGCAGTGCAGGCTTTGGCCGAAAAACTGGGAATCGACAATTGGGTCGCGCAGGCCCTGCCGCAGGACAAGGCGGCCCGCGTGCAGGAGCTGAGTGATCAGGGCCGTCACGTCCTGATGGTCGGCGATGGGCTGAATGACACGGCGGCGCTGGCAGCGGCGCATGTGTCGATCTCTCCGGCCTCGGCGCTGGACGCGGCGCGGGTGGCGTCGGACATCGTGCTGCTGGGCAATGATCTTGCCCCGATCGCGGATGCCTGCGATACCGCCGTGAAGGCGACCAAACGGATTCGTGAAAACTTCCGCATCGCCACCGTGTATAATATCATCGCGGTTCCGCTGGCCGTGGTTGGCCTGGCCACGCCGCTGATTGCGGCGCTGGCGATGTCGACCTCGTCCATCACCGTGTCCCTGAACGCCCTGCGTCTGAGGTAAACCGATGGAAGTTCTGGCCTATCTGATACCGATTTCCCTGCTTTTGGGCGGGGTTGGCCTGGTGGCGTTCATCTATACGGTGCGGTCGAACCAGTATGACGATCCCGAAGGGGACGCGCGCCGTATCCTCAGCGATGAATGGGACGACAAGCCCAGGCCCTGACGGCCCTTGAAATTGCCGCAATGCCCGGTTATGTCCGGCCCATCCGCTAGCAGAGAGAACCAAGCCAAATGGCAACTATGAATCCGATCCAGTTCATTCAGCAAGTCCGTGCCGAAGTCGCAAAGGTCGTCTGGCCGACCCGGCGCGAAGTTCTGCTGACCACGGTCATGGTGTTCATCATGGCGGCGCTGACGGCCGTGTTCTTTGCGCTGGTCGATCTGGCCATTCGCGGTGGGCTTCAGGCGATCCTGGGTGTGTTCGGCTAAACCGCCTCGGGCGGGCGGAAACGCCACTGCCCCCTTGCGCCTCGCGCGATGTCAGAGTAGGTGACGCGGTATTATTCGGAATGGGCGTGCGGCGATTCGGGCTGTGCGCCGCTTTTTATTCCGGGTGATGCGATGGAAATTCAATGACGGTGCCTACGGCGATCCGAACGCACCGAAAGTAAACAAGGACGACAGGTTCATGGCGAAACGGTGGTACTCGGTCAGCGTTCTTTCGAATTTCGAAAAGAAGATCGCAGAGCAGATCCGCACGTCCGTGGCCGAGCAGGGCCTTGAGGACGATATCGACGAGGTTCTGGTGCCCACCGAAGAGGTGATCGAAGTGCGCCGGGGCAAGAAGGTCACAACCGAACGCCGCTTCATGCCCGGCTACGTGCTGGTGCATATGGAGATGTCGGATCAGGGCTATCACCTTGTGAACTCGATCAACCGCGTCACCGGTTTCCTGGGCCCGCAAGGCCGCCCGATGCCGATGCGCGACGCCGAGGTGAACCAGATCCTCAACCGCGTTCAGGAAGGTGAAGAAGCGCCCAAGCTGATGATCTCGTTCGAGGTCGGCGAGAAGGTCAAGGTCAACGATGGCCCGTTCGAAGATTTCGATGGCATGGTCGAAGGCGTGGACGACGAGAACCAGAAGCTGAAGGTCTCGGTTTCGATTTTTGGTCGGGAAACGCCGGTCGAACTGGACTTTACCCAGGTGACCAAGCAGGGCTGAGCAAGCCGCTTCAGGAATTTGAAAAGCCGCGATGCAGAACGCATCGCGGCTTTTTTTTGTTTTTAGCCGCAATCACAAGCGGCGCAGTATGGCCGACTTATTGCGTCTGGACCATGGCAGCGCGCAAGAGTTGCGGGCGGTCGGTCTGAGAGGGCAAGAAGACGGCCTGAGATCCCGCGTCCAGCGCCGACAGGCTTGCATCATACCACTGCATGGCAAGGTCGCGGCGTTTCTGTACGCCGAAACCTTCGCGTAGATGGTGGCCAATCAGTTCTCCGTAGGCGGGTTCGCCCATTGCAACCAACATCAGCGCCGAGCCAACGGCGGCATCCATGTTGTCCTCGCGGTAGCCTATAGCCAGACAAACCTTGCTTGTTGCGGCGAGATCCTCGGGGCTAAGCCCGGAATCCAACGCAAGTTTGCGCATTTGAGTTTCCGCCTCATTTTTTGAACTGAGAGACAGCGAAACAACCTGCGGCGCCAACATGTCACCAAACGAGTCGCACTGAGCGGCGACCTGATCCGGGGTCAGACCCTGGATGCCCTGCATCAAATCTTCTCCGCGCGACATCGCATAGCTACGGGCAAGGCAGAACTGTTCGCTAAGTGCAAAATCAGGATCGGACATGTTTGACAGAGTCGTGTAGCCGCCATTTGTTGATGTCTGAAGCATTACTCCGCTGCAGCGATTGGCGAGGGAAGGACCCCCGGTACCACCGGAAAACAGGCTCGGCAGGCTGGCGGTGGTTGTTTCAGTCGCGGTCGCCTCGGGTGCCGGCGCGGGTGCTGGCGCAGGCGCAGGCGCGGTCACAACCGGTGTGGGCGTTGCCTGTACCTGAGGAGCGGCTGCCAGCGCAGAACCGGTATGTACCTGCTGGCGGTAGGCCATCAGCAATGGCTGACCCGAGAGTTGAGTTGAGGCCTGACCGCCGCTGGTTCCCCAATAGTAGGCCTGCATAAGGAAGTCGCGCTGATAGGGTTGGAAATCATAGCCATTCACAGGATAACCCATGGAGGCCTGATACCGTTCGATCGCTGTGCGCGTGCCGCGTCCGACCTGACCATCGACCCGTCCGGCATTGTAGCCAAAGTAGTTGAGCGCCGTCTGTGTCTGCGCGCCCTGCGAGGTCGACGGAATACCCGACCGGTAGGTCGGTGAGGACCTTGTGGTCGTTCTGGCTTGCTGCTTTCTTTGCTGATCCTTGCCTATTGCGTACCCGATGACGCCGCCGACGACAGCGCCGCCCAGGATTTCGCCTGCGTCAGCCCGCACGATTTGCGGCGCGGTCCCTGCAAAAGAGAATGCAATGGCAAACGTTGCGATTAATCGAAAGATCATAATAAACCTCCACTAAAAACACCTATTTTTTATGACTATACCACAGGCGCGGGTCTTGATGTGAGGCAATGACAAAGACGTGCTCAACACATCGGCGCCTGCTGGATTTGGGTGTTTTTTCGAAGGGTTAGGGGCCATTGGCGCAACCGGGAAACGCGCGCGGTATCCCGAGGCTTGGCGATTTGTCATCGGTGCCGATTCGAAAACTCAAAGCGGAACGCTCGTCCCCTTGCCAACCCCTACATTCCCCTGTAAACGCCGCCTCTATCGTCTTCGGGCGAGATTCTCTCGTGGGAGGTTGCAGGGATCGCGATCCCGGATCGGACCACGCAACATAAACCGGGTGGGACGCGTTCCACCTACGTTGAAAGGAAAACCAAATGGCCAAGAAGCTTGCTGGTACAATGAAGCTGCAGGTTCCTGCAGGTCAGGCAAACCCGTCGCCGCCAGTTGGTCCGGCGCTGGGTCAGCGCGGCATCAACATCATGGAATTCTGCAAGGCGTTCAACGCCAAGACCGCAGACATGGAGCCCGGCGCTCCGTGCCCGACCGTGATCACCTACTATCAGGACAAGTCCTTCACCATGGACATCAAGACGCCGCCCGCGTCTTATTACCTGAAAAAAGCAGCTGGTCTGAAGCCGGTCGGCAAGCGTAACCGTCCCCGTGGCGCGGAAAACCCCGGTCGTGAGACCGTGGCCACCGTGACCTCGAAGCAGGTTCGCGAAATCGCCGAAGCCAAAATGAAAGATCTGAACGCCAACGACGTCGAAGGCGCAATGCAGATCATCCTGGGCTCGGCCCGCTCCATGGGCATCGAGGTGAAGTAAGATGGCAAAACTCGGTAAACGTACCCGCGCTGCGCGCGAAGCTTTCGCCGGCAAGGAAAACCTGTCGGTCGAAGAAGCTGTTGCCCTGGTCAAAGCCAACGCAACCTCGAAATTCGACGAGACCATCGAAATCGCGCTGAACCTGGGCGTTGACACCCGTCACGCTGACCAGATGGTTCGCGGCGTTGTCGGCCTGCCGAACGGCACCGGCAAAGCGATGCGCGTTGCTGTTTTTGCTCGTGGCCCGAAAGCTGACGAAGCGAAAGAAGCAGGCGCGGATATCGTTGGCGCAGAAGACCTGATGGAAACCATTCAGGGCGGCACCATCGAATTCGACCGCTGCATTGCCACCCCGGACATGATGCCGATCGTCGGCCGTCTGGGTAAGGTTCTGGGCCCCCGCAACCTGATGCCGAACCCCAAGGTCGGCACCGTGACCATGGACGTGAAAGCGGCCGTGGAAGCAGCCAAGGGCGGTGAAGTTCAGTTCAAGGCGGAAAAAGGCGGCGTTGTGCACGCTGGCGTTGGCAAAGCGTCTTTCGACGAAGCCAAGCTGGCCGAAAACGTCCGTGCCTTCGTCTCGGCTGTTGCCAAGGCTAAGCCGTCGGGCGCCAAGGGCACCTACATGAAGAAAATCGCGCTGAGCTCGACCATGGGCCCGGGCGTGACTCTGGATGTGGCGGCTGCATCGGGCGAATAAGCCCAAAACTACCGCTTAGACAGAATGAACCCGGGTTGTGGATGCAACCCGGGTTTTTCTGTTTCTGATCTCCGTTGGTTCAGAGGTAGGCGCGGAGTACGCTGGCCTCGCGCGCGCCAATTGTTGCCGCCGCAGTGTGCCGGAACGCGTCGCTGGCGTGCTGGATCGACGGAAACAGCGCAAGAATTTCCGTTTGCTGTGGTGACGAGAGCGCTTTTTTCGCGGTGTCGCCGTAATAGTAGCTTTCGGTAAGTGCGCCGTTCGAGCGGACGATGTGGTGACGGTCAAACATGAAATGCGTGTAGGTCACATGGTCCATCTCGCGGATGGAAATGCCCGGAAGACCGCAAAGATGCTTGGCTGCCACGAAGACCTCGGGCGAGGCGAACAGCATGTCGGTCGCGGGTGATTGAATCAGGACCCGGTGCTGCTGTGACAAAACCAGTTCCCGCGTATTTCCGATTGCGCCCGGTTCAATGACAACCGGAGCAAATGCGCCGAAGCCGGGAACCTCGGTTGTGCCGATCCAAAGGATTGGCTGAAGCCCGCTGTCCCGGGTCCAGACGTGCTGACCACGCTTGAGAGATTGAACCTCGGCCTCTCCTTCAGCGGTTTCAATCAGAGTTCCCGCCCCGAAGCACGTGATGTAGTCCGAATAAGAGGAGCTACCCGAATTGGATCCGCTGATCTTGACATACGAAGTGCCGGGTGTCAGGGGCGCCGAAGTTGCATAGCCCCAGACATCCTGTGTGATCCCGTTCTGGGAAAACACATAGATATCAATCTCTGGTCCGGTGGGGTTTCCGTTGATGTCCAGCGCCCGCACCGTGATGATGGACTCGGATTCAACCTGTGTGCCGTTGGTGACAATTCCACCGCCATTGGTAATAACGTGACCCGATTCCTGATCGTCATTGAAGACAGCCCGGCTGCCACTGGTGTCATCCAGTGTGACCGTGGTTCCCGTGCCGCCGGAATATTGAAAAACGGTCCCGTTCGGAGTGTCGGAATTGTTGATGATCGGATCGCCGACAATTCCCGGATCAGAGCTTGACGTAACAACCAGGCTGGAACTGTCCTGGGCGAAAAAACTGCGAAGTACCATTTAGCAAAGAGACCTTTAAAACGCCTGTTTTCGCGGGTCTTTCGTCAAAGACCGGCTACTGTTTGATCTGGGTATAAAACGGCCCTGATGTAAACAGTCAACCTGAGATTGGCGTTAACAACGGCGTTATCAAACAGTGGCCGGGGCCTCGCCCTAACCCTGCTTGAAGGCGAGGTGTAGCCGATCACCCAGACGCTTCCGTCGATCCTCTTCGTAGGGGCTGCAGGTGTGATCGACGTGCCACGACGCCAGCCAGTCTTTCAGAAGGCGTCCGCGGATGCAGAAATCCAATATCCCCATATGGATCGGATGCCGATAGCGGCGAAAGAACATGTCCTTGTTCGGTTTCACAATGCCGCTGCGGTCCACATCAGAAGGGTCCGCATCGCGGAAGATATCCGATTTGAGGAAGTCGACGATGTCGTAGACGGCGAGCTTCTCGCGCACCTCGGTGAAATCCAGCCCGATCATCTCGCCCTTGCCGACAATCAGGTTCTGGCCGTGAAAGTCGCCGTGCGAAAACACCCGTGTTTCGGGGATACCCTTCAGCTGCAGCGCCGAGCTTTCCAGGATTTCCGCCATCTGGGTGCCTGCTGTCCGGATGTGCGGCGGCACCGATGGCAGCAGATCGTTGATGGTGTCAGTCATCCAGCGCGGGCGGAACTCATATTCCGTGGCAGGTTGAAAGCCATGCAGATCGTGCAGCCACGCCCCGGCGCGGCGGTAAATCCGGGCAACCTGATCGTCGTCTGTGCTGTTGTGGATCACGTCGACGGCGGTGGGCCGGTCGATGAATTCGGATACAAAGAACATGTTCCCCGGTGACAGGTAATGGGGGTGCACCACGCGCGATGTCTCGTGCTGGTCGAAATACCGCGCCAGCCGGGTCAGAATATCGAATTCTGTCTGCAGCCGGCCGGTTTCGGGCGAGGTGGTGTCGATCTTTATCGCATAGTCCCGCAAAGGTCCTTGTGCCCGAAGAACCAGTCGCGTGTCGGGAAAGCCGTGCGACCGGTATACGCAATCGAATTGCAACGCCCCGTCCAGCCCGGCATGGCGCGCGAACTCTGCGACAAACTCGGTTGCGCGCCTGTGTTCATCTTCTGTGAGAGTTGGCATAGGGGGTAAAAGCTGGACACGAAGCAAGGGGTTTGGTTGACTGGACCCCAGCGCGCAGGCCATGTCAATCGCTGACAGGGGCCGATGCGCGGCGGCATGGTCTTGCCAAACCGCTCGGACGGTCAATTTACCCCTTGGAAACCCCGGCCATCTGCCCTAAAGAGAGCTGCGGAGTAAAGCGTGCGATTCGTCGTGCGCTTTATTTCGTTTCGTCCAAGACGGTGGGTGGGTCCATCTGGCCCCTTAATTCCCTGCCTGAGACGGGTAAGACCAAAGAATTCTGAGGGTCACGATCCTCGGGCGAGTTTTGGCCAATCCCGTAACAACGGACCTGAACGCCGGGGCGCAAGCCACGGCAAATATGAGCCGGGGTGAGATATCGCCCCTAACTTGGAGAGAACTGTGGATAGAGCCCAGAAAGAGAAAGTGGTCGAGGAACTCGGCCAAATCTTCGAAAGCTCTGGCGTCGTAGTGGTATCGCACTACGCCGGTCTGACAGTTGCCGAGATGCAGGACCTTCGCGCACGTGCTCGTGACGCGGGTGGCTCCGTGCGTGTTGCCAAGAACAGGCTCGCCAAAATCGCCCTTGAGGGTAAGCCGTGTGAAAGCATGGCCGACCTGCTGACAGGGATGACCGTTCTGACCTATTCCGAGGACCCCGTGGCAGCAGCCAAGGTGGCCGAGGACTTCGCCAAGGATAACAAGAATTTTGAAATCCTCGGCGGTGCAATGGGCGAGAACGCTCTGGACCGCAAAGGCGTTGAAGCCGTTTCGAAAATGCCGTCGCGTGAGGAGCTTATTGCTTCGATCGTGGGCTGCATTGGCGCACCTGCTTCGAACATCGCCGGCGCGATTGGCGCACCTGCAAGCAACATCGCAAGCATCCTTTCCACCATCGAAGAGAAGGCGGAAGCTGCGTAAGCGGTTGGCACTGAATGATCTGCGTGGGGCATTTGCCCTGACGTTGGAACACACACTGTAAACGGAAAGAGCTGATAAAATGGCTGATCTGAAAGCACTCGCAGAAAGCATCGTGGGTCTGACCCTGCTGGAAGCACAAGAACTGAAAACCATCCTCAAAGACGAATACGGCATCGAGCCCGCAGCTGGCGGCGCCGTAATGGTTGCAGCTGGCGGCGACGCCGGTGGCGCAGCTGAGGAAGAAAAAACCGAATTCGACGTCGTTCTGAAGAACGCCGGCGCATCGAAAATCAACGTCATCAAAGAAGTTCGCGGCATCACCGGCCTGGGCCTGAAAGAAGCCAAGGAACTGGTCGAAGCTGGCGGCAAGATCAAAGAAGGCGTGGACAAAGCAGAAGCAGAAGACGTCAAAGCCAAGCTGGAAGCAGCTGGCGCCGAAGTCGAGCTGGCCTAAGCTTGGTCTCTGGTGCATCGCTGATGCGCCGAAAAATTTGGCTGGGTCCGGAGAAATCCGGGTCCAGCCGAACCTGTCTTAGAAAGGGCCTCATGGGGTGGGGCGTTTTCTAAGACGCGGTTCTTGGATCGGGAGGCTGCCTTCGGGACGGTGGCCATGAATTGATCCGGACGTGTCGTCTCGAATGTGCAAGATGCCGGGGCCCGACGGTGTCTTTGCCCGCTGAGAACATCGAAAGGTGACATCTGACATGGCTCAAACGTTCCTTGGCCAGAAACGTCTTCGTAAATATTACGGCAAAATCCGCGAAGTTTTGGAAATGCCGAACCTCATTGAGGTGCAGAAATCTTCTTATGATCTTTTCCTGCGCTCCGGCGATGCAGAGCAGCCCACAGACGGCGAAGGCATCAAAGGTGTGTTCCAGTCGGTTTTCCCGATCAAGGATTTTAACGAAACCTCCGTTCTGGAGTTCGTGAAATACGATCTGGAAAAACCTAAATATGACGTCGAAGAGTGCATGCAGCGCGACATGACCTACAGCGCACCGCTGAAGGTCACTCTGCGCCTGATCGTGTTTGATGTCGATGAAGACACCGGCGCCAAATCGGTCAAGGACATCAAGGAACAGGACGTGTTCATGGGCGACATGCCCCTGATGACACCGAACGGCACGTTCATCGTGAACGGTACCGAGCGTGTGATCGTGTCCCAGATGCACCGTTCGCCCGGTGTGTTCTTTGACCACGACAAGGGCAAGACCCATTCTTCGGGCAAGCTGCTGTTTGCCTGCCGCATCATCCCGTATCGCGGCAGCTGGCTGGACTTTGAGTTCGACGCCAAGGACATCGTGTTCGCCCGTATCGACCGTCGCCGCAAGCTGCCTGTGACCACCCTGCTGTATGCGCTGGGCCTGGATCAGGAAGCGATCATGGACGCGTATTACAACACCGTGTCCTACAAGCTGGACAAGAAGAAGGGCTGGATCACGCCGTTCTTCCCCGAACGTGTCCGCGGTACCCGTCCGACCTATGACCTGATCGACGCCAAATCCGGTGAAGTGATTGCCGAAGCGGGCAAGAAAGTCACCCCGCGCGCGGTCAAGAAGCTGATCGACGAAGGCAAAGTTACCGACCTGCTGGTTCCGTTCGATCACATCGTTGGCAAATACGTCGCCAAGGATGTCATCAATGAAGAAAACGGCGCGATCTATGTCGAAGCCGGTGATGAGCTGACCCTGGAATACGACAAGGACGGCGACCTGATCGGCGGCACCGTCAAGGAACTGATCGATGCGGGCATCACCGACATCCCGGTTCTGGACATCGACAACGTCAACGTTGGCCCCTACATGCGCAACACAATGGCTCAGGACAAGAACCTGAACCGTGAAAGCGCGCTGATGGACATCTACCGCGTCATGCGCCCGGGCGAGCCGCCCACCGTCGAGGCTGCGTCGGCCCTGTTCGACACGCTGTTCTTCGACAGCGAGCGTTATGACCTGTCCGCCGTTGGCCGTGTGAAGATGAACATGCGTCTGGCTCTGGACGCGCCGGACACTCTGCGCACCCTGCGCCGCGAAGACATCGTGGCCTGCATCAAGGCGCTGGTGGAACTGCGTGATGGCAAAGGCGACGTGGACGATATCGACCACCTCGGCAACCGTCGTGTGCGTTCGGTCGGCGAACTGATGGAAAACCAGTACCGCGTCGGTCTGCTGCGCATGGAGCGCGCGATCAAAGAGCGTATGTCGTCGGTCGAGATCGACACTGTCATGCCGCAGGACCTGATTAACGCGAAACCGGCGGCCGCTGCGGTTCGTGAATTCTTCGGCAGCTCGCAGCTGTCGCAGTTCATGGACCAGACCAACCCGCTGTCGGAAGTTACTCACAAACGCCGCCTCTCGGCGCTTGGCCCGGGTGGTCTGACACGTGAGCGTGCGGGCTTTGAGGTTCGCGACGTACACCCGACCCACTATGGCCGGATGTGCCCGATTGAAACGCCCGAAGGTCCGAACATTGGTCTGATCAACTCGCTGGCAACCTTTGCCCGCGTGAACAAGTATGGCTTCATTGAAACACCGTATCGCGTCGTCAAAGACGCCGAGGTGACCGATGAGGTTCACTACATGTCCGCGACCGAGGAAATGCGTCACACCGTGGCGCAGGCGAACGCGACTCTGGACGCTGATGGCAAGTTCATCAACGATCTGGTGTCGACCCGTCAGGCCGGTGACTACACCCTCGCCCCGCGCGAGAATGTGGACCTGATCGACGTGTCGCCGAAACAGCTGGTTTCGGTCGCTGCATCGCTCATCCCGTTCCTTGAAAATGACGACGCCAACCGCGCTCTGATGGGCTCGAACATGCAACGTCAGGCGGTTCCGCTGCTGCGCGCCGAAGCGCCGCTGGTCGGTACCGGGATCGAGGAAAAGGTTGCGATCGACTCAGGCGCTGCGATTCAGGCGAAACGCGCTGGTATCATCGACCAGGTCGATGCCCAGCGTATTGTTATCCGCGCCACTGAAGATCTGGAACTGGGCGACGCTGGCGTTGACATCTATCGTCTACGCAAATTCCAGCGTTCGAACCAGAACACCTGCATCAACCAGCGTCCGCTGATCAAGGTGGGTGACACCGTCCAGAAGGGCGAGGTCATTGCCGACGGTCCGTCGACCGATATGGGTGAGCTGGCCCTTGGCAAGAACGTGGTCGTCGCGTTCATGCCGTGGAACGGTTACAACTACGAAGACTCGATCCTGATCTCGGAACGTATCGCGCGTGACGACGTCTTTACCTCGGTCCATATCGAGGAATTCGAAGTCGCCGCCCGTGACACCAAGCTGGGTCCGGAAGAGATCACCCGCGATATTCCGAACGTCGGTGAAGAAGCGCTGCGCAACCTCGACGAGGCGGGCATCGTTTACATCGGCGCGGATGTTGAGCCGGGCGATATTCTGGTCGGCAAGATCACTCCGAAGGGCGAAAGCCCGATGACCCCGGAAGAAAAGCTGCTGCGCGCCATCTTTGGTGAAAAAGCATCTGACGTGCGCGACACCTCGCTGCGCGTGAAGCCGGGCGATTACGGTACGGTCGTGGAAGTCCGCGTCTTCAACCGTCACGGCGTCGAGAAAGACGAGCGTGCGCTGCAGATCGAGCGTGAGGAAGTCGAACGTCTGGCCCGTGACCGGGACGACGAACTGGCGATCCTGGACCGCAACATCTATGCGCGTCTGCAGGGCCTGATCCTGGGTAAAACCGCTGTCAAAGGCCCGAAAGGCGTCAAGGCAGGGTCGGTGATCACCGAGGACCTGCTGGACACCCTGACCCGTGGTCAGTGGTGGCAGCTGGCGCTGGAAGGTGAGCAGGACGCACAGATCGTAGAGGCTCTGAACGAGCAGTACGAAGTGCAAAAGCGCGCTCTGGACGCCCGTTTCGAAGACAAGGTCGAGAAAGTTCGCCGTGGCGACGACCTGCCGCCGGGTGTGATGAAGATGGTCAAAGTCTTCATCGCCGTTAAGCGCAAGCTGCAGCCGGGCGACAAGATGGCCGGTCGTCACGGGAACAAAGGTGTGATCTCCAAGGTTGTTCCGATGGAAGACATGCCGTTCCTGGCCGATGGTACGCCGGTTGACTTCTGTCTGAACCCGCTGGGTGTGCCGTCGCGTATGAACGTTGGTCAGATCCTTGAAACCCACATGGGTTGGGCCGCGCGCGGTCTGGGTCTGAACATCGATGATGCTCTGGGTGAATACCGCCGGTCCGGCGACCTGACCCCGGTTCGCGAGGCGATGAAACTGGCCTATGGCGAAAATGTCTACGAAGAAGGCATTGTCGACATGGACGAGGATGGCCTGATCGAGGCTGCGGGCAACGTGACCCGCGGTGTTCCGATCGCAACCCCGGTCTTTGACGGTGCCAAAGAGGCTGACGTCAACGACGCGCTGGTGCGTGCGGGCTTCTCGGAAAGCGGTCAGTCGGTTTTGTTCGACGGTCGTACGGGTGAGCAATTTGCACGCCCCGTAACCGTGGGCATCAAGTACCTGCTGAAACTGCACCACTTGGTGGATGACAAAATCCACGCGCGTTCGACCGGGCCGTACAGCCTGGTTACCCAGCAGCCGCTGGGAGGTAAGGCGCAGTTCGGTGGTCAGCGCTTTGGTGAGATGGAGGTCTGGGCTCTGGAAGCTTACGGCGCCGCCTACACCCTGCAGGAGATGCTTACCGTGAAATCGGATGACGTCGCCGGCCGGACCAAGGTCTATGAGTCGATCGTCAAGGGCGAGGATAACTTTGAAGCGGGCGTACCGGAATCGTTCAACGTTCTGGTGAAAGAAGTCCGTGGCCTCGGCCTGAATATGGAACTCCTGGATGCGGAGGTTGAGGAGTAAGGGCGCTGCCCTTTCTCCCGTCCCCCCTTCCGCAAGATTTGAGGTAACAAATGAACCAGGAAATCACCAACAACCCGTTCAACCCGCTGACGCCCCCGAAGGTTTTCGACGAGATCAAGGTCTCGCTGGCGTCGCCCGAGCGGATCCTGTCTTGGTCCTATGGCGAGATCAAGAAACCCGAAACCATCAACTACCGGACGTTCAAGCCCGAGCGTGACGGCCTGTTCTGCGCGCGTATCTTTGGCCCGATCAAAGATTACGAATGTCTGTGCGGCAAATATAAGCGGATGAAGTATCGCGGCGTTGTCTGCGAGAAATGCGGTGTCGAAGTCACCCTGCAGAAAGTCCGCCGCGAGCGTATGGGCCATATCGAACTGGCCGCGCCTGTTGCACACATCTGGTTCCTGAAATCGCTGCCGTCCCGCATCGGTCTGATGCTGGACATGACGCTGCGCGATCTGGAACGCGTTCTGTACTTTGAAAACTATGTTGTCATCGAGCCCGGTCTGACCGACCTGACCTACGGCCAGATGCTGACCGAAGAAGAGTACATGGATGCGCAGGATGCCTATGGCATGGACGCGTTCACCGCGAATATCGGTGCTGAAGCCATCCGCGAGATGCTGGCCCAGATCGATCTGGAAGCCGAAGCCGAGCAGCTGCGCGCCGATCTGGCCGAAGCAACCGGCGAACTGAAGCCCAAGAAGATCATCAAGCGTCTGAAGGTTGTTGAATCCTTCCTCGAGTCGGGCAACCGGCCCGAGTGGATGGTGATGACCGTGATCCCGGTCATCCCGCCGGAACTGCGTCCGCTGGTTCCGCTGGATGGTGGTCGCTTTGCGACGTCGGATCTGAACGATCTGTATCGCCGTGTCATCAACCGGAACAACCGTCTGAAGCGTCTGATCGAGCTGCGCGCGCCTGACATCATCGTCCGCAACGAAAAGCGGATGCTGCAGGAATCCGTGGATGCTCTGTTCGACAACGGCCGTCGTGGCCGCGTGATCACCGGTGCCAACAAGCGTCCGCTGAAATCGCTGTCGGACATGCTGAAAGGTAAGCAAGGCCGCTTCCGTCAGAACCTTCTGGGTAAGCGCGTCGACTTCTCGGGTCGTTCGGTCATCGTGACCGGCCCGGAACTCAAGCTGCACCAGTGTGGCCTGCCCAAGAAGATGGCGCTGGAGCTGTTCAAGCCGTTCATCTACTCGCGTCTTGAAGCCAAGGGTCTGTCTTCGACCGTGAAACAGGCGAAGAAACTGGTCGAGAAAGAACGTCCCGAAGTGTGGGATATCCTCGACGAGGTGATCCGCGAACACCCTGTCATGCTGAACCGTGCGCCGACGCTGCACCGTCTTGGCATTCAGGCGTTCGAGCCGGTCCTGATCGAAGGTAAAGCCATCCAGCTGCACCCGCTGGTCTGTTCGGCCTTTAACGCCGACTTCGACGGTGACCAGATGGCCGTTCACGTGCCGCTGAGCCTTGAGGCGCAGCTGGAAGCGCGTGTTCTGATGATGTCGACGAACAACGTTCTGTCGCCCGCAAACGGCGCGCCGATCATCGTTCCGTCGCAGGATATGATCCTCGGTCTGTACTACGTGACCCTGGAACGTGAGGGCATGCCGGGCGAAGGCAAAGTGTTTGGTTCGATCGAAGAAGTTCAGCACGCGCTGGACGCGGGTGAAGTGCATCTGCACACCAAGATCACCGCGCGGATCACGCAGATCGACGATGAAGGCAACGAAGTTCAGAAGCGTTATGAAACCACTCCGGGCCGTCTGCGCCTGGGTGCGCTGCTGCCGATGAACAACAAGGCGCCGTTCGAACTGGTCAACCGTCTGCTGCGGAAGAAAGAAGTGCAGCAGGTGATCGACACCGTCTACCGCTACTGCGGTCAGAAAGAGTCGGTTATCTTCTGTGACCAGATCATGTCGATGGGCTTCAAAGAAGCGTTCAAGGCGGGCATCTCGTTCGGTAAGGACGACATGGTCATCCCGGACGACAAGTGGGGCATCGTTGATGACACCCGCGGTCAGGTGAAAGACTTTGAACAACAGTACATGGACGGCCTGATCACTCAGGGCGAAAAGTACAACAAGGTTGTTGATGCATGGTCGAAATGTAACGACCGCGTCACCGAGGCGATGATGTCGACGATTTCGTCGTCGGATCGGGCAAAGGATGGGTCTGAGCAGGAACCGAACTCGGTCTACATGATGGCCCACTCGGGCGCGCGTGGCTCGGTCACTCAGATGAAACAGCTGGGCGGTATGCGTGGCCTGATGGCCAAGCCGAACGGTGACATCATCGAGACGCCGATCATCTCGAACTTCAAGGAAGGCCTGACCGTTCTTGAATACTTCAACTCGACCCACGGTGCCCGTAAGGGTCTGTCGGATACCGCTCTGAAGACGGCGAACTCGGGTTACCTGACCCGTCGTCTGGTGGACGTGGCACAGGACTGCATCGTTCGTGAGATCGACTGTGGCACCGAGCGTGCGATTACTGCCGAAGCCGCCGTGAACGACGGTGAGGTTGTCGCCTCGCTGGCCGAACGTGTGCTGGGCCGTGTCGCGGCTGACGACGTTCTGCGTCCGGGTACGGATGAGGTTCTGGTGGCCGCTGGTCAGCTGATCGACGAACGTATGGCTGACACCATCGATGAGGCTGCTGTTGCCTCGATGCGCATCCGCTCGCCTCTGACCTGTGAGTCCGAGGAAGGCGTCTGCGCCACCTGCTACGGTCGTGACCTTGCGCGCGGTACCATGGTGAACACGGGTGAGGCTGTCGGCATCATCGCCGCGCAGTCGATCGGTGAACCCGGTACACAGCTGACCATGCGGACCTTCCACATCGGTGGTGTTGCGCAAGGTGGTCAGCAGTCGTTCCAGGAAGCCAGCCAGGACGGTGTCGTTTCCTTCGAGAACCCGCAGATTCTGGTCAATGCGGCAGGCGAAAGCCTGGTCATGGGCCGGAACATGAAGCTGGTGATCAAGGACGAGCATGGCGAAGAGCGTGCCAGCCACAAGCTGGGCTATGGCTCCAAGCTGTTCGTCAAGGACGGCACCAAAGTGGCCCGTGGCGACAAGCTGTTCGAATGGGACCCGTACACTCTGCCGATCATCGCCGAAAAAGCCGGTACTGCGAAATATGTTGACCTTGTTTCGGGCCTGGCTGTCCGTGACGAGACTGACGAAGCCACCGGTATGACCCAGAAGATCGTGATCGACTGGCGCGCCGCCCCCAAAGGCAGCGACCTCAAGCCCGAGATCATTCTGGTCGGTGAAGATGGCGAGCCGGTCCGCAACGATGCGGGCAACCCGGTTCACTATCCGATGTCGGTGGACGCGATCCTGTCGGTCGAAGATGGCCAGACCATCAAGGCCGGTGACGTTGTCGCGCGTATCCCGCGTGAAGGCGCCAAGACCAAGGACATCACCGGTGGTCTGCCGCGTGTGGCCGAACTGTTCGAAGCGCGTCGTCCGAAAGATCACGCGATCATCGCAGAAGCCGATGGTTACGTGCGCTTTGGCCGCGACTACAAGAACAAGCGCCGCATCAGCATCGAACCGGCTGACGAGTCCATGGAGACCATCGAGTACATGGTGCCCAAGGGCAAGCACATCCCGGTCGCCGAAGGGGACTTCATCCAGAAGGGTGAATATCTGATGGACGGTAACCCGGCTCCGCATGACATCCTGTCCATCATGGGTGTCGAAGCGCTGGCGGATTACATGATCGACGAGGTGCAGGACGTCTACCGCTTGCAGGGTGTGAAGATCAACGACAAGCACATCGAGGTCATCGTGCGCCAGATGCTGCAGAAGTGGGAGATCCTGGATTCAGGCGACACCACCCTGCTGAAAGGCGAGCATGTCGACAAGCAAGAGTTCGACGCGGCCAACGAGAAGACCATCTCGCGCGGCGGCCGTCCGGCTCAGGGCGAGCCGATCCTTCTGGGGATCACCAAAGCCTCGCTGCAGACGCGTTCGTTCATCTCGGCGGCGTCGTTCCAGGAAACCACCCGCGTGCTGACCGAAGCCTCGGTTCAGGGCAAGAAGGACAAGCTGGTGGGCCTGAAAGAGAACGTCATCGTCGGCCGCCTGATCCCGGCCGGTACCGGTGGTGCGACCCAGGCCGTGCGCCAGGTTGCCCAGTCGCGCGACAACGTCGTGATCGAAGCCCGCCGGGAAGAGGCCGAAGCCGCCGCTGCCCTGGCTGCGCCGATGGTCGAAGACGACATGGTCGGCGACGAACTGGACGTTCTGGTGGAGACCCCGGAAAGCCGCGAGTAAGCGCTTTGGCATAATTTCAGGAAAGGCCCTGCGGAAACGCGGGGCCTTTTTTTGATCAAGGTTCAGACTGATGCCGGCTTGAAGTAAAAGCTCCCAACAAAATTTGCGCGGCACAAGACGACCGCTGTAGAGTGTTGCAAAGCCCGAGTGAGTTTTGCCACCCGTTTCAGTTGATTTTATGCTCTGTTTGGAAACCGATGCGTCTAATTCTCTGCAATTCTCATATCGAACTAGCTGAACTTCCTGATCTTCCAGATGAAACATTCGTTTTTCTTTGCTTTGAGGATTTCTCTGTAGGTCCTCTTGCCGAATGGAAGGACCCGGAGAAATTTCAGGAAGAGCGCGCAGAATTTTGGGACAATACTCCGTCACTTGATCTGCCGGATGGTAGCAAAATGGACTATTTTGTCTGGCTTCAGATTTTACCGAGATATGATCTTGTCGAACTCCATCAAAAAGGGGTTGACCTTAGTATGGTGCCGGAGCCGTATGAGTTTGATGATCTAGCTCATCAGGCATCGACCATCGAAGTTTGGGGCGATTTTTCAGCGCGGGAATGTATTTGGCGGTGGTATCTTTCTGCGTTGCTTCCACGCATTGGGGTTGACCAGAACCGTGTTTCGTTCCGCTTTTTCCCGAAAGGCATGCGCAATAAAGAAGGTCAAGATTATTGGTCCGATTTGCTGCTGAACGCTGAAAGCACACGCATACCAGCCGTCCGGCTATCACCGTCCGAATGGTGTAAGATGCAGCGGTATTGGGAGGCCGTGGTGAAGCTGCCAAATTCGCCTGATCCAGTTGATCCGGAATGTGCATGCTCACACATTGCACGCTTTCAATGTTCTCGCGGCACGCTATCCAGATTCTGTGACGGGCCTCACAAATTTGCAGACGCGGTTACTGAGAGCAGCCAAAACAGACTGGGCAAAAATGGCGCGTGTAGTTGGTGACGCCATGGTGGCGGGCTGGGGGCAAAACGATCCTGTCGGGGATGCGGTTTTACAGGCTGAGTTGGTGGCAATGTCGTAGATGTCCCCACCTTTGATTGAGATTGAAGGCTCGGGCCATATGCGTTTCTGCCAGGTGCGGTTGGCTCCGCAAGGTGCGAAGAAGCGACGCATTTTGAAAACGGACGTTGGTAAGGAATAGTTTCGCAGAGATAGAGACTTCGAGCCATACGTGCCCGTTCATCGCGTTCGGCCCGCATTTTTATGAGCTTTGGGCTGCAGGCGGCAATTGCCGCCCAGAACTTTCCCGATGAGTTGACAGCCTCGTGGTCAACAGGGCCAATAGTCAAGCTATTTTGGACTGGACGTTATTGAAATGACCCCAAACGTAAAAGGCGCGCTGCTTATGATGGGCAGCATGGCGGCCTTTACCTTCAATGATGCGCTGATCAAGGCCGCCGGGGCGGAGGTGCCATTGTTCCAGATGGTGGCCATGCGTGGGGTTCTGGCGACGGTTCTGGTGTACCTGCTGGCGCGGCATTTAGGGGCGCTGCATCTGAACTTTCCGCGTCATGACAAGTGGCTGGTGGCGGCTCGGTGTGTGGCTGAGCTGTCGGCTACGTTCTTTTTTCTGACCGCGCTGCTGCATATGCCTTTGGCCAATGTGACGGCCGTTCTGCAAGCCTTGCCGCTGACGGTGACCCTCGGCGCGGTGGTGTTCTTCGGTGAACAGATCGGCTGGCGGCGGGTTCTGGCCATTGTGCTGGGGTTCCTCGGAATGCTGCTGATCGTACGACCGGGCCCCGAGGGGTTCAGCATCTATGCCATCTACGCGCTGATCGCCGTTGTGTCGGTCACGATCCGCGATCTGATCACGCGGCGCATGTCGATCCATGTGCCCTCGTTGGCCGTTACATTGGCGACCTCGTTCACCATCACCGTTGCGGCCGGGTGCGCATCGCTCGCGTCAGGCTGGCAGCCGGTCCCGACGGGCGCCGGGCTGATGGTTGCCTGTGCCGCGGTGTTCGTGCTGACCGGTTACCTGTGCAGCGTCATGGTGATGCGCGTTGGAGACGTCGGATTTGTCGCGCCGTTCCGCTATTCCAGCCTGATCTGGGCGCTGGCCCTGGGCTGGCTGGTGTTCGGAGACTGGCCGGATGCGGTCACTTTGTTCGGGGCAGCGTTGGTGGTGGGGGCCGGACTATTCACGCTGTTCCGCGAGCGGCACTCTCACGCCACAGAATGAGCCCGCCGGACTGCGTCCTGCTCGATAGCATAGCGGGCGATGAATTCGCCCTCCTGCTCGGGTGTCAGCGGGGACAATTCTGTGGTGCTGTTGCGGGCATGGGGTGAATCGTTGAACTGGTTCAGCGTACGCACCCACATTGGCGCGTCCGGATAGCTGATCACCGGCATGAAGTTCCCGATGCGATGATGGGCGAAATTCATGATCGTCTGCTCGCAGCCGCCGCGCACATGCATGGCGAACCCAACGCCCAGCAGAGGGCGAAACACTTGTGCGGCCCGAATGCCATCCGGGCCGAAACGGGCCAGGAACCCTTGATTATAGTCGATGGCGACGGTTTTGTTGTTCGCCATTAGAGCTTCACCCTCGACCGCGGCGATGCGCAGGCGTTCGACGAAATCCACCGAGACGGCGTCGTCATCGTCGTGACGGAACTGCAGGCACGGCGCGCTGGGGTTGTCGCGCGCCGCGTTCAGGATCTGTTTCATCACTTTACGGTGCCGGACGGGTTCGCGCGCGATGATCCGGACCTGTTTCATGCCAGAAGTCAGATCGTGCAGTCGGTCAAAGGCAGGTTTCGGCAGACACTCCCCGATCACGATCAGGAACTGAAAATCCTCATCGGTCTGTTCCTTGAAACAGGGCAGGGTGGTGGTTTCGAACAGGCGGAACCGCTCTTCCAGACGGGCCGGGTTGTAGAGATACCGCCGGCGTTCCTCGATCGTGTCATGTTCGACCTGAAAGCCGCCAAGGGCGGGGTAGGAAAAGCGGCAGAGGCCTATGACTTGCATGAATCATCCGTGGTGCAGACCGTTGAGCTGACTATGCCTGCGCGCTGGGAAACCCGCAACGCGCAACGGGCTAGAAAACGCATGACCGGGCAGGTAAGTGGGGGTGCGACTAGCGTGACTTCCTGACAAGGAGTTACTGTTGACACTTGGCCCGACTCCCCCTATTACGCGCGTCATCTCGGTACCGGGGGCCGCCCCATAACCGATTTCAGTAATGAACTGGTCAAGGCCCGGACACTTTTATCGTTCGCGCCCTCTGATAACAAACCGCGACGTTCACCTCGGAATGGGAACGCTCGCGGGTTTTGCGCTTGTGGACGCATGAGTGCAGCGAATTTAACCGCACGCAACCCGCGTGCATGTCATGTGTGTTGCAAAACGGGGAAGAAACCGGAATGCCAACTATTCAACAGCTGATCCGCAAACCGCGGCAGCCCAAAGTAAAACGCTCGAAGTCCATGCACCTGGAGCAGTGCCCGCAGAAACGCGGCGTCTGCACCCGCGTGTACACCACCACACCGAAGAAACCGAACTCGGCGATGCGTAAGGTTGCCAAAGTGCGCCTGACCAACGGGTTCGAGGTCATCTCGTACATCCCCGGTGAAAGCCACAACCTGCAGGAACACTCGGTTGTTCTGATCCGTGGCGGCCGTGTGAAAGACCTTCCCGGTGTGCGTTACCACATCCTGCGCGGTGTTCTGGATACTCAGGGCGTCAAAGATCGTAAGCAACGCCGTTCGAAATACGGCGCGAAGCGTCCCAAGTAAGAAGGAGAGGCTGATATGTCACGTCGTCACGCCGCCGAAAAACGCGAAGTCCTGCCTGACGCCAAATTTGGCGACAAGGTTCTGACCAAATTCATGAACAACCTGATGATCGACGGCAAGAAGTCGGTCGCAGAGCGCATCGTTTACAACGCCTTTGACCGCGTTGAGACCAAGATCAAGCGCGCCCCGGTCGAAGTGTTCCACGAAGCGCTCGACAACATCAAACCGTCGGTCGAGGTTCGCTCGCGCCGGGTTGGTGGTGCAACCTATCAGGTTCCGGTCGAGGTTCGCCCCGAACGCCGCGAAGCACTGGCCATCCGCTGGCTGATCACTGCTGCGCGCGGCCGCAACGAAAACACCATGGAAGAACGCCTCGCCGGTGAACTGCTGGACGCTGTACAGTCCCGCGGTACCGCCGTGAAGAAGCGCGAAGACACCCACAAGATGGCCGAGGCGAACAAAGCCTTCAGCCACTATCGCTGGTAATTCAGAGGCTTATCAAAAATGGCACGCGAATATCCGCTCGAACTTTACCGTAACTTCGGTATCATGGCGCACATCGACGCAGGTAAGACCACCTGCTCGGAGCGTATCCTGTATTACACTGGTAAATCCCACAACATCGGTGAGGTGCACGATGGTGCAGCCACCATGGACTGGATGGAGCAGGAGCAGGAACGCGGCATCACCATCACTTCGGCTGCGACCACCACTTTCTGGGAACGCACCGAGGACGGTCAGACCGCCGAAACTCCCAAGCACCGCCTGAACATCATCGACACCCCCGGCCACGTTGACTTCACCATCGAAGTCGAACGCTCGCTGGCGGTTCTCGACGGTGCCGTCTGCGTTCTGGACGCAAACGCCGGTGTTGAGCCCCAGACCGAAACCGTGTGGCGTCAGGCTGACCGCTACAAGGTTCCGCGTATGGTTTTCGTCAACAAGATGGACAAGATCGGCGCAGACTTCTTCAATTGCGTTCGCATGATCGAAGACCGCACCGGCGCACGCGCTGTTCCGGTTGGTATTCCGATCGGCGCCGAGACCGAGCTGGAAGGTCTGGTCGACCTGGTCACCATGGAAGAGTGGCTGTGGCAGGGCGAAGATCTGGGCGCAAGCTGGATCAAAGCTCCGATCCGCGACAGCCTGAAAGACATGGCTGACGAATGGCGCGGCAAGATGATCGAAGCGGCCGTCGAAATGGACGACGACGCGATGATGGAATACCTGGAAGGCAATGAGCCCGACGTTCCGACCCTGCGCAAACTGCTGCGCAAAGGTACGCTGGAAATCGCGTTCGTTCCGGTTCTGGGTGGTTCGGCGTTCAAGAACAAAGGCGTTCAGCCGCTGCTCAACGCTGTGATCGACTATCTGCCCAGCCCGCTGGACGTTGTCGACTACATGGGCTTCAAGCCCGGCGACGAGGACGAAGTTCGTGACATCGCCCGTCGTGCAGACGACGACATGGCCTTCTCGGGTCTGGCGTTCAAAATCATGAACGACCCCTTCGTTGGTTCGCTGACCTTCACCCGGATCTACTCGGGCACCATGAACAAAGGTGACTCGATCCTGAACTCGACCAAAGGCAAGAAAGAGCGCATCGGTCGTATGATGATGATGCACTCGAACAACCGGGAAGAGATCGAAGAAGCGTTTGCAGGCGACATCATCGCGCTGGCGGGTCTGAAAGACACCACCACCGGTGACACCCTGTGTGACGCGAAGGATCCGGTGGTTCTGGAAACCATGACCTTCCCCGATCCGGTGATCGAGATCGCGGTTGAGCCCAAAACCAAGGGCGACCAAGAGAAGATGTCCCAGGGTCTGGCCCGTCTGGCCGCCGAAGACCCGTCCTTCCGCGTGGAAACCGACCTGGAATCGGGTCAGACCATCATGAAGGGCATGGGCGAACTTCACCTGGACATCCTGGTTGACCGTCTGAAGCGCGAGTTCAAGGTTGAAGCGAACATCGGTGCACCGCAGGTGGCCTATCGTGAAACCATCTCGATGCCGGTCGAGCACACCTACACCCACAAGAAACAGTCGGGTGGTTCGGGTCAGTTCGCGGAAGTCAAGCTGGAGATCCAGCCGACCGAAGCGGGCGAAGGCTATTCGTTCGAAAGCCGCATCGTTGGTGGTGCCGTTCCGAAGGAATACATCCCGGGTGTTGAAAAAGGCATCAACTCGGTCATGGATAGCGGCCCGCTGGCTGGCTTCCCAGTGATCGACTTCAAGGTTGCCCTGCTGGACGGTAAGTTCCACGACGTTGACTCGAGCGTGCTGGCGTTCGAAATTGCATCGCGGATGTGTATGCGTGAAGGCATGCGCAAAGCAGGCGCGAAACTGCTGGAACCGATCATGAAGGTCGAAGTGATCACCCCGGAAGAATACACCGGCGGTATCATCGGCGACCTGACCTCGCGTCGGGGCCAGGTGTCGGGCCAAGAGCCGCGCGGCAACGCCATCGCGATCGATGCGAACGTTCCGCTGGCGAACATGTTCGGCTACATCAACACTCTGCGTTCGATGTCGTCGGGCCGTGCCCAGTTCACCATGCAGTTCTCGCACTACGATCCGGTTCCGCAGAACATCTCGGACGAGATTCAGGCGAAATACGCATAAGCGAAGATTTGAGGGAGCTCCGGTCTGGGGCTCCCTTCATTACCGACAAAGGAGGCCATCATGGCAAAGGAAAAGTTTGAGCGTACAAAACCGCACGTCAACATCGGCACGATTGGCCACGTTGACCATGGTAAAACGACGCTGACCGCAGCGATCACCAAGT
>NZ_JBQGAI010000015.1:0-63020 GCF_056542745.1 Ruegeria sp. AB10 | reverse complement strand
CACCGCCGGTCGGATAATACACACCCGTCACACCGCCGGTGCCAATCGTGATGAATTCCTCCGCATACGCCGCCGGAGCCATAAAGGCCGCAGTAACAACCGCAGCAATTGAAGATTTATTGAGCACTTTGACACTCCTGTTGTCAGTCTTTTTTGATCCTTATGAGAATGCCTGATCGACCCAAAAAACGGTTTTGGAATCAGCCACCCAGATGCAGTAGATGAAAGCGAAACCAAACAACGCGTGTCTATACGGTAGATTACGTATAGGCTCGGGGGTTATGGAGCGGGCATCATGGCATAACCCGCCCGCAAAGACCGTCTGGACTGAAGATTGGACACCACAGCGCAACAGGCTCTCCACCGGGATCAGACCGAACCCGGCCGCCGACGCAGGTCACTGCGCGCCACGCTGGCTTTGTGTCTGGCGGGGCTGCAGTTCGTGGCTGTGTTGTCGGTCACTCTGTCGACCTTTGTCAGCTCGGAAAACGCGCTGTTGCGGCAGTCGCGCATCTCTCTGAATGAGGTCAGCGTCAATGTCATCGGACAGGTTAAGAACTTTCTGAACCCGGCGCGGCAGGTATTGGACGCGACACGACGGCTGGCCGAAAACGATGTTCTGAACATCAACGATACGGCGGCGCTGGAAAGCCATTTCTTCCAGCAATTGCAGGTGGCCCCGCAACTAGCGGGGATTTACCTGGCCGATGAAAGCGGGCGTTTTGTTTACGTCATGCGCACCGAGGAACCCGGTCGTTATCGGACCAAGGTTATCCCGCCCTTTGCACCCGAGATCACCGAGCACCCGGCGGATTTCCAATGGCGCAATGACCGGTTCACCCTGCTGGACACCGCGGAGACCCAGACCGACACCTATGAGGCCCGCACCCGTCCGTGGTTCACCATGGTCACCGAGGCGAAAGCCCCGATCTGGACCCAGCCCTATATCTTCTACACCACCCGCCAGCCGGGTATCACCTATGGAGTGCCGGTTCTGGACGAGGCGGGAAACATCCGCGCCATTCTGGGTGTCGACATTCAGATCGATGCGCTGTCCGGCTTCCTGCTGAATATCTGGTCGGAACGGCGTGGCGCGGCACTGGTGCTGAATGAAGACGGCTCGGTTCTGGCACACCCGACGCTGGTGCTGATCGACACGGATGCGGATTTCGACAATCCCGAACTGCCGATGGTGGACCAGATCGACGATCCGCTGGCGCGGCAGGCTTTTGGTACGGTGGCGCAGACCGGTCGGGCCGGAATTACAGGCCCGGTGCATACGGATTTCGAACTGGGCGGGCAGGATTATGTCGCCATGCTGATCGAGGTGTCCGAACCCGGTCTGAACTGGCTGATCGGATTGTATGCCGCCGAGGACAGTTTCATCGGCGAGATCAAGAAAAACCGGGTGCAGGGTATCTGGATCGCGCTGTCTATCGCCATCCTGACCGGGGCGATCGGTCTAGCGCTGGCCGACCGCATCTATGCCCCGGTGCGCACATTTGCCAGCCAGACCCAACGCCTGTCCAGCGGAGAGATAACGCCCGATGAAGGCCTGCACAGCCCCTATCGTGAGCTTGAAGATACCGGTGCGGCCCTGACGCAGGAGGTTCGGCAAAGGCAACGGTTCGAGACCGCCTATGGCCGCACCTTCGATCTGGCCTCCCGCGGGATGGCGCAGATTTCGCCGGAATCTGGGCGGTTCCAGCGGGTGAACGCGCAGCTTTGCGATATCATGGGCTATCAGCCCGGTGAATTAGAGAACATGACGCTGGCCGAGACACTGCCCGATGACGGCCAGCAGATCGCGGTCAAGTTCCGCGAAACGTTGCTGCAGGATTCCGAATTCATCGTGGAAAACCAGTTCATCCGCAAGGATGGCTCGACCATCTGGCTGCGGGTGAACGCGATCCTGATCCGCGATGAAAACGGCGTACCTGACCACGCGGTTGCCATCGTCGACGATGTCAGCGACCGCAAACAGGCCGAGGCTGAGGCCAGCCGCCTCAGCCGCGATCTGTCGCATGTGGCGCGGGTGAACCTGATGGGCGAGATGGCCTCGGGGTTGGCGCATGAGCTGAACCAACCGCTCAGCGCGATTTCCTACAATGTGGATGCGGCCAAGATCACGCTTGAGGAAATCGGCGATCCGGACCCCGAATTGACCCAGATTCTAACCGATATCGACCGCCAGTCGCGGCGCGCTGGCGACATTATCCGCGCCCTGCGGGAAGTTGTGCGCAAGGACCGGGGGCGGCAAACCCCGTTCGAACTGGGCGGCCTGATCCGGCAGACCGTGACGCTAATGGAGGGCGAGGCCCGGGTGAATGACATCGCTCTGACCTGTGCCGAGACCGCCCTGCCGCAGGTCATCGGCAACCGGACGCAAATCGCGCAGGTTTTGGTCAACCTGTTGCGCAACGCCATCGACGCGCTGGCCCGCGCCCCGGTCGCCGCCGGCCGGATCACGATCACCACCCGGATCACGGCGGATTTTGTCGAAACCCGGGTCGAGGACAACGGACCCGGCGTCAGTGCCAATGTGACCCTGTTCAACACGTTTGATACCCAAAAAAGCGACGGAATGGGGTTAGGCCTGTCGATCTGCCGCACCATCATCAAGGCGAACGGCGGCACGATCTGGCATGACTCAGAAGTCAAGTCGGGCGCGCGGTTCTGTTTCACCCTGCGCCGCAGCGACAGCCCGGAGGACGGCACCCCATGATCGCAGAACCGCTGACTGTATTTATTGTCGATGACGATGATGATGTGCGTATTGCCCTGTCGCGATCATTGGGTAAGCGGGGCATGAGTGTCGCGCATTTCGCCGATGCCCAATCGTTTATGGATCAGGTCAGCCCGGATGCTGCTGGCTGCCTGATCCTGGATTATGGGATGCCTGGCATGGACGGGCTGGAGCTGCAGGATCATCTGGTCCGTCAGAAGTCGACCCTGCCAATCATCTTTATCTCGGGTCATGGCGGCATTCCTGAATCCGTGCGGGCAACCAAGGCGGGTGCGATTGATTTTCTGGAAAAACCCTTTGATCTGACCGTTCTGATCGAACGGATTGAGGCGGCTTGGGATGTGGGTGCACAGCTGCGCGCGGAAAAGGCACGGCGGCAGGAATTGGCGGACAAACGCGGCCAGCTGACCGAGCGTGAGGAACAGGTGCTGCACCACATCCTGACCCACCCCGCCCGTACTTCGAGTAAGGAAATCGCCACCGAGTTGGGTATCAGCCCGCGCACGGTCGAAATTCACCGGGGCCGCATTCAGCAGAAAGTCGGAGTGAAAACCACTATCGAACTTTTTGAGTTGTTTTCGCAAACGCAGTGAACCTCAATCTGCAGAGGAAAGGTATTATTCGTTTACCCAGACTCAGTTTGCTTGAGAGTCCGGCGATTCTTTCCGACGCGTAAACGGTGTATCGCTGATAGAAAAACTGCTTTGAAAGTCGCCTAATTTTGTAAGTGTGCATCCCTGTACGAGACCTGATTTCAGATGAGGAACGAGCATTTTGGGCACTTCACGTTAGCCATCCGTATTCCGAACGGGCAGGCCATGACGGAACCTGCGAGATAAGTCCTACAAGTGGTCCAGTGTCTGCCGCAGTTCAGGCGTTGGACGTTGGCCAAGCTATGGGAAAAGATCATGGAAGCTCTGAACCAGAGCGGAACTGTGCCAGACACCATGCAAATGCGGGCAACCAATGGCACGTATTTGACGGTCCGGCGGTTCAGCCTCGTGTGAACGACCTCGACATCACGATCGGCCAGAATCCCTTCTGGATCAGAGTGCGAAACTGAGTGGAGCAGATAGAAGAACATCGCTTGTAAGACGACGCCCATACAGTCGATGCTGGCACGATTGCACTGCCATTATGTGATAGCCGTACTGCAAACGTGAACCGTATGGATCAGATTGTTGTCTACAAGATCGACCGGCTATGACAAGACCGCAGAGAGTTTTCTGAACTTCATAGGCATCGTGTCGATCCGGCCTTGGTTCCGCCATTTGTCAACTTGACCCAAGCACGAGAGGAGTTTCAGTGCCCGAAAAACTCCTACCGGAATACAGTGTGAAACGCATCCGGGGTAGCTTGGGCCATTGCTTCGATGTTTCGCGTCAGGCTTGTCGCCTTCGACGTGCCGATCAGGACAGATGATGTCAGCCGGTGCGATTTCGCAAAGTGCAACGCGGCCGTTGCCAAGGGCAGGCCAAGCCCTTCGGCCTTTTCCTGCAGTGTCCGGACACGGTCCAGTATCTCGGGTGAAGCTGGCTGATAATCATAGGTCGCGCCTTCGATCGGGCCGGTAGCCAGGATGCCAGAGTTCAAGACGCCGCCGAGGACAAGGCTGGTGCCTTGCGCATGGCATTGCGCGGTCAGCGCCTCTTCGGCTGAGCGATCCAGCAAGGTCAGACGACCGGCAAGCAGAATCACGTCAATCGGGCCGTGGTTCATGACATCGAGGCAGATTTCGTTTTCGTTCACCCCCAGCCCAAACGCTCGGATGCGGCCCTGTTCCTTCAGCTTCACCAGCCGGTCATAGCCGCTGCCCAGAAACGCCTCCATCTGGGCCGCGTTATCGACACCGTGGGTATAGGTGCCGATGTCATGCACGAATACGATATCCGCCATGGTGGTCTGCAGCCGTTCCAGACTGCTTTCCAGCGACGCCTCGATCCCGTCGCCTGAATAGTCGTAGCGCACGTTATTGGGCAGCGGGTTTACGAACCCGTCTGCCTCGGCCATGGCTTGGCCCGGCGACAGGACCCGACCTACCTTGGTCGAGATCACATAGTCTGACCGGGATTTGCCGGACAAAAACTGACCCAGACGTTGTTCCGACAGGCCGCGCCCGTAATGCGGAGCCGTGTCGAAATACCGAATTCCGGCCTCCCACGCGGTGTTCAGAACATCCTGTACGTCCGCGTCCGAGGTTTCTCGGTAGAGGTTACCAATACTGGCGCAACCAAAGGACAGTTCGGTCACTTTCAGGTCGGTATTGCCGATTTGGTTGGTTTTCATCTTTGTCTCCAGGAAAGGGACCGGATTTTACGATCCATAAAGCAGGTTTGGCAGCCAAAGGACCAGTGCTGGAACGAAGGTCAGCAGCAGCAGGACGCCAAGCAAGGGAACAAGGAACGGCAGGGTCGCGCGCACGCATTGTTCGAACGGCACCTTAGACACCCGCGACAGCACAAACAGCACCATCCCAACAGGCGGGGTTAGCAGACCCAGCATCAGGTTCAGGATGACGATGATCCCCAGATGCACCGGGTCGATGCCAAACTGCGCAGCCACTGGCATCAGCACCGGAACCAGGATCGAAATCGCGGCAATGGTTTCCATGAACAGGCCGACAATCAGGACCACGGCCATGATCAGCAGCAGCACGACGGCCTTGCTGTCAGTGAAAGACAGCACGAATTCTGCAAAATGCGCGGCAACCTGATTGGCGGTCAGGATCCAGGCGAAAACCGAGGCTGCGCCCACGATCATCATGATCGCCGCCGTTGTCTCGATGGTTTCCAGCGAAATCACGGCCAGCTTCCGAACGGTCAGCGTGCGATAGACCAAAGTGCCGAGGATCAGCGCATAGGCTGCGGCCCCGATGGCTGCTTCGGTCGGGGTGAAGGCCCCCGAGACGATGCCACCCACGATGATGACGGGTGTCATCAACGGCAGGAAGGCTGCCTTGAAGCGTGTGGCGATGACCGAGGGGCTAAAGCTCACGTCACGCGGATAGTTCCGCGTGCGCGACATCCACCAGATCATGATCGACAGCGACACCGCCATCAGAAGACCCGGCACAATCCCGGCGACAAACAGTTTGCCGATCGAGACCGAGGCCATGACCCCGAAGATCACCAGCGGCAGCGAGGGTGGAATGATCGGCCCAATGGTCGACGAAGCCGCGGTGACACCGACGCTGAAATCGTCGTCATAGCCCGCTTCGCGCATGGCCTTGATTTCAATCGCACCAAGACCGCCGGCATCGGCAACCGCAGCGCCCGACATACCGGCAAAGATAATGCTGGCGCCCACATTCACATGACCCAGACCGCCATGCATCCAACCGACGATGGCGCGGGCAAAGCCGAAGATGCGCGCGGTGATCCCGGCCGAGTTCATCAGCGCTCCGGCCAGAATGAAGAACGGGATCGCCAACAGCGGGAAGCTGTCCATGCCGTTGACCATGTTGTGCATCAACAGCACCGGTGGCAGGCCGGAATAGAGGATGTAGGCAAACGACGACAGCGCCAGCGAAAACGCGATTGGCACGCGCATCAGCATCAGGCCGAACAGCGATACGAAAAGAATGATCAGGCCCATTTGTTGACGCCTTCCTTCAGCTGCTTCACCCGCGCGACAATCTGATAGGTCACAACCCCCAGATTTCCGACCGCCAGCACCATGACCGCGGCGTGCAGGTAGTATTTCGGGAACGGCAGCGAGACCATTTGCTGGAACGACGTGCGCTGGATCAGCTCCCAGGCCGACCAGATGATGACGACGAACAGAACGAAGGTTGCCACCAGCGCAAAGACATGCACCCAGCTCAGCAAGCGGCCATAGTGCTTATCGACGAACTCCAGAACGATATGGCTGCCCACCGCCTGACAGCGAATGGCCCCGGCAAAGCCCAGAGTAATCAGCAGGTAGCGCGCGGCCTCTTCGGTCCAGGCGATCGAGTCATTCAAGACATAGCGGGTGAAAAACTGCAGAAAGACGACGCCGAACAGCAGGCCGAACAGGGCCAGCAGGCCGTAATCGGGCACGGTGATACGATAGTTGCGGAAATGCGCATCGTCCTCGGCGGCAAGCGCGTCAAAGTCGATTTCGGGTGGGGTCTCGGTCTGTGTCATCCAGGCATACCTCGTGCGTAAAGGCCGGACCCAGGGCGCGCCCGGGTCCGGCGTGTCACGTTATTCCTGGATCGCCTGCAGACGTTCGAACGTCTCGGCATCCCAAGGAACGGTATCGCCAACCAGCAGAGGGGCGACTGCCTCCATGAACGGCGCGCGATCAACCTCGTTCACAGTCACGCCCTTTTCGCGGAACCAGTCGGCCAGCTCGGCCTCGGATAGCACGATCTCATCCGACGTGGCCGAGGCGGCCTCGGACAGCGCGTCCAGCAGCGCCTGACCATCATCGCCCATCTTGCCCAGCGTCACCGGCGAGACCACGACCGCCAGCGAGTTGGTGATGTGACCGGTCAGGTTGATGTTGGACTGCACCTCATAGAACTTCTTGAACTGGATGGTCGGCAGCGGGTTTTCCTGAGCGTCCACAACACCTTGCTGCAGGGCCAGATACACCTCGGCAAAAGCCATCGGGGTGGGGTTCGCACCGGTTGCCTCGGGGAACATCTGATAGGCAGGCGCGTTCGGCGTGCGGATCTTCAGGCCTTCCATGTCGCCCGGCGCAAGGATCGGCTTGTTCGAGGTGACGTGACGCGCGCCATAATAGGTCATGGTCGCAATCGTGTTGCCCGAGATGTTCTTGTACTCATCGGCCATCTCATCGAATAGGTCCGAGTTCACATAGGCTTTCCAGTGATCATAGGACCGCATGGTGAACGGGTAATCCGAGATGCTGATCGGACCATAGGACTGCCCCAGGAACGCCACACCGGTATAGATCGCGTCGACGGTGCCCAGCGACAGCGCTTCGTTCAGCGCGGCCTCTTTGCCCAGTTGCGAGGCCGGGAAGACCTCCATCTTGTAGCGGCCATCGGTCTTTTCCTCGAGCAGCTCGGCGGCTTTTACGGCAGCGGCGTGATAGGGGGTCGAGGCCTCATACACGTGGCCAAAGCGCAGGGTTTCCTGTGCCAGACCAGCCGTTGCGCTGAGCGCAAAAATACAGGCGGCCCCAAAGGCCGTTTTACCAAAGTTCAACATTTTCTCATTCCTCCAGGTTGGGTGATAAGCCGCCCGACTGTTGTTGCTTTTATGGTCAGGCGGCGGGGGTTATTCCGCTGCCAGTTTGGGCAGGAACCGGAAATCTCTGATGGTTTCGGGTTTCATCTCGATTGAGAAACCAGGTTTGTCGGGGGCCATGTAGGCACCGTTCTTCACCACGCAGGGGTCGATGAAGTGCTCGTGCAGATGGTCCACGAACTCGATCCGCTTGCTGTCTTTTTCGCCCGAGATCGCGACGTAGTCGATCATCGACATGTGCTGGACATATTCGCACAGGCCCACGCCGCCCGCATGGGGCCAGACAGGCAGATCGTATTTCGCCGCCATCAGCATGACCGCCAGCACCTCGTTCAGCCCGCCCATCCGGCAGCTGTCGATCTGAACGATGTCGATCGCGCCTTCCTTGATGAACTGCTTGAAGATGATGCGGTTCTGGCACATCTCGCCGGTGGCGACCTTGACCGGAGCCACCCCTTCGCGGATCGCCTTGTGGCCGAACACGTCATCAGGACTGGTGGGCTCTTCAATGAAGAAGGGCCGCGCAAAGGACAGCGCTTTGACCCAGTCAACGGCCTGATCGACCTCCCACACCTGATTGGCGTCGATCATGATGTTCATGTCTTCGCCCAGCACTTCGCGCGCGATGGTCAGGCGGCGGATGTCGTCGTCCAGATCGCGGCCGACTTTGAATTTGGTGTGGGTAAAGCCCGCCTCCTTGGCCTCGCGGCACAGGCGGCGCAGCTTGTCGTCGGAATAGCCCAGCCAGCCTGCCGAGGTGGTGTAGCAGGGATAGCCTTCGGCCTTCAGCTTTGCCACACGCTCGGCCTTGCCCGGCGCGGCGGCGCGCAGCAGCGCCAGCGCCTCGTCCGGCGTGATCGCGTCGGTCAGGTAACGGAAGTCGATCAGGCGCACGATCTCTTCCGGGCTCATCTCGCCGACCAGTTGCCAGACGGGCTTGCCCGCTTCTTTGGCCCACAGGTCCCACGCGGCGTTCACGACCGCGCCGGTGGCCAGATGGATCGCGCCCTTATCGGGGCCAATCCAACGCAGTTGGCTGTCGCCCGTGATATGACGCCAGAACCGGCCCATATCTTCGGTGATCCAGTTCAGATCCAGCCCGATGACCAGCGCACCAAGCGCCTCGATCGCGGCGACGCAGATCTCGTTGCCGCGTCCAATGGTGAAAGTCAGGCCGTGGCCCTCATGCGCGCCATCGGTTTCCAGCACCACATAGGCGGCGGAATAATCCGGATCGGGGTTCATCGCGTCCGACCCGTCCAGACTGTCCGAGGTCGGAAAGCGCAAATCTTCGGTACGAATGCCTGTGATACGGGTCATTTGCTGGCCTCGACTTTCTGGCGCTGTACGCCCAACCCTTCAATGCCCAGCTCCATCACGTCGCCGGGTTTCAGATAGACCTCGGGTTTCTGGCCCAGACCCACGCCCGGAGGCGTTCCGGTCGAGATCACATCGCCCGGTTGCAGCGACATGAACTGCGACAGGTGCGAGACCACGGTCGCCACGTCAAAATGCATCGTCTTGGTCGAGCCGTCCTGATAGCGATGCCCGTTCACCTCAAGATACATCGGCAGGTTCTGCGGGTCCGGCACCTCGTCGCGCGTCACCAGCCAGGGGCCGATGGGGCCGAACGTGTCGGCGGACTTGCCCTTGACCCACTGACCCGAGCGGTGCAGCTGAAAGTCGCGTTCAGACAGATCGTTGATCACGCAATAGCCCGCGACGTGGTCCAGCGCGTCCTCGACGGAAACGTATTTGGTATGCTTGCCAATCACCACGCCCAGCTCGACCTCCCAGTCGGTCTTGGCCGAGTTGCGCGGGATTTCCACGGTGTCATCGGGGCCCATGATCGCAGAGGTGGCCTTGAAGAAGATCACCGGCTCTTCGGGCAGCGCCATGCCGGATTCGGCGGCATGGTCGGCATAGTTCAGGCCGATGCAGATGAACTTGCCCACCTGACCGACGCAAGCGCCGATACGCGGCGCACCTTCGACCACCGGCAGCGCATTCACGTCCAACGCACGCAGGGCATCAAGCCCGGCGTCCGACAGCGCGTCGCCCGCGATGTCGCTTACTTTTCCGGACAAATCGCGGATCTCTCCGTTTTCATCCATCAGGCCGGGTTTTTCTTGTCCAACCGGACCGTAACGCAGCAGTTTCATCTCAAATCTCCCTGATCAAACGGTCCAGCCGCCATCGATGGCGAAGGTCTGTCCGGTGGTGAATGCAGTCTCATCGCTGGCCAGATAGACGGCCAAGGCGGCAATCTCATCTGCGTGGCCGATGCGGCCCATGGGCTGGCGCGCGATGAAGTCTTTCATCGCCTGCTCGTAATCGCCGGTGGCGCGCAGGCGGTCGTGCAGGCTGGGGCTGTCGACGGTGCCGGGGCAGATTGCGTTGCAGCGGATGCCCTGAGTTATGAAGTCGGCGGCAATGGATTTGGTCAGGCCAATCACGGCCGCTTTGGATGCACAATACGAGAAGCGGTTCGGCACGCCTTTCATCGACGAGGCGACCGAGGACATATTGATGATCGAGCCGCCGCCATTTTCCAACATGCCGGGCAGCACCAGCTTGGCCAGCCGGTACATCGCCTTGACGTTCAGATCGAAACTGAAATCCCACTGGTCATCATCGCATTCCAGAATGGACCCGGCCCCCACGAACCCCGCGCAATTGAACAACACGTCCAAAGCGCCGGCGGTTGCTACCACCTCGGCCACGGCATCCGCATTGGTGACGTCCAGCTTCAAGGCTGTCACACCGTCGATCGCAGCCAGTTCCGCAAGTGTTGCATCGTTGATATCGCAAGCAATCACCTGCGCACCTTCGGCCACGTATTTCTCGACGCTGGCGCGGCCAATGCCCTGCCCTGCGGCGGTTATCAGCGCTTTCTTTCCGGCCAGACGGCCCTGTGGTTTGGTCATGTCGTCCTCAATCCGTGTGGAATACTTCAATCATGGGTGCCCATTTCTCGCCTTCGGCGCGGCTGGGCAGCGGGTTTTGGCAAGGATCGGTGAAACTCCACCATTCCTGCGTTCTGGGGTCTTGCGCCATGCGGGCCATGTCCCCTTCGAAATCGGTGCCGTGATATTCCCAGTACCCGAACAACAGGTTCTCGGGTTCACGCAAAAAGATCGTGTAGTTGCGGATATTGCTGTTGGCGATCTGGGCCAGCACATCCGGCCAGACAGCGGCGTGCAGGCGCCTGTATTCTTCCAGCTTTTCGGGCTTTACCCCGATCACCATGCCCATACGTTGCATCATGTGCCCTCCGTGATCTCAATCGGCGTGGACTGGGCGGCAATAGCCTGCCAGTCCCATGCGATGCCAAGCCCGGGCACATCTGACGGAATGGCAAAGCCATCCTCGATGCGCATCGCCTGCGTGGTCACACTGTCAAGCTGCGGGATGTATTCCAGCCATTTTGCGTTTGGTACGGCACAGACCAGTGGCAGGTGCAACTCCATTAGGAAATGCGGGCAGACCATGACGTTATACGCCTCGGCCAGATGCGCGACTTTCAGCCACGGGGTGATCCCCCCAATCCGCGCCACGTCGACCTGCACGATGCTGGCCGCGCCTGCTTGCAGATAGTCCTTGAACTGGCTCAGCGAATACATGCTTTCGCCGACGGCTATCGGAACCGAGGTGCGGCGCGACAGCTCGGCATGACCTGCGACGTCATCAGCGGGCAGAGGTTCCTCGAACCAGCCGATATTGTAGTCTTCCAAAACCTGCGCCCGGCGGATCGCCTCGGACAGGGTAAAGCCCTGATTGCCGTCGGTCAGGATTTCATAACCCGGCCCGACCGCCTCGCGCACAGCGGCCAAACGGGCGGCATCCTCGCTCAGATGGTCGCGCCCGATCTTGATCTTTGAGCCCCGGAACCCCTGCGCCTGCATCGCCAGCGCGTCATCGACCAAGGCCTGCGTTTCCAGATGCAGCCAGCCGCCCTCGGTCGAATAGAGCGGGATGCGATCCCGCGTGCCACCTGCGGCTTTCCAAAGCGGCAGTCCTTGTTTGCGGCAGCGCAAATCCCACAGAGCCGTATCAATCGCCGCCAAAGCCAGCGATGTGATCGCCCCCACCGCCGTCGCATGAGTCAGAAACAGCAGATCGCGCCAGATGCCTTCGATCCGGTCCGCATCGCGCCCGATCAGAGCAGGCGCGAGGGTCTTTTCCAGCAACGCCATCACCGAAGGACCACCGGTACCGATGGTATAGCAATAGCCCACACCCTGCGCCCCGTCGCTGTCGGTCACGGTCACGATGGGCGTTTCCTGACTGACAAAAGACTGAATCGCATCGACCCGTTTGACCTTGGGAATAAGGTCGATCATGCGCAGTTCGATATGGGTGATGGTGGCCACGGTTGCTTACCCTCTCAGGGCCTCGCCAGTGCCCGCGTCGAAGACGTGGCACTTGTCGAGAACAAGGTGGAACGGCAGTGTTTCACCCGGATGCACCGGGCGCGGGTTGAACATCTTGGCCTGAACCTCGACGCCTGCTAGTTCGGCGAACAGCAGGGTTTCGGTGCCCAGAGGCTCTTCCAGTGCAACTGGCAGCTCCAAATCGACCAGTTCGCCGCGTTCCTCGACCGCATGGCCGACGGGCATCAGGTTGTCGGCGCGGAATCCGAATTGTACCGCCTGTCCGGCCCGCACATGATCGCGCGCCGAAGCCGGGACGGGCACTGTGATCGCATCCTTCAGAACGATGGTTCCCGCATCGGTGACGACGCCATCCACAAGGTTCATCGGAGGCGAGCCGATAAAGGTCGCGGCAAAGGTATTGACCGGCGTATTGAACAGCTCAAGCGGGGTGCCGACCTGCACGATATGGCCATCGCGCATCAGCACGATACGGTCCGCCAGCGTCATCGCCTCGACCTGATCGTGGGTTACGTAAACGATGGTATTGCCAACGCGCTGGTGCAGTTTCTTGATCTCGACCCGCATCTGCGTGCGCAGCTTGGCGTCAAGGTTCGACAGCGGCTCGTCAAACAGAAACACATCCGGGTGGCGCACGATGGCACGGCCCATGGCGACGCGCTGGCGCTGACCACCAGACAGTTCCGCCGGTTTGCGGTCCATCAACTCGTCGAGCCCAAGGATCGCCGCCGCTTCGGTCACGGCCTTGGTGATCTCGGCCTCAGGACGCTTGGCAATCTGCAGCGTGAAGCCCAGATTTTCGCGCACCGTCATATGCGGGTAAAGCGCATAGTTCTGGAACACCATCGAGATGTTGCGCTCGCGCGGGGGCAGGTCGTTGACCACGCGGCTGCCGATGGAAATCTCACCGTCGGAAATGTCCTCCAGCCCGGCGATCATGCGCAAGGTCGTGGACTTGCCGCAACCCGAGGGGCCGACCAGCACCAGGAATTCACCGTCATGGATGTCCAGATTGATGCCATGCACAGCCTGATGCTTGCCATAGCGTTTGACGACGTTGTTGAGTGTAACTTCGGTCATTTCATTATCCTTTCACGCCGCCAAAGGTCAGGCCGGCGATCAGGTGCTTCTGCACGATAAAGGTCAGGATCAGGGCGGGCAGGATCATCAGCACGGCCAACGCGCACATGCCGCCCCAGTTGATGGTGAATTCAGCGGTGAAATCCAGCAGGCCCACGGGCATCGTCTTGGACCCAACCGAGCGGGTCAGCTGCGAGGCCAGCGCGAATTCATTCCACGAAGTCAGGAAGGCGAAGATCGCCGCCGATGCCACGCCCGAGCGCGCCACTGGAAACTCGACCCGCCAGAAGGCCTGCCAGCGGGTGCAGCCGTCGATTTCAGCGGCTTCGTGCAGTTCCTTGGGGATCTGGCGGAAGAAGCCATCGGTCAACCAGATGGTAAAGGGCACGTTCATTGCCACATAGACAAGGATCAGGCCAAAATGCGTGTCGATCAGGCCCGCTTTGGCAAAGACGATGAACAGCGGCAGCGACAGGGCCACACCGGGCACGGCGCGGAACAGCATCAGGCCGACGAAATAGCCGTTCTTGAACTTGAACCGATAGCGCGCAAAGGCATAGCCGCCGCCCATCCCGATCAGGATGGCAATCGCGGTCGACGTGACCGACACGATCAGCGAGTTGCGGAAGTACTGGAACACCGGCACGCCGCCCTCACCCGCACCACCGAACATGGCGCGGTAGTGGTCCAGCGTGAAGGTCGGGGTCCAGACCGGCGGTTTTGCCATGATCTCAACCGTCGGGCGGAACGAGTTCAGCACGATCCACAGGCCGGGAATGCAGATGATCGACATCACCAGAAACAGGCCGGTCAGGTGCAGTACCTTCATCAGGCGGCGCTGGTTGCGGTAGGATTGATTGCGGTCCATGCGCTTAGCCCCCCATGCCCAGCTCGGCGCGTGCGGCGCTGAGTTTGCGGAAGAAGTAGATGGTGAAGGCAATCGACAGCAGGATCGAGACATAGCCCATCGCATTGGCCAGCCCCATGCGGGCGTCGACATA
The DNA here is from genome assembly GCF_056542745.1 of Ruegeria sp. AB10. Classification (NCBI taxonomy): domain Bacteria; kingdom Pseudomonadati; phylum Pseudomonadota; class Alphaproteobacteria; order Rhodobacterales; family Roseobacteraceae; genus Ruegeria; species Ruegeria sp. AB10. The sequence continues at coordinate 48,598 of NZ_JBQGAI010000015.1, read as the reverse complement.
GCCGGTGCGGCTCATCAGCGTCCACAGTAGCTCGGTCCGGCGGGCAGGCCCGCCACCGGTCATGATCTGCACGATGTCATAGGCCCGCGCCACGTCCAGCGAGCGGATGGTCATTGCGATATAGATGAACGGCATCAGGAAGGGCAGCGTGATGTGGCGAAAGGTCTGCCATGCGGTGCAGCCATCGACCTTGGCGGCCTCAAGCGGGTCACGCGGCATGGCGAATAGGCCCGCGAGGATCAGGATCGCGAAGACCGATGTGCTCATCCAGACCTCGGCGAAGATGATCGAGAACATCGCCAGCTTGCCATCCACCAGCCACGGCAGCGCAGCGTCGGTGATGCCCAGCGATTGCAGCACATTGTTCACCAGACCGATGTTGTCATTGAAGATGAACTTGAACTGAAAGCCTACCAGAATGGGCGAGAACATCATCGGGAACATCAGGATCGTCCGCAGGGTGCGCTGACCCCATGTGACCTTGTTCATCATCAGCGCGATGCCCAGCCCCAGCAGCAGTTCCAGGTTCAGCGCGATGGTCAGGAACAAAACGGTACGGCCAAATGCGGACCAGAACTTCCAGTCTCCAAGGATTTTTTCGTAGTTCGCCGTGCCAATCCAGCGCCACAGCGACGACGGACGCGTCAGCTTGTACGGAGTAAAGCTGGAGTACAGCGAGAAGAGGAGCGGGATCAGAACAACGGCTGCCATGATGATGAATGCAGGCAACAGAAGGACAAACCACTCCGGTAAGCGGCGGCGCATAACGTCTTTCCTTGGGTTGAGTGTGTAGTGTGCGAGGGCGTCGCCGCCCCCGCACGGGCCGGAGGAGCCCTTAGTAGTAGCCGGACTCGCGCATCAGCTCGTCCACCGCCTCGGCGGCGTCGTTCAGCGCGTCCTCGACGGATTTGTCACCGACGATGGCGGCCTGCAGTTCGGGGAAGACGATATTGGTGGTCTCACCCCATTCCGGGATCGGCGGAACCGCGAAGGCATATTCGGCACCGGCAGCAAAAGCGGCCAGAGCTTCGGCGCGGAACGGATCGTCACCGGCTTGCGCTGCGGCGACGTTGGCTTCCCAGACGGCGCTGCGGGTGGGCAGCGAACCACCGGCGGATTCAGCCAGCTGGCTGTCTTCGCTGGTCAGGAATTTTACGAGCGAGACGGCGGCCTCTTTGTTTTCGCAGTCATTGGTGACCGAGAAACCGTGATGGCCCGACCACCCGGTGCGTGTGACCGACCCCATCGGCTGGATCGCAACACCAACATTGCCCGCCGCCTTGGAGGATTCAGGATCGTTGAAGAACCCGGCCCAGCCCGGCCAATCCAGGTTCAGCGCGACCGTGCCGCTGGCAAAGCCCTGGCCCAGATCGTCCCATACGTAGGATGTGGTCCCTGCAGGAACCGCTTGTGCTTCGTAGAGGTCAACAAACCACTGCAATGCGCGCTGACCCGCGTCCGAGTTGAAGATGGGTTTCTTGTTTTCGTCCAGATAGTTACCGCCCTCGGCCACAACCATCTCGTAGAACCGGCCAACGATGGCCTCATCCTTGCCTGCATATTGCGTGCCATAGAAATTCGGCGGATCTGCGAAGAAGATCGCCTGATCCTTCACCTGCTCCCATGTTTCGGGAACGGCCAGATCATAACCATATTCCGCCTTGAACTTCGCGGCCTTGTCGGCGTCTTCGTAGTTCGACTTGAGATAATACAGTACCGAGACGTCAAACTGCGCGCGCGGCAGCATCAGCAATTCACCGTTCACGGTTGAGGCGTTGATGTTGCCCGCAACGAATTCAGAAATCGTGTCTTCCGAAACCAGCCCGTTCAGGTCGGCATAGAGACCTTCGTACTGAGGCGCAAAGGACGAGTGGTTCGACCCCACGCACCACGACGTGGTGCCAGCGGCCATGTCCGACTTGATTTCCTTGTCGATCTCAAAATGGCTTTTCTTCGAGATGATATCGACCTTGGCACCTGTGGCTTCTTCCCACTCAGCGATGCGGCCATAGAGGCCCTCATACTGCTGACCACCGATCAGCTTGGCTTCGACAACAGCCCCGGGGAACGATCCCCAGTCCGATTCGGCGTGCACCGCACCTGCGGCCATGACGGCGCAGCTGGCCAGCAACCCGCTGATTGTTCTGGACGATTTCATCACGTGCTTCTCCCTAGTTTTAACCTTTGGCGACTCTCCTGCATCGCCTACATTCGTATTTAAAACATTTATTCACAAATAAATCAACATTGACATTTGCCATATATTCAAGCCACCATCGCAGGCAGTCGTCCTAATACGCGACCTGGGAGGAATACGTGTCGGCAGCTTCTGAGAAATATCGCGCCCCTGCCCTTGAGAAGGGGCTGGACATTATCGAACTGCTTTCCCAGCACGCCGACGGGCTGGCCCAAGGCGACATTGCCCGCGCGCTCGATCGTTCTCAAAGCGAGATCTATCGGATGCTCTCGACTTTGGTACGGCGCGGATATGTGATCCGGTCGTCTGATGACGATCTTTATTCTCTCAGTCTGAAAATGTTTGCGATTTCGCAAAGGTATCCTCCGGTCGAACGGTTGCTTGAAATGGCGCCACCCAAAATGCGGGCCGTTACGCGAAAAGCCTGGCAGTCCTGCCATATGGGCATGGAAAGCAACGGAGACATTGTTGTTGTCGCATCGATCGCCTCTCCCGGGAATTGGGGTTTGGCGTTGCGCGTCGGGACCGTGATTGGCCTTGGAAATACCGGCACCGGGCGCGTGCTGGCGGCGTTCCGCAGTGACGCAGCACTTGACGAGCTACTGGACAAGCACCGGCTGGCACAGGGCGAACCAAAACTGGACCCGGTCGAATTCAGAGAGCATGTGGCCCGCATCCGCGAGTGGGGTTATGAGCGAATGCCATCAGCCACCGCAGTTGGGGTGACAAACCTTGCCTATCCGGTGCTCGACCACGAGGGACGAGCCGTCAGCGTCGTGAACTGTCCCTTCCTGGAAAGGATCGATCAACTGGACGTTCCTGGATTGGAAGAAGTTCATCTGCTCTACAAATCGCTGGCCGATGAATTGACCGATTTCTATACGGGCAAGTCGCAAGCCTGATGGCGCGCGGAGCAGCTGCTTAGCTGAATGGGGGATACATCATGGATCAGCACACAAAACCGATGATTGACACCCATCAGCATTTCTGGCGCCTGTCGCGCGGCGGCTACGCCTGGATGCCCAAAGATCTGCCCGCGCTCTATCGCGATTACGAACCGGAGCATTTGCAGCCGCTACTGCAAAATAATGGCATCACCGGCACAATTGTCGTTCAGGCAGATGACAATGTCGCCGAAACCGAGTTTCTGCTGGACCTTGCGCAAAACCATTCCTGGATTGTCGGGGTGGTTGGCTGGGTGGACCTGGAAAGCACAAGCGCGGCTGATGTGGTGCAGAGACTGGCCGCGTCACCGAAATTCCTGGGTGTCCGACCCATGATCCAGGACATCGCAGACGATCAGTGGATGCTACGGCCGGCGCTTGAAAAGGGGTTGGCTGCGGTGGCTGAAAACGACCTGACATTTGATGCGCTCGTTCTACAAAAGCATCTGCCCGTGCTCGACACGTTTCTGCGCCGCTATCCCGATCTTCAGGTCGTAGTCGATCATTGCGCGAAGCCCGAGTTCCATGAGGGCCGTTTTGAAGACTGGGCACAGAACATCGCTGCCATCGCGGCACACCCCAATACCTTCTGCAAACTCTCGGGCCTTTTGACCGAAGCCCCCGAGGGCGCAGGTTTGGAGGATCTCAAACCCTATCTGGACCACGTGCTTGGCGCTTTCGGACCGGACCGCGTGCTGTTCGGCAGCGACTGGCCGGTTCTCAATCTGGTCTCAGACTATGATTGCTGGGTTGATATGATGCGCCAGTTTGCAGGCGCTTCGACTGTGCTGGACTGGGATGTGATGTTGTCCGAAAACCCCTGTCGCGCCTACCCAAGGCTGCCAAAAGGATAATAGCGCACGACAGATGTAGCGGCGCAGAATCACTGCACCTGAGATCAATCGCCAATATCCAACCCGCCATACGTCAACCCATTCACCTTGGGCGACGAAGAGTTTCGTGGCTGGTTTCTCACATTCCTTCGGCTGCAACCCGCAGAGAAACTCTGCCTCTACGAAACGGTTATCTGCTTACAATCAAAAACAAACCAGCTAGATCAGGTTGCACGGCGTATTCATTTTCATTTGACCTGCAAGACTATGACAGAACGAAACCAAACAAGTATTGACTTAACCACTGAGCTTGAGGCTGCGGCTACAAAAGCCGGAGATATCCTTTTGGATCAAAAACGAGTTGTCAAAATCGCCTATGAAGCCGATCCGCACAGCTGCCTGACACAGAGGATGAAAGAATCTCGTCAGCTTAACAGGGCTTCCCTCAAAGCGCTCCTGGTTGAGGGCGGCAACGTATATGCTCTTTGGTCGAGGGATCAAGGTACCGACAATTGGCGACTTCAATACATCGGCCAAAGGAAATCCCGAGGCATAAGAGAGCGACTGTGCCAACACCTGTTTTCAAAAGACAGACGTACAGGAGCACAGCTTGAAAATGTGCAAATGTGTCTGAAGAACAATCAAGATATTGGTGTGAGTGTAGTTCACGTTGCCCCTGATGAAGTCAGGAGCGCAATCGAAGAGCTTTTAATCCAAAGCAACAAACCCAATTGGAACGTTCACGGATAACGCCCCCCTTGAACGACACATGTGATATTCGAATAACAACTGGTGGAGATCATCAGACCAAGGCACCGTAGCACCAAAAGTTGACCGCACCCGGTCGGTTCCAAATGGAGCGAACCCCGGCAAAAGCTGGCCTTCATGATCAAGCGCAGCATGCGCAGCCCTCGATAGCGGACTAATCCGACGCTGCCCGACCATTCATGCAAATGTCGCGTAAAGGGCATAGGGAACATACCGGCTGGGTTGAACGGCACAGTCTTTGGCCAAGCATTTTTACAAGCTGATGATGGTCGTCGATGTCCTTTGCGTTCCAACTGTTGGGCAATAGCGGAACCAGTCGTTCGTAAACCTCTTCGGTACTATCGCGCTGTCCGATCAGACCCAGACGTCTGAGGACACGCAAATGATGGGTGTCCAGAACAAGGGCAGGCTTTCTAAGCGTGCTGAAGTTCAAGACAGTTGCGGCTGTTTTCCGGCCTACGCCGGGCAACTGTTCCAACCATCCGAGTGCTGAGTTCACGGAAAACGTCCGCAGAAAATCCAGCGTTAGCGCGTTTTGGCTGGCGGTGATTGCCTGAAGTGCTTCTTTGAGCTTGGGCGCCTTAACCTCAGAAAATGTGACATCAAAGATGAAACGCCGGATTTCGGCGGCAGGCGCGTCCCGAAGGCTTTCCCAATCGGCAAACCGCTTCCGAAGGCGGAGAAAGGCCGCAGCCGATACGTCTCCTCGGGTCCTCCCCCCTACGAGCCCCATGACCAATTGCGAGACAGGATCCAGCAGGAAATACGATCCAGGTTGACCAAAACAGCAAAACAGCCGCCTATGAATTGCGACCAATCGGTCCGTGCGCTCGTCAGGCATCAAAAGTAACTGCATAACAAGTAGCATAGACGAAACTGGAACAAAGTGCGAACACATAGGCTCGCGCACTGTTAATCAGGCACCTTCACTCACAACTGCGGATCAAATCACTAGGAGGGGAACCTAAGCGATGAAATCACTGGCGATTACTGAATGTTTGGAAAGTACTCGGCAGGCGAAATGAGTATCTTGGTCAATTCCGCGTCCGAACGGGTCAAAAGAACGATGTCGGGGCCGATCAGCCCTTCTCGCTCTCCTGAGGTCAGGACGGCCACAACTTGATCAAGCGCCATAGTTCCCTGCTCGGTCGGGTCATCGAAGGGGGCCGCCAGAACTTTGCCATTCATCAGGCCCCGAATGACTGTGTGGCTGATATAGGTCGAAATCAACCCGGGCGGTTTCGGGTTGTCGGAGTGCATTAGGGTGCCAATGGCCGCCTCGATCGCGGGGGCGCTGCCGATCAGATAATCGGCATCGGGATAGCGCTCCAAGGCCGTTTCGACCTGAGCCAATTGCTGGCTCAGGCCCGTATCGGCACCAAAGACCTCTAGGATTGTTACCTCGCTGCCGCTCAGGCCATTGCGCAGCCCGGCCTCCAGCGGGCCGGTCCAACCGGCTTCTGACGGGCCAGAAATGAGGATTGCGGTTTTTGCTGGCGATCCTTGGGGATGCAGCTTGGCCAAATGATGCCCAACGGCTTGTCCCATATCCTGCCAGTCGACACCGATGCGCCCGCTCAGCGTCTCTGCATGAAGCTCGTTGACCAGACCAAAAACGGGGGTCCTCAGCGCTGCCTGTTCTATCGCGGCGATCAGATCTGCGTGATCGGATGTCACCGCACCGATGAGGATCGCATCGACGCCCTGTTCGAGGCAGGTATCAATCTGCCCGATCTGCCGGGACCGGGCGCGATAGCCGCCCGCCTCATAGAACAGAAGGTCCAATCCCAACCGCTCAGCCTGTTGTTCCAAGCCGTAGCCGACGCTTAGCCAGTATTCATCCTTGAAATGGGGAACAAGCACGCACACCAGAGGCCGCGGACCTGCCGCAGCGGCAGACCAGAACGCGACACATAGTCCGGTCACCAAGATTGAACCAGCCCAGATGGCCCCGTAGTGTCTGACAATGCGACGGACGAGATTTGACACGCGGCTGATCCAGATTCTTTCGGCAATGGGGGCGCTTGCCATTATGGTGGGTATCGTCGCGATTGCCGTCAACCGATATCTTATACGCACGCAGAACGAGCTGATCGAAACCAACCTGCCCGCGATTGAGCTGGCCAGCCGGATCGGAGCCTCTGCCGAAGTTGTCGGAACGCTTGCCACCGCATTCACGCAGGCGGATACCAGCGATGATCTTGATCGCATTTCAGTTGCGCTTGGCCAGACCGTCGAAAGCATCGAACGTGGGGTTCAGGTCCTGCAGGGCATGACCCCCGCCATGGCAGGCGCGGGGCCGGAACCTCGTGCCAGCGAAATTGTCGCCCAAATGGCCGAAAACGGGCAAGAGGAGTTGCAGCTTGCCCTCCGGATCGCGGAGCAAACGAGCGAGATCATCCAACTGGCGGGCCAACTGGATGCACTCGTCAGCGACGAGACCGATCTGGCGCGCCTTAGGATAACAGCGGGTATCGTAGGGATTTATACCGAGTCTGATGGCGACCCGCGCCCGGCGCTGGACGAGCTTGCGGATCGCCATTTCTTTGCCTTCGAACGGTTGACCGAGCTTGCAAACGTGGTTGATGCGATCCGGCTGAAGCTGCAGCAGGTACAGGTGATCGCCGCGCCGGATGCGTTGGCCGATCTGCGCGCCGAGCTATCGGATCGTCTGACTTTGGCCGACCGCCGCATCCGCTATCTGCCGACACCTACGGCGCGGGATACGGCCCAGGCTGTGCTGCACCAGCTGCACGGGACCATCACGCAAGGCGGGCTGGTCGATACACAGCGGGACAGAATCGCCTTGCAGATGGCCATTGCTGACGACAGTCAACGCCTGCAATCCATGATCGCCAGCCTGTCATCGCAAGCCCGACAGGCTCGTGACGCCGTGCAGGCTCAGGGGGTCGCCCAGATCGCGGCGGCAGAACGGCAGTCGTCCGTGATGAACATCGCATTGCTTGTGGTGGTCGCTGCAGCGGTGATCACCGGTTCGATCTTGTGGCTTTATGCCCGGCGGCAGCTGGTCGCCCGTCTGGGAGAGCTGGCCCGGCGCATCGTGGCCGTGGCAGAAGGGGAATATGGCGCTCCGATGCAAATCAGCGGCCATGATGAGATCGGGCGCATGGAAAAAGCGCTCAACATCCTGCGCCGCCGTGCAAGCGAAGCGGCCGAGCTGCGCGAACATCTCGAAGATGCGGTGATCGCGCGCACCGGCGATGTCGTCGCCGAAATGCAGGCCTCGGACGCGGCGCGCACCGAGGCCGAGGCCGCAAACCGCAGCAAGACCGAGTTTCTGGCCCGGATGAGTCATGAAATCCGCACCCCGCTGAACGGTATTATCGGGATGCTGGGGCTGCTGGAGGCCGAAGTGACGGACAAGGCCCGGCAAGATCGGGTGCGAACGGCACACCGCTCGGCCCGCGAATTGCTCGAGATCACCAGTGACATCCTGAACTATGCCAGCAGTGAAGACAGCGGCAATCGCACGAACCCAGTGCATTTTCACCTGCGCGATCTGGTTGGCCAGCTTGGTCACCAGTTGCAGTCGCTGACCGCCAAGACAGGGTTGCAGACCGTTGTCGAACTCGCAGAACCCGCGCCCCTGGTGCTGTTCGGCGATGTTTTGAAAATCCGCCAGATTCTGGGCAACCTGATCTCGAACGCGGTCAAATATACCAAGCGCGGGACCGTCACGCTTACTGTGGACCATGCGGTGGCGGATGACACCGGACAGCCCGTTGTCAGTTTCACGGTGGCCGACACCGGAATTGGCATGACGCGCGAGGCGATCGCTCAGGCGTTTGATGCCTATACACGGACAGCAGCCGTAAAGCGCGCAGGTATTGAGGGTCTTGGCCTCGGCCTTGCCATCTCGCGCAATCTGACCGAAGCGCTCGGCGGGGCGCTGAGCGTCGAAAGTGAACCCGGCGTCGGCACCCGGTTTACTCTGACCGTCCCGTTGATGCCCGGCGATGCCGACTGTGTGGTCGAAGACGAAACCCAACTGTCCGAGGCTGACCTTGACCGCAATGTTCTGGTGATCGACGATCATGCCGTGAACCGTATGGTGGCACGGGGGTATCTGGAGCGGCTGGGCTGTCAGGTGCAGGAAGCCGAAACCGGAATGGCAGGATTGAAGTGCTGCCATGACAACCGCTTCGATCTGGTCCTGATCGATCTTGATTTGCCGGACATGCGGGGCGAGGAAGTAGCCGCACGGATCGGCACCGGGGAACACGCGCCGATGCTGGTCGCGCTGACGGCGCATCTGATTGATGACACCGAACAGAACCGCGCCCGGCTGGGTGTTGCCCGCATTCTGGCCAAGCCGATCTCGCCCAGGGCTTTGACGGAAGTTCTTTCGCCCGTCAGCCCGACCGAAACGCCCCGGCACGAAGCCGCAGTTCTGGACAGTCTGCGCAGCGATATTTCAGATCTTGGCCCCGAAACAACGGGGCTGATCGTATCCGAGTTTCTGCGCGCATTGCCCGAGGCAATAGAAACGATCAAATCCACTCGAGCCGCCCAGCAACGCAAGGCCGCCCACCGATTGAAAGGGGCTGCTTCGAACTTCCAGCTTGAAGCCTTGTGTACGCTGCTTGCCGAGTTGGAGGCCCAGGACAGTGATGCCGGCGAGGCCCTGCTGGATCGGGTCTGCGCCAGTGCCAAGACTGCGGCGGCGACCCTTGAAGCGGCGGCTGCCGAGGCGGGGCTTCAGGTCGAGGCCGGATCAACGAAGTGATAGCCCTGACCATGTTGGGTCAGAATCCATTCGGGATTGGCCGGGTCCTTTTCCAGCTTCTTGCGCAGCCGTCCAACCACCACATCGATCATCCGGTCATTGGCGCGGCTTGAACTGCGGCCGATCAGCTCGGACAGCCGCGCACGGCTGAGCGTCTGCCCGGGATGATCCGCCAGCGCTGTCATGATCGCGAATTCCTGAGGTGTAAGCGTTTCCGTTCTTGCGGCCGAGACCAACCGGCGCCGAATCCGATCAAAACACCAAACACCAAACAATTCGACCGGCGGAGCGCCCTCGGGCGCCTGCCCGATATCCGCAATCCGGGCCAGCAGGTTTTTCACCCGCGCCGCCAGCTCGCGTTTGTCGAAGGGTTTGGTCACATAGTCGTCGGCGCCCATTTCCAATCCGACGATCTTGTCGACTTGATCATCTCGGGCTGTCAGCAGGATGATACCAACCCGTGATTTCGCACGCTGTTCACGGGTGATTGTCAGGCCATCCTTTCCGTCCATGTTGATATCGACCAGCAACAGATCCGGCGGATCGTATTCGATTATGCTTTCCATCTCGTCCGCATCCTCGGCCATGCTGACGCGATGCCCCTGCTCTTGTAGGTATGCGGCAAGCCGCATCCGGGTTGTGCGGTCGTCTTCGACGATGAGGATATGCTGCGCCATAAGCCGCTTTTACATTTCTTTACATATTCGGACAACCGCAGTTGTGCGCAATCAAAGTGACAGCTTCGCCCACAGAATAATGTGCGCCCAGAAGCCAGTCACAGGAGGCCCGATATGTCTTTCTCAACGCCAACCCGCCGCGCCTTTTTGCAAGGGGGTATCGCCACCTTCGGCGCAACCGCTCTGATGAATTCCACTGCACTCGCAGCGCTTGATCCCAACTCTTTCGGAGGGCGCACGTTCCACGCAACCCACTTTGGTCCGTTTGAGGCCGTGGTCCGCGATGGCAAGCTGATCGGCATCAACAAGATCATGGAGCTTGATGCCCGCCCCACCGAGATGCTGGCCTACGGCGTCATGGACCGTACCTATGACAAGAGCCGGATCAACTATCCGATGGTGCGTAAATCCTATCTGGAAGGTTGGGAAAGTGGCGACATCAAACCCGAACTGCGCGGCAAGGAAGAATATGTCCGCGTCGATTGGGATACCGCCTGGAGCCTGACCGCCAAGGCGCTGCTGGATACCGCCACCAACCACGGCAACGAAGCGATCTTCAGCTCGTCCTATGGCGGCTGGTCGAATGCAGGTGTGTTCCGTCCGAACGTTCTGCAGGGACGTCTCATCAACCTGATGGGCGGCTGCACCAACACCGCGGGTGACTGGTCGGCCGGTGCCGGTCAGGTCTGTCTGCCCCATATCATCGGCGACATGGAAGTCTATTCCGCGCAGTCCGCCTGGGAAACCATCCGTGACAATACCGAACTGTTCGTGCTTGTCGGCTGTGACCCGATCAAGAACAACCGGATCGAATACCGCGTGGCCGACCACGGCATGTATGCCCATTGGGAAGAAATCCGGGATGCGGGCGTCAAGTTCATCTCGATCAACCCACAGCGCACCGCCAGCGACGACTATTTGAACGCAGAATGGAAGCGGATCATACCGAACACCGATACCGCCCTGTTCCTGTCGATGGCCTATCATGCGCTGGAAAACGGTCTGGAAGATCAGGCCTATATGGACAAGTACACGGTCGGCAGCGACAAGTGGATTGCCTATGTGAAAGGTGAGACCGACGGCACACCGAAAACACCCGCCTGGGCCTCGGCAATCACCGGCATCGACGAGCAGGAGATCAAGGATCTCGCCGAACTCATCGCATCGTCGAAAACCAGCATTGCCGGTTCCTGGGCCATCCAGCGCGCCCAGCATGGGGAAATGGCCTATTGGTCGCTGATCAACTTTGCAGCCTTGCTTGGCAAGATCGGCAAACCGGGCGAGGGCGTCGGATTCTCGTGGCACTACGGTAACGGCGGGATGCCTCAGGGTGGTAACGCCACTCCGGTCGGCATGAGCCAGGGCCGGAACTTTGTCAAAAAGATCGTCCCGGCCTCGCGCATTACCGAGGCGCTGGAAAGCCCGGGCGTGGATTTCTTCTATAACGGGCAGACCAACACCTATCCCGACATCAAGATGATCTTCAACGCCGGCAACAACTTCATGTCGCACCAGCAGGATACCAACCGGCTGATCCGCGCGCTTGAGAAAGTCGACACCATCGTCTCGGTCGATGTGTGGTGGACCGCCGCAACCCGCTGGGCTGATATCGTCCTGCCTGCGGCATCGACACTGGAACAGGATGACATCACCTCGGGCGGCACCTACTCGAACGACCGCGTCTACGCGATGAAGAAGGTGATCGAACCCGTTGGCGAAAGCCTGCCCGACTATGAAATCTTCGAAGGTCTGGCCGACAAACTGGGTCTGTGGGCGCAGTTCACCGACAGCGAAGACAAGATGTATCACATCAAACTGGCCTATGAGGCTTCGGGCGCAGCCAAGGAAACCCCGTTCGAAGAGTTCTGGGAAAAGGGTTACGCCCGGATGCCGGTCCCTGCAGAGGCCCGGAAATGGGTGCGCCACGGCGATTTCTACTCGGACCCGGACACAAACCCGCTGCACACCGCATCGGGCAAGATCGAAATGTTCTGCGAAAACATCGCGAACATGGAGATCGACGACTGCCCCGGTATGCCAACCTGGATGGAAAAACACGAATACCTCGGCAACGCCAAAGAAGGCCAGCTGCATGTCGTGTCGCCCCACCCGTGGTATCGCCTGCACAGCCAGATGGACCAGTCGGAAACGCTGCGGGGTATCTACAAGGTACAGGGTCGCGAACCGGTTCGGATCAACGCCGATGACGCCGCAAAACGCGGCATCGCCGATGGCGATCTGGTCGAGCTTTACAACGACCGGGGCACCGTTATCGCCGGGGCCGTTGTTAGCGACGAGATCATGCCGGGCGTCGTCTCGATCTACGAAGGGTGCTGGCCGTCACTGGACAGCAAGGGACGTTGCAACTCGGGGCTGGTGAATTTCCTGACCTCCACGCAGCGCGCCTCGGGCCTCAGCGAGGCCACGTCGGCCAACACCGTGCTGATCGAAATGCGCAAGTGCGAAGACCCTGAAGGTCCGAACATGGCCTATGAAAAGCCGGCGATCATCGAGGATACGGAGCTTGCCGCAATTGACGACGACAAGCTGGGTCTGGAACGGCTCGAAGCTTTGACCGCGTCTCTTTATGCCGACATGACCCCGGGCGAAAAGATGTTCTTCCAGCGTTGCACCGTCTGTCACGCCCCTCGGGAGGTGACCCACTATACGCAACAACAATGGAAAGGCATCGTTCCGTCCATGTTCGAACGGGCCGGTCTGGATGACGGCGAACGCGAACTCGTCATGGAATACCTGATGATGAACGCGGCCGACGCCAACTAAGACATCAAAAAACAGCGTGGCCGGGTCCAAGCCCGGCCGCGCATCCCCCCAAGAATTTCACTAACACATGCAGGAGGGTCCGATGCTGGACAATACAAACAGCAGTGGTTTCGGAAAAAATGCCGACCCTTCTGAACTGGCCCCCATTCAATCTGCGCGTATCAGCGCATCTGCCACATCCAAAAGAAAAGCGCCCGATCCGCTGGTCGATGGTTTTGGCCGAGCCGTCACCTATTTGCGTCTGTCCGTGACCGACCGCTGCGACCTGCGCTGCACCTATTGCATGGCCGAGAAGATGTCATTTCTTCCCAAGCGCGACCTTCTGAGCCTTGAAGAAATGGCCCGCCTCAGCGACATTTTCATACGGCGCGGTGTGCGCAAGCTGCGCATTACCGGAGGCGAACCTCTGGTGCGCCGCGATGTGATGGATTTGTTCCGGGATGTGTCGCGGCATCTGCGGTCCGGCGCGCTGGATGAACTGACACTTACCACCAACGGTACATTGCTGGCGCGCCACGCAGATGGTTTGGCGGCTTGCGGGGTAAAGCGGGTCAACGTCTCACTCGACACGCTGTGCCCGGACCGATACCGCAGCCTGACCCGGCTTGGGGATATACGCATGGTTCTGGCCGGACTGGATGCCGCGCAGGACGCGGGTCTGAAAGTCAAGCTGAACGCGGTTGCCAGTCGTGGCGCGTTCGAAGACGAAGTCGACGACCTGATCCGCTTTGCTCATGGGCGCGGCATGGGCCTGACGCTGATCGAGGAAATGCCGCTGGGCGATACCGGCCTGGATCGAAGTGACAGCGCGCTGTCCCTGCGCGATCTGCAATCGGACCTGTCGCACCGATGGACGCTGGCCCCGATTGGCCGCCGGTCCGGCGGTCCGGCGCGCTATGTGCAGGTCGCTGAGACAGGTGGCCAGCTTGGGTTCATTTCCCCGATGTCCTGCAACTTTTGCGCGCTTTGCAATCGGGTGCGGGTCAGTTGCACCGGACGTCTTTACACCTGCATGGGCGACGAAGGATCGGTTGATCTGCGCGCGCCCCTGCGCCGATCCGAGGACGAGGCAGCGTCCGCCATTCGAAGCGCGCTGTTGATGAAGCCCGAACGCCACCGCTTCGACCTTTCGCAAATGTCAAAACCCGCCGTGGCGCGCCATATGTCCGCGCTTGGTGGATGAAACGTTCAAGCCTGACAAGGAAACGTAAGATGAAACTTAAATCCCTGACCACCGCCACCCTGCTGGCGCTTGCCCCGATCCCGGCGCTTGCCGAAACCATTGAGGTCCAGATGCTGAACCGCGGCGAAGCGGGCGCCATGGTGTTTGAACCGCGATTTGTCTCGGCCCAGGTTGGTGACGTTGTGGTCTTCCGCGCGGCGGACAAAGGTCACAATGCCGAAACTGTCAAGGGCATGGTCCCCGAAGGACAAGAGCCTTTTGCAGGCAAGATCAATGAAGAGATCGAGGTCGAACTGACCACCGAAGGCATGATCGGCGTGAAATGCAAACCACATCTTGGCATGGGTATGGTAATGGTCATTCAGGTCGGTGCTGGTGACATGCCCGATGGGTTCCTCGACGCAAAAATGCCCAAGAAAGCCAAGAAGGCGTTTGAAGACATCATTGCCACAGGGACAAGCTAACAGGATGGAGAGACTGAGATGACGAAAGATCTGCCCGGCGCCGCAGGGGCGCTTGCCGCGAAACATCCGACGATTTGGGATGCATATGCCGCGCTTGGATCAGCAACCGCACAGGCGGGTTCACTGACCGACCGGGAACGCCGCCTCGTCAAACTCGCGCTTGCAATTGGTGCCGCATCCGAAGGTGCCGTGCACTCGCATAGCCGCCGAGGGGTGGCCGAAGGCATCTCCGCCGAAGATATGCAGCAGGTTGCGCTTCTGGCGATCGGCCCTCTGGGCTTGCCGCGCGCCGTCGCCGCCGGAACATGGATATCGGATGTGACCGACAAATAATTTCAACGTGGTGCCGGGTTTCCGGCACCACATTTTCAAGCGGCTCAATGGGTTGCATCACTGATTATCCGAAACGATCAGAACCGGCGTTCTTGGAGGTTCAGCGCCCCTTCGATCTGAGCAAGCATCCGAAAACCGGATATCACCGCGCCAGCAGTGTGTTCAGAATAAAATCTTCCGCGCTTCCAATGATTTTGTTCATGGGCAATTCTGACAACACGCTGCGATAGGCGCTGCCTTCCAGAACGTCTATCACCAATTGCGCAGCCTGCGCCGGATCAGGAACGGCGCGCAGATCACAGTCTGCTATCCCTCGCCTTACAACCGTTTCGAGAGCGTCATTCAAGCTGGAGCGGTTCTCGACAAACAGGTGCGCGATGTCCGGTTGGCGAATGGCTTCACTTGAAATCTCCAACGCAAGAATAACGTTTTCCGGCGCTGCCAGATACTTGGCGTAGGCTGCAATGAACTTTTTCAGAGCTTTGGGCGCGGGCGCATTTGAATTCAGGATTTTCAGAAACGGCTCCATCTCGCGGCGTTCGAGCATTGCGATTTCCACAAGCACGTCATGTTTGCCGCGAAAATGGTTGTAGAGGTTTCCAAGGCTGACGCCCGCCCGAGCCGCAATGTCGCGGACTCCGGTTTGATGATAGCCGTTCTCAAGAAAACACATAACCGCGGCCTCCAAAATCTGGTTGCGCCGCTTGGCTGTTGCCTTTTCCCGGATTGAACCCGGCTTTTTGGTGTCTTTGGTCATTTTTTGCATTTTATATTGAACGAACGATCGTTCATAGTATATGAGATTTTACCGCATACCACAAGGCACAATGGATTCGGCGGAACGGGAAAAACAGGACGATGACGGACAAAACCCTGGAAACTCAGCAAAAGCCACCCCGGCGATGGCTTTGGATTGGACTGTCGCTGGCGCTGTTTGTTGCGATCGTCATGCTGTTGTTTGACACCGAAGATACAATTGATGTTCAGGCAACAAACACCTCACCCCCACCGCCGACCGTCTCTTTTGTCAGCGTTGCCCCGGAGACCGTGCAGGCGCGGGTTTCGGCCTTTGCCGAAGTGCGCCCTCGTTGGGATGCCGAGCTGCGATCTGCCGTGTCTGGGCGGATCACCGCAGTGCATACCGCCGCTTTGGCCGGGGCACAGGTGGAACGGGGCGACCCTTTGTTTTCAATCGAAAATGCACCTTATCAAAGTACCGTTGCTGCGGCTGAGATGGAACTTGAGCAGGCGAAACTGGCGCTGTTGCGCGCGCAGAACAACGTAACCGTTGCGCAGCGACAGTTTGACCGGGACGAAACAGCACCCCCAAACGAACTGGCTTTGAACCTGCCGCAATTGCGCATTGCCGAAAAAACCGTTGCGGCGGCGCAGGCACGCCTGAATGCGGCGCGCAATGAGCTGAAGGACGCAGAGGTTGTCGCCCCGTTTTCGGGCTTTGTCATCCATCGCTTTGCCAGCCTTGGCCAGACGGTCAACCCGGGCGATGCCCTGATACACCTTTCGGACGACCGGCAATTCGAACTGGTTGCCGAGTTCAGCCAGGCGGATTGGGCGCTGCTGGATCATCCGATCGCGGGCGCCACCGCTGATCTGAAACAACGTTCAGGTCGTTCCTTGGGGCAGGCTGAGGTTCGGCGTGGCGGCGGGTTTCTGGATCAAAACACGCGGCAGGTACGTGTTTTCTTAGACGTCACGAATCCCGATGAAGGCATTCTTGCCGGAGATTTCCTTCAGGTTCATATTCCCGGCCGCCGGATTGACGACGCCGTGACCCTACCGGAAAGCGCGCTGACCCGTGCGGGGTACATTTGGTTGGTGGATGATGAGGAGCACTTGCAAAGGCTCAGCCCGAACATCCTGTTCCGCAGCGAAGGTACAGTCACAATCGTGGCCCCTGATGGAACTGGCCCGTGGCGCGTGGCCAGAACACCTCTGGCCTCGTTTCTGCCGGGCCAGCGGGTGACACCGCAGTCGGATGGGGGCTGAGCCATGCACGCGCTGACATCCTGGTTCATCCGAAATCCGGTCGCTGCCAATCTGATGATGGCGTTGATCCTGTTCCTTGGCGTGCAGACGTTGCTGAACATTCGGATCGAAGGCTTCCCACGCATTCCACCGGAAAGTGTCACAATCGCGATCGAGTTTCCGGACGCCACGGCCGAACAGGTCGATGAATTGGTGACCCAGAAAGTTGAGCAGGCACTTGAGGGGTTGGAGGGCGTGCGAAGCGTAACCTCACAATCCCAGAATGACCTCAGCGTGGTCACCGTCCGCCGCGCAGGTGGCCAGAAACTGCAAGCCGTTCTGGATCGGGTCCGTATTCGGGTCGACGGCTTGACCGACCTGCCCGACACCGCGCGCCGCCCTGTGATCGAAGCGTCGGGTTTCGATTTTCCGGCCCTGTATCTGAACCTGTTCGGTGAAACAGATCCGGCCACCTTGCAGAGCCTGGCGCAGCGCCTGAAGGAAGAGCTGCTGGCGCAACCGGAACTGTCCCGGCTGCAAATCTGGGGCTTGATCCCGCGGGAACTGCGCATCGAAATCGACCCGGCGCTGTTGCGTCATTATGGACTGACCGTTTCTGATGTGACCCGTGCCATCGAAGGAAATTCGCTAGCCTTTCAGGCAGGCCGTCTGCGGACCGAAGGCGGCACGATCTATCTGCGCGCGGACAACAGGGCAAAATACGTGCCGGAATACGCGGCCCTGCCAGTCATTGAACGTGACGACGGGTCCTTTGTGCCTTTGGGCGACATTGCCAAAATCGAAGACGGGTTTCAGGATGGCGAGTACCTGTTTCGGCTGAACGGCAAACCGACTGTGGGGATGGAGGTTCTGGTCGGGCAGAAAGAGAACCTACTGGAAATCAGTGACGTTGTGCGCCGCACAGTGGATGAGTTCAGCCGCCAGTTGCCGTCGCAGGTTCAGGTCGAGGTCTGGGGCGATAGCGCTGACTATATCTCGGACCGTCTGGCGCTGTTGCGGTCGAACGGGGTGCAGGGGCTGATCCTTGTGACCTTGATGCTGTCGGTGTTTCTGAACGTGCGTTTGGCCTTCTGGGTCGCCATGGGCATTCCCGTTTCGGTCATGGGTGCGATCGCGGTCTCGGGCTCGAAATGGGTGGATTATTCGCTGAATGATGTCACGACTTTTGGCCTGATCATCGCCTTGGGTATTCTGGTCGACGACGCCGTTGTGGTCGGCGAAAGCGTTTTTGAAGAACGCAGCAAGGGCAAAGACCCGATCAAAGACACGGAACGCGGTGTGCATCGCGTGGCCGTTGCCACCGTCTTTGGCGTCCTGACCACAATCGCGGCCTTCTTTCCGATGCTGCTGATCGACAACCCACTTGGCAAGGTGCTGGCCGGGTTCGCGGGGATCGTGATCCTGACACTGATCTTCTCGCTCATCGAAAGCAAATTCATCCTGCCCGCCCACTTGGCACAGGTCTCGATGGGGCAAGAGCGTCGGTATCTGCTGACCCGCCTCTGGGGCTGCGTACAGGATACTGCGCAGGGCGGCTTGAACTGGGTCCGGGATCGCATCTATCAGCCGTTGCTCGTTGCGGCCGTGCGACAGCGCTACGCCGTGCTGATCCTTTTCATTGCCGCTGCAACGCTGGGGCTGGGCCTGATGTACAAGGGCAAGGTCAGGACGGTGTTCTTTCCCGAGGTACCGGGTCAGATCATCACGATGAACCTGGAAATGGATGCCCGCGCGCCCTTCCCACTGACCCGCACGAACGTGGATCGGATCGAAAGCGTGCTGAACGATCTGAACACCGAACTTGCCGAAGACGCAGGCATGGTCACGCCGCCCGTTCAGACAGTGTTCACCATCATCAACAGTGCGGGAAGCGCGCAAATGTACGCTGAAATGATCCCGGTGACCGAGCGCCCTGATGTTCCGATCCTCTCCGCCGTCCGCGAATGGCGTGACCGGGTTGGTGCGGTCGAAGGCGCAACCGAGCTGGAGTTCACCGGATCGGAAACGCTTGCCGGAGGGTTCCGCATCCGGTTGGCGTCAAAAGACGAAGACCTGCTGCAGAAAGCCAGCGCTGAGATGAAGGACTTTCTGTCGAATATCGAGGGTGTGGCGAATGTTCGCGATGGGTTGGCAGGCGGCCAACCCGAACTGAAACTCCGCCTGCGCCCGGACGCGCGGCACCTTGGTTTCAACGCCGAAGCCTTGGCCAGACAGATAGGCTATGGTTTTGGCGGGGCCGAGGTAACCAAGGTCAGGCGTGATGGGTCCGAAGTCCGCGTGGTGGTGCAGAACGCGCGGGAAAACCGCGATACGCTGGCCGATCTGATGCAGACCCAGTTGCGCAGCGCATCCGGCGCCTGGGTGCCGCTTGAGACGGTGGCTGAAATCGAAGGCGCTTACACATCTGGCACCATCGATCGCCGTGACGGAAAGCGTATGAACATCGTGGCCGCGTCCATCGACCGTGATCGTGTCGCCCCCGAAGAGGTCGGTCAGGCGGTGTTCGAACAGTTGGTCCCGAAACTCCGAGCCAAGTATCCCAGCGTCACCGTCCTACCTGCCGGTGAACTGGAAGAGATGGCCGATATCAGCGGTGGCCTGAAACGTGCGCTGCTGCTGGCTGCCGTTCTAATCTATGTGCTGATGGCTGTGCCGTTGAAAAGCTATTGGCAACCCTTTGTCATTCTGGCCATTGTCCCCTTTGGCTTTATCGCGGCCGCCGTCGGGCACCTTATCATGGATGTCTCGCTGTCGCTGTTTTCGTTCTTCGGCATGCTGGCTCTGACCGGTGTGATCGTGAACGACAGTCTGGTCATGATCACTCGATACAATCAGGCGCGCGCGGAAGGTCAGCCTGTAAATCTGGCGCTGAAGAGCGCGGGCATCGGACGCTTCAAGGCGATCTTTCTGACCACCGCGACAACGGTGATCGGCTTGCTGCCATTGCTGACCGAAACCTCTGAGCAAGCGCAGTATCTGATCCCCGCAGCTATTTCTCTGGCATTTGGGGAGCTCTTCGGCACCGCCCTGATGCTGCTGCTGGTGCCGGTGCTGATCGCCATCACCGAGGATGTCATCGCCGTTTTCAAACCACCCCTTCCGCAGACCTCTGAAGAAAGGAAACGCCATGACACGGATCCTTCTGGCCCCCGCATTCGCCCTGACGGCGCTGGCGACGCCCGCCGCCGCCGATGGCTTGAAGGTGACTGTCGACGGCATCCGCAACGCCAAGGGAAACATCGTGATCCTTGTCTTTGATGACGCGCGCGCCTTTGACAGTTTGGATGTCTGGAGCGCCATTGACTACGCCCAGATTCCGTCGCGCAAAGGCAGTGTCAGCCATGAGTTCGCTGACCTGAACGCAGGCCCATATGCAGCGCTGTTGTTTCATGATGAAAACAAGGATGAAGACCTGAATATGACTGCGACGCAGTTATTAGAGGGGCTGGGGTCAACAGGTGCCCCCAGCCCCCAGGACGAGCCTGATTTCAAAGCTGCATCGGTCTGGCCGGGCGATGTTTACGTTCGTATCCACTATGACCAGTAGCGCCCTATGTTGAAGGACCAAAAACTGAAAATCGGAACGCTTCTGCGTGTGTTTCGCTGGCGGGTCGGGATCACATGGTTTCTGATCCTGTCAGAAACGGCCTTAACTGTGTTGATCCCGCTCTTCACTGGCTTCGCCATAGATGGGTTGCTGGCCGGAGAGTTTCAGCCCTTTTTGCATTTGGGTGCGCTCATGGTCACTCTGACTCTGATCAGCGTGATCCGGCGGATTTACGATACCCGCGTGTACGGAACCATCCGCGTCGAACTGGGCAAAGCACTTGCCGCGCGGTTTTCAAACCTGCCAATCTCGTCTCTGAACGCTCGGATCGGAATGGGGCGCGAGCTGGCCGACTTTTTGGAAGAGGTATTGCCCAACGCGATTGCCGGGGTCGTACAGTTCGTTGTTTCGGCGGTTTTGCTGTTCTACTTCTCGCCAGAGCTGGCTCTTTCAGCCTGTGGTGTTCTTGTCGGAATGATATCCGTCTACGCCCTGTTTCATTCGACGTTCTGGCAATGGAACCGTGCGCTGAATGAGCAAATGGAGCATCAGGTCAGCATTCTGGAACAACGCCGCAGCCGCCCGGTGCTGGTTCACCTGGAAAAACTGCGCCGCTTCGAAGTAAAGCTCTCGGATACCGAAGCCATTCTGTACGGCGTGATCTTCGTTCTGCTGATTGGCCTTATCCTGTTCAACCTGTGGTTCGCAACGCAAAACCTGGATGCGACACCGGGAACGATCTTTTCGATTGTCAGCTATTCGTGGGAGTTTGCTGAAGCGGCGCTTACCTTGCCGGTGACATTGCAGTCCTGGTCACGGCTGTCCGAAATCACGACCCGGCTGCAGAGCGGCTGACGGTTGGGGCCTTCTCAATCTGATGACAGGATGATCCCGAGTGGCGCCTATTCCTGACGGCCATTTTCTGCCGAATAACCCGCTTAAACAGAACCTCATTGCATCGACTCGGCCATGAGGTGCAAGATCGACGTATTATTTCAATCTATAATCTATACTGTGAGCGAGCCAGAACATGAGCCGCGAGCCATTCCAGTTTGAAGATTTTCCCCTTTCCTTCGCCGAGGCGTCGCAGGCGAACTATTTTCGGTGCGTCTGTGAACACGTCGTGGACGGTGACACCATTGATGTCGTCGCCGATCTGGGCTTTCTCACCTACAGCTATGTTCCAATTCGTCTCAAAGGCGTGGATACGCCGGAATTGCGGGGCACCAGTGGGGTCACGCACGAACGGGCTGTTGCAGCCTTCGCGCTGACACGTGACCGGGCATTGGGCCGCAAGATTCTGTTACGGACGAGCAAAGGCGCGCGATCCTTCGATCGCTTTGTCGGCACCGTGCTTGTCCCGCCCGAACCCGGTGGGAACCCCACTGAAGGTATCGAAACCGTTTCCGGCACGACTTGGACCTCGCTCACTACGCTTTTGATCGACAGCGGTTTGGGGGACGCAATCGATTAACCGACCCGGCCATGACAGGAGGACACAATGATCGACACGACGTGGCATGACACACAAGTGCTGAACGGTATCGGCCCCGTAATGGCCGAAGCGCTCTCAGGCGTTGGCATTCACCACTCCGAACAGCTCTTGGGTCATCCTGATATCGTCCTTGCGCAAAGCCTGGCCGATCTGGGCGGGCTGACGGTTGAAAACCTGATGGCAGAATTCATCCCGCAAGCGCGGCTTTTGCGGCTCGACGGGCTTAGCGAGGCACAGGCCCTCGATCTTGCCCAACGGGGACACGACTATGGCACGCTGATGCTTTCGGATGCCGAAGACCTCATGTCCACGCTGGACGGTGCGGGACATCCGGCCGAGATGCAAGATTTGCTGAAAGCTCAACTCGGTGCGGCACAGCGCTATCAGAAAGGCACGCTTCTGGTGCGTGTTGTCGACCCGGACTTGCAGCCCGTAGCCGATGCCGAGGTGTTCATCATCGACCCGCCTGGCAGCGGCACAGCCGTCGCCTGGACCTATCGCACCAATCAACGCGGCTATGCCCTGATCGAAATGGTCGCCGCCGGACAAAGCGCGATCCTCGCCTTTGCCGACGATCGTGCCGCCTATCTGCCGATGGCGCTGACTGCACAAGCGCGGTCACTGATGTTGGTGCTTGATCGCGACGCGCCAGATGGGATCACGCATGACGAGGCAGTCGACGGCCCCGTCGCCATGGCTGTGCCCGCCAGCCGCCCACAAGTCGATCTGGCTGATCTGGCCGATGGCACATTGTTGGAATATTCGGGGATGCACGAAAACCATGGCGTTCTCACAGTATTCTTTCGCAAACGTTTCAAACTGACCTGGCGAATCGAAATCACCTCGGTGCCACAAGACGACCTGCCTGCCGAGATCAACCCCGGCGCGCTTCTGCTCTGGACGGGCAGTGCGCTCACCGACACTGGTCTTACCAGCCTCGAAGCCCGCCTCACCCTCATGCAGGGCAACCCCCTGCCAATCTGATTCCGGAGACCTGCCATGCCCCCGCCTCCTCCACCCAATAACTCGTCAATCACGGTCTATCAGTGGACCTTTGGACCGCTTGGATCGCCCTGTGGCGCCTGTATGCAATTGGGAGCAGTGCCGTCGCTCGTGCGTCGCTCCAGCCCGCATGCCTTCTGCGTATGTCTGGGCGACATTCCCACACCCTGGCCGTGTACCTTTCAGGGTCGCTCAAACGTCGAATCCGAGACCGAAACGTTCGAAGTTCCGGGCCCTGTCATACCGGCCGGAGGCAGCCGGAAATGGACGACCTCGGCCTCAGCGACAGGTAGCGTCTCGGTCACCGGCGAGGGTGACGGAACTGCGGCCACCGTGTCAGGCAGCACGACCACAGGGGAATCGACGGAATGGAATATCAGCAATCCAAATGATGATATGGCACTTCAGTTGTTCGAAATCTGGAACAACATCAACGAAAGCTGGGTCGATACGGTGGAATGCACCGTCGTGGGTTTTACCGTGACCCATAACATCCCACGCAGCGAAGCACGCCAGGAATTCGGGGGGTTTATCTCACGACCTTTCGTCCCCTGACAACTGAGGGGCGGGTTCCTTCTTGCCGCAGCCATTTGGAACGATCAGAGCTGACGAAACGTGATCCGGAAATGACGTGAAAGCAGGACCGGAAGGCCGGTGAACTGACACGTTTGCCGACCCGACACCCGACTTCTTCAGAGCAGTGGGCTTGGGGCCTTCCCCATTTGATTGACAATGCAACCGCCATAGTGGGTCAAGTCTCAAGCGACCTGGGAAAAAACGGTAAGTTCTGGCCGAACATCAGAAACGGCCACCAGGGCTCAACGCAGCATCGGCGTCTTTATCGACGGTCCAGCCTCGCCGAGGTGCAGAACGGCCCTTAGCCGATATCCGACCCAACACCTTGATGCTGCAACCGCAGCCCCTGTGCCGCCATTTGCCGATGGTGCGAAACAAATTGATGACCGAATTCACGGCCTGCGAACGTAGCCGAAACAAGAATGCGCGCGCGAGCAAAGGCCCGGTCAAAATCCGGGTCAAGTGACAGAGCCCATTCTTGCGGCGCTTCAGCCTCGACCGGACGGAGGTATGATCCGCTCCAGCCGGTTAATGGTACCGTAGTTCGAAAACCGGCCTTTCAACCACATGACCAAGCGTTTGGCTCCGATACCGGTTCGAAATTCAAATTCTTCGTAGTGGTACCGCCGCGAAGTGACGCCGTAGGGCCTCAACCCTGCCCGAAGCGACTCGCGAAGGGAAGCCGGGCCACAGAACGAAACCAGGGCTCGGGACAGGTTCGGCCCAATCTCGCCTGCAATCTCTTTCGCGGTAATCCTCTGACCTTCATCCGAGACGGCAAGGTGCAGGCGCAGGTTCGGTTTCATCTCAGCCAATTTTTCGATTTCGCCCAGATGCGGCGCGCCCGTGCGCGACCTGACGCAATAGAACAGGTCTACAGGCTCGTTTTCAGCATCCAGCGCATCCGCCCAGGCAAGAAAGGGCGTGATGCCGATACCACCGGCCACCCAAACCTCGGGCGCTTTGCCGACATACCGGAACCTTCCGAACGGCCCTTGAACACGCACTAACTGGTCTGTTTTCAGCGCACCTTTGAGGATGGCTGTATAGTCCCCGAGCGATTTTACAGTCACGCGCAATTTGCCGTCGGACCCAATCTTTGAAAAGCTGAACGGGTGAGGTTCATTTTTTCCGGCACCAGTGAAACGCAGAACACCAAACTGCCCGGGCTGCGGGTGCAGCCGATTGCCTTCCGGCGCAAGTGTGATGGCCAATGCTCCGCCAGTGGTTTCAAGCTTTGCGATCCTGTACCTGTAAGACGGGCGCAGTTTGTCCGGTAGCAGCATCCACAGATACGCCGCCATGCCGACCACACAGAATGAACCTGTATAAAGCCCGGCAGGATCGGTCATGGCAAAGGGTTTCGTGATCAGGAAGAAATGCAAAGCTCCGAATGCAAACAGGGCGCCCATGGCTTTGTGGGTCCACTTCCACAAGTGATAAGGAATAAAGGTCGCAACTGAGATGAGGACCAGCAGCAGCAGGCCATAAAAGCTGATTTCGCCGAGGGATTCAGCAAAGTCACTTAGTGCGGTTTCGCGACCCACCCCGCGCATTTCAGCCCCTATAGTATCATGCAAAAGAAGCGCGCCCATGGCCACGATGCCCGCCCATTTGTGCAAGACGTAAACGCGGTCCAGCCCACCGAACAAATGCTCGATACCCGTCAGGCGCGTGGACAGTATCTGGCCCCACGCCATAAGGACCAGCGCGGCAAGACCCAGATACTGGGAAAACAGCGCGGCTTGGTCAGTGATACCCGGCAGGGAGAATAGCTGATATGCTGGGACTAGCGTTGTTGCGCAGATCAGAATGAGGCCAACTGGATTCATCTCGGGTCCTTTTTGAGAATGGGGTCGCCTTTACCTGAGAAGCTGTTGCGTCCGACAAAATTGGTCTTTTGGCAGAATTCAAGCGACATAGGCCGAAGGTTTATGTCCCGCATGGCGCTCAGTTCGGCCTAAACTGACGGAGCTCACGTCCACCTCGTCACTTTGTCTGGCCCTGAAACCCCGAGAGAGTTTGTGGACCACCTGTGCGAGCGGCCTGAGGTGATCCACGGAGACAGACGTTTTGGCGAGTTGCTATCTCAGGGCCACGCACAAGAAGATCGAGGTGGCCAATGTGAGTTCTCTGTTTTGACTTGCCAAAACACGAGTGACCTCCGGTTTAGAACTTCCACTCGTAGGATGCCCAGAGGGCCTGTGTTGATACATCAGCCCCGAGGGTTGATCTTGCTTCAAGGTGCAGGATTCCCCCATGATCGAAGGGCTTTTCGAAGTTCAGCCCCACCTCGCCAAAGGTGTCGGTGCCTCCTCCGCCTGAGGCCAGAGCAAGCGTATTGCCAAATATGGTTACATCCACGACTGACGGCGCATCTGCATCCCGGCGGACTGCCGCCAATGAAGCTGAAAGACGCCCACCAAGCGTGTAGGTCGCGTATTCACCACCGATCCGGGTTTCATTGAACGTGACGGTTCTGTCCCCCACTGTTGCATTGGCGGAACCGCCTGTTTCGGTGTAGCCATCCAAATTTTGTTCGCCGTACAGAAAGCTTGCCCTGGGGGTCAGGATCGCGCCATTTTTCAAGGCGAATTGCCGTTTTGCAGCAACCAAGGCGGTTATCATGTCGCCGGAATAGTCAGCCTCTGACGTATCACTCCCGACGGGGCGAGACTCGTCAGTGTCCAGATCACCATATCCCAAACCAAAGCTCAGATCGGCAAACCCGAAGTTCTGGGCGACGATACCGCTGATAAACACACCCGAGGTGTCAAAGGACGAAGAACCAAAGGTGCCATCGTTCTCGAAATAGCTGGCCCCAAACCCGTATCGTAAACCGGTTCCAAGGTCGCGGGTCGCGCCTAAGCTGACGCTCCACATATTCGAGGAAAGCGACGTAGAACTGCCGCTTGCCGTCCCATCACTTCTGCTGCCACTCACCGAGACGTATGGCCGAAAGCCCTCGATAGGGCCGCTCCCCCGAGTGCTGAGCACAACCCTGTCGCGGCTGACATCGCCGGCGTCATCGTTGTCCAACTGACGTGCAAGAGTGTACGTCAGCCCCGCGATCTCGAACGATTGGTTTGTGTTCGGCTGTAGTTCGGTGGCGTCGAACGAGGCATAAACGGGTGCCGCGCCCCCTTCATCATCAACAAACCAACCTTGCGAGGCCGAGGACACAGACGTCGTGAACACACCGTTGGCCGTGTCATCGTCCTGGAAACGATAAACAACCCGTCCGCCGATATGGCTCAGGTTAACATCGTGATCGCTGACGCGAATGGTGCCGTCGATATCCGCAGAGGTTTCGACATTCAGCGTGCCGCCGCCGTCGCCCAGAAACACCGCATAGCTCTTGCCGGTAGAAGTGGCCGAGACGTCGCCCGTCACATTGACTGTGCCTTGGGCGCTACCCACAAAAATGCCATATGCTTCCGTGTCCGTGCCGCCCTTGGCAGAGACCGAGATCGCGCCGCTATGGCTCAGAACGCCACCAGTGGACAATGCGGCCGTGGTAATACCGTGCGCGCGGACAAGCGAGTCACCTTGGGCTGAAACCGCGATCGCTCCGCTATTCGAAACTGTCGTATCGATCTGGTCAAAAGCCATTCCGACGGCTGCAACGGTAGAAACGTTTTGACCTATCGCAGAAACCTGAAGGGTGCCGGAGTTGAACACGTCCCCGCTGTCCCGAACGTTTGCACCGATAATCCCAGCTGCAAAGGCTGAGGAGCCCTGGTCCGCCATCGCGCCGACAGAAATGTTACCGCTGTTGGACAGCTTGCCACCGACGTGAGAAAACCGAAGGCCCAAGGCGGAGGCATTCAAACCTGAGGCCGAGGCCGCAATCGCGCCCGAATTCTCAAACGAGCCGAAACCGCCCATCGGGTCTTCGTTGATGTTATCCACGTAAATCCCGCTGGCAACAGCGCGTTGGAAAGGAAAGGACGCGCCCGAACCGAGTGTCGTCGCACTTGCTGTAATACTTCCTGAATTTGAAAAACTGCCGTCGATGGCGCCGAGGAAAATCCCGCTCGCTCTCGCAGTGCTGGTTCCCGAGGCTATCGCCGAAATACCCCCGGAATTATCGACTGAACCTTGAATATCATCCAAACTCAGCCCTTCTGCACCTGCAAACGCCGCCTGAGCGGATACAGATATGATGCCCGAGTTGCTGAACGTACCGGCAACATCAATAGCATTAATCCCATCTACGTAGGCAGAGCTTGTGCCGATGGCCTGAGCCGTAATTGCACCGCTGTTATTGAAGGACCCATCAAGGTTACCTCTTATTTCGATCCCTTCGACGTATGCAAAGGACCCTCCCCCAGCGGCCGCCGATATTGTCCCGCTGTTGGTCAACGATCCATCAATGGCACCGGTCAGAATGCCGGTTGAACTGGCGGAACTGGTGTCAATCGCCTGGACCATGATTTGACCACTGTTTTCCAGCGTGCCCGCTACACGGCCCAAAACCCTGATCCCCTCGGCACCCGCCCCTGATCCTTGCCCCACGGCGGTGGCAGTGATCGTACCGGTGTTTGTCATGGTCCCATTTGCCGCAATGGAACCTGTGCGAATGCCTTCGGCCGAGCCGCTGGACCCGTGACTGGCAACCATGATGTTCCCGCTGTTGAAAAGCGTCCCTTGTACCGTCGAAGACCGGATGCCAATAGCCTCTATGCTCGATCCGTTGTCCACTTGGACAGCGATTGAACCAGAGTTGCTCAGAGCGCCACCTATTTCGCCAACATCAATACCGTAGGCGGACGCGTGACTGACGGCATCGGCCCGAACGCTGATGTTGCCCGAGTTCTGAAGTGTCCCGTTCAGCCTTCCGGTATCAATGCCTGTCACCAGTGCTGACGAAGATGTGGCGACGGCCTCTAAAGTTATTGTGTTGGTGTTGATCAGGGAACCGTCGACGTTGCCAGTCTCTATCCCGGTGGCGTTGGCGCTGCTGCCTTGACCAATTGCCGTGATAGCTCCGTTATTGGCCAAAGTGCCCTGAACGAAATCCGTCGAAATTCCGATTGCAGCCCCGTTGCGGCTCCCATTTGCCAAAGCTACCAACTCTCCATCATTGGTCAGCTGATCGCGCACTTCATCAACCTGAATGCCAAAAGCGCTGGCTGACCCGTTGCTGGCCAAAGCGTCTGCAAGAATGTTCGCCCTGTTCAACAGAGTGCCGGTGACGTCACCAGCCCGAATTCCGCGGGCTGTAGCAGAGGTGACACCCTCGGCAATGGCATTGACAGGCCCGGAGTTCGACACACTGCCGAGAACATCACCAAACTCGAATCCATCAGCACTTGCGGTGGAGGTTGTCGCTCGCGCCTGAACAATCACGATACCCGAGTTATCAAAGCTGGCACCGGTAGCAACACCTCCAATGTCAAACCCATCCGCGATCACGTTTCCGCCACGGGCTAACCCGACAAGAAAGCCAGTGTTTGTCAGTGACCCGGTCAGGTTGGAAACTTCGACGACATCCAAAAAGGCTCCGCCGGTATTGCCCGCCGTCATCGTGACCGTAAGTGGACCAGCGTTTGTCAGGCGACCGGAGAGGTTTGTGATTTCAATCGCGTCCCCATTAGCATTGTTTCCAGCAGTTGCCGACACATTAATGGCACCGACGTTATTCAGATTCCCAACCAGATCGCCAATGCCAAACCCATCCGCGCCGGCAATAGTTGCGCCGGTCGCGGAAACATTGATGGGGCCAGAGTTATCGACCACCCCGTTGATCGTCGTTAGAGAAATACCGTCTGCGATGGCCTGCCCGCCAGTGCTTGAGACATCAATACCAATGCTGCCGCTGTTACTTGCGGCTCCATTCACAACGTCGACCACTAACCCGATTGCTTCAGCTCTGCTGCTGTTGCTGCCCCGCAGGGTGATCGTCCCGCTGTTTGCGAGTGTGCCATCGACTTGATTGGTCAAAATTCCCACTGAGGTTCCGATGGTCAGCGCTGAATTCGCGATGTCAATGACACCAGTGTTCTGCACCGATCCTGTCGTGACGCCCGAAACATCGACGCCGAAAATGACTGCTGTATCACCAAGCGCCGCACCCATAGAAATTGTTCCTGAGTTCAGGACGGTGCCGGACAAATCGCCATTGATGTCGATCGCTGCGCGGGTCCTGACGTTCGCCTCGGGGGCTGTCAATTGCCCGGCATTCGTCACAGTGCTGGAATAATCCGCCACGTTGACCTGAACCAAGGCAGGCCCCGGCAAGCGATTGATGCTAATCGACCCGGTGCTGGTGATGGTATGGTCTTCATCCACACTGCTGATCAGGGGCGTAGTTCGCGGGCCGTTCACAACCTCTCCCACCGAGGCCCCTGCGGACACTGCCAAAACGGAGGCAGAGCACAAGAAGAGCGAAGGCGCGATGCTCGCCACTTGTCCCTTCCACTTGGTTAGACGCCCCCCGCGCGCAAAAGCGCGTACCCGCTGCTCGACCTGCATTTTTTCTGCCCCATCTGGCTAATGTTTTTTGTTGTGAACGATCAGGACTGATTACCCAGCGTCATCCGCTCAATGCGCATTTGCTCGCACACTCAATACTGGGCTTGAAGGGTCAAAAAAGGCGAGAATACGGCTGTTTCACAGGTATTGAACCTTAGTTTATGCCGCTTACACCTTAGTTTATCGCAGCCTGGAACTTCGCGGTTTCGAAGACGTTAAGAACGGCTTGACCTAACCGCACGCTCCCAATTCTGCGCAAACAGCACAGAACGCATTTGTTGCGCGGCTGACCATCAAAACATGAAAATAAACAGTTGCTCGGCTCTGTCAAACTTGCCGCCTACCGGAAGCGCCTGTATTTCGTCGCCGCCGTTGAGCTTGAGGATAAGGCTCATGTCGCCAGTGAGCCGATCCATTCGGAGCGGCCTTCGCTGTGGGCGAATAACGGTTCAAGGCTAGACATCTGCATCCCGGCACGTTGGAAAGGGCGCCGAGGGCTGAGAGCCAGTCAGAAACCAGCCGATCAAACTTTAAGGGTGGCGTTTTTGCTTCGATCCGTCGCCGGTAAGATCTTCCAAAAGGGCACTGAAAAGTTGCGCTTTGTTGGAATAGCCTGACTTCCTGTAGATTGAGTACGTTTGCGCTTTCACTGTGCCTTCTTTCGCATTTCTGGCTTCAGCAATCTCTGCGGTGGAACATCCTTTCAGAAGAAGCCGTGCGACATCCCTCTCGGCTTTGGTAAATGCCCACTTTTCAAAGTAACTCATCAAGAGTTCCTCAAACGCTTCCGAGGCGCGGGTCGCTTTGCCTTCAAGCTTGGTGACGTGGTTCCCCATACGAAGCAACTCTACTCCCAGAACAGCGATCGCCCCCAACAAACACAGCATTACGATGATTGCCCAGATGTGGTACTCATCCCAGTTGTGCAGCCACTCCCATCCCATCGCCTCGCTGAACTCTTCCAGAAGCATCACGAGTGCTGCAGCAAGTGATGCGAAAAAAGATAGTGCCAGACGTTCTTTGGAGGGCATCATAGTGGGGTCTTTCAAATTGCCGGTCATCTTTGCGCCGGTCGTTGTTTCTTGTGTGCGGATCAAGCTGGTCAGTTGACCATCCTCGCCATGCAGAACGCCTCGATGAGGAGAAATTGAGCAGACGAGATGTTGTTAGAGGGTCGAGCACTGATGCTGCCCGAAAAGGCTCAGCATTGAGCCCGTTTGTTTTTGGTTGCTTTATCCGCCTGCTTGGTTTCGGGTGTCTGCGCTTTTCGTTGTTCGATTATTTCTTTAACCTTGGGCACTATCTTTCGGCTTATCGAAAACTCATCACCCCCCGGAGTCACTATGTATGGGTTCCCATTTCTGTAAACGAGCTCGCCCATTTCTTTCTTGGACAGCCACCTCGACCGATGGACCAACAGACCGGCATCGGAATCCAGGTTTTCTGCGGCGCTTTTCAGCGTCATTCGTATCAGCTGTGTTCCGTTTTCAGTTGTAACCGATACATATTGGTTCTGAGCTTCAAGCATCAGCAAGGGTCCGCGATTTGCCTCGTCTAGCCTCATCTGGATCGGGCAGTCCAAGTGCCTTGGTGGGCGCCGGAACAGGTACTTCAGGGGGTCGTATCCGAAACCGTTTACCGCCTGCGCTCTGAAGTGCAAAAATATAGCGTAGGTAATTACGCTAGAGACAAACGCAGATGTGCAATAATACAGAATTGCGTGTCCAAAAGATGATCCGCCCGCCAGCAAGTAAGTTACAATAAAGGTTTTCAGGAACAGAATTATTAGATAGCTGCCTAAAGCTGCCCAAAAGACGCAAACTGAATTTCGAAGAGACCAGTAGAACAGAGTGGGCCCGGCAAAAAAATAGAACGCATAAAACGCAATAACCCATGCCAGCACATACAAGGCGTGCTGAAGCTGGCTGATGTTGGGAACTGCATGCCCGCGCTCCACAATTACGAGAGCTAGAAAAATGACGGCATAGGCTGAAATGAAGACTTTGTCTTTCATCAAGCCACGTAGCCAGACCGTAAGTTCAGCCTTCGTCAGCAACAAACTTTGCTCCCCAAGCGATCATCAATTCGGACATACCTGCTTTCCGCCGCTACCGAAAAACTGAGAGCTGGCGCAAGACTCGTCACAAACAGGTTCTTGTGGAGGGTAGTAATACCGCGACCCAGAACCGCCAAGTAGGTATTGAATGGGCTTTGGGCATAGAGTCCCCTTTCAAACAAAAACCTGATGCGAGTAGCGGGACGCTTCGGTCTGCATGCCACCTGGACCATTTCCATCCCCAACTTGTAGCCCCGCACGCCTTTAGGTTGCAGGGGCTTGATCTGCGAAAAGTTGAATCTGCGCGACATGACTATTTCTGTTGTGACCAATTCTGCGCTTGGTTTTCAGTCCGGAAGAGCAAGTTTCTCAAGGTCGGCACTTTGCGGAACCTACAGTGTAGTTGCCCTCATCTAAACCGGCTGACATTTGGGAAATCCCGCTTTGGTGTGAATAACTGGCACTTTGGTGCGAGTAACGTTCGGCGGTGATTTCACTGTCGCCCTTCTTTTTCGTCAGATTGCACTATTTCCGCACTGCAACGTCGCGAGCGGCCAGCCAACGACGAACAAAGAACGCAGACATAGCCCTGTAACGCCCGACTTTTGGCTATCTGTTCGAATCCACGCGGCTTGATGGCGAGGGGAGGCCGCGCGGCGTCAACGGCCTCCGGCCTCGTTGACAGACTAACTCTGATTTCGGCTGCATTTCGCCAAAAACCATAAAAAATGTAAGCTTTGGAATTCAAACGCCTCTAGTCGAACAGGGACGAGACGGGTGTGCAGGCGCTGTTTCGATTAGGACTGACACGTATCCCAATGACACCCAAAGCGACTGCACTGCCGACGGTCGCTCACCCTCGGAAACGATCCGGGCTGAATGCCTGTATGTCGGTCCGTGACTGCCGATTTGCAATCTCGTCCGCAACCAGCAGGGCCGTTGTTGCACCCAAAGTCAGACCCAATTGCCCGTGACCCGTTGCAAAGGTGACATTCGCCAGACTTCCGCTTCGGCCAATGATCGGCCGGGTGTCGGGCGTCAGCGGCCTCCGTCCGAACCGGCGTTCGGCGCTGCCCGTTTTTAACCCCGGCAGAACCCGCCGTGCCTTCTCTACCAATATATCGGCGCGTTCCCAGTTTGGGAGCGCGTCGGCACCGGCAAATTCAATTGTCCCGGCAACGGCAAGCGCGCCGTCGTAGGGCGTGATACCGAACCCGCCCTTTGCGTAGAAAACGGTATGGGACAGGTCGACACCGCTGTTCGTCAAGGCGGTGGAATAGCCGATGACGCCTTCGATCCGCAGCGGAACGCCCAATTCTGCTGCCAGATCACGGGAGCGCGTGCCGGCAGCCAAGACAAACTCGTCAGCCGCAATAGCGCGGCCATCGCGCAGCTTCACGGCCTTTACCTGACGGCCGTCCCGGTCAAAACCGACCGCACTGCCAGAGATGACCGTCCCCCCACGCGTCAGAAAGGCGTCATGCAGCGCCTCAACCAATTGTTTGGGGTCTGTCACGAAACTCCAGTCGCGCAGCAGGGCAGCGTGTTTGAAATCCGGCGCAATGGCCGGGTCGATGTCATGTGCCTCTGCACCGCTGACTTCTTCAATCGAGCATCCCAGTTCGCGGGCCAGATCAAAGGCGGCGGCCATGTTTGCGCGATCGTCATCGCCGTCAAACAGCTTGATGACAGGGCGTTCCACCAACAGGTCAGGCCGCCCGATATCAGCCAGTTGCGCCTTGAAATCCATGGTCGCCAGAAAGGTCAGCCGCGCCAAATCCGCTGCAATGGCCCGCATTTTCGAAGGGCGCGCATTGGCGACAAATCGGGTGAACCACGGTGTCAATCGCAGGGCCGAGCCCGGGCGCAAGGTCAATGGCGCCTTGGGGTGCATCAACAGCCCCGGAACTTTCGCCAGCATCCCGGGTTGGGACAGCGGCACGATCTCACCCACCGCGATGCAGCCGCACGAGGCCCAACTGGCGCCCTCGCCCACCGGGCCCGGCTCGATAACGGTGACTTGATGCCCCTCGGCCTGCAAAGCCAGCGCGCACGAGATACCCACGACGCCGCCGCCGATCACCACCAGGTCAGGCATGTCTTGCGATCTTTCCTACAAGGCCTGCAACTGCGCCAGCAGGTCCGGTGCGACCGGGACTCCGTTCGCCTGGGTCGCCGCGCGGTTTTTCAACCGTCCGTCACCGGGCACGCGCGCGGTGCCGTTGCCCTCGATCTCGGCGCAGATGCGGGTGACGTAGTCGTCGAACGCCGGGTTGCCAAACCGGCTTGGGTCAATCGCGATCAGGGTTGCGCCACCTTTGACGTTGAGGGCGCCATGGGCCTCACGCTCCTGATTGTCGACCGACAGGGTGCCGCCGGCCAGCGCTGCCCCCAGCACCTCGATCAGGAAGGCAATGGCCGCGCCTTTGTGTTCGCCAAAGGGCAGCAGGCTGCGGGTTTCCAGAATGGCGTGCGGATCGGTGCTGGGCTGGCCATCGGTATCCAGCCCCCCAGCGCGCGGCAGATCATGGCCCTCGGCCGCGGCCATCTTGATGTCCATCAGCGCCACCATCGAAGATGCCTGATCCCAGACAATCGGATCGCCCCCCGGACGCGGGCACGCAAAGGACATCGGGTTGGTGCCAAAGACCGGGCGCACCCCACCCTGCGGCACAACCATGGACAAAGAGTTCACGACTCCCAATGCCACAAGCCCCGCCTCGGCCAGCGGCCCGGTGTCGAAGCGCAGCGCGCCCAGATGATGGCAATTGGCGCAGGTAAAGGCCGCAATCCCGTTCTCGCGCGCCATCTCAATCAGCTCTGCCCGTGCCGCCAATGCGGCTACCTGATAGAACCCGTTGTCGCCATCGCCACGTAACACACCGGGCGCTATTCGCCGAATTGATGGCGCAGCCTTCGGGTTGGCGTAACCCGATGACAGATATTGCGCGTAAACCGGCAACAAGCGCAGTCCATGACTGCGGGGGCCATCGCGTTCGGACATCCGTACAAGATCTGCTATGACTTCACTGCTATGCGCATCAAGGCCAGCGGACACAAGGACGGATTTGGCCAATGCCTTCACCTCTTCGAGTGAGAGCGTTTTCGTCGGGGCGTCAGTCATATTCCTCATCCTGTCCTTATGTCTGGCTTGCGGGCGCTTACGCGCCCGTGTTTTCAGTTACGCGTTCTGATATTCCAGCTTCTTCTTGGCAACAAATTCGTCAAGCGCCCCGCGCTGATCATCCGGCATCGGCGGCTTGACGTAGTTGTCCAACATGCGCTGAGCCTCTTCATTGCCGACTGTTTCGGCGGTTTTCGACCCTTCCGCTTCCCACTGTTCGAAACTGTCATTGTTCTGCAGCGGGTTCATGTGCAGCGGGTTTTCCCGGGTATGGTCCGTCCCCAGGAAATGACCACCGGGGCCGATCTCGGCAATGTCATCCAGGATTGCGTCCAGATTTTCATCCTCAAGCCCGCTGAAGAACCGGTGGAAGTTCTCAAGCTGCCGGGTGTCCTGAACCCATTTCGAATAGCTGACCCCAAGCGCGCCTTCCAGAAAACCTGCCGAATGCACGATGTAATTGGCCCCGCCCAGCAGCACCGGCCACATGGTGTTGGCCGTATCGAACGCCGCCTGCATGTCCGGAGATTTCGCGCCGGTCCACATCGTACAGGTCCGCCACGGCACCCTGTAAAAGCGCGCCATCTGACCCACCAGCAAGTTCATCAGCCCCGGTTCCGGCGAGCCCATCATCGGCGCGCCGGTCTTCATCGATACACCCATGATCGCCACGCCCAGCACCATCGGCGCGCCACGGCGGATGATCTGGCTATAGGCCATGCCCGCCAGCGACTCCGCGATCAGCAGCGCCACACCGCCCTGCGGGCTGGCGGGCGTACTGGCCCCTGCCAGAACAAAGGGCGACAGCAGGCAGGGCTGATTGGCCGAGGCATAGACGCGCAAGCTTTGCAGCATCGTTTCGTCCCAGACCAGCGGCGTATTACAGTTCAGCAGCGCGGCCATCACCACGTTGGTATCGACGAAATCCTCACCGAACACGATCCGCGCCATTTCAACCGAATCCTGGGCTGCCTGCTCTGACAGGACCGAGCCCTTGATCGGCTTGTCGGTCAGCGTCAGCGCGGCGTGGACCAGCTCCAGATGGCGCTGCGGGACAGGGACGTCCTGCGGCTCGACCGGCAGAACGCCGGGCACCATCATCGACTGACTCATCTGGCTGAGCTTGAAAAAGTTGTGCGCATCCTCCAACACCGAGGGCCGCCGCACACCGTCCAGACCATAGACAAACGGCGCGCCATAGGCGTTGGCGAACACCGAATGCTGGTTGCCGACCCGCAACGAACGGGCCGGATTTCGTGCCGCATAGCCCCATTCCGACGGAACTGCCGAGATCAGGTCCATCAGCATGTCCCGGCCGATGCGGACCCTCTCGCCCTGAACATCCGCGCCGTATTTCTTCCAATCGGCCAAGGCGACCGGGTCGCGGAACTCGATACCGGTGGTTTCAAGGATCGTCATCGCGGCGTTGTGGATTTTCTCGACCCCTTCGGGGCCGAGCAAATCAATCGGGCCGATCTTGCGATTCAGCGTCGGCAGGTAAACCGGTGGAGGGTTGGTGCGAGCCTGAACCCGCGCTGCGCGGCCACCCCGGCCCGAACGTGCTTTGACTTCTGCCATATCAAATCCTCCCAGATCAGGCGCGCGCACGGGCGCTGGTTGGGTCAACGGCGCAGATACCGATCACCTCGGCATCGCGCATCTCATTATGGACCAGCACCTGTATCCTGGTGCCCGGCGTTGTCATATCCTGCGGCACCAGCGCCATCGCGATGTCGTGGTTGCAGTAATATGAAAACCCGCCCGAGGTGACGCGGCCGATCAGCTTGCCATCGGCATAGACCCCTTCGTCGAACATCACCGAGGTATCGCAGAACGGCAGTTTCAGCGTGACCAGAGTATTGTATCCGCCCGTTTCCTGCTGCTTTTGCAGCGCAGCTTTGCCGATGAAATCACGCTCGGCCACCTGCCCGCCGATCTTTTCAGTCATCGCCACAAAGCGGCCCAGATCGGCCTCATACGGCGTCAGGTCCTTGCAAATCTCGCGGTTGATAGCGCGATAGGATTTCTCAAGCCGCATCGATTCCAGCGCCTCAAGGCCGAACGGTTTCACACCCGCCTTCAGCAGCAGATCAACAAGGTGGCGGTTGTATCCGACCGGGTGGTGCAGCTCCCATCCCAACTCACCGGTATAAGACACGCGCAGCAGGTGGACGCCCTTGGCATAGCCCACCTCACCCATCTGAGCCGACAGCCACGGGAAGGCTTCGTTCGAAAGGTCGTTATCGGTCAGCGGCTGCAGGATATCCCGCGCCTTGGGTCCGGCCAGAGCGATCACACCCAACTGCTCCGAGATATCCTCGATCACCACCGACCCGTCGCGCGGCAAGACGCGCTGCAGCTGATCCCAGTTGTAAGCGCGCCAGTTTGGGGTCGAGATAAGATAGAAATCGTCCTGCGCATAGCGGACGATGGTGTATTCCGCATCCATGCCGCCTTTGTCGTTCAGC
The DNA here is from genome assembly GCF_056542745.1 of Ruegeria sp. AB10. Lineage (NCBI taxonomy): Bacteria > Pseudomonadati > Pseudomonadota > Alphaproteobacteria > Rhodobacterales > Roseobacteraceae > Ruegeria > Ruegeria sp. AB10. The sequence continues at coordinate 10,916 of NZ_JBQGAI010000015.1, read as the reverse complement.
ATCAGTGACAGGGTCATGCGGCCCACTTTGGGCAGCTTGTTCGCCATCAGACCGTCCAGCCACTTGGCGGCACCGGGACCGCGCACAGTGAACTTGGTCATCGGCGACATCTCGATGAAACCGGCCTCTTCCCTTGTGCGGCGTACCTCTTCCTGCACCAGTTCCATGTGATCGGTGCGGCGGAAGCTGTGTTCGGGGATTGCCTCGCTGGGTGATTTAGCGAACCAACGGGGGAATTCGTAGCCGTTAAAGCTGGTCCAGACCGCGCCATGGGCAGTCAGCAGATCGTAGGACCCTACAGTCTTCATCGGGCGCGCATCGGGGAAATCTTCGCCCGGAACATGCGCATCCATATGGGTGCCCCAGGTTTCGCGCACCTTGTCCATGGTCCAGCGCTTTGAGGCGTAATCCGAGAACCGGCGCGGGTCGAGTTCCGACATATCCATGCCCGGATCGCCATTGACGATCCACTTGGCCAGACGGTTGCCCACGGTGCCACCCCACAGGATGCCGCCCGGCATACCTTCGGCCAGCCACAGATTGTCATGCCCCGGTGCGGGACCGGCCAGAGGCAGCTCGTCAGGGGTCATCTGGAACGGACCACGAGTATTGGCCTTGATGCCGACCTCACCCAGGGTCGGCACGCGTTCGATGGCGCGCTCCCACTGGGTTTCCACGGCGTCGAAATCTTCGGGCAGCAGATCCGCCCCGAAATCCGGCGGCACGCGATCTTCGGCGAACAGTTTGAGGTCTTTGGTGAACTCATAGGGGCCGAACTGGATGCCACCGACATCCTCACGCAGATAAGCACCATAATCCTCGTCCCGCAGGATCGGGAACTCCGTCAGGCCCTGCGCCCGACGCTCTTTCAGCAGCGGCACGGTCTCGGTTGTCCAATACTGGTGCACGATCGGGATACACGGCAGGTCCAACCCCACCCGGCGCGCGTTTTCGCGCGCATAGTTGCCAGTGGCAAAGATCAGGTGTTCACAGGTGATCTCACCCTGATTGGTGGTCACCTTCCAGTGGCCATTGTCCAGCTTTTCATAAGATTGCGCTTCGGTGTTCTGGTAAACCTTTGCGCCCGCGTCCCGCGCCAGCTTGGCCAGCGCCATGGTGATATCGGCCGGGTTCACATAGCCGTCTTCAGTGTGCAGAATACCGCCGCGAATGTCTGGGCTTTGGTTCAGCAGGGGGTGAATCTCCGCAATCTCTTCCGGCGTGACCAGCTTGCAGGGTACGCCTGCGGCCTCGGCAATCGAGATGTAGGACTGGAACTCATCCCAGCGTTTCTCGGTATTGGCAACCCGCAGCTGGCCAACTTTGCGCAGGCCGACCGAGGTGCCCATCTTTTCTTCGACCTCGGAATAGATGCGAATGGTCTCCATCGTCATCTTCGACACATTATGCGACCGCACAAAGGTCACCAACAGCCCCGCTGCGTGCCAGGTGGACCCGGAGGTCAGCGTCGTGCGCTCCAACATGACCGCGTCCGAACAGCCATGCTCGGTCAGACCATAAAGGATCGATGCCCCAACGCATCCGCCACCGACAACCACTACTTTTGTGTGCGACTTCATTCAATCGACTCCCTAATTTGCGCCAAAAACCCGGCCATACTGGCAATTCGCTGATGCCGGGTTTGTCCGGGACTGCAGGCATTTACGTTACCATGAACACCTCCGTTGCCGCCCAAGACAGACACATCCCGAATGCTGATGACCAACATCGCGGGCGACAGGCCGTCGGGCAATCGCAAAAAAATTCACTTTGCAATAACTGAAGTAATTCAAACTTGGATTTTTGTGCTAAAAAGTCGGAAAACTCAGGATCAAAGGTCAAACCACCTTGCCCAAAGGCCCATATGAACTGCCCCCGGTAAGCTCGTTAATCAGCTTTGAAGCCGCCGCGCGTCATGTCAGCTTTAAAAACGCCGCGTCAGAGCTGAACGTCACCCCGGCGGCCATCAGCCACCAGGTCAAATCACTGGAAAACGAGCTTAACTGTTCGTTGTTTCGCCGGCACCATCGCGGGGTCGAGCTGACCGAAAGCGGGGCTTACCTGCTGGTCGCCCTGCAACGGGGGCTTGAAGATATCAGCGAGGCCTTGCAGCAGTTGCGCTCGCATTATGACCGATCCGGTGTGACGATTCGGTCCAGCACGGCTGTCAGTTCGCTTTGGCTGACCCCCCGGCTTGCGCAATTCTGGAAAAGGCACGGGCATATTTCGGTGACGCAAGTGGTTACGGATCTGGGGTTTGACACAACGAAATGCGACCTCAGTATTTGCTATGGGGATGCCTCCGAGGAGAAGGGCACCAGCCATGTTCTGTTTCGTGACCGCATCATGGCCCTCGGCAGCCCCCGGTTCCTGGAACAGAACAATATTACTGGCATTCAGGACATGGCGCGCATCCCCTTGATCCACCTTGATGCGCCGGGAACGGGGTGGACGGATTGGCGCGAATGGACCAACCAACTGGGGTATGACGGGCCTTTGAATTCGGCGCATCGCGTCAACAACTACACCATCGCGCTCCAGGCCGCGCAGGACGACATGGGGGCAGTGTTGGGATGGGAGGGGCTGACCTCGGAGCTTGTCGCATCCGGGAAACTGGTCAACCTGCTGCCACAGACCCTTTCCTCACCACTGGATTTTTACGTCGCGCTTCACAACACTGCATCTGATCGCGCCAGACTGGTGTATCGATGGCTTGCGGAAACGACCTGAGTCTTTTGTCGGCTCACCGCCATGTCGTCACCCCGTCGGAACGCGTCGGTTTTCGTCAAGTCCAAAGTAGAGTGATCGCTCTACCACTCTCTCATGATCGACATGAAACACCAGATTGCCGCCCGTCTGCACGGTCAGTTCGAGGAAATGGGGTTTGCCGGACCCGGCGTCGAGGCTCTGCGCGCGGGTGCGGATGTTTCGCTGAGAACCCTCTACAAGTATTTCCCCAGCCGCGAGGCCATGGTGGTGGGCGCGTTGCAGCACCGCGACCGTGCCTATGCAGACTGGATCGGCGACAGCCCCAAGGACGGCGCGGCGCATGTGGTCCATATTCTTCAGCGGCTTTCCGACTGGCTGTTCGGAATATCGAACTGCGGTTGCCTGTTCCGCAATGCCCTGTCCGCCTATCCCGACAGCGCCCCGATCCGCGCCGCGGTCGAGGTCCATAAGTCTGGGGTACGGGCTCAGTTTCACCGACGGCTTGTGGATGTCGCTCCGCATTGTGATGCGGACGCACTGGCCGACCAATTGTTCGTTCTACACGAAGGCCTGACCGAAGCCGCCCGCATGATCGGGCCCGAACGGGCCAGCCGACAAACCCTCCGCACTGCAGACCAGATCCTGGCTGCGGCGGGTATCAAATAACACCTCCACACCAAGGAAAGCCGCAACATGAAGCTGAAGGAAATCCATATCTACGCCCATGACCTGCCGGTCAGGAATGGCCCCTATACGATGGCCAGCGGTGCGGTCTGGGCGCTGGACACCACTCTTGTCAAACTGGTGTCGGACACCGGTCATGTCGGCTGGGGCGAGACCTGCCCCGTGGGCCCGACCTATGCCGAGGCCCATGCGGAAGGTGCCCGTGCTGCGCTGATGGCAATGGCTGGGGGGTTGATTGGCGCCGAGGCGACGCCGGGCACTCTGCGCCGCAAGATGGATACTCTGCTGGCCGGTCACAACTACGCCAAGGCCGCTTTAGATATCGCGGCTTATGACCTGTTCGGCAAGTCTCTGGGCGTCAATGTCGCCGACCTGCTGGGAGGTGCCGTGACCGACCGCGTGCCATCATATTACGCAACCGGTGTCGGCGCGCCGGATGACATTGCAAAACTGGCCAAAGAGAAGCTGGACGAGGGCTATCCGCGCCTGCAGATCAAAGTTGGCGGTCGCCCCGTCGAGATCGATATCGAGGTGATCTCCAAGGTCTGGGAGGTCGTCAAAGGCACAGGTATGCGCCTGGCAGTGGACGGCAACCGCGGCTGGACAACCCGCGACGCCCTGCGCGTCAGCCGGGAATTGCCGCATGTACCCTTCGTCATGGAGCAGCCCTGCAACACGATACAGGACTTGGAAAAAATCCGCCCGCAGATTAGCCACGGCATCTACATGGATGAAAACAGCGTCGACCTGAACACTGTCATTTCAGCTGCCGGCACCGGCTTGGTGGACGGGTTCGGCATGAAGGTCACGCGTATCGGCGGCCTGACCCACATGCGCGCCTTCCGCGACATCTGCGAGGCCCGCAACCTGCCGCATACCTGCGACGACAGCTGGGGCGGGGACATCATTGCCGCCGCCTGTACCCAGATCGGCGCAACCGTCAAACCCGAGCTGTGCGAAGGGGTCTGGCTGGCCGCGCCATACATCGAAGGCAATTACGACCCGGAGAATGGCTTTCAAATCGTCGGCGGCCACATTGAACGGCCAACGGGGCCGGGTTTGGATATCCACCCGGATGAGGCGCTCTTTGGTGAACCCGTCGCGTCTTTTGGGGGCTGATGCTGACCTGGCGTTGACCCCCTGCGCCTATTCCAGCGACACCCAAAGAACTTGCGCGTCTTCCTTGCTGGTGGACACGCACCCATGCCCCATGCTGCTGTCGTAATAGAGTGAATCCCCCGCCTTCATCGGCAGCGGGCGGTAATGTTCCGAAATAAAGATCAGCTCACCGCTCAGCACATACATGAACTCTTCGCCCGAGTGGCGAATCCACGGATCGAACTCAGAAATATCCCGCGCCCGGATCGTCGCAACATAAGGCAGCATCCGCTTGCTGGTCAGGTCCGAACACAGCAGCTCGTGCAGATAGGTTGCGGTCTCGCGAAACTCTCCCTGCCCTTTCGGCGTATAGTCCCGCCGACCGGTGATACCGGTCTGGCCGGACTGAAGAAACAGTTGCGGCGGGTTCAGATCCAGCGCCTGCGTCAGGCGCCGCACGATCTCGAAGCTGGGCTTTGTCTGGTTGTTTTCGATCTTCGACAAGGTGGAACGGCCGATTCCCGCGGCACGCCCGGCCTCTTCCAGCGTCCAGCCTTTTTCCCGCCGCGCATCCCGAATCGAGCGCCCCAAAGCGGCGCCTTCGTCCAGTTCCTCAGGTGCTGAGGCTTCGTTCCTTTGGTCTTCGCCCATGAAAATCTCCCTATTCTGCGGCAGGTTACCCGTTCCCCTATTCGCACGCAACTTTACGAATACGAGATTTTTGTTGATTTGGGGGAACTAATTCCCCTATAGGAAACAAATTCTCGAACCGGGGATTCGAAGAATAGGAGGAGACTATGTTTAAGACGTCGCTGGCCGAGGCCGACCCGAAGATCGCCGCATCGATTGCGCGTGAAGGCACACGTCAGGCCGAACAGATCGAGTTGATCGCATCCGAAAACATCGTCTCTCAGGCCGTGATCGAGGCGCAGGGTTCGGTGCTGACCAACAAATATGCCGAAGGGTATCCAGGCCGCCGTTACTATGGCGGGTGCGAGTATGTGGATGAGGTCGAAGTCGAAGCGATCGACCGGCTGAAGCAACTGTTTGGCTGTGACTACGCCAACGTGCAGCCGCATTCGGGCGCGCAAGCCAATGGCGCGGTCAAGCTGGCGCTGCTCAGCCCCGGCGACACCATTCTGGGCATGTCGCTGGATGCGGGAGGTCACCTGACCCACGGCGCAAAGCCCGCGCAATCCGGCAAGTGGTTCCACCCAGTTCAATACGGCCTGACCGAGGCCGGGTTGATCGATTACGATCAGGTTGAGGCGCTAGCCAAGGCCGAAAAGCCCAAGATGATTATCGCCGGCGCGTCGGCCTATTCGCAAAAGATCGACTTTGCCCGGTTCCGCGCCATTGCTGATGAGGTTGGCGCCTGGCTGCTGGCCGACATGGCCCATATCGCCGGGCTGGTTGCGACCGGCCTGCATCCCTCGCCCATCGGTCACGCGCATGTGGTCACCTCGACCACGCACAAGACCCTGCGTGGCCCACGCGGCGGCATCATCCTGACCAATGACGAAGCGCTGGCGAAAAAGATCAACTCGGCCGTGTTCCCCGGCCTGCAAGGTGGCCCGCTGATGCACGTGATCGCAGGCAAGGCGGTGGCCTTTGGCGAGGCGCTGAAGCCCGAGTTCAAGGACTACATACAGCGCGTGGTCGACAGTGCGGCGGCTCTGGCCAACGTCATGATGGCGCGCGGTTGTGACATCGTATCCGGCGGAACCGAGAACCACCTGATGCTGGTCGACCTGCGCCCCGTCGGCGTGACCGGCAAGGACGCCGAGGCGGCGCTGGAGCGTGCCGGGTTCACCTGCAACAAGAACAGCGTGCCGGGCGACCCCGAAAAACCCACCGTCACCAGCGGTATCCGTCTTGGCACCGCCGCCGGATGCAGCCGCGGCTTCGGCCCCGAGGAGTTCAAGCAGATCGGCCACCTGATCGGTGACGTTCTGGATGCGCTGGCGCAGAACCCGGGCGGGGACGAAGCCGTTGAAAAGGCAACCCGTGAAAAAGTGCGCGCCCTGTGCGCAAGCCACCCGATCTACTGAAAGTTAACGTCATGACCTACGATCTGATTGTCATCGGGGGCGGTCCGGGCGGCTATGTTGCTGCCATCCGCGCGGCTCAGTTGGGACTGAAAGTGGCCTGCGTCGAAGGGCGCGGAGCACTGGGCGGAACCTGCCTGAACGTGGGGTGTATCCCGTCCAAAGCGTTGCTGACCTCCTCCGCCAAATATGCCGAACTTGCGCATCTCTCCTCGCACGGCATTGCGGTCGAGGGGGCCAGCATCGATGTCCCCGCGATGATGGGCCGCAAGGACAAGATTGTCGGTGACCTGACCAAGGGCATCGCGTTCCTGTTCAAGAAAAACGGCGTCGACCTGATCGAAGGCTGGGCCAGCATTCCCGCCGCCGGGCAGGTCAAGGTGGGCGACGACATCCATGACGCCCGAAACATCCTGATCGCCACCGGCTCGGAACCGACCCCTCTGAACGGGATCGAGATCGACGAGCAGGACATCCTCAGCTCGACCGGCGCAATTGCGCTGGAAACCGTGCCCGACCATCTGGTCGTCGTGGGCGCCGGTGTGATCGGATTAGAGCTTGGTCAGGTCTGGGCGCGGCTGGGCGCCAAGGTCACCGTTGTCGAATATCTCGACCGTGTTCTGCCCGGCATCGATGGTGAGATCGCGAAACTGGCACAGCGTGCGCTGTCGAAACGCGGGCTGAAATTCCAACTGGGTCGCGCGCTGAAATCCGTCGAAAATTCTGACGCCGGGCTGACGTTGACTGTGGATCGGGTCGGCAAAGACAAGGAAGAGGTGATCGAAGCCGACAAGGTTCTGATCGCCGTCGGCCGCCGCCCTGTGACACGTGGGCTGGGACTGGAAGAATTGGGCGTTACTGTAAGCCAGCGCGGGTTCATCGAAGTCGATGGCACATTCCAGACCTCTGTTCCGGGCGTGTATGCAATCGGTGACTGCGTCCCCGGCCCGATGCTGGCGCACAAGGCCGAAGAGGATGGCGTTGCCTGCGTTGAGATGCTGGCAGGCCAAGCCGGTCACGTGGATTACAACACCGTTCCGGGCGTTGTTTACACCGACCCCGAGGTCGCCTCGGTTGGCCTGACCGAAGAAGCGCTGAAGGAAGCAGGCGCTGAATACTCGGTTGGCAAGTTCGCCTTCATGGCCAACTCGCGCGCCCGCTCGACCGGCGAAACCGATGGCGCGGTCAAGGTTCTGGCTGATCCGAACGGCAAAATCCTCGGCGCGCATATCTGCGGTGCCCATGGCGGTGATCTGATCGCCGAGCTGGTGCTGGCCATGACCAAAGGCGCCACCGTCGCCGAGGTCGCAGCCACCTGTCATGCACACCCGGCCATGGGCGAGGCGGTCAAGGAAGCCTGCCTCGACGCCATGGGCCGCGCGATTCACGCCTGAGAAGGAGCCGCCAGATGACCATCCAGCTTCGCCCCCGCCACCCTGAAAAGGCCAAGAAAGCCGACAGTGTCATCCCGCGCAAACCCAAGTGGATTCGGCGCAAAAAGATCGAAAGCGCCGAATATTACGAAACCCGCCGTCTGATGCGTGACCATGATCTGGCGACGGTGTGCGAAGAGGCCGCCTGCCCCAATATCGGCGAATGCTGGTCCAAGCGCCACGCCACGATGATGATCATGGGCGAGGTCTGCACGCGCGGCTGTTCCTTCTGCAACGTGGCGACCGGGCGACCAGACGCGCTGGATGTGTTCGAACCGGGCCGCGTCGCGGCAGCGGTCAAGAAGCTGGGCCTGCGCCATGTGGTGATCACCTCGGTTGACCGCGATGATCTGACCGACGGCGGGGCGGAACATATCGCTCAGACTATCCGCGCCGTACGCCATCAGAACCCCGGCACCACGGTCGAGGTTCTGACCCCCGACTTTCTGGGCAAGGGCGACGCGGCAGATGTTGTGTTCGACGCCGCGCCGGACGTGTTCAACCACAATCTTGAAACCGTCCCGCATCTCTATCCAACCGTCCGCCCCGGCGCGCGGTACTACACTTCATTACGACTGCTGGACGACGCCAAACGCACCAACCCCGAGATTTTCACCAAGTCCGGACTGATGGTCGGGCTGGGGGAAAGCCTGAACGACGTGCGGCAGGTGATGGACGACCTGCGCGCCGCCAATGTCGATTTCCTGACCGTCGGTCAATACCTGCAACCGACCCCGAAACATCACCCGATCGACCGGTTCTGGTCACCGGAAGAGTTCGCCCTACTGGAGCAGATCGCACGCTCCAAGGGCTTTCTGCACGTGTCGGCCACACCGCTGACCCGTTCGTCGTTCCACGCGGACGAAGACTTTGCCGCCCTCAAGCAGGCCCGCCAGCGGGCCATTGCCGGGGCATAACCCAACGCAAATGGGAGGAATACCATGGAAGCGTTAAATTCAATCGTAGGAGCCATCAATGGCGTCGTGTGGGGGCCGCTGATGCTGGTGCTCATTCTGGGCGTCGGCTTCTTCCTGCAGGTCGGGCTGAAATTCATGCCGATCCTGCGCATTGGCACAGGCTTCAGCCTGCTGTTCAAAGGCCGTGAGGGTCAGGGCGAAGGGCAAATCAGCCCGTTCAACGCGCTGATGACCTCGCTGTCGGCGACCATCGGTACGGGTAACATCGCCGGTGTGGCCACTGCTGTCTTCCTGGGCGGTCCGGGCGCATTGTTCTGGATGTGGATGACCGCCCTGGTGGGCATGGCCACCAAATATGCCGAAGCTGTCTGCGCGGTGAAATACCGTGAAAAAGACGAGCTGGGCAACTTTGTCGGCGGCCCGATGTACTACATCAAGAACGGTCTGGGCGCGAAATGGGCCTGGCTGGGCGTCGCCTTCGCCCTGTTCGGCGGCATCGCCGCCTTCGGCATCGGCAACGGCGTTCAGGCCAATGGTGTGGCGCAGGTTCTGGAATCGAACTTCGGCGTGAACACCTCGGTCACCGGTGTCGTTCTGATGGTCCTGACCGCAGCTGTTATCCTGGGCGGCATCACCCGTATCGGTGCGGTTGCCGGTAAGCTGGTTCCGTTCATGGCAATCGCCTACATCATCGCCGGCCTGCTGGTTCTGATCATCAACATCGCCGAAATCGGAAACGCGTTGTCGCTGGTCTTCACCTATGCCTTCACCCCATCCGCCGCCGAGGGCGGTTTCGCAGGCGCAGCCGTCTGGGCCGCCATCCGCTTTGGTGTGGCACGCGGCGTGTTCTCGAACGAAGCCGGTCTGGGTTCGGCCCCGATTGCGCACGCAGCGGCTGAGACCAAAGGTCCGGTCAACCAGGGTCTGATCGCGATGCTGGGCACGTTCATCGACACGATCATCGTCTGCTCGATCACCGGTCTGGCGATCATCGCTTCGGGTGCGTGGACCTCAGGTGAATCCGGTGCAGCACTGACCTCGCTGGCCTTCGCAACCTCGCTTCCGGGCGGCGGTCACCTGATCGCAATCGCCCTGTCGATCTTTGCCTTCACCACCATCCTCGGCTGGTCGTTCTACGGCGAGAAATGCGTCGAGTTCCTGCTGGGCGTCAAATCGCTGATGCCGTATCGCATCCTGTGGATCATCGCGATCTATTTCGGTGCAACAGCGGATCTGGGCTTTATCTGGCTGCTGGCGGACACGCTGAACGCCATGATGGCCATCCCGAACCTGATCGCCCTGGCCCTGCTGAGCCCGATCGTCTTCAAACTGACGAAAGAGTTCTTCGCCTCGGGCGGCAAATCCGAAGAGCCAGGCGGCACGCCTGCCGAGTAACCTTTGAAAACAAACGGGGGGCCAACCCAGCCCCCCGCCTTTGAAACAAAACTCCATATCTCGAGGAGAGACGTGATGGCCACGAAAATCCTGCTGCCCATTGATCACACCGACGACCGTTCGTGGAAAAATGCCCTGCCGGTCGCATTGGAACAGGCGAAGTTCTACGGCGCCGAATTGCACGCGGTCTCCGTCATCCCCGAGATCATCCAGCTGCCGAACCTGCCCGCCAATTATGGCGCCGGCGCCAAAGAGCACGTACGCAGTGCTGTTCAGGCCATTCTGGATCACGGCGATGCCTCCGACGTGGCGATCCACGTCGAAGAAGGCAGTGTCTACCGCGAAATCCTGAAGCTGGCCTACAAGGACGGCTTCGATCTGATCGTCATGGCATCGACCAAAGGCGATTTCCCGAATTATGAGATTGGCCCGAACTTGGCCCGTGTCGTGCGCAACGCGCATTGCACCGTCATGGTCGTTCGCGACCAGTCCCGCTGATTGAAAGGTTAGAACGATGACCACACCGAAGCGCACGCCATTGTACGACTTGCATGTTGAGTTGGGTGGCAAGATGGTTGATTTTGCGGGTTGGGAGATGCCTGTTCAGTACCCGATGGGGATCATGGGGGAGC
>NZ_JBQGAI010000014.1:0-65255 GCF_056542745.1 Ruegeria sp. AB10 | reverse complement strand
CCGCAGGCCTCGCAGCCGCAGGCGGCGGCGGTTCCTCAAACAGCACAACCACAACCAGCACCGTCAGCACAAACTAAAATCACCTAGACACAACGATAAAAACACGCCGCAGATTGGCGCGCGCCTAATCCTTGCGGACGATTCGCATGATGCTTTCGACGTTAAAGTCCAGACGCTCGTTCAAGGCCTTTTCCTCCATCATGTCGCGTTGAAACAGGTAGGACCCGGTAAACCGGTTGGTCAGGTAGTAATAACCGATAGCAGCGATGGTGATATTGAGCTGGGTCGCATCAATGCCGGGGCGGAATTCTCCGCTTTCTTCGCCGCGTCTGAGAATGTCTTCGACCATCTCGACCAGCCCGCGGGTCGTTTCAGGCAGGCTGGACAGCGATTTGATATGGCGGGCGCGGTGCAGGTTCTCGCTGTTGACCAGAGTGATGAACTCGGGGTTCTTCAGGTAGTATTTCCATGTGAACCGCACCAGAGATTCCAGGGCGTCCGAAGGCGACAGGGATTCGAGTTTCAGCTTGCGTTCGGCGCTTCGGATATCGAGATAGGCTGCTTCCAGTACCGTTTGGAACAGCCCCTCTTTGCTGCCGAAATAATGGTATAACATGCGTTTGTTGGCGTTGGCGCGTTCGGCGATTTCGTCGACCCGCGCGCCGCCCAATCCGTGTTTGGCAAATTCCTTCTTCGCGGCCTGCAGGATGCGCGCCTTGGTCGCTTCGGCATCTCTTTTTTTCTTGGTTGTCGTCTTTTCGACCACAGCCGCCTCCCTTGTCATGTAGCTGTCCCGGCGCAGCAATTCTGGTCAGAGCATTTCACACAAATGGCCGAGGTTCTTCAACTGTTCCGTGCCAGCCGCCAATTCAGACCTTTCCTTTCCTAGTCTTAACGCTTGACACATCGTTTCGTAAAGAAGTAACTAGTTAGTGCATTAATGGCGTAGAGTGCCGCTGTGCGGGATCGTCGCCGGGGAGGGGTCGACACGCGAACGCCTTTGATCCCATGTGCTGATGGAAAAGGGAGGACGTCATGTCATTCATCAAGAAATACATCGAACAAGAGACGATAACCCGTCGTAACCTGCTGCTGGCATCTGCCTATGGCGTAGGCGGTGCAGCGATCTCTACCATGCTGGGTGGCATGGCGCGTGCGGCGATCACCGACCCGACCGTTGCCTGGTCGTATCGCAACCGGACGAACCCCTATTGGAATGAAATCGTTTCGGGTGGTGAGGCCTTTGTAGAAAGCCTCGGCAAGCCCAAGGATTTCCTGACACACCTGATCAACGAAGGTTCGTCGGAAAAGTCGCTGGCCGACGTCAAGGCGCTGCTGTCCAAGACCAATGGCGAGCTGGCGCTGGCCATCGACACCAATGACGCGCCCAACGCGCGTCCGGTTGTCGAATCCTGCGTGGAGGCGGGCGCATATGTGTCGACTCTGTGGAACAAGACTGACGACTTGCACCCTTGGGATTTCGGCGATCACTATGTCAGCCACATGAGCTGGTCCGACGAAGGCCCGGCGGAACAGACCGCGCGTATTCTGCTGGACGCCATGGGCGGTTCCGGCGGTGTCGTTCATCTGGGCGGTATCGCATCGAACAATCCGGCCATCGAGCGTCTGGCCGGTTTGAAAACCGCATTGCTGGACTACCCTGACGCGGAACTGCTGGCTGCGGAACCTGCGGACTGGGATACGCAAAAGGCCAACCAGGTCATGAGCGCCTTCCTCACCCGGTACGGTGACGAGATCAAAGGTGTCCACTGCGCCAACGACACCATTGCTTACGGTGTGCTCGAAGCGCTGCGGGCCGAAGGGATCGAAGACATGCCGATCGTGTCCTATGACGGCAACCCGCAGGCGGTTGAACTGGTCGGCGAGGGCAAAATCCTGGCCACCGTCTTTACCAACCCCCATTGGGGTGGCGGCATCACGGCGGCATTGGCCTATTACGCGGCCACTGGCCACTTCAAGCCGTCGGAAGAGCCGAATGAACACCGCGAGTTCTATGGTCCGACCATCATGGTCCGCCCCGAAGATGCGCAGGCGTTCAAGGCGCAGTATCTGGACAGTGCTCCGGTCTATGACTGGAAGGATTTCTGGTCCACGTCGAACGGCCAGATTCAGTACAAATAACGGTGCCTGCAGGCCGGTCCCTGAACCGGCCTGCTCACTAGGGTCTGCGGCGAACGCGACCCCGCCAATTCACTCAGTGGGAGGAAGCACGTGAGCAATGTGCTGACACGGGATGTGCTGATCAAATGGGCGCCCCTGATCGTCCTTTTGGTTCTGGTCCTGTTTTTCACAGCGATGGAGCCCCGTTTCTTTTCGCTGCGCAATTTTGCCCGCATCGGGATCTCGTCCGCGCCGGCGCTGATGGTGGCTATCGGTGTCACCTTCATCATCATCATGGGGTCGATTGACCTGTCGATGGAAGGCACCGTGTCGGTCTGTGCCGTGGTTTTTGCCTTTGCCTTTATCGGTTTGGGTGGAACGCTGGCGTCGTGGGCCTGGCTGGCCATTCCGCTGGCCTTGCTGGTGGGCGCGGCCATCGGGCTGGTGAACGGGCTTGTGCATGTCTTGCTGAAAATCCCCTCATTCATGGCCTCGTTGGCGATGGGGTTTGTGGGCACCGGTTTTGCCCTGCTGCTGACCGGCGGTGACCGGATCAGGGTCGAGGATGACCTGTTCCGGTCGCTGCTGACCGAGCGTTGGTTCGGGTTTCCGATCATGTGCTATGTCGCGCTGCTGTTCCTGCTGATCGCCTGGTTCATCCAGTCGCGCACCACGCTGGGCCGCAACTTCTACGCGGTTGGCGGTGGTGAGGAACTGGCCCACGCTTCGGGTCTGAACGTCAACCGCGTGCGGATTATGGGGTTTGCGCTGGCCGGTGTCTTCTATGCCGTTGGTGCGCTGCTGGCGGTTGGCCGGATCGGGATTGCCGAAACTGCGACGGGGTCGAATTTCATGTTCGTGTCGATCACCTCGGTCGTGGTTGGCGGCACCGCGCTGTGGGGCGGGATCGGCGGCGTGTGGAACACGCTGATCGGGGTGTTGATCGTAAATGTCATCAACAACGGCATGGTTGTGATCGGGCTGCCCGGCTACGTGCAGGACGGCGTTCTGGGCGTGCTGGTCATCGCTGCGGTGGTTCTGTCGACCGACCGCAAATCCGTAACCTTCGTGAAATAGGGGCGGGCAGATGTACGAACTGATCAATGTCGACAAGAAATTCCCCGGCGTCCACGCGCTGAAATCCGTGGATTTCAAGATCGGACGGGGTGAGATCGTGGGCCTCGTTGGCGAAAACGGCGCCGGTAAATCCACCCTGATGAAGGTGATCTATGGCGCCTATCAGCCTGATGGCGGCGACATCACCATCGACGGCACCAAAGTCCGGTTTCAGAACCCGCGCCAGGCGATGGATCACGGCATCGGCATGGTGTTTCAGGAGCAATCCCTGATCACCAACCTGACCGTGATGGAAAACATCTTTCTGGGGTTCGAGCAGCAATTCGTCAGCTATGGGGTGATCAACTGGAAAGCCATGGCCGAGGCCGCGCGCAAGCAGCTGGCCAAGGTCAAGCTGGATATCGACCCGGCCATGACCACCTCGAAACTGTCCTTTGCGCAGCGCCAGCTGGTCGAGCTGGCCAAGGTGCTGACGCTGGAGGAGCGGATCGACGGTGATCTGGTGATCCTGCTGGACGAGCCGACCTCAGTATTGGCGAAGGAAGAGGTCGAACTGCTGTTCAGCCTTGTGCGTGAACTGACCAACCGCGCCTCGTTCATCTTTGTCAGCCACCGTATGGACGAGGTTCTGGACCTGTCCGACCGCATCTATGTGATGAAGGATGGCGAGATTGTCGATGTCGTCGCCCATGACGACGCCGAGGTGGATGCCATCCAGCACAAAATGGTCGGGCGCGACGTCGACAAGGAATATTACCGCGAGCAGAAGCAGAAACCTTATCAGACCGAGGCACAGCCGCTGGTTGCCTTCAGCGACGTGTCCGTGGCCGGCAAATACGCGAATATCTCATTCGAGCTGCGTCCCGGTGAGGTTCTGTGTCTGGTTGGCACCGAAGGGTCCGGGCGTGAGGCGATTCTGCGCACGATTTTCGGCCTGGAAACGCCCTCCGCTGGCAGAGTCGCGCTCAAGGGGCAAACCGTCGGCAAGTTCAACGCCCAGGCCGGAGTGGCGGACGGCGTGGGGTACATCCCGCGTGAACGCAAGGTCGAAGGCATCGTGGCCGGGATGAATGTCTACGAGAACATGACGCTCAGCCAGATGGGGAATTACGCCAACTCGGGCGTGCTGCGTATTGGCGAGGAAAAATCGCTGGCCAAACAGTGGATCGACCGTTTGGCGATCAAGACGCCGGATGTCTACAAGGATTGCGGCGGGCTGTCGGGCGGCAACCAGCAAAAGGTGGTGCTGGCCAAATGGCGCTCGGCCGGGTCCGACATCATCCTGCTGGATCACCCGACGCGTGGATTGGATATAGGCGCCAAGGAAGACGTCTATGACATGGTGCGCGAGATGTCGGATGACGGCGTCGGCATCGTCCTGGTCGCCGACACGCTGGAAGAGGCCATCGGCCTCAGCCACACGATCATCGTTCTCAAGGACGGTGTCGAACAGAAACGTTTCGATTGCAGCCCGGGGGACAAGCCGTCGCTTTATGACCTTGTCCACCACATGATCTGAGGCCTGATCCATGAGTTTTGAACGTATCAAACCCCATCTGCCCTGGATCACCCTGCTGGTGCTGGTGCTGGTCGTCGGCGCGGCGGATTCCAACTTTCTGCGGCCGGCGAACCTGATCTCGATGATGGCCGACATTGTGCCGCTGTTCATCATGGCGCTGGGGATGACCTTTGCGATCTATATCGGCGGTATCGATCTGTCGGCGCAGTCCATCGCCAACATGACCACCGTGGTCGCGACCATTGCCTTGCCGACCTTTGGCATCGGTGCGGCGCTGCTGTGCATCCTGTCGGGTGTGGTGCTGGGCAGTATCTCGGGCTACGTGACGACGCGGCTTTACGTGCCGTCCTTCATCTCGACGCTGGCGGTTGGCGGTATCGCCTTTTCCGCGGCGCAATACATGTCGGGCCAGCGCGCCCTGTTCATGGATGCCACCCTGCGGGATTCGACCTTTGGCTGGACGACCGGCTCGGTCGCCGGGCTGCCAACCGAGCTGATTATCGCCGCCGTTCTGGTTCTGGCTGCATGGTTCCTGCAGTCGCGGACAACCTTCGGGCGCGCGCTCAAGGCGGTTGGTGCGGGGGAACCTGCGGCTGTCGCCTCGGGGCTGAACGTCAATCGGATCAAGATCATGGCATTTGCGTTGTCCGGCGGACTGGCGGCGATTGCGGGCTTGCTGTTCTCGATAAAACTCTCCGGTGGTTCTCCCACACTGGCGAACGGGTTCCTGCTGCCTGCAATCGTCGCGGTTCTGGTCGGGGGTACCCCGCTGACCGGCGGCGTGGGCGGGGTCATCAATACGCTGATCGGCACGCTGATCGTCGCGGTGATCCGGTCCTCGATGCTGTATTTCGAAGTCGATGCGACCCAGCAGCAGATGGTGTTCGGCCTGATCCTGATTGCGGCGATTGCCCTGACCATCGACCGGACCAAGCTGAGGGTCGTGAAATGACCGACACCATGAAAGCCGCGGTCCTCGTGAAACCCGGCCAGTTCGACGTGCGGGATGTTCCCCGCCCAGAACCCGGCAGGGACGAGGTTCAGGTGCGCATTTCACGGGTCGGTATCTGTGGCACGGATATCCATATTTTCAACGGCCACTACGCGGCGGAAAACCTGCCGATGATCCCGGGGCACGAATTCACCGGGACCATCTCTGAACTGGGCGGGGGCGTCTCGGGCCTGACCGTCGGTGCGCCGGTGGTTGTCGATATGAATATCGGCTGTGGCACCTGCTACTGGTGCAGGCGAAACGAGATCTTGAACTGCCCCGAGATGCAGCAGATGGGGATCACCAGGGATGGAGCTTTTGCCGAATACATCTGCGTTCCCGCGCGGCTGGTGATCCCGGCTCCGCAGGATACCCCACCTGAAGTTCTGGCGCTGACCGAGCCACTGGCCTGCGTTGTGCGCTGCGCCCGCAAGGCCAATATCACCTTTGGCCAGTCCGTCGTGGTGCTGGGCGCGGGACCGATCGGCAATCTGCACGTGCAATTGCTACGCACAATCGGGGCCGCCCCGATTATCGTGGCGGATGTGTCTGAAGACCGGGTGCGGATGGCGCTGGAGGCTGGCGCAGATGTGGGCGTGACCGATCCGGCGCAGTTGGAAGAGACAGTTCTGAAACACACCGACGGGCGCGGCGCAGACGTTGTGATCGAAAGCGTCGGTCTGCCGATGCTTTACCAGCAGGCTGCTCGTCTGATCCGCAAAGGCGGGCATATTGCGGCTTTCGGTATCACCGGCGCCGGGGAAACCCTGCCGGTCGATATTCTGCAAACCATTCTGCAGGAGAACTCGATCAAAGGCTCGGTCGCGGGGATGGGGCAGGATATGCACGACGCGCTGACGCTGTTGAGCCATGGCCGCATCGCGACCGAACGCTTTACCGGAAAAACCTTCCGCTTGCAGGGCATTCAAACCGCTTTCGACACACATGCAAAGCGGCCGCAGGATCTGAAAACGCAAATACAAATAAGACCTTAACATTAGGGGAAGTATCAAATGGGTAAAATTCTGATCATCTATGACAGCGAAAGCGACAGACGGTTTACCGAACTCGCCGTGCCATATGTGAAAGAGGGTGTCGAGCGGGTCGAGGACATGGAAATCCGCGTGAAATTCGTGGAGGACGCGACAACCGAAGATGTCTTCTGGGCCGATGGGATCGCGATTGGCTGCCCGACACATCTGGGCGGAATCTCATGGCGGATGAAGAAGTGGTGGGATGATCGGACGCCTGAAATCTGGTTCAAGACCGACGGAAAATTCGCGGTTCCCTTCACCTCGGCCGGGTCGCTCGGTGGCGGGGGCGAACTGACCTGTCAGTCGCTGAGCATCATGATGATGAACATGGGCTACTTTGTGTTCGGAATCACTGACTATGTCGCCAAGAAGGAAAGCTTGCATTACGGCGCAGTCTTTGCCGGCGAACCCCGCGCCGAGCACGCCATCGAAGCGTGTCGCCGTGCCGGGCAGCGGTTGGCGGAATGGGTGGGCTACTACATGGATGGTCGCAAAGAACTTCATCCTCTCGACGCGAATTATCAACGATTCTGGGAGCTTGCGGACTGATGGCAAAAGCACGTTTGCTGGTTGAACTGGATGTCAAACCCGACAAGGCAGAGGCCTTCGTCGAAATGTTCAAAGCCGAGTTTATCGCCCGATCGCGAAGCGAAGACGGGTGTGAGCAATACGAGCTTTGGCAATCCACCGATGCCCCGAACAAAATGACAATTGTCGAAGTCTGGAGCAGCAAGGATCACCTTGATGTGCATCTGGCGCAGGATTGGTTCGGAGAGTGGGCCCCCAGGATGGAGGCGATGCAAGCCACTCCCCTGGTTGTGCGCATGATGACATCCGCAGACGACTGAACATCGCAGTTTGCTCGCCCAGGTGCTTGCTTGGGGGGCGAACGCGGCAGAGAGGATCACATGGACAAATCCAGCCACATACTGACCCCGCCTTCCGAACCGCGCACGTTCGGGTTCTTCATGGATGGCAACTGGGTGCCCGCCGGGGATCGCGACGTGTTTGAACGGGCTTCGCCCGGACATGGTGTCCCTGTCACCCGAATTCCGCGCTGCACAGAAGAGGACTTGAACGCCGTGGTGGCCTCGGCGCGCAGGGCGTTTGATGACCGTCGTTGGTGTGGCCTGTCAGGGGCAGACCGGGGTGCGGTGCTGCTGAAAGCGGCGGAGCTGATCCGCCAGCGCACGGACGAGATCGCCTATTGGGAAACGCTGGAAAACGGCAAGCCCATCGCGCAGGCGCGGGCCGAGGTCAGCGGCTGTGTCGGTATGTTCGAATTTGCATCGGGTCTGGCGCGGGCGCTGCACGGGGACAGTTTCAACAACAGCGGTGACGGCGCGATGGGTATCGTGACCCGCGAACCGGTTGGTGTTGTCGGGCTGATCACCCCGTGGAATTTCCCGTTTCTGATCCTGTGCGAGCGGGTGCCTTATATCCTGGCCTCGGGCTGTACGATTGTCGCCAAACCCTCTGAGGTCACCAGCGCCACCACCCTGATGCTGGCCGAAATCCTGTCCGAGGCCGGGCTGCCGGATGGGGTGTTCAACGTGGTCACCGGGGCGGGCAGCGTGATCGGTCAGAAACTGGCAGAACACATGGATGTGGACATGCTGTCCTTCACCGGCTCGACCGCCGTGGGGCGCTCGGTCGTAGCAGCGGCGGGGCAGAGCAATTTCAAGAAGCTTGGGCTGGAGCTGGGCGGCAAGAACCCTCAGATCGTCTTCGCAGATGCGGATCTGGAGGATGCTGCCGACGGTGTTGCCTTTGGCATCGCGTTCAACACCGGTCAGTGTTGCGTATCGGGTGCGCGGCTGCTGGTGGAACGCTCGGTGGCGGACAAGTTCGCCGAAATGGTCGCCGACAAGCTGCGCAAAGTGCGCGTAGGTGATCCGCTGGACGAACGCACACAGGCCGGAGCCATCACCACCGACGCGCAAAACCGGACGATCCTGTCCTACATCGCCAAGGGTCAAGACGAGGGCGCGACCCTGCTGACCGGCGGCACCACGCCCGAAATCTCGGGCGGGCAGTATATTGATCCGGTCGTGTTCACGAACGTGACCAATGACATGGCGATTGCGCGGGAAGAGATTTTCGGGCCTGTTCTGGCGGTCATCCCGTTTGACACGATTGACGAGGCGATCTCGATTGCCAACGATACCGAATACGGTCTGGCGGCCAGTGTCTGGACCAAGAATATCGACAAGGCGCTGACCATCTCTCGTCGCGTTCAGGCCGGACGGTTCTGGGTGAACACAACTCTGGCCGGTGGACCCGAGCTGCCGATTGGCGGGTTCAAGGCCTCGGGCTGGGGTCGTGAGGCCGGGATGCATGGTGTCGAGGAATACACGCAGATCAAGTCGATCCATGTTGAGATCGGCAAGCGATCGCATTGGGTGGAGTGATGGCTGAATCCGGATATGACTATATCATCGTCGGCGGTGGCTCGGCCGGATGCGTTCTAGCCAACCGCCTGACCGAAGACAGCGCGGTCAGGGTGCTGCTGCTTGAGGCGGGCGGCAAGGACAGTCATCCATTGATCCACATGCCGGTGGGCTTTGCCAAGATGACCGATGGCCCTCACACATGGGGCTTTACCACCGTCCCGCAGGTCAACGCCAAAAACCGCGAGATTCCCTATGCGCAGGGCCGGGTGATCGGTGGTGGCAGCTCGATCAACGCCGAGGTGTTCACCCGTGGCAATCCCATCGATTACGACCGCTGGGCCAATGAGGAAGGCTGCGAGGGCTGGGCGTTCAAGGACATCCAGAAATACTTCGTCCGGTCCGAACGCAACGCCATCCTGTCCGGCGATTGGCACGGAACGGAAGGGCCGCTGGGAGTGTCCAACCTTGACGCCCCGCAGAAAATGACACGGGCCTTCGTGCGCTCGTGCCAGGAAGCGGGTATTCCGTACAACCCGGATTTTAACGGCCCGGTTCAGGAAGGTGCCGGGGTTTATCAGACGACCACGTGGAACGCGAAACGCTGTTCGGCGGCAGTGGGATATCTGAAACCGGCCCTGTCGCGCCCGAACCTGACCTTGGAAACCGGATGCCAGGTGCATCGCGTGGTGATCGAGGGCGGCCGGGCCACCGGCGTCGAATACGATCAGGGCGGACAGATGCGCAGGGCGGGCGCTGATCAAGAGGTTCTGGTGACCTCGGGCGCGATTGGGACGCCCAAGCTGATGCTGCTGTCAGGCATCGGGCCGGCTGCGCATTTGCGCGAGCATGGAATCGAGGTCCAGCAGGACCTGCCGGGTGTCGGCGAAAACCTGAATGACCATTTCGGTATCGACATCGTGGCTGAATTGAACGGCCATCACAGTCTGGACAAGTACAACAAGCCACACTGGGCGGTCTGGGCCGGTATGCAATATTACCTGTTCGGCTCGGGCCCGGTGGCGTCGAATGTCGTCGAAGGGGGCGCGTTCTGGTATGCGGACAGCGCCCAGCCTGCTCCGGACCTGCAGTTCCATTTCCTGGCCGGTGCAGGGGCCGAGGCCGGGGTGCCGAGCGTCCCCAAAGGCAGTTCCGGTATCACCCTGAACTCTTACACCCTGCGTCCCAAGGCACGTGGAACCGTGCGGCTGCGGTCAAACCGGGTTGAGGACATGCCGCTGGTCGATCCCAATTTCCTCGGCCACCCGGATGATCTGAAGGTCTCGGTCGAAGGGGTCAAGCACAGCGTCGAGATCTTCCGGCAGAAAAGCCTGCAGAAATACATCCGCCAGATTCGTTTCCCCGATGACAGTGTGAAAACGCAGGCCGATTACGAGGCCTATGCACGGCAATATGGCCGGACCTCATATCACCCGACCTGTACCTGCAAGATGGGCGTGGATGAAATGGCGGTGGTTGACCCGCAGATGCGTGTCCGGGGGATCGATGGGTTGCGGATTTGTGACAGCTCGGCCATGCCCAGCCTGATCGGATCAAACACCAACGCACCGACGATCATGATGGCGGAGAAGGCATCGGACATGATCCGGGGCAATCACTGAACCTCCCGGCTCTCAATGGCTCAGGGGTTTTCCCGGTAAAAAGGCGGTACCTTAAGTGGTACCGCCTTTTTCATTCAATCCCACTTGGGTGCCCAGGGTACCAGGTCTTCACCAACGATCCGGTAACCGGTGTGGGTTTTGGCATCAATCCGGGCCATGTCGCTGCTGGACAGGGTGAAATCCATAACATCGAAATTCGCGTCGATATTGGCGCGTTTGGTCGACATGGTGTTGATCGAAACGCCCTTTTGCAGAATCCAGCGCAGAACGACCTGGCCCGCTGTTTTGCCATAGGTCTTGCCGATCTCGTCAAAAATCGAGTGTTTGAAGACCTCGCCGCGTGCGACCGAGCAATAGGACGACAGGGGAATGCCGGTTTCCGCCGCCGCTGCCAGCAGAGTGTCCTGGTTGAGCAGCGGGTGGAATTCGACCTGATTGGTGACCAGCGGCGTATCGATGATCTTGACCGCGTCGCGCATCATCTGGGCGGTATAATTCGACACGCCGATATTCTTGGCCAGCCCCTTGGCATGGGCCTGTTCCAGCAGTTTCAGCGACGGGGCGATATCTTCGCCGATCGGCGGCCAGTGCAGCAACAGGACATCGACGTAGTCCAGCTGCAGTTTTTTCAGGCTTTCCTCGACCGAAGGCAGAAAGGCCTCGTCGGTGAAATTGTCGGGGTGAACCTTCGTGGTTACGCAGATCTCATCCCGTTCGAAACCGATCTCGGCCAGGGCGTCGCCGGTTTCCTTTTCATTTTCATACATTTGCGCGGTATCGAACGAACGGTACCCAACCTCGGCCGCAACTTTCATCGCGTCGCGAAGCTCGTCCCCGGTCAGGGGAAATGTGCCGAAAGTGCGTTGATTGGTTTTTTGAAAGTAAATGTTCACGGTAGTTCTCCCGAAGCAATCCCTAAAGTAACTTAATGGTTACTTAGTTTCAGGTCAATTCCCGCGATCTGCGGATTCCTGTTGATTTTCGCGGTCCCTCGCGGCATAAAGATATAACCAGTTAGTTACTTTTGTGGGGACCGCATGACCAAGCAGATGACGGCGCGCGAAGCAGCAAATCTTGTTCCTGACGGGGCGACCGTTGCGGTGAATTCGTCAAGCGGCCTGTGCTGTCCGGACGCGGTTCTCAGGGGTCTTGGTGAACGGTTTGACGACGAAGGTGCGCCGCGGGACCTGACGACGATTCACCCAATTGCAGCCGGTGACATGTTCGGCACCAAAGGGGTGGATCATATCGCCAAGCCAGGGCTTCTGACCCGGATCATCGGAGGATCGTACCCGTCTGGTCCCAGCAAGGCAGAACCCCCATTGGTGTGGCAGATGATCACCGCCGAACAGGTCCGCGCCTATAACGTGCCATCGGGAATTATCTTCGACATGCTGCGCGAAGCGGCGGCCAAGCGGCCGGGCGTTCTGACAAAGGTGGGCATGGATACTTTTGTAGATCCCGATATCGAGGGCTGTGCCATGAATGACGCCGCGCGCGCCGAGCCCATCGTCAAACGTATGGAGTTCGAGGGCGACGATTGGCTTTACTTCAAGTCCATGGCCCCCAATGTCGCGATCATCCGTGCAACCACGGCTGACGAAAAAGGCAACCTGAGCTTTGAGCACGAAGGTGCCTACCTTGGTGCGATGGAAATGGCGCTGGCGGCGCGAAACAATGGCGGAGTGGTCATCGCACAGGCCAAGCGCGTTGCCGCAGCGGGCAGCATCCGTCCGCATGACGTGCATGTGCCGGGCATTCTAGTTGATGCCATCGTTGAGGCGCCGGACCAGTTGCAAACCACGGCCACCGAATATGACCCGGCGATTTCGGGTGAGCTGACACGCCCGATCGAAAGCTTCCGTACGGCGGAATTCAATGTCGGTAAGGTGATCGCGCGCCGTGTGGCCATGGAACTGAAGGACGGCTGGGCGGTCAATATCGGCTTTGGCATCTCGGCCAATGTGCCCCGCATTCTGGTCGAGGAGGGGCTTCATGGTTCGGTCACATGGATGATCGAACAGGGGGCCGTGGGCGGCGTGCCGCTGTTGGACTTCAAGTTCGGTTGTTCCGCCAATGCCGAGGCTTTCGTACCCTCGCCGCACCAGTTTTGCTATTTCCAGGCGGGCGGGTTTGATGCCTCGCTCTTGTCCTTCCTCGAAGTTGACAAGAACGGGTCGGTCAATGTCTCGCGCCTGTCGGCCATTCCGCACCGAACGGCGGGGGCGGGCGGTTTTGTCGATATCACGGCGCGAGCCCGCAAGATCGTGTTTTCGGGCAATTTCAACGCCGGGGCCAAGATGACGATTGAAAATGGGCAAGTGAAAATCCTGCAAGAGGGCAAGGTTGCCAAATTCGTGGATGAAGTCGATCAGATTTCCTTCTCGGGCAAGCGCGCAAAGGCGCAAGGGCAGGACGTAACCTATGTGACCGAACGCTGCGTGATCAAGCTGACGGATCAAGGGTTGATGGTCACCGAAATTGCGCCCGGTCTGGACGTGCAGCGGGACGTTCTGGATCAGGCGGCAACGCCTTTGCTGGTGTCGGATGATCTGAAAACCATGGATGCGGCCCTGTTTGATCCGGTGCTTATGGGTCTGGACCTGTCTGCCGCGTGATGGACCATTTCCAGCTGGATATCAGCGACGGGATTGCCCGCCTGACGCTTGACCGTCCCGAGCGGCTGAACGCGCTGACCGAGAAGATGATGGACGATCTGATTGCGCTGTGCCGCCAGATCGAACATGCCGAAGAGGCGCATGTGGTGATCCTGACGGGGGCTGGCAAAGCCTTTTGCGCCGGTGGCGATATTGATGCCTGGGCCGCACGGTCGGCGGACGGCTTTGGGCGTCACTGGCTGCGCGATGGGCATCAGGCATTGGATGCGCTGGCCCGTCTGCGTCAGCCGATGATCGCGGTATTGAACGGCCATGTTCTGGGCGGCGGGCTGGAACTGGCGGCCTGTGCCGATTACCGCATTGCGGAATCGCATATCCGTATCGGGCAGCCGGAGCCTGCGCTCGGGATCATCCCCGGCTGGTCCGGGACACAGCGCACAGTGCGCCGTTTCGGCTCGCAACTGGTGCGGCGTATGGCAATATTTGGCGAGGAGTTTTCCGCAAGCGATGCGCTGGCCGCAGGTCTGGTCGATCAGGTCACTGAAAAAGGGCAGGGCCTTGCGGCGGCAACGGAACTGGCCAAGCGGATGCGCCATCGCGGGCCGGTCGCGACCGAGCTGGTGAAAATGCTGATCAACGCCGCCGAAGGCGAAGAGAGTGAGCGGGTGTTTGAATCACTGGCGGGCTGGGTTGCCGCTGCGCAGCCCGAGCTACAGGTCGGTCTGGCCGCATTCAAAGGCCGCAAAAAGGCAGATTTCTGGTAAACGTCTCTGGGAAGGAAGAATGAAATGATACGTCATCTGGTGCATCTGCGCTTTGAAAGCGATGTTTCCGAGGTTGAGAAGTCTGCGCTTTTCAAGGATCTGGAAGGTCTGAAAGGTCATATCGACGGCATTCTCGATTTCCAGAGCCGCAGGAACGTGTCCGTCGAAACCGATCTTGTGCGCGATTTCAACGACATGTTCTGGTTCGATTTCCGCGACGCGGCGGTGCGCGATGCCTATCTGGTCGATCCGACCCATCAGGAGATCGGCGGCCGGATCGTTGCGAAGACCGTGGGCGGTGTGGATGGCGTGTTTGTCTGCGATATCGAGGTCTGATCGCGGGGTCTAACAACAGGTTCTGAAGCGATCCACGATCACGTCCAGAACCTCATTCGGGTCCCGTTTCCACCAGTTTTCAGCCGAGAAGATTTCGACCTCGCACAAGCCATCATAGCCGGCATCTTCCACGGCTGCGCGCAGCGCATGCAGATCGGCAACGCCGTCGCCCATCATCCCTCGGTCCAGCAGAATATCCGACGTATCAGCCAGCCAATCGCACAGGTGATAGCCATAAACGCGTCCCTTTGCTCGGGTCGAAAGGGTGTCGGCCAGCGTTGTATCCCACCAGACATGGTAGACATCGATCGCGACACCCACATTGTCCGCGCCAACCACATCACAGACATTCAACGCATCCGCGGCGGTCATCAGGCAGGTGCGGTTACCGGCGGTCGCGGGGTTCAGCGGCTCAAGGGCCAGTTTCACGCCGCGCTCAGCCGCGTACGGGGCGGCGCGCGCCACGCGGTCCGCGAGGATTTTCTGGCTTTCCAGAACGCCTTTGGTTCCCGGTTCAGGTCCGCCGGTCACGATGGTCAGAACCTGGGTTTCCAGCGCCGCGGCCTGATCGATGGACAGGTGAAAATCGTCCATGATTGCTTGATCCGACGGCAAGGCAAGTGGCCCGGTCAGGAACGGCGTGCGGCACAGGCCCACAACCTGCATCCCGGCGGCGCAAACACGCTGGCCAATCTGCGCCGCGCGCCCGTCCAGCTCGCGCCGCCAGAAGGTGATCCCGCCATATCCCCGTGCCGCGCAGGCGTCGATCACCTGCTCTGGGCTCCACCCCGCGCCGTAGCCATCAAGATTGTGGCCCAGCGTCGCCGTGTTCAGCGCCAGCGCGGAATGGTCGTTCGAGAAATCGCGCAAAGCTCAGACCCCGTGGAGTTTCAGCATATGCCCCATCCGCTCAATCGCCAGATCGGGATCGCGCAGCAGCCCGCATTCATCGGCCATTTTAAAGCAATCGGTGAAATAGGGCAGGGACCGTGTCGCCTGCGCGCCGTTCAGCATGATGAAATGGTCCTGAAACCCGTTCAGCCAGGCCAGGAACACCACCCCGGTTTTGTAGTACTGCGTTGGCGCACGGAAGATATGGCGGGCCAGCGGGACCGTCGGGTCCAGCGTTGCGCGGAAGGTCTTGGCGTCCCCTTCGCTCAGCTTGCTGACCGCATAGGCCGCTGCCGGGGCGAGGGGGTCAAATATCCCCAGCAGCGCATGCGAGTGGCCCAGATCGTCGCCTTCGATCAGTTCGGGGTAGTTGAAGTCGTCGCCCGTATACATGCGGACGCCTTCGGGCAGACGGCGGCGCATGATCACCTCTTTCTCGGCGTCCAGAAGCGAGATTTTGATGCCGTCCACCTTGTCCACATTGGCGCCGATGATCGACAGCACGGTTTCCAACGCGTCTTCGAAATTGTCGGCACCCCAGTAACCGGCTAATTGAGGGTCAAACATTTCGCCCAGCCAGTGCAGAATGACAGGCTCATCACAGGCGTCCAACACGTCATTGTAGACCGAGATATAGTCGTCCGGCCCGGTTGCCACCTTCGCCAATGCGCGCGAGGCCATCAAGATGATGCGCCCGCCCAGTTTCTGGATTGCCTCGACCTGCTCAAGATAGGCGCGGCGCACGTCGTCCAGCGATTTGGCGTCCGCGGGGTCCAGATGATCCGTGCCGCAGCCATTGCCGACCAGCGCGTCGGGCAGCTCTTCCTTGGTGCGCCGGATCAGCTCCAGCGCGCCGGTCCAGTCCAGCCCCATACCGCGCTGTGCGGTGTCCATCGCCTCGGCAATGCCCATGCCCATGCCTGCCAGATAGTGGCGGAATTCCATGGTCTTACCCCAATCCACATGGGCCGGGCCGGTCGGGTCGTGATCACCAAACGGGTCCGCCACCACATGGGCGGCCGAATACAGAATCCGGGCCGAGTTCGGGGTCAGTTTCGAAGGCTGAACCGGGGTGCCGATCAGCGCGTAATCATGCAGTTTTCCGGTGGTATCGGGCAGCTGAATTTTCATCGAAACACCTCAGAAACGGGGAACAAGCATACCGGCATCGGCCGAGATGGCCTGACCGGTTGTGTAGGGAAGTTTGCCGCTGGCCAGAGAAGCGATGATCCGGCCTATATCCTCGGGCTGGCCGACGCGGGGGAACAGGGTCAGCCCGTCCTTGGCACGTTGGTCGTACATTTCAATCACCGGGGCGGTCATGTCGGTGGCGATCAGGCCGGGCTGCACATCATAGACAGCGATGTTTTCCTGCCCCAGACGCACGGCGAAGGTTTTCGAGATCATCGCCGCCGCCGCCTTGGATGCGCAGTACTCGGCGCGGGGAACGGCCACCGCCACCGCATTCGACGACGTCACGTTGACGATGCTGTGAAACAGCTCGGGATCGCGGTCGCGGGCCACAAGCCGCTTGGCAAAGGCTTGCGACAGAAAGAACATCGCCTTGGTGTTGACGGCCATGCAGCGGTCATAGCTGGCCTCGGTAACGTCCAGCAGATCGCCGCGTTGCATCACGCCCACGCCTGCGTTGTTCACCAGCGTTGTCAACGGGCCGATGTCGGTTTCAACCGCGGCCAGTTGGGCGTCATGCGTGTCGATTTCAGAGACATCAAAGGCCGCCGCCACCGCCGGAACGCCTAGGGCGCGGATGGTGTCCAGCGCGCCCTGCAGTTCATCGTCCATCTGGGGGCCATTTACGGCAATGGCAAAGCCTTCGCGTGCCAGAGCCACGGCTGCCGCCAGCCCGATCCCGCGAGAGGACCCGGTCACAAGTGCTGCGGGGCGGCTCATGCGGCAGCCCCTTTTGCCAAGAGTTCACGGGCAATGATCATGCGCTGAATCTGGTTGGTGCCTTCGTAAATCTGGGTGATCTTGGCGTCGCGATACAGGCGCTCGACCTCGAACCCGCGAATATAGCCAGACCCGCCAAAGACCTGCACCGCGTCCGAGGACCGCTGCACCGCCATGTCCCCCGCAAAGCACTTGGCCATCGAGCAGGCTTTGGTGGCGTCCTGACCGGTGTCGATCTTGTAGGCGGCGGAATGGACCAGAAGGCGGGCGGCCTCGACATCCTTGGCAATGTCGGCCAGCAGCCATTGGACCCCCTGAAAATCCGCGATGGGCTTGCCGAACTGTTTGCGCTGTTGGGCATAATCCGTTGCGGCCTCAAGTCCCGCTTGACCTATGCCAACCGCCAGTGCGGCGATACCGACGCGGCCCTTGTCCAGAACGCTCATCATCATGTGAAAGCCGCGCCCTTCGGTGCCCAGCAGGGCATCGGCCGGCAGGCGGACGTCATCGAAAGACAGCGGGCCAACCTGGCTGGCGCGTTGGCCCATCTTGATCTCTTTGGGGCCGCGGGTGACGCCGTCGGCGTGCAGATCGACCATGAAAATCGACATGCCACGATGCCCGGCCGCTGGGTCGGTGCGGGCCAGAACAAAGCCCACATCAGCGACCGGGGCATTGTGAATCCAGATCTTGCCACCGTTCAGCACCCAGCCGTCGCCGTCACGCACCGCCGTCGTGCGAATGCCCGACACATCGGTGCCGGCTTCGGGTTCGGTGATGCAATAGGCCGGGCGTAGCTTGGCGGCCAGAAGATTCCCCAGCCACTTGCCTTGCTGTTCCGGCGTTCCGTGGCGCACCAGCAGGGTCGTGACCAATTCCAGCAATCCGCATTGATCGGCAATCGAGGCATAGCCACGCGACAGCTCCTCCATCACCAGCGCGTAGGTAACCGTGTCGAAGCCTGGCCCGCCAAGTTCCTCGGGTACGCCGATGCCGAACAGGCCCAGTTCGGCCATCTGGTCATAGATTTCGGTTGGAAAACGCGAGTCGCGATCCAGTTCCTCGGCGGCAGGGCGAATGACGTCCTCGGCGAACTGCCGGGTCATATCGCGAACCTGAAGGTGGGTTTCGGTCAGAAACATCGTAGCGCCCCGTAATGTAACTAATCAGTTACTAATACGCGTCGCCGGGGCGGTTCGTCAAGTGGGTTGATCGGTTTCGCCATATGAGTTAAATAACCAAATAGTTACTTAATAACTGCGCAAATATCGGCGATCCGGTTTGCATTTGGGAGGCTTGCATGAATCCGAACACACTGAACAAGTTTGGCCGGGTGGATCTGAACGTATCCGCCTTTGGCTTTGGCACTGCGCCGATTGGCAACATCTTTCGCGAGATTGACGAGGCAACGTCGGACGCGATGATCCAGCACGCTTGGGACAGGGGCGTTCGGTATTTCGACACCGCCCCGATGTACGGGCACGGCCTGTCTGAAATGCGGACGGGGCACAGCCTGCGCTGGAAGGACCGGGGTGATTTCATCCTGTCGTCCAAGGTCGGCCGGGTTCTGAAACCCGCGCGCCGTCAGGACATCAATTTCGAGCCCTGGACCAATGCCGCACCCTTCACGATGCATTTCGACTATAGCTATGACGGGATCATGCGGTCATTCGAAGACAGCCTGCAACGTATGGCGCTGGAACATATGGATATCTGCTTTATCCACGATATCGACGTGTTCACGCGCGGCGCGGAGCAACCCGAAGTGTTCAAGCAAGCCATGGACGAAGCCTGGAAAGCGCTGGAGAGCCTGCGTGATCAAGGTGTCGTCAAAGCCATCGGTGTCGGCGTCAACGAATGGGAAGTGTGCCACGCTGCACTTGAGCAGCGAGACTTTGACTGCTTCCTTCTGGCCGGGCGCTATACGTTGCTGGAACAGGACGCTTTGGACAAGTTCCTGCCGCTCTGCGAAGAGCGCGGCGCCGCAGTTGTGGTCGGCGGCGGCTTCAACTCAGGCATTCTGGCGACGGGTGCGAAAGAAGGGGCCAAGTACAACTACGCTCCGGCCCCTGCCGACATCATGGACAAGGTCAGCAAGATCGAAGCCGTCTGTGCCGAATACAACGTGCCCCTGCCCGCCGCCGCGCTGCAGTTCGTGGTCGCGCACCCGGCGGTACCAACCTTCATGGCGGGCACCCGTACGGTCGAGCAGTTGGATCAGAACCTGAACTGGTTCAGCCATGACATCCCGGCCGAGTTCTGGGCGGACCTGAAAACCAAGGGTCTGCTGCGCGAAGACGCTCCGGTTCCGGAATGACCGCTGACCCTCTGACTGCAGGCGTCTATGGCTATCACGACCTGCAGATCGGGGATGTGATGAAAACCGGGTCTGCCGAAATAACGGCGGACCGGATTTCGGACTTTGCCGACCTGACCGGCGACAAATACCCGCTGCATCTGGATGACGATGTGGCCCGACAGCTTGGCTACAAGGCGCGGGTGGCGCATGGGCTGCTGGTCCTGTCGGTGGTGGACGGGCTTAAGTTTCAGTCCGATGCACGGCCTGACGGGCTGGCATCGCTGGGGTGGAACTGGCGGTTCGAACAGCCGGTTTTTGCCGGGGATACGATCCGGGCTGAACTGCATGTCGTTTCAAAACGCGAAACCTCATCCGGTCGGCGCGGAATCGTGGCCTTCCGGTTCGACGTTTTCAATCAGGAAGGTCAACGGGTGCAACAGGGCACGAATGAGTTGATCTTCGACCTGTGATCAAAGCTGCAAAACTCCAGGATCAAGGGAAAGACATGTCTGTTTCATTCACCAAACGCTTCATCTCGCAGGGTGCTGCAAACGCGGCGGTGCAGGAGGCCCTGGCTCACGCCGCTGAGAACGGGTGGCAGGTTGCGGCCGTTGTTGTTGACCCCAGCGGTCACATGGTTGCTGCGGGGCGCATGGATGGTACCCCGGCAGCGGTGGCTGACTTTGCGCTCGACAAGGCCAGAACCGCCGTTTTGGGCAAAACCACACGCGCCTTTGCAGAACGCATGTTGTCGGCGCCCGCGTTGCAACTGGGTTTGTCCAACCGTCCCAACCTATGTGCCTGGGATGGCGGGATGCCTATTCTGGAAGACGGCCAGCTGATCGGTGCGATCGGAGTGTCCGGCGCCGCTGGTCCTGACGACATTCTGTGTGCCGAGGCTGGGGTTCGGTCAATTGGTCTGACCGTGTGATGCGCGGCGCGGTTTTACCTCAATAGCCGGATACGTCGCGCGAATATTCGTGATAGATGCCCGGATCAAAGATCGAGTTGACGGTCAATTCACGCTTGGGCCGCAAATCCTCGGAGAACACCTGGGCGGCTGCGAAGACCTCAGGGGTTACGAACTTCAGACCTTCGGGCAGATCGCCCAGCGTCGAGGTCGGATCATTGGCTGCAAGATTGTATCCCCAGATCCCGAATGAAGGGATCGACATCTGATAATTCACGACCTGCGGGAAAATCTCGGACAAGGTCTCGGAAATCGTCCAATAGGTGTGGGGCGAAAAGAAGGGCGAGCTGCTTTGCGTGACCAGCACCCCATCCTCGGACAGAATGCTCTGGACCATGGCGTAGAACTCGACCGAATAGAGTTTTGACAGCGCTTCGTTATGGGGATCGGGGAAGTCGATGATGATCCGGTCGTAGGTCTGGTCGGTGGATTTCACATAGTTGAACGCGTCGGTGTTGTGGATGTTCAGCGCCGACGCCTCCATGCTGTGTTCGTTCAGGCGGGCGATGGGGGCCAGATTGCGCCCCAGATCGGTCATCGCGGGATCAAGGTCGACCAGATCGATGCGTGACACGCTTGGGTGTTTCAGAACCTCGCGTACAGCAAGCCCGTCACCTCCGCCCAGCACCAGAACGGATTTCGGATCATTGTCACCCCAGGACAGAACGGGGTGGACCAGCGCTTCGTGATAGCGGTATTCATCCGCTTCGGCAAATTGCAGGTGGCCATCGATATAGAGGCGCACGTCGTTCTTTTTCCAGGTATTGGTGACCACAAGTGACTGGTATTGCGACTGTTTGCGCCAGACGATGCGGTCAAAATACAGATGGTCCTGCGCAAAGGCGGTGATACGCCCTGCCAACAAAGTCAGCGCAAACAGCAGGACAATGGTCCCAATTGCGCAGGCCAGCATCCTTTTGGGCGCGTCCAGCTGGTCGCGTAAACACAGAACGCTGAGCAGGGCGACCATGGCGTTGGTCAGGCCGATGGCGAACGAGGATGAGATCAGCCCAAGGGACGGCAGCAGCAGGATGGGAAACAGAACCGATCCGCCAAGCGCGCCGATATAATCCAGCGAAAGCACATCGGCGATGGATTCCCGCGTGGTGCTGCTTTCCGACAAAACCCGCATCAGCAGCGGTATTTCCAGCCCGACCAGAAACCCGATCGACGAGATGAAGGTGAACATGCCGACCGTGTAGAACCACGGCGCATAGGGAAACAGCATGAACAGCGATACGCTGCACAGGCCGCCGATTAGCGCCAGAATCAGCTCGACCCAGATGAATGTCTGGATCAGGTTGCCGTGGAAAAAGCGGGATACATAGGACCCGACCCCCATGGCGAACATGAAAAACCCGATGGTCAGCGAGAACTGATAGACTGAATTGCCCAGCAGGTAGCTGGACACCGTCCCAATGATCAGTTCGTAGACAATGCCACACAGGGCAACAACCAGGATTGCGCCCAGCAGAACCATTGCCTGCCGACGCGGCAGGTCTGAGTAGCGCGGTGTCAAAGTGTCGGTCATGCAAGTATCCGGGAAACTGGAAAGCCCGGCGCGATTATTGCGCCGGGCCTTAGTGGGGTGTGATGCGTGCGCAGCGCTTACTTACCGGCGCGCAAACCGCCCGAGCGGGCACTGCGCGGGGCCGAATAGCTGGTACGCGGAGTCACCGTGCGGTTGTTGAAGCTGGAGGCGGAGATACCAGCCGAACGCTGGCGCCCGATCAGGTTGCCAATCAGCGCACCGGCCAGAAAGCCCGCACCCGAGAACCGCAGGCCAGCGGACTGACCGGTGGTGTCGGTGGCGATCAGGCGGTTGTTGGCCTCGTCGATCTCGATGGTGAAAATCTCACCCTCACCCGTGTCGCGGACGCCGTTTGTGTTCGGATCGGCATAGCCCGAAAACTTGGCGTCGGACAGAATTTCCAGACCCAGAGGAGTGTCATAAAAACGCGGTTCCGAATTCATCACCTGCGTCAGATAGCCGGTGAATTCATCCACTTGCGCGTCAGAGGCTTCGGCGATGCTGTTGGCCTCAAGATACTCTTGATATTGGATGATGGCGAATTCCGTGCGGTCCAGAACCTGCCCGAGATCGGCAGTCTGTTCCGATTTCGGGGCTAGGAAATACGAATAGGCCGCAAAGCCCAGAACGCCCACAATGACGATCGTTTTCAGTTTGCCAAACATTGAATACTCCTATGGATTTTCAAACTGTGTTTTTTCAAGTTCGCAGCGCCACCAGGTCTGATGCAGGCCTTTGCCGTAGAACTCTTTGAGTTCACCGCATTTTTGCAGACCCTGCGCTTGCAGGTCCGCCGCATTGGCGTCGGACAGGTCGGATGGGATGGCCAGAACGGCCATGCGGTATTTCTGGGTGCGTGCCAGCGAAAGCTGTTGATCCAGACCGCTCAGCCCGGTGTTGGTTTCGCGCCAGCGCAGGCCCGCCACGTCGTCGGTTTCGGGGGCTTTGTGAACCTCGAAGATCGACAGGCCGGTATTCGGAGAAGGGTCCGCAGGCAGGATTTCGGGTGCCTCGGGGTTTTCCAGCCCATAGACGATCTTGGCCTCGTTCGGGCCGTGATATCCGGGCACTGTCAATTCGACCGAGGCACCAAACTCTTCATAGAGTTTATGCGCGGCGGCATAGAGTTTCTTGCCAAACTCTTCATAGTCGCTGGTTTCGATGAAGATCTTGCGAACCTGCAACTGCGCCAGCTTGCCCAGCAGGTCGTTCAGCATCAGGTTGCCCAGGCCCTTTCCGGTATGGGCCTGATCCAGATAGGTCCAGGACAGCCAGGCAACGTCCGGCACATCCTCGTCCAGGCAGTAGCCGATCAGCCCAATCACGTTGCCTTTGTCCTGCAGGACGAACATGTTGTCCGTCCCGTCGTCCACGAACTTGCTTTCCGCCTCGGTCGCGTCATCCTCATCTGTCTGTGCGATGATCTGGATGGCAGAAGACACGTGACGCCACTCCATAGGTTTGAGTTTGGGCCCGCCTGAGCCGAAAAGGGCGCTAAACATAGCCAGTCCTCCGCCGATCAAGGCGCTTGCGATATGGGTGAAAACAGCGATCTGAGGGCGCAGAAACAGCCACTCGGCCGCAAGAACGATGCAGATCAAGGCCAGCGTCCAGCCGCGCCGTTCCGGCGGGCTTGCGACGATCAGGCCATAGGAAACCAGGCCGTATGCAACACCCGACAGGCCGACAAACCCCGGTCCGGCCAACAACAGCTCGGCGGTTGTTCCAGCAAAGGCGAACAAGGCGGCAAGCGCCAATGTCCGGAGCCAGCCCAGAACGGGTTCGGTCAAGCTCCCGCCGATAAGGATCAGCAGGCAATTGAGCGTCAGGTGACTGAGATTGCCATGCCGAAACATGAACAGCAGATGATCGGGAAAATCCACGATCGGTCCGGAATACCGGACCGGACCCAGCAATGCGTAACCCGCAATCGCGCTTAGTATGAGGCCTATCGTAACCGGGCATCTGCGCAGTTCTTCCATTCGTCTTTCAGAAACCCGCCGCAGCGAACTGATGCGCTGCGTGGCCAATCAGGCCGCGACGTATGGATTGCACATTGACGCGTTGCGGACTGAAATAGGATTTCAGAACGTCCAGGCTGAGCTGTGGTTCTGCGTCGCCGCACATGAAGATATCGATGGCGGCATACCCATGTTCGGGCCAGGTGTGGACCGAGATATGCGACTCGGCCAGCAATGCGA
Organism: Ruegeria sp. AB10; assembly: GCF_056542745.1. Taxonomy (NCBI): domain Bacteria; kingdom Pseudomonadati; phylum Pseudomonadota; class Alphaproteobacteria; order Rhodobacterales; family Roseobacteraceae; genus Ruegeria; species Ruegeria sp. AB10. The sequence continues at coordinate 40,980 of NZ_JBQGAI010000014.1, read as the reverse complement.
CCCCGGTGAACCCCGCCCGTTGCCCGAAATCATGGGTATTCACCTTGAGAACATGCGCTTTGGCAGCACTTGCGGCGCGTCTCAGGGCTTTTTCGGCGGGGACGGGATCGTAAAGCGCGCTTGAGTCGAAAAAATCTGCTATAAGGTGTATGCCCAGCGAAGACGAAATGCCGTCCATAAAAAACTAAGCCCCAGAACTCAAACTATTGGACCATGTGTAATATACTGTTCCATATCGTCAATCTCAGTTTGAGCAGATCTGGGGTCAAGTATCATTCTGTGACAAAATAACACAACCGACAGAGGATATGTAACTCGACCGGAAACCTGCTTGGGCATGTTGTATGGCCCGCTTCCAAAGCTGCGCCAGTTCATTTGCCGGAACGCTGCCCCGATCGCGGAGCTTCTGTAACGGCCTAGCCGCGACCACGATAGGGCGGCACGCCCTGATCGGGAATCCAGACGTGATCGGGTGTGGCTCCGGTCTGCCAGAATACGTCGATCGGAATGCCGCCGCGCGGATACCAGTAGCCGCCGATCCGCAGCCAGCGCGGGTCCAGAAATTCAACCAGGCGGCGGGCGATGGACACGGTGCAATCCTCGTGAAATGTGCCGTGGTTGTGGCAAAACCCGTGGCGTGAACCAGCCATCGGCGGTCACCTTTTCCACCAGCCACAGCAACCGGTCCGACAGGGTTTGCGGATCGACGGGCAGGTCGGGGCCGACCTCGGCATTGCCCGGTTGCAGATAGAGAGGCAACGCCGGATAGCGGTCGGCCACGGCGCGGGCCCAAGCATAATTGGTGTCGTCAAAGATCACGATTTTCATCACCACCTTCGGGCCATCTTGCGCGGCCTCGATACACGCCGAGAAGGCGCCCCAGCCATAGAAATGACGCGCCATGTTTTCGGTCGTGGTCAGGATGTTCATCACGTCGTTCAGGTGGTGATGATCGAAGGTTTCGTCGATATAGGTCTTGAGCGGTTTCAGCTCGCCATAATCCGGCACGAACCCGTCGGCGTTCAGGTTGGGCGCGGCCAGTTCGACCTCGACGACATAGTTGTGCCCGTGCATCCGCGCGCATTGGTGATCATCGGGCAGATGGGCCAACTGGTGCGAGGCGGAAAAGTGGAACTCTTTGGTGATCCGATAATCAGGCGATTTCCTTCTGCGCCGTGGCAGCGACCCAGAAATTGGGATCTTCATATATGGTCGGGTCCTCGACATCGGCCAGATGGAAGGCCTCGCGCCGCTCGACGCAGGTGCCGCAGTGCCCACAGTGATGTTCTCTGCCCTTGTAGCAGGACCATGTCTGCGCGAACGGCGTGTCCACGCGTGCGGCCTCGGCCATGAGGCCGGCTTTGCTGCGATGGACAAACGGGGTGAACAGCGACACGTCGGATAACCGTCCAGCGCGCGTTTCTGCATCGCCTCGAAGGTCTGGGTGAAACTCGGGCGGCAATCGGGATAGATAAAGTGATCCCCGCCATGCTCCGCAGCCGCCACCGCATCTGCACCCCGCGCCGCCGCAGCGCCAAAGGCCACGGACAGCATGATTGTGACCAGCCTCATCTGACTGGTTCAAGTTGATTGTTAGTACTTCCTTGGCCTCTGATCCATCGGGATGATGGTTTCGGGTGCTGGCGGGCGATAGCCCAGTGCACTGTGGGGGCGTTTTATGTTGTAGTCTCCTCCATTGTTCGATCAGGATTTGTGCTTCGCGCAGGCTATTGAAGATTTCGCCGTTGAGCAGCTCGTCTCTGAACCTACCATTGAAGCTTTCACAGTATCCGTTCCCCCACGGGCTCCCTGGTTTGATGTAGGCTGTCTCAACCCCGATAGCAGCAATCCAGTCCCTGACGGCCTGCGCAGTCCCCAAATGGCGCGCGCCAAGTGATCATAGCCGGGTCTCAGGTCCCTGCCGTGGTTTTGCACAAACCACGCCGCAGGTGAGATCGACTATGACCGATGCTAGTATTGCACAGGGCGGGCCTGTTTTGGTTGCGATTGATATCGCAAAGGCCCGCCATGAAGTTCTGATCTCGGTTCCGGGCAAAAAGCGCCGTCGCCGGCTTCGAGGTGAAGCTGGTGTCGTTGGTCGCTTGTTTGCCATTCTTGGTCCTCCGTTTCCTAAACATACGATGGACCAGTTCAGTTGGAGAGGTTCACTTCTGCGGGTCAGGTATCGAAATCCGCAGCTGAAATATACGATGAGTTCTTTGTCCCGGCACTGTTTGGCGAATGGGCAGGCGCCTATGTAAACGCGCCAGAATTACCCCTGAAAGTGCCATGCTGGATGTTGCCTGCGGCATCGGTGCCACAACGTGCGACGCCCACACAAGGGCGGGTTCTGCAGGGCGCGTTGTTGGCCTGGACCGAAACCCGGATATGCTTGACGTGGCGCGCAGGCGGCCCCCGGATGTCGACTGGACCGAGGGCCGCGCCGAAGCGCTGCCGTTCGCGGACGGGTCTTTTGATGTTGTTCTTTGCAGTTCGGCCTGATGTTCTTTGGCGACAGGCGCCAGGCGTTAAAGGAAATGCGGCGGGTGGTGCGGTCGGGAGGCAAGGTTGCGGTCTCTGTTTGGGATGAGGCCGAGACCTCGCCCGGATATGCCCGCATGATCGAGCTGATAGACAATATGTTCGGCGCGGTCGCTGCAAATGCACTGCGGGCACCTTTTGTCCTTGGGCACAAGCCGTCATTTCTGAGCGTGCTTGAAGATGGGGGATTTCAGGAAACAACTATAACCACCGTTACGGGCGCCGCGCGGTTTGCCTCGATCCGCGAATGGGTTCGAATGGATGTTCGCGGGTGGACATTGGCCGAATTCATCGACGATGCCGGGTACGAGGCTTTGGTCGCAGAAGCGGAAAAACGGCTGGAACAGTTTGCGGCCCCGGACGGATCGGTGGCATTCCCGGCGCCCGCGCATTTGGCTATGTGGACAGCCGATTGACGCAAGCGGCAGGAAGCTGACGCTTTTTTGTCCGTGTGCCGTCGAATGGGCTGCTTAGCTTTCCAGCACTCGGATTTCTTCGAACCGTGTCATGTCGGCAAACTTACAAAAGGCGGGGGCGGTAAGTGGGATGACAGGCGCGACATCTGCAAGGTCTGCAAGGATTGCACCAAGTTCAGCTTGCCAGACGGGCAGCACGGTGTCGGGCAACCAGTCGATCGGGTAGGCAAAGGTCATGTGATGCTGATACGCGTCGTGGTCGTCGTGACGATAGGCAAATGGTTTGGTCAGCGCCTCGCGCCAGACCCGCATCTTTGCCTCGTCTTCTTCGGTGGCACCTTTGAGTGCAAGACCCGTAGGGCTTATGCCCGCCACACGCACTGCAAAGCCCGGTGGCGCTGGAAAATCAGCGAGCCGATCGATCATGGCGTCGGTGATGCTGGCTACAGATGCATCGCGGTCAAGATCACGGGGCCAGGTGTCCGCTGTGCGGCGGGTTTCGATAACGCCTTCGAACACCGTCATGTGCAGGCTTTCGACAGGGGTGAAAAGAAAGCGTTTGGCTTCCGGCAGTGCCTTCATTCTTCTGCGCGCCTCCAGCACGGCTTCGTGAGCTGGGGCGTCGAAATCAAGATGGCAGACAACGGTATTGCCTGCCTCGGGCAGGAACTCCTCAGCGTTGTATCGCTGACCAAACCGCCGCGGGGCGTTTGGGTTGGTGCTGGCTGCAAATGGTGCCACGTTGACGTTTAAAGACAAGGTAAAGCTCCGTTTTTAGCGCCCTATGCGAAAACTGTTGCAGGCTTAGGACCGCATCAATCATCTAGCCCAAGAGCGCGTCAATCCTGGACAGCGTCGCCGTGTTCACCGCCACACCACTTTTGCGGGCTGCCAGACGTTTGTCCCGGCGACCATCGCCGGGCAGATGCGCCCCGTCCTGAAAACGGATGGCCTCGATCAGGCTGGCGATGCCCGTCTCGAACGATCCGCTGGCGGTTGCCTCGGGATCTATGGCTATGAAGAACTGGCCGGTTTTCGGCGGGCCGCCTGCAGTGCCCGAAAACGGCGAGGCATTGATGCCCAACGTGGCCCCGGTCAGCGCGGCGGCCAAAACCTCGACCAGCAGCGCGACGCCGACGCCTTTATATCCGCCCGATGGGGCCATTGATCCCTTAAGGCCGACCTCGGGATCGGTGGTCGGGTTGCCGTCTACGTCCAACGCCCAGCCAACCGGGATCGGCTTGCCTTCGCGTGCATGTTTCATGACCTCGCTCTTGGCAATCGTGCTGGCGCTTTGATCGATCAGCAAGGCGGGCTGACCATCGGTTCCGGGGACTGCGACAGAGAATGGATTGGTGCCCACGACGGGTTTCGAGCCACCGGACGGGGCAATCGAGGCCGGCGCGTTGGTAAACCCCATCGCGACCAGTCCGGCTTGGGCAAGCCTGTAGGTATGATAGCCCAGAACACCGCAATTGTAGCTGTTTTTGATGGCAAGAACCGCGACGCCTTGTTCCCGCGCGGCCGGGATCAGAGTGTCAAATCCCAGATCAATGGCGGAATGGGCAAAGCCGGTTGCGGCATCAACGTTCACTACGCCCGGCCGGGGGTGTGACAGTACAGGTTTTGCGACCCCGTCGACCTTGCCGCATTGCACATGCTCACAATAGATCGGGATATAGGCCAAGCCGTGGCTGGCGACGCCGTCCGCCTCGGTCGCAGCGGTTGCTTGCGCCAGCGGGCGGGCGTTGCCTTCGGATGTGCCGGCCGCCACCAGAGCGCGGAAGGACAAGTCTTCTATTTCGGCGAGGGTCAGGGTCCGTGTTTCGGTCACTTTGGTCTCTTTTCAGTCGTTGTCGGAAAGCCCGGCCCCTGCGCCCAGCAGGCGGGATTCCTCGGTTGCGGGGGCATAGGTGCGATGGGCAAAACGGTTCAGAACATCCCAATCATCCGGCGCGGGGCGTGCGCGTGTGTACCGCTTGCGCGGAACATCGGGCGCACCGCCCTGCGAAACGATGACCCGTCGGGCTGTGATCGGCAAAGTGTCGGGGGCTGCCAGATGGTCGCCATCTGTGACCGCATGCGCCCCGTCGATTTCAATGCTTATGCAGCATTTCAGAATACGTGCCGCATTGGCGGCAAAGGGCAACAGCAGAGCGGGAGACACAACCGCTTGCAGCTCGACCGGGCCGGTCTTCAGCAGATGGGCGCAGTCGGACAAGAGAGGACCCGCCGACAGCGGGCACAGGTCGCCGTCGCCCCGCCAAGGGCCATCAACCTGCCGGGGACGGTGTGCGGCAAGGTCCGAAGCCAGCCCGAGCTTCAACAACCGGGCCAGAGCCCCGGCGCCATCCAAGCCTTGGGCGCACAGCCATCGCGCCGCTTTTGACGCCTCTTCTGCTTGTCCCCAGGAATATCCGGCCCCGCGGGTGGCGCGTTTGGCCGTTGCCTCCATTTCGTTCAGTGAAAAGCTCATGCCGGCACCTCTGGATAGACCCAAAGATCGGCGTTCTCAGATGTCAGCTCCTCGGGGTAGGGCGCACCGGCATACATGCAGATACGGACCCATCGATCCGAACGCGGGTCAAAATGAGTGGCGCCGAAGAACGACAGCTTTGCCCGCAACATATCCAGAGGCACAACCGTTGCGCCAATCGTATTGTCCCGGATTTCGCCATAAGGCGCGGTGCGGGTCATCTGCGCGCGCCGGACGGTGTGGCGGTGTTCGGGATGACGCAGCAGGAATTCTGCAATGGGCAGGACACCGTCCCATCCGCTCAACTCCGCATGGGCTGCCGCCGCGTCCCGCGCCGGAGCCAGAGGCTGCTCATAATCCGCGATGGGTTCTTCGAACCGTTCGCCCATGCGGGGTTCCAGTTTCTCTTCGGACACATACCACGCGCGGGCGCAGTTTTCTCGGGATGCCCAGTCCAGCTCCAGCGCCCAGCCAAAGGCGCCCCGGATCAGGTCGCGGACGTCGCTGATCGGCATCGCCCCGTCGATCACAAATGCCCGGGCATTGCCATCGGCCATGCACGAGGCCAGCCCATCCACAAGATCAGCGTAGGGTTCAAGGATCAGCGAGGCGAGATATTCCTGCCCTTCTTCGCTGAGCGCGGTTTGCGACCAGGCCACCAACCGGTTCCAGGGATGGCTGCCGGTCAGACCGCCCTGATCCACATAGTCCGAGATCGCCTGCAGGTCAGCGTTCAAAGCCGCCAGTTTTTCGATTTGTATGGGATGTTCGGACCGCCACCACGTTATCGAAAGCTGGCTGCGTTCAAATACCTGCCGGAAGTGATCGACCTCAGCCGCAGTTGCGGTTTCAACCGCGCGGACGCGCAAGATCGCCTCTTCCCGCGCCATGACCCAGTTGTTGAACAGAATGGGGTGGTTGACGATGAAGGGTGCCATACCGAGGCCGGTGGAGTTGCCGATGCCCAGCCAATGGGCAATGTCGGGGTCCAGTTTTGCGGCCTGATCGCCGCCCTTGGCGTTGGCCATATGCTGCACCAGATCTCGGACGAAGGTGCGGGTGAGAAACACCGACAGCATCTCGGCCTGAAAGGGGGCGCTGGTTTCCGGACGGTTCGCGATGTTCTCGCGATCTGCCGCGCCAAACTTGCCGGACCCATAGACGGCGGTCGTACGCATCAGGTAGCCGACCTGATAGATTTGCTGCACATCCGGTTGCTGCCCTGAGGCCAGCGCCTCAACGACATGTTCCCACAACCTGACCGAACGGTTGGCGCGGGACAAGGACAGCTCGGTTTCACTGACGCGCCCGGCTTCCTGCAGGGGGACGTTCTTGGAAAGACGCTGGATATCAGCCTCGGTCGGGATACCGTCAAACAAGGCGAAGGTGGCGTCCCAGGCGTCGGCAATCACCCGGTCCGAGCGTTTTTCGGATGGCAGGTCGTGGGCGAAGGCAACCAGCGAATACGCCCTGTCCGGGCCGTGGGCGGTATAGACCGCTGTCCCGACGCCTTGGGCGTCAATGTCAAATACGGGGCGTGAAAAGGACCAGTTTTCCCGCGCCATGCGGCGGGTCAGCTGCCGCATGAAGCTTAGCCGACACTGGTGCAAGGACCCCAGCCGCGACAGTCGCATGACAGTGGCCGGGTTGCGTCGGTCGATGTGAATTTGCGCCTGTGTTTCCATTCGGTTACCCCCGGGCAACGAAGTTTTCGGCAAAGAACCTGTACCAGTTTCCTCCCATGATCCCGGCCACTTCGTCATCATTCAGACCGGTCGCGCGCAACCCTTGTTCGATGTTCCCAAAGTCGCGGTTGTCCCGGAACCAGGACGGCATCGCAGGGAAGCCCGGGTTGTTGGCCGATCCCTCGCCATAGTCGATCTGTTTGGACCAACGCCCCACCCGCATCCATTCGACCACGCTGTCGGGCTGATCCTGACACAAATCCGTGCCGATCCCGAGATGCTCTGCGCCGTATTTCTCAGCTGTCCGGGCGATCATCTCGCAAAAGCTGTCCAAGGTGCAGTCCGACTTGCCTTTCAGGTGATGAGGATAGACCGAAAAGCCCAACATCCCACCGTTTTCGGTCACCGCCCGGATCACCGCATCCCGCTTGTTGCGCAGGGCAGGCGACCATTCATGCGGGTTCGCGTGGGTGACAGCGATCGGGCGTTCAGACAGCTCGGCGGCTTCGATGGTTGAGCGGTCGGCCGAGTGGCTCATGTCCACCACAAGCCCGACCCGGTTCATCTCCTTGATCACTTGACGGCCCATGCGGGTGATGCCGGTATCTTCGGCCTCATAGCAGCCCGTGGCCAGCAGGGACTGGTTGTTATAGGTCAGTTGCATGAACCGCGCACCCAGAGTGTGCACGATTTCGACCAGCCCGATATCGTCTTCGATGGGCGAGGGGTTCTGGAAGCCAAAGAACACGGCCGTCCGCCCGGTTTTGCGCGCCTTGTCGATGTCGCTGGCCCACAACCCTTTCATGATCAGATCAGGGTATTGCTCGAACCACCTGTTCCACTTTTCAAAGTTCAGGACCGTTTCGCGGAAGTTCTCATGATAGGCGATGGTGACATGGATTGCGTCCACGCCGCCTTCGCGCAATTGCCGAAAGATCTTCTCGGACCAATTGGCATATTGCAGCCCGTCGATCCGCATCACATCGGCTTTCCTGCGCTGATATACGCGGTCTTGACCGTGGTATAGAACTCGGCCGCAGCCTTGCCCTGTTCGCGCGGGCCGTAAGAGCTGTCGCCGCGTCCGCCAAAGGGCACGTGATAATCAGTGCCTGCGGTGGGCAGGTTCACGGTCACAACCCCGGTGCGCGCGTTGCGGCGGAAATGCGTGGCGCGGGCCAGGCTCTGCGTAACTATGCCCGAGGTCAGGCCGAAATTGGTGTCGTTGACGGTGGCCAGAGCCTCATCATAGGTGCCGACCTTGATGACCGAGGTCAGCGGCGCGAACATCTCTTCCCGGTTGATGCGCATGTCGTTGGTTGTGTTCAGGAATACGCCGGGGCTCATGTAATAGCCATCCTGAGGCATGTCCAATCGCTGGCCGCCACAGGCCAGTTCCGCCCCCTCGGACTTGCCCAGATCGGCATAGGCCAGATTTTCGGCGAGTTGCTGTTCACTGACGACGGGACCCATCTGCGTGCCCTCTGCCAACGCGTGGCCGACTTTCATCGCCTGAGCCCCGGCCACCAGTTTTTCGACAAAGGCATCGTGCACGGCGGCATGAACCACAAGCCGAGAGGATGCCGTGCATTTCTGACCGGTCCCCCCGAATGCACCCCCCAGCGCCAGCGAGACGGCAAGGTCCAGATCGGCGTCGTCCATCACGGCCAGCGCGTTCTTCGACCCCATTTCCATCTGCACTTTGGTCAGGTTTTGAATGGCAGCCGCAGCGATGCCCTTGCCGACCGGGACGGACCCGGTGAACGAGATGGCGTTGACCTTGGGGCTTTCCACCAGCCGCTGTCCGATGGAACGGCCCGATCCCATGACAAGGCTGAACAGACCTTTGGGGATGTCCTGACGGCTGATGATCTCGGTCAGGGCAACAGCCGAAGCCGGGGTGATATTAGCGGGCTTCCAAACCACGGCGTTGCCGTAGCACAGCGCCGGAGCAATCTTCCACGACGCCGTGGCGGTCGGAAAGTTCCACGGGCTGATGACGGCAACCACCCCAACTGCCTCGCGGCGCACGTCGATTTCGATATCCGGGCGCACGGAGTCGGCGTTTTCACCGATCTGGCGCAGGCATTCAGCGGCGTAATAGGTGAAGAACTGTCCGGCGCGGTAAACTTCGCCTTTGCCTTCGGCCAACGGCTTGCCCTCTTCCCGGCTGAGCAGGGTGCCAAGCTCTTCGGCGCGGGCCATCAGTTCGGAACCGATGTTCATCAGCACCGCCTGCTTGCGCTCGAGCCCATAGGCGGCCCACTCGGCCTGCGCGATACGCGCCTGGCCCAAAGTTGCCTCAAGCTGATCCGCACTGGCCTGAGCGAAATGGCCGATCAGGTCGCTCAGATCCGACGGATTGCGGTTTTCGATCTCGCTTTCGCCAGCCAGCCATTCGCCAGCGATCAGGTTCAGATTGGTCACAATAGGCCCCACGTCAAAATTGGTCTGGCAGAGAATGGACTTTGCAATCAGCATCAGTCAAACTCAAACAGTTGAAGAAAACTTCAGGAAAATTGAAGCATGGCCATCAAGATCGAAATGCTGCGCTGTTTTTGCACGGTCGCGCAGACGGGCAACCTGACCGAGGCGGCCGATCGCTTGGGGCGCACACAATCGGCCGTTTCGATGATGCTGAAGCAGTTCGAGACCCACCTGGGCAAAAAGCTGTTTGCAGGCGAGCGAAAAACGCATCTGTCTGCCCTAGGCGAGCAGGTGTTTGAAATGTCTCTGAAACAGGTTCGTCAGTTTGATCAGACAGTGCAGTCTATCGAAGCGGCTGCGGATGCCGCCCACGGCCTGATGCGCATCGTGTCGGTTCCCTCGGTCGCCGCGTTGGTCTTTCCTTCCGTGCTTGAACATATGACCCACCGCTTTCCCGGGCTGAAGGTCGAATTGCGCGATACGGATACGCAACAGGTGCTGGATTCGCTTGTGGACGGCAAAGCGGATATCGGAATTGCTTCGGGGTTCCATCCGTTGAAAGGTATCAAGGCCGTGCCCCTGTTCGAGGATCAGTTCGGGCTTGTATGCGCGTCTGATCATCCGCTTATCACACGATCAGCGCCGCCCACCGTGGATGATGTGATGGCCGCCGCATTTGTTCGGAATGCCCTGTGTGATCTTATCCAGACACCAAAATTCGTGCAGGCCATCGCGGATGCCGATGTCACCATTCACAATACGCATTCGCTGATTACCATGGTCAGAACCGGCAAGTGGGTGACCGTGCTCCCACAAACCGTCGCGCGTTTTCTTCCTGAAACCACCGCATTCCGCGCCCTGTCGGACCTGCCGGACAAACGGCAGGTCTATCTGTACGTCAAGGAAAAACCACGGTTTCAGGAGCTGGCAGATGCGTGCAGCGCCTTCATCCTGAGTAGAAAACTGTTGTGAAGCGATTGAATAATCCGGGTTGCCAATTTCGGCAGATCCGCAGCCGGATTTGTCTGTTGTGATCAATCCCCGAATGGAAGAGCGCGACCTGTCAAGCCGTTCGTTTTTTGAGGCCTTTCAACACGGCCCCACATGAATCGATCAGCTCTTTCAACTCGACGCCATAGTTTTCCGTGCCACTTTGCAAAAGTGTCTCGACCGATTTTGCCATGTTTGCAAGCTCGGTTTCACCAAAGCTCGATACGCTGCCATATACCCGGTGAACCAGAAACTCAATCCGATCCCGATCACCCTGTTTCTGCGCTTTTTCAAGCTGCGAGTGGCAATCTTCCAATGACTCTCTGAACGCCAGAAAGACCTGTTCCATTTCTTCACCGCTCAGGAATTTGCTGAGGCGCGCTTTGGTGGCTTCTGACCCCTTGGACACGTATGGCCTGTCCGAGGGGTGTTTGCCTATCGACGCCCGGATCGCGCCGTACAGAACACGTTCGTCCAGCGGCTTGGAGACGACGGCATCGAACCCCGCTGCCGTATACTCATCCAGGTCTTCGGGCATCACGTTCGCAGTGACGGCTATGGTCGCAATCGTCTTTTCGGGCTGCTTGGCCTTGGCAATCCTTTTGAGGTCGCGCGCCAGTTGCACACCTGTTGTATCGGGAAGGCGGATATCGGTCAGGATGCAATCAACGTCGTCTGGCCGAAACAGCTCTTTTGCGTCACGGCCGTTTGCGGCCGCGGTGACCTCATGGCCATCTCGCTCCAGCAGGCTTTTGAGGATTTCCATGCTCGTGGGATCGTCTTCTACAATCAGGACGTTCTGCTGTGTTCCCACGGTGATGGCCATGCCTGATGCCTCGGATTGCGGCGAGGGGGCCGGGGCGGCCTGAAACGGGACTTTCACCCGGAAAACCGTGCCTTCGCCCAGGCTGCTTTTCACGGAAACCTGCCCTTCCAGCGAGGTCACAAGCCCGCGCACGATGGAAAGCCCCAGCCCGGTTCCGCCAATTTTGCGGGAATCTATGTTTGACGCCTGCGTGAAGGGTTCAAAAATACTGGCAACCTGATCTTCGGGGACACCGATCCCGGTGTCGCTGACCGTGAAGGCCACGGACTGTTTTGATTGCTCGAACGACAAGGTCACCGAACCCTCGTGGGTGAATTTCACCGCATTGCCGAGCAGGTTCAGCAAGATATGCCTCAGATGTCCGCTGTTGCCGCTCAGGTAAACGCCGTCGTCGAACTGAGGGATAATCAACTGCAGATTTTTCGAACGGGCCAGCGGGCGCAGTACGGCCTCAAGATCCTGAAGGATTTCAGACAGGTTAAAGGTCTGAAATTCGTGGTCTTCGGCTTTTTCCTCCAGCCTTGCGATGTTCAGAACGTCATCGATGAGGTTTCTCATCGCCAGGCTGGACCGTTCGATTTCGTCCAGCCTTTGATCCAGCGACGCGCGGTCTTGCGGCGTCAGTTTGATCAGCCGGATATTCCCGACGATGCCGTTCAGCGGCGTGCGCAGCTCATGGCTTGCGGTCGCCAGAAACTGCGATTTTGCTTCATTCGCCTTTTCCGCGTCGTTGCGCGCCTTTTCAAGATAGACGCTTTGAACAAAGTTCGCCCGCAACGTCCTTTCCGAGAAGAACTTGGCATACAGGCCAATCAGAACAGTCGAGCACAAGACAAAAGATGGCCCGATCCAGGTATCGATGCCGCTGCCGGAGTTATCAAACACCAGATAGTAGGAGACCGGGATAAAAAGCATAAGTTGCAGTGCGGCCGAATGTGAAAAGACAAAGGGCAGAAAGACCGTTCCCGCCAAGCTAATCAGAGCAAAACGGTACAGGAAGTCTTTGGACGCATGGTCGCCGGAAAACGCAAACGCAGCCCAGATCGCCAGATACATCATGGTCCAGCCGACCGAAATGATGATGGGCAGCGTACGCGCCGGCAGCTTGTGCGAGAAAAAGAAAAGTCCAAAGATAAACGAGATGATGAACAGTCTGGCGCCCCAGACCGCCAGATCCTGTCCCGAGAATGAACGCCCATTCAGTACAAAGACTTCAAGGAAGGCGTAAACGACGTAGAAGGACGCCCCGAACAACAAGGCTGTCCGGAATTGTCCACGCGTGGACTCGAAATACCACTCGCGGTATTTGCCCTCGACGGTCTTATCTACGAAATTCTGGGTAACCGCGTTGATAGGTTCGTCGTATATGTAGGCGCGCGGTTTCAACTTCGCACCAGCCCCAGCCGATAGCCGACGCCATGAACGGTTGAGATGATTTTGGGTCCGTCGCGCCCGCTGGACAGCTTTTTCCGGATTTTGGCGACCAGCGCGTCGATTGTGCGCTCGCCGGCATCATGATCCGGCGACAGGGCAACAGCATCCAACAGGACCGCGCGGGACAACACCCGCCCGTTTGCGTTGACGATCGCCATCAGCACATCAAATTCAGCGCGGGTGAACGGGGTCGTTTCCAGCCTCTCGTTCCACACTTGTCGTGTGTCGAGGTCAATTTCAACGTCCCCCAGACGCACGCGAGTTTCCCGGCGCGGTGCCGATGCATGGGCGTTCGTCCGCCGCAGAACCGCGTTGATGCGCGACAAAAGCTCGTCGGGATCAAAAGGTTTGGTCAGGTAGTCGTCACCCCCGATATCCAGCCCGCTGATCTTGTCGCTGGCACTGTCTCGGGAGGACACGAAAATGATGGGAGGCTGCGCCGATTTCGCCCGCATCGAACGTGCCAGCACCAGGCCGTCTTCGTCCGGCAGCCCAAGATCAAGCAGGGCGATATCCACCGGTTTTGAGGCCAGGATCGCGCGGGCATCTGCCACGTTCGAGGCCTGCAGGACGCTGAAATGAGGCTTGAGAAGTGCGGACGTCAAAGCAAGCAGTGACGGATCATCTTCTACCAACAGTACATTCAGCTTTTTCAAAGTTCAGTCCCCAACACTCTGTTTCGATACGCGATTTCACATGGATGGACGTCGCGGCCCGCTGTGCTCTAACCTCTTTTTGGAATATGTATCCCGTGAAGCACAAGCCTAGCGTGCGCTAAACCAGCCGCTGTTAACACTTCATTAACATTTGCATCGCGGCTTGTTGACAATATGCAAGTAGCCTGCGGTGCAAATACCTTATTTGGTGGTGCACAAATGCTGAACACATCGTTTTCAATAATTGAACCTGTTGATTATCCCGAAATGCCTGAACCGCTGAGCCCCTGGAAGAACCTTGGTTCTATGGGTGTTCTCGACATGACCAGAGACGATCCGGCGGTTGTAAAGAGATTCCCGACCCGGCCCGGCAAGGCCCAGTCGGATCAGGGCAACCTGATCGACCAAACTTTCCAAGAGAATATTTCGCGTAACGCAGACGACAGTGAAAACGACAGTCTTCTGATCACGATCATGATGACTGACGTTGTGAACTCGACCGAAATAATCGCACGCCTTGGCGACGCGAAATGGCGGGACATCATGGATTGCCTTGATGCGGCCGCAATTCGGACTGTTGCCCGGCACGATGGCACGCTGATCAAGCTGATGGGCGATGGGCTGCTGGCCGCCTTCCCAAGACCCAGCGCCGCGATTGCATGTGCCCGTGAGTTTCAGGCCGAGGCAAGTAAGTCCGGCCTCAAGATCCGCACCGGGATTCACGCGGGCGAGTGTCTGCGCACCGTGAACGACGTGACCGGGATCGCGATTGCAATTACGGCCCGTGTTCTCAGCCTCACGCCGGGCGGACATGTCTGGGTGTCCAGCACTGTCCGCGATCTGGTTCTTGGATCAGGTCTGGACTTCTCCAAGGTGGGGCCGAAGACATTGAAGGGTCTGTCGGAAGAGTGGGTCCTTTATCAACTGGCTGAGGAAGACACGGCGTAGGGCCGGTGTCGGTTTGGGTTTTCGACTCTCAAATGCGCGAGGGGGGTCTGAATGTTCAGTAATGAATGCATTCAGATCGCAAGCACGAGTGAGAGGAGAAATGGTGATGCGCGGGTGAACGGGTTGTTCGGTTTCTAGAGTGTTCTTTTATATCTACCGTTCACCCTGCGCAGCACATCCCACAAAGGCCAGGACTTCACGAACAGAAACTCCCGCAATGGCGTGAAGACAATTGTCATCACGATCCCCAGCGAAAACAGGCACCAGATCGCAGGCATTTCCGTGGGGCTGGATGCCGTGGCCCAGGCCAGCGTCGGTCCGACCATCAGCTGAAACCCGGCAACTTTCCAGGCTCCGAACAGGGCCGGAAGTATGAACATCACGGTGAAGTAAACCGGGAAATTCAGATCGTATTGTCGGCCGAATATCGTGGCGGGCAGCCGTTCGCCCAGGTCATTCAGCGGCAAGTGCCAGCCGATATGCCAGCTTTCCTGCTTGACGCACAGATGGTCGCTGCACAACAGCCGACCGGGCCTGCACGCGCCGGCCCATTCGAAGGGATAAATTTGTATCAACAGATACGCCCCGGTCAGCGCGCCGATGCCCAGCACCACCGGCATGATCATCCGGCGCACGTCGTTGGGGATGAAGTAAAGCGCAAGGATGCAGGTAAACAACGGCTGGAACGCGATGTGTATATAGGCCAGCAGGGTTGCGACCTGGTTCTGGGGCAGGGCGCATTGGCCTTCGACCGAGTAGGAGTATCCCTGCAGCACTTCGATGGCGGTGAAATACACCAGCGGAGACCAGAGCAAGGCGCTGTCGCCCTGACGTATCGCTTTTATGGTGGCGACGACCCCGACGGCGGCGATCGTATAAGAAGCTGGTCCACTCCAACACATTGTTCTATCAATTTCCGAAACTTACCATGTCGGGATCAGTATGCATTCGTTGAACCACCGAGAAAGGCCTTTTTTGATCGATGAGGTTCTGGACGATTTCGCAAGGTTCGATTTCCCGCTGAAAGACATCTGGCTCAGCGCCGCCCGGTTCCATTTTCAGAATCTGGACCCTGAGGTTTCAGCCCTGCCGCCGGGTGCCCGCGCGCTTGAGATCGGCTGCGGGGCCGGAATACTGTTGACGTTGCTGGGGCAAAAGAACCCCGGTATCGCTTTGGAAGGGATCGAACCTTTTGCCGAAGGGTTCGAGACAATGGAAGGTTTATTGCAACACGCCCAGCGGTTGGGGGCGCAGATTCACCGGTCGGCTTACGAGGAGTATGACGCGTCACAAGCCTATGATCTGGTCTATCTGGTCAATGTGCTGGAGCATCTTCCCGATTGGCGGCACTTTCTGGATACGTTGCCGCGGTTCCTGAAACCGAAAGGGCGGTGCCTGGTGCTGTGCCCCAATTACGGGTTTCCCTATGAGCCCCATTTCAACATCCCCGTTGTCGGGTCAAAGGCAACGACCGGGCGCATGTTCCGGCGGCGGATTGACTGGGTCGAGAACACCTACAACGTGCGCGGCCTCTGGAACAGCCTGAACTTTGTCCGCCTGTCTCAGATCAAGCGGCATCTGTCGGGGTCGCGGCTGAAACTCTGTGTGCGGCACGAGATAACGGACCGGATGATCGACAGGTTCAACACCGATCCCGTGTTCCAGAAGCATATCGGAGTGTTCAACACGGTTGGACGCACAGCAAAGGCCCTTGGCGTGACGAAAGCGCTTCGCCTTGGGCCTTGTGAAAACATTCAGCCTTACATGTTTTTGGAGTTTTCCCGCGTGTCCGAGTGACAATTGATCATGACCGCGACCACTGCGCCAAGGCAGGGTATCTCTTCGGGCAATCGATGGGTTGACCGACCCTTGCTAAGATCAGGCTGTTGGTGGCACAGTGCTTGCAGATTAGTAGATTTTGCCCAACGACAAAGAATGAACTCGATCAAAGTTCCGCGCCAGTTTGCACGAGCAGACAATTGGTCCGCCTGCAAAGCCCTAGCGATCAGTGTGATCGTTGTCGCGTTTGGGCTGGGCGTTCCCGCCGCGTTTCCCGGATCCTGGCTGGCGCTGCTTGGCGGTGCGTTGCTTTTTGGCGCGGGGATTCTGAGGCTTTATTCGATTCAGCATGATTGTGGACATTACAGCTATTTTCCGGATCGAAAGCTGAACGATCTGCTCGGCAATTGCCTGTCGATTTTTTCGGGCATTGCGCACAGCGTCCTGAGGTACAATCACAATCTGCACCACTTGCATCTGGGTGATCTGGAACACCGGGATGTCCACGAGGTTTACGTGATGACAAGGCGCGAATATGAGGCTGCGCCGGTTTCCAAAAAGCTGTTTTACCGCGTCTACAGGCACCCGGTTACCTTGTTCCTTCTTGGGCCGCTGCTGGTCTATTTTGTTCAATACCGCTGGCCCAGAAACACGTTGAAAGTCAGTGTTCGGGATGTGCTGCTGCAGAATTTCGCAATGTTCGGGTTCTGGTTCCTGGTGGTCACATTCCTGGGGTGGTGGGCTTTTTATGCCTTGATCCTAGGAAGCATCCTTGCGGGCAGTTTTGGCATATTTGTGGTCTATGTCGGCCACAATTTCGAGGAAACCTACTGGCGGGACACGGGCAACAAAAGCGCTCATGCTGCGGCATTGAACGGGGCAAGTTCACTGCGATTGGGAGTTCTTGTCGATTTTGTTCTGTTGAATTTCGGGTTTCACGATCTGCACCACTACAACGCGAAAATCCCCTGCTATCGCCTGAAGGAATGCAATGCTGCTATAGCCCAGGACTGGAATAGCGCGGCCATCGGGCTCAAGGAGTCCGTCGAATGCCTGCGGTGGCGGTTGTGGGATGAAGACACAAACAGAATGATCCCGTTTCCACAGTCTTTCCGGCGCGATATTCGGTCCGGATTGGCCAGTGCATCACGATCAGGCGAGTTGTAGTCTCAGCAAATTCGTGG
Organism: Ruegeria sp. AB10; assembly: GCF_056542745.1. Classification (NCBI taxonomy): domain Bacteria; kingdom Pseudomonadati; phylum Pseudomonadota; class Alphaproteobacteria; order Rhodobacterales; family Roseobacteraceae; genus Ruegeria; species Ruegeria sp. AB10. The sequence goes on along the minus strand of NZ_JBQGAI010000014.1, from coordinate 23,621 downwards.
ACTGCGTGGGAAGTCACCGCTGAGCTTGTCAGAGACGTACCCGTCTCAAGCAGAGGTTGGCCCGGTCGATGTTACAGTTTTCGACCGGGCATTTCGCCTGCACTAAAGGCAATCGGCCAGTATCTTGGCCATGTTGCGGATGACTTGCGGGTACAGCGCCGCACCGGGCTCAAGATCGGACCCGAGCGGATCGATCACACCGGTTTTGGCTTCGGTCCCGTCCAGCACGGTTTTGACAATCCCCGGATTGAACTGCGGTTCTGCCAACACGCAATCGACGCCCTCTTCGCGGATGCGGTTCTGGATTTCGGCGATGCGCGCCGGGCTTGGGTCGGCTGCGTCACCGATCGAAATTGCGCCCGAGGCGGGGAAGTCAAACGCGTCCTCGAAATACTGGTAGGCGTCGTGGAACACGACAAAACTGCCGCCGCGGACCGGTTCCAGTGTCTTGGCAACCTCGGCAGACAGCGCGGCCATTTCTTCGCGGGCAGCCGCGGCGTTTGCAAAATACGCCCCCGCATTGTCCGGGTCGGCGGCCGATAGTTGCGCCGCGATCAGGTTCAGCCAGTTTTCTGCATTTGCCGGAGACAGCCAGGCATGGGGATCATGGTCACCATGCGCGTGCTCTTCGTCATGACCGTGGTCATCATGATCCTTGCCTTCGGAACGTTCTTCATGATCGTGGTCGTCATGATCCTCGCTTTCCCCATGTTCATGCGCCTCGAACAGGGCATTTTCACGGAAATCCAGACGAACCGTGCCGTCCGAGTCCAGCAACGATGTGACGGTTGCGGCACCGGCCAGCGTTCCCACTGCACCTTCCATCCAGGGTGTCAGGTCTTGCCCGATCCAGAACACCAGATCGGCCTCTTGCAATGCAGCAGCTTCCGAGGGGCGCAGGTTGTATTCATGCGGCGATGCGCCGGGCGGAACAATCAGATTCGGCGTTCCAACACCCTCCATGACCCGGGCCACCAGCGAATGAATCGGTGCGATATCGGCCGCGACGTTCGGAACATCCGCCATGGCCGTTCCACCCATAAGTGCAGCCGAGATCGATACTGGGAGAAGCTTTCTGGACATCAGACCCTCTATGTGATTTTATAACGTTACGAGCCGCATACATGATATGGAATAACATGACAAGTGACACGCATCCCATACCGGTCGAGGGGACGGCCCCGGTTGGGTTCCAGAAACATGACCACGAGCATTGCGTCGAAACTGCGCTGGCCACGGCAGAAGCGCGATGCAAAGAGGAAGGTCTGCGCCTGACCCCGGTTCGGCGCAAGGTTCTGGATATGTTGCTGCAGGAACATCGGGCGCTGGGTGCCTATGCCATCCTTGATCGTTTGCGTGACGAAGGGTTTGGGTCTCAGCCGCCGGTGGCCTATCGCGCGCTTGATTTCCTTGTCCAGAACGGGTTCGTGCACAAGATCGAACGGTTGAACGCGTTTGTCGCCTGTTCGCATCCCGGAGCTGCGCATTCTCCGGCCTTCATGATCTGCAGAAAATGCGACGCCGTGGCCGAGGCGCAGTCTGCCCCGGCCAAAGGTGTTTTGGGCGCGGCGGCGCGTGCGGCGGGTTTCGAGATCGAGCGAACGGTTGTAGAAGCCGAGGGAATCTGCCCTGGCTGCACCAAAAAGGCGTAGAGATGACCCTGATCACCGTTGAGAACCTCAGCGTGCGCTATGGCGCCAATACCGTTTTGCGTCATGTGGACATGGCTATCGAGCCCGGAGAGATCGTCACCATTGTCGGTCCGAACGGGTCGGGCAAGACCAGCCTGTTGCGGGCTGTCATCGGTGCCACCAGGCCATCCGCGGGCAAGGTTACCCGCAAGCCCGGTCTGAAGATCGGATATGTCCCGCAAAAACTGCACATTGATCCGACCCTGCCAATCTCGGTTGAGCGTTTCATGGGTCTGACCCACCGTGTTTCACGCAAAAGCTGCGAAAAGGCGCTTGAGACGGCGGGCGTGCCTGATCTTTTGCAGCGCCAGATGTCGCAATTGTCCGGCGGGCAGTTTCAGAGGGTGTTGCTCGCCCGCGCTCTGATCAATCGGCCGGATATCCTGCTTTTGGATGAGGCGACTCAGGGGCTGGACCAACCGGGATCGGCCGCATTCTATCGCCAGATCGAAGATGTGCGCCGCGAAACCGGCTGCGCCATTCTGATGATCAGCCATGAATTGCATGTGGTCATGAGCGCGTCGGACCGGGTGATCTGTCTGAACGGGCATGTGTGCTGCGAAGGGTCGCCAGCCGTTGTCGCCTCGGCCCCGGAATACCGGGCGCTGTTCGGTACCGGCACCGGCGGCGCGCTGGCGCTTTACCGTCATGATCATGACCACGATCACGACCACTGTGACCATTCTCAGGAAGCAGCAGAATAATGCTTGATGATTTCATGACCCGTGCAACGCTTGCGGGTGTCGGCGTTGCCTTTGCCGCCGCCCCCCTTGGGTGTTTCGTCGTCTGGCGCCGAATGGCGTATTTCGGAGACGCGACGGCCCACGCAGCCATCCTTGGCGTTGCGCTTTCGCTGACCTTTCAAATGTCTGTCTTCACCGGCGCATTGGCGGTTGCTTTGATCATGGCACTGACCGTCACCTTGCTGGCCGGACGTGGCTATGCGATGGACACGCTGTTGGGGGTTCTGGCGCATTCCGCACTTGCTTTTGGCCTTGTTGCGGTGTCGTTTTTGTCGGGTGTTCGTATTGACCTGATGGCGTATCTCTTTGGCGATATTCTTGCAGTGTCCCGCTCTGATCTGCTGGTGATCTGGGGCGGGGCCGCGCTTGTCGTGGCGCTGATCGCGTGGCGTTGGTCGCAACTGCTGACTGCGACGCTGAACGAGGAACTGGCCTATGCCAGCGGGTTCGATCCCAAACGCGAGCAGTTGATCCTGACGCTTTCCTTGGCCGTAACCGTGGCGGTGGCAATCAAGGTGGTGGGTGTTCTGCTGATTGCGGCCATGCTGATCATTCCGGCAGCTGCCGCGCGCAGTCTGGCAAAGTCCCCGGAAACGATGGCTTTGATCGCTGCCGTGATCGGTGCGTTTTCCGCCGTTGCGGGGCTGAGGGCTGCTTACGTGTTCGACACGCCCGCAGGCCCGTCGATCGTCTGCGTTGCCGCGATCCTGTTTGGCTGCTTCAGCCTGGTTGGCTGGCAGACACGGCACCGGGCCTAGGCCGCCCGGCTATCTGCGCTGGTGACCCCTGAGTCTAGTCTGAAAGGTTTACAACAGGCGGCAGATACGCTTTCACCTTAATGAATGTGTTTGTTGGGGAACGCCCCAACGCGCCTTAACCGAGCGGGACGCCATGGATCACACGTGGATCGACAAGTTCAAAGGTCTGAGCCGTCTGCCCGAAGATATTCGGGCAGAGCTTGTTGCAGGCAGTCAGGTCATTTCGCTGCCCGCAGGCACTCAGGTCTTTGCGCCGGGTCAGACGGCGGACAATCTGTTGCTGTTGCTGGACGGGACCGTTCGGGTGCAGCAGAAATCGGATACCGGTCGAGAGGTCTTTCTGTACCGGGTTCATGCAGGTGAAAGCTGCGTCTTGACCACCGCCTGCATGTTGGCGTTCGAGGATTACTCGGCCGACGGGATCGCCGAAACCGACATCACCGCCGTTGCCATCCCTCGGGGTACCTTTGACGGCCTCGTTGCAAAATCGACGGTGTTTCGCGAGTTTGTCTTTACCGCCTATTCTCGGCGGATCACCGACCTGTTCACATTGATCGACGACATCGTTTTTCAACGCATGGACGTCCGTCTGGCCGCACGATTGCTAGAGCTTGCGGACGACCGCAACGTCGTGCACGCAACCCACGCCATTCTTGGAACCGAGCTGGGAACCGCGCGCGAGGTGATCTCGCGCACCCTGTCCGAATTCCAGCGCCGCGGCTGGGTCGAGCAAGCCCGAGGTGAGGTTCGTCTGACCGAACGCGAAGGGCTGGAGCATATGGTCAAAGCCGCCAGCGCCGCCTGAAATCGTCCGATTTTCCAAAACTCGCGGCTTTGGTGACCAAGTCACCAAAGGTCCGACCCCGGCTGTGCGATTGAAAGCCCATCGATTCTCGATGGAGTAAGACATGACCACAAATATGGGAAAAATTGACCGCGCCCTGCGCATCGTGATTGCCGCAGCCCTGGCCTATGCCGCCCTTGGAACAACCGTGCTTGGCACCGGTGGCCTGTTTTGGCTGGCGTTGATCGTCGCGGCGGTCTTCACGCTGACTGCCTTTGTGGGGAACTGCCCGCTCTATCGCATCATCGGCCTGAAAACCTGCAGCGATTGCGGCTGACCGGAACGGTTGCCACACCCTGAATACGACCCGGAGGAGACATCACATGACGACATATCCCGTAAACATGGCCGTAAAACCCGACGTTTTCGCGTTTTTTGACGAGGCCACGAATACCATCAGCTATATCGTCAAGGATCCGGGTTCGAACGCCTGCGCCATCGTCGACAGCGTCATGGATATCGATTACGCGGCGGGCCGTATCACCTTTGATCACGCGGACGAACTGATCCGCGTGATCACGGAAAAAGGGCTGAAGCTGGAGTGGATCATCGAAACCCATGTCCACGCCGATCACCTGTCGGCCGCGCCGTATATTCAGGAAAAACTGGGCGGAAAGATCGGGGTCGGCGCCCAGATCACCGTAGTGCAGGATACATTCGGCAAGGTCTTCAACGAAGGCACCGAGTTTCAGCGCGACGGGTCGCAATTCGATGCCCTGTTCGAGGATGGCGACACCTACATGATCGGCACCATGCAGGCCTTTGCCATGTATACGCCCGGTCACACCCCAGCCTGCATGGTTCATGTGATGGGTAACGCGGCCTTTGTTGGCGACACCTTGTTCATGCCGGACGGAGGCTCGGCCCGTGCTGATTTCCCGGGTGGGGATGCCGGGGTTCTCTACGACTCGATCCAGAAGGTTCTGGCCCTGCCAGATGAAACAAGGCTGTTCATGTGCCACGACTACGGGCCGAACGGGCGCGATATCGCCTGGGAAACCAGCGTGGCCGAGGAAAAAGCCCACAACATCCATGTCGGTGGCGGCAAGACGAAGGAAGAGTTCGTCAGGTTCCGCACCGAACGCGATGCCACGCTTGCCATGCCCAACCTCATCATCCCCTCCCTGCAGGTCAACATGCGGGCCGGAGAGGTGCCGACCGACACGGATGGCAACCCGATGCTCAAAGTGCCGGTCAACGGGCTCTAAGCCGAAAAAGGGAGGAGAGTCATGGAACTGCGTACCATATCGTCCAAGTTCACGGTCAGCCCGCAGATCACGGTTGACGACGTTCAGACCATCGCAGCACAGGGATTTCGCGCGATCATCTGCAACCGGCCGGATGGCGAAGGCGCCGACCAGCCATCGTTCAAGGAAATTGCCGCCGCCGCCGAAACCGCAGGGATCGAGGCGCGCTATGTCCCGGTGCAGTCCGGCATGGTGAAAGATCAGGATGTTTCCGCGTTTGGCGAGGCGTTGGAGGACGTTCAGCGCCCGGTGCTGGCCTATTGCCGGACCGGAACACGATCGGCCACGCTATGGTCGTTTCACGAGGCCAAGAAACGCCCGATGTCCGAAATCCTGATGGCTACCAAGGCGGCAGGCTATGACATGAACGGCGTTGCCCGCCGGATTGCCAATGGCGGCAAAACCCCGACCGACACGGGCGACGCGCATTTCCAGGTGGTGATTGTCGGCGCAGGTGCGGGCGGCATCTCGGTCGCCGCCAGTCTGAAGTCACGGCAGCCTGATCTGGACATCGCGGTCATCGACCCCGCCGATATCCACTATTATCAGCCCGGCTGGACCATGGTGGGTGGTGGCATCTTTGACGCCCAGACAACGGCCAAAACCATGGGCAGCCTGATCCCGAAAGGGGTCCATTGGATCAAGGCCGCGGTCGCCGCGTTCGAGCCGCAGAACTACGCCGTCGTTCTGGACGGGTGCCGGGTGGTGAAATACGACCGCCTTGTCGTATGCCCTGGGTTGAAGCTGGATTGGGGTAAGGTCGAAGGGCTGGAAGAGACTCTGGGCCGCAATGGCGTGACGTCGAACTATCGATACGACCTCGCGCCCTACACCTGGAAACTGGTGCAGGAGATGAAGGATGGTAGGGCGCTGTTTACCCAGCCGCCGATGCCGATCAAATGCGCCGGTGCGCCGCAAAAGGCCATGTATCTGTCGGGCGATGCCTGGTTTAGGAGCGGCGCGCTGAAGGATATCGACATCCAGTTCATGAACGCGGGCGGCGTGTTGTTCGGGGTCAAGGATTATGTTCCGGCGCTGGAGCGATATATCGAGAAATACGGTGCCACGCTGAACTTCTTCCACAATCTGGTGTCAATCGACGGGCCAGCCAAAAGTGCGGTGTTCGAAGTGGTCAAACCGGATTGTGACCCGGATACAGTCGAGGTCGAGTTTGACATGATCCATGTGTGCCCGCCCCAGACTGCACCTGATTTCGTGCGTGTCTCACCGCTGGCCGATGCGGCGGGCTGGGTCGATGTGGATCAATCGACACTGCGTCACAAAACCTACGACAATATCTGGTCGCTTGGTGACGTGATGAATGCGCCCAATGCAAAAACCGCCGCAGCGGCCCGCAAACAGGCGCCAACCGTGGCGGGCAACATCGTGGCCGACATCGCAGGGCGTTCGGCTGTGGCGCAATATGACGGCTACGGGTCCTGCCCGCTGACGGTTGAACGCGGCAAGATCGTGCTGGCCGAGTTCGGCTATGGCGGTGCTCTGAAACCCAGTTTCCCGCGTTTCCTGATCGACGGGACACAGCCAAGCCGCATGGCATGGTTCCTAAAGGAAACTCTGCTGCCGCCGATCTACTGGAAGGCCATGCTGCGCGGTAAGGAATGGATGGCACGGCCCGAGAAGCTGAAGGTCTCACCAGAGTAGCAAGTGAATCTGCCTGCGTTTTCGTGCGCAGCGACATGCGGGGGGTGCCGGCAGCACTGCCCGCTCTGAACGCTGGAAAGTCTAGATGATCGAACACCTCCGCCAATATGTCCCCGTTCTGGACTGGGGCCGAACCTATACGCGCGGCGCCTTTTCAAACGACCTTATTGCGGCCCTGATCGTGACGATCATGCTGATCCCGCAATCACTAGCCTATGCCTTGCTGGCCGGATTGCCCCCCGAGGCGGGGATTTACGCATCAATCGTGCCCATCGTGCTGTATTCGATCTTCGGTACCAGCCGGGCTCTGGCAGTAGGACCTGTGGCGGTGGTTTCGCTGCTGACCGCAACGGCCATTGGGCAGGTGGCCGAACAGGGGACGGCGGGCTATGCCGTTGCGGCGCTGACGCTGGCCTTTCTGTCCGGTGGGTTTCTGGTGCTCATGGGCGTTCTGCGCCTTGGGTTTCTGGCCAATTTCCTTAGCCATCCGGTCATTGCCGGGTTCATCACGGCCTCGGGCATTCTGATCGCGACCAGCCAGGTCAAGCACATACTGGGGGTCAGCGCGCATGGTCATACGCTGCCGGAAATGCTGGGTTCGATCTTTCAACACCTGCCCGAGATCAACTGGGTGACCGTGGCGATCGGAACTCTGGCGACCGGTTTTTTGTTCTGGGTGCGAAAGAACCTCAGACCGTTTCTGAACCGGTTGGGAGTACCGCCGGTGCTGGCAGATATCCTGACCAAAGCCGGTCCTGTCGCAGCCGTGGCCGCCACGACCGTCGCAGTCTGGCGGTTCGATCTGGCTGCCGAGGGTGTGCAGATCGTCGGGAGCGTCCCCCAAAGCCTGCCGCCCCTGACCCTGCCTGGATTTTCCCCGGATCTGATCTGGGCGCTTGCTGTGCCTGCAATACTGATTTCGATCATTGGTTTTGTCGAAAGCGTTTCGGTGGCGCAAACTTTGGCGGCCAAGAAACGTCAGCGGATCGATCCGGATCAGGAGTTGATAGGTCTGGGGGCCGCAAATCTGGGCGCCGCCTTCACCGGGGGGTATCCGGTGACCGGCGGCTTTGCCCGCTCGGTTGTCAATTTCGATGCTGGCGCGGAAACGCCCGCAGCGGGTGCATTCACCGCCATCGGTCTGGCCATCGCGGCGGTGGCGTTGACACCTTTGGTTTTCTACCTGCCCAAGGCCACGCTGGCGGCGACCATCATCGTTGCCGTGCTCAGCCTTGTGGATCTGTCCATCCTGAAGAAAACCTGGCGCTATTCCCGCGCCGATTTTATCGCCGTGACCGCAACCATTCTGCTGACGCTGGGACTGGGGGTTGAGGTTGGGGTGGCCTCCGGTGTGGCGCTCTCGGTGCTGCTGCACCTCTACAAGACCTCGCGCCCGCATGTGGCCGAGGTTGGGCTTGTCCCCGGAACCCAGCATTTCCGGAACATCCTGCGCCATGATGTGGAAACCGTGCCCTCACTGGTGACGCTGCGCGTGGATGAGAGCCTGTATTTCGTGAACGCACGTTTTCTGGAGACGCTGATCCAAAGTCGCGTGACCGAAGGATGTGCGGTTCGGAATGTGGTGCTGATGTTCTCGGCGGTGAATGAGGTGGACTTTTCAGCCCTTGAAAGCCTTGAGGCGATAAACCACCGGCTGATCGACATGGGCGTCGGTCTGCACCTGTCCGAGGTCAAGGGTCCGGTCATGGACAGGCTGAACCGCACGCAGTTTCCCGATAAGTTGAACGGGCAGGTGTTTCTGTCGCAATATGATGCCTGGTCAAGCCTTGCCCAAAGCGAAACCAGTGCGGGGGGCGCGACGAGGTTCTCTTCGGTCGGTGGGTAACCTTCGACCCCGGTTCTTCGATCGCGTCGCGCGGGTAGTCTACGGTCCGTCTCAGCGGTGCGCTGACAGCGCCTGTTCCGTCAGGGTGGTTACCAGATTCTGCGCTGCTGTCAGGTCGACGGGTTCGACGCGCGTTGCGTGTTGCAGCCACACCCCGTCGATCAGCGCAACAATCATGCGCGCAATGTGTCCGCCCTCCTCATCGGAATAAAGCGGAGCAATGGCCGAGCGGACAACGTCGAGGTTCCGCTGCTGATAGCGCAGCAGTTCCTGATGATAGTCGGCTTCTGACCCTGCAAGGCAATAGAGCGTCAGCCACACCGACGACAGCCGTTTGTTCGATTGTTCGGGCGCCAGCGCCATACGCACCAGCGCCAGCACCTTGTCCCGCGGCGGGGTATCCTGTTCCGCGATCAGGTCCAGCTGCTCGCCATAGGAGGTCACCGCATGGCGGATCGCTGCCAGCAGCAGCCCCTGTTTGGTATCGTAGTAGTGGCAGACCAACCCGGCAGAAACACCCGCCTGATGCGCCACATCCCGGATCTTCAGCGCACAGAACCCCTTATCATTCAGCACGTCCATGGTGGCCTCGATGATCTGGAGCTTGCGGATTTCGATGTCTGACAAACGTGACACGGGGTGACCTCTTGTGACTTCGGGCCTTTGTAGGCGGCGCATAGGCTGAACACCAGTCACATCATTGAACCGCTGTTCAACAATTTATTGAACAGCGGTTCAATCAATGCTAGCCGTTCCGCAACACATGTCCGGAGGCCCAAATGATCCGCGCAATCAATCTGACCGATGCCGGGGCACATGCCCTGATGGCTGCCCCCCGCCAGATGATCATGAGCTCGCCCCAGGTAGTTTCGCCGCAGGAGTGGGAAAATCTCGTGATCGATCGTGCCTCGGACGAGGTGCGTGTCGGCACCTGGAAATGCGAGCCCTACACCGACGAGATCGTCGATTATGCCTATGACGAGTTCATGTTCATGATCGCCGGAACGGTCGAGTTGATTTATCCCGACGGCAGCTCTGACAGGTTTGGACCGGGGCAGGCATTCGTGTTGCCCAAGGGGTTCACCGGCACGTGGAAACAGCCCGAAACGGTCGTCAAATTCATGGCGATGATCCGCTGAACCGGGTGGGGCATTACGATTATATCATTGTGGGTGCTGGCTCTGCGGGTTGTGTGCTGGCGAACCGGTTGGGTGAAGACACACGCAAGCGCATTTTGGTGCTCGAGGCCGGGGGCAGCGACAATGCCATGATCGTGCGGATGCCCTCGGCCCTGTCGATCCCGATGAACACCAAGCGGTTCAACTGGGGGTTCGTAACCGAACCCGAGCCGCATCTGGACGGGCGCATCATGAACCTGCCGCGGGGCAAGGGGCTGGGGGGATCAAGCTCGATCAACGGCATGTGCTATGTGCGTGGCAACCCGATGGATTACGAACTTTGGGCGGATCATGGGGCGACGGGGTGGAACTGGGCCAACGTGCTGCCCTATTTCAAGCGATTGGAAAACGCTTCGGACGCAGGCGCATTTCGGGGGCGCAGTGGCCCGATCAAAGTGACACGCGGGCCCGAAATCAACCCTCTCTACCAGGCGTTCATCGAGGCGGGTGTTCAGGCCGGATACGCCCGCAGCGCCAATATGAACGACCTCCAGCATGAGGGCTTCGGCCCAATGGAAATGAACGTGGACGCGGGTGAGCGATGCAGTGCCGCCGTCGCCTATCTGCGCCCGGCCATGGCGCGGGGCATTGTCCGGGTCGTGACCCACGCCCACACGACGCGCATTGTGACTGAGGGGCGCAAGGCGGTCGGCGTTGAATACGACCACAAGGGAAAGCGCGTTCAGGCGCATGCTTCGGAGGTGATCTTGTCCGCAGGCTCGATCATGTCCCCCGTCATTCTGCAGCGGTCGGGCATCGGCCCGGGCGGTGACCTTAAGCAGACCGGGATCGACGTTGTCCATGACCTGCCCGGTGTCGGCGGCAATCTGATGGATCATCTGGAACTTTACGTGCAGCAGGAATGCACGCAGCCGGTGACACTTTACCCGCATATGAGCCTTTTGGGCAAAGCCCGGATCGGGTTGCGCTGGCTGCTGCGCCGCGACGGGTTGGGGGCCACCAATCATTTCGAGGCTGGGGCCCATATCCGCAGCCGTGCCGGTATCCTATACCCGGACATACAGTTTCACTTCCTGCCGCTGGCCATTTCTTATGACGGGAAAGCGCTGGCCAAGGGGCACGGGTTTCAGGTGCACGTGGGTACGAAGCGATCGAAAAGCCGAGGCAGCGTGCGGCTGAACGCATCGAACTCGCTGGAACCTCCTAGCGTGCGGTTCAACTATATGAGCCACGAAGACGACTGGACGGAAATGCGTGCCTGCGTCCACCTGGCGCGCGAGATTTTTCAGCAACCCGCCTTGGCCCCTTTCGCCGGTCGTGAACTTGCCCCGGGACCGGATTGCAAAAGCGACGCGCAGATCGATCAGTTCATCAAGGACAAGGTCGAAAGCGCCTATCACCCTTGTGGAACCTGCCGGATGGGTGCGGACGCGCAGGCCGTCATCGACCCCAAAACGATGCGCGTGCACGGGATGGAGGGATTGCGCGTCGTTGATGCTTCGGTCATGCCGCAGGCCACGGCCGGGGACCTCAACGTGCCGACGCTGATGCTGGCGGAACGCGCCGCTGATCTGATCAGAGGCGCCAGCTTGCCCGCTGCCGATCCGGCGCCGGTGTTGGTGGATGCCAATTGGCAGAACCGTCAGCGGTCGGGGACAATTGGCGCGGACCTGAGCGGCGTGGACACCGGAACCCTGTTTGCAGAAGAGCGTAATCTTGTGAGCGGCAAAACGTATCGATAACCGATTGCTGAGGATTGCCCTCGGATGGGCCAGCAGGTCAGCCCGCCTCCGCCAATCCTTACATGGGCATCATACTGAAAAGGCTTGATCTGAAGGCAGGGCCTCTTGGGCGGCGCGTTCAGATATCTGCGCTACTCTGAGGCAGGCTCTCGCTCCATTTCCGCAGCGCGTCCAGAAACCCAAGTGCGGTGCAACCCAATTCGGTGATCTCGTACTGTACCGAAACCGGCGCGGTGTCCATCACTTCGCGCCGGACCAGGCCCCGAGCCTCAAGCTGGCGCAGCCGCTCGGTGATCATCTTTTTGCTGGCGCCGCCAATCAGGCGGGACAGATCGTTAAAGCGCACAGGACCGTCCTTGAGGTGCCACAGGATGGACCCCGTCCATTTCCCGCCGATGATCCGCATGCCGCGTTCGATCGGGCAAGGCTCTGAACAGGCGTCATGAACCTGCCGCCGCCCCTTGGTATCGTCTTCGATCCGCGCCCGCATTCTGCACCTCCGCCGCTCAAGAACTAGGTTACTAAAAGTATACTGGTTGCATTTCCTTCATTGGGTACACAACTTCATCACGACGGCGCACAAAGTCAAGCGACCGCAGAGTCATGGAACAAGGAACCAGACATGAGCAACATCCTGATCATCAACGGCACGCAGCCCTATGAGTTCGCCCCGGGACGTTTGAACGCAAGCCTGGCGCAAAAAGCGCAGGAGACGCTGGCAGCCAAAGGTCATACGGTGCGCCTGACGACCATTGCGGATGGCTACGACATCGACGCCGAGGTGGACGCGCATGTCTGGGCCGATGTGGTCATCATGCAATTCCCGGTGAACTGGATGGGAACGCCCTGGGTGTTCAAGAAATACATGGACGAAGTGTACACTGCCGGAATGGACGGGCGTCTGAGCACCGGGGATGGCCGCACCACCGAAGCGCCGAAAGCCAACTACGGTATGGGCGGAGGGCTGCAGACCACGAAATACATGCTGTCCGTGACCTTCAACGCGCCGCAAGAGGCGTTCGACAACCCGTCAGAGCCCTTCTTTGCAGGCGACAGCGTCGATGACCTGATGCGCCCGATCCACTTGACCGCCAAATTCCTTGGCATGGAACAGCTGCCGACCTTTGCCGCGTATGACGTCATGAAAAACCCGGGGATCGAGGCCGATTTCAAACGTTTTGACGCCCATCTGTCCGCCGTATTCGCCGAGGCCGAACATGTCGCGGCCTGATATCCATCTCTATACCGCGGCCACCATGAACGGTTACAAACCGGTGATCTTCTTGGAGGAAGCAGGCGTTCCCTATGACCTCACGGCGATCGATTTCTCGAAACAGGAGCAGAAAACACCGGAGTTTCTGAAGCTCAACCCCAACGGCAAAATCCCGACGATCGAAGACCGGGCCGAGGGGCGGGCGATTTTCGAAAGCGGGGCCATCCTTTGGCATCTGGCCGAGAAATACGGGCAATTCCTGCCCGCCGATCCGGTCAAACGGTCCGAAGTGATGCAATGGATGTTCTTTCAGGTCGGCCATGTCGGCCCGATGATGGGACAGGCGATGTATTTCCAACATATTGCCGCCCCAAACGGTCATGAGGAACCGTTTTCGATCAAACGCTATATCGACGAATCCCGCCGGTTGCTTGAGGTTCTTGACGCCCATCTTGAGGGCAAGGAATGGCTTGCGGCCGGGGAATACACCATCGCAGACATGATGATCTATCCCTGGGCGCGCGCCTATGTCTGGGCCCGCGCAAGCGTTGAAGGCCTGCCCCACCTTCAAGCCTGGTTCGACCGGATTGATGCCCGCCCGGCGGTGCAAAAGGCCCTGACCATTCCCAAGGTAAACCCGCATTTTTGGGACACAGAGGCCGATGCCAGCGCTTTTGCCAAGGAAAATGCAGCCCGATTTGCCGGGGATGTCAGGAAGGACTGATTGCGGAACTGTCATTGATCCTGACGATCACGGCGGGACATGCGTATGTCCGGCGACGTTACAACCATTGCCTGTTTCGCTATCATGCCGCATGTGCCTTCTTGGATAGGCACTTGATCCTGGGGAGGGCGCCGTCTCAGCACCTGCATTCCCCGTGACCCGGGCCTGGATGACGTATCGCCATGAGTGACACTATATCGGAGCAGAGAAGCCTGCGTGCGAAACTCTACTGGTGGCTGGAGCGGCCCGACCGCACCGCAATCGGGCCATGGCTGCTTGAGATCGCTTTGATCGTTCTGATTTCGCTCAATGTCACCGCCGTGATCCTTGAGACGGTCGGACCCATCTACACGCGCTGGCACGTCGCGCTGGACCTGTTCGAAGGGCTTTCCTTGCTTGTTTTTGTGGCCGAGTACGCCGGGCGTCTCTGGGTTGCGCCGGAAGACCCGGATTGCAAATCCCGTCTGGCCTGGGTCCGGTCTCCGCTGGCCGTGATTGACCTGCTGGCGATATTGCCGGCACTGCTCTACCTGTTTTTCCCGATGGATCTGCGCATCCTGCGAACGTTCCGGATGCTGCGGCTGCTCAAGTTGACCCGGTATTCTCCGGCCCTGGGGATGCTGTTTGCCGTGTTCGAGGAAGAGGCCGGATCTTTCTTTGCCGGGTTTTTCATTCTGCTGGTGATGCTGATTTTCGCCGCCAGCGGTGCCTGGATAGCCGAGCACGAGGCGCAGCCCGAAGCCTTTGGCTCGATCCCTGCAGCCATGTGGTGGGCCATGGCCACATTGACGACCGTGGGCTATGGCGATGTGACACCGGTCACCGTGGCGGGCAAAGTGTTTGGCGCCTTGATTACAGTGATCGGCATCGGCATGGCGGCGTTACCTGCGGGGATCCTTGCCAGCGGCCTGAACGACCAGCTGCACCGGCGCCGCGCCAGAATGGAGCGCGAATTCCGCGCCGCGCTGGAAGATGGCGATATCTGCGAAGCGGATGAAAAGGATATCGAAGCCCTGAGAAAAAGTCTGGGCCTGTCGCACCGTGCCGCCAATCACATTCGCGACCAAATCCACTCCGAGACACAATCAGAGGCAGGCCGGTGCAAAACCTGCGGTCAGTCCCTGCCGGTACCCGAGGAGGCGCTGGACTAAAGTGCCGAATTGTCGAAGCGCGTGACCAGACCCTCTGCCAAAGCGATATCAACGGGCCTATGGCCTTTGGTCATCCGGCGCAAAACGCTGCTGAACCTGCGAAGTTTGGATGGACGGGGTCCGGTGTTCTCTTTACCTATCACCAGAACAGAATAAGCACGCGCCTATCGCCCGTGCAGAGGTATCAGAGACCGGAGCATACAACATGGCCCAAGGCCAAACGATTTCTATTCAGGATGCCTTCAAACTGGCGATGTCGCATTATCAGAACGGCGAGCTGAAACCGGCGGCCACGTTGTTCTCCGAGATTGTCAAGGCCGCACCGGCCCATGCGCACGCGCATCAGATGGTCGGCCTCACCGCGTTTCTGGCCGGGCAGGGGGACGTCGCCGTCAAAGCTATGCGCGAAGCGGTCCGGCTGCAGCCGAACGATGCTGTGTTTCTGGCAAATTTCGTCGAAATCCTGCGCTCAGCCGGTGAGTTGGACGAAGCCGTAGACATCGGACTGCGGGCGATCCGCCTGGCGCCGGGAAGTGCCGCGGCGCATTCGAACCTCGGCCTTGTCTACTATGATCAGAACAACCTGACAGAGGCCGAAGCATCGCAACAACGCGCGCTCGTGCTGGACCCTGATTTTGACCGTGCCATCAATAACCTAGGCAGCATTGCCCGCGACAATGGCGACCGTGCAAAGGCGGCAGAGTATTACCGCAAGGCGCTGCGGATTAACCCGGCCTCGTCCGAGACTACCAACAATCTGATTTCCGTTCTGGTCGAGGCCGAGAACCCTTCAGAGGCCCGCGCCGTGGCCGAGGCGCAGATGCAGCGCACCCCGCAAGATGCGGAATTGCACCGGAATTTCGGCAGGATATTCCTGCTGGAAAACGATCTGGACAAAGCAGAGTCCGCCTTTCGCAATGCGATTGCGATCAACGGGCAAAAGGCCGAAAGCTATGTGGGGCTGGCGCAGGTTTTGTTCGAAAAGAACCACCCCAAACTGGCCTTGATCGAAGCCGAAAACGCTGTGCGCCTTGATCCGAACTGCGCCGTGGCCTTCCACTATGTGGCCATGGCCAAGGCTCATCTGGGCGATCTGGCCGGCGCCATTGCCAACTATGAAACGGGGCTGGAGCTGAAGCCGGACATGTCGGCCAGCCTGCTGGCGCTGGGGCATCTTGCGCTGGAACAAGGTGACGCTGATACCGCCCGCGCCCGGTTTGAACAGGCCGCTGATACCGCAGAAGACAAGCTGGGCGCGTTGCTTGCTCTGTCAAAGGTGGACAAGACCACCCCGAACAGCCCGATCTTTCACCAGATGGAAGCGGCTCTGCCCACCGCCGCCGACATGCTGCCCCAGAAAGCGGCGGCTTATCACTATGCGATGGGCGAGTGTTATGAGCAGTTGAAACGGTATGATGAGGCATTCCGGCAGTTTGATACCGGTGCCCGGCTAAAGCGTGGCCTCGTCGACTATGACGCGGCTGAAACGGATCGGTTGACGGACGATCTGATCGCTACTTTCGACAGCAATATGATCCACCGGTTGCGCGGTTGCGCCGTCAGCAGTGACCGACCGATCTTTGTGCTGGGGATGCCGCGATCGGGCACAACGCTGACCGAGTCCATTCTGGACGCGCACAGCAATGTCTTCGGTGCAGGTGAGCTGAATGACATGCAAAACCTGTTCAGCCGCGTGGATGGCACCCCGGCCACGGTGCCGGAAACCGTCAGGGCGCTTTCGGACGACCGGCTGAACCAACGCGCCGAGGATTATATCGAAACGCTGACCGGGCACGCGCCCGCAATGCCCCGCATCGTGGACAAGATGCCCGCGAATTTTCAGCTGCTGGGCTTGATCCACGGTCTGTTTCCCAACGCGAAAATCATCCACGTCGCCCGCAACCCGTTTGACACCTGCCTGTCCTGTTACACGCGCCTGTTCGAGCGTAGCCAGTTGCACAGCTATGATCTGGTCGAATTGGGCGGCTACTACACCAACTATGTGCGCCTCATGAACCACTGGTACGACACGCTGCCCGAAGGCGCGTTCCTGACGGTTCATTACGAAGCGTTGGTCGATGATATCGAGGCCCAGACCAGACGGTTGCTGGAGTTTTGCGGTTTGGACTGGGACAGCAACTGCCTGGATTTCCACGCCCGCAAACGGCGCGTGCGAACCGCCAGTGTGCAACAGGTGCGCCAACCGCTCTACCGGTCCTCCAAGGCCAAATGGCTGAACTATGAGGATCAACTGAAACCGCTGGTCGAAACGATTGGCGATATTTCGATAGATTTCTGAGTGTTGAGCCTGCGCAACCAAAGGTAGGGCGGATAACCCGCCCTACCCGAAAACTAATGGTGTGCCCGGTGAGGTGCCGGTCAGAAGGACCACCGCAGTCCGGCCCGGAAGTTCGGCCCCTGCGCGTCGCTGCCGATTTCCTGTTCGGCATTGGCCTCGAACTGCATGTTGGGGACAAACTCGTGCTCGTACCCGATCAGCACGCTGCCGCCGGTGAAATCGTTCGAGGCAAAGGACAGGCTCTGCGTGGTTGAGAACACCGTCACGGACGCATCGGTATCACCCAGATCACGCCGCAACACGCCCGACAGCTGACCAACCAGAGTGCCGCCACTGTTCAGCGCCCTTTCCACATCGACACCCAGACGGGCCTCGATCACTTCGGTGGTGCTGTCCCCGACCGTGGCATTGGCCGACGAACCGGTCTCGGTATAGCCGTCATCCTTCTGGCGGGTATAGCGCACATCGCCAAAGCCCATCAGCGAGAACGCGTTGCTGACGTCGAACGGCCGTTCGGCCCCCAAATAGGCGGTCACAAGCGTGCTGTCATACTCGGCATTCGCATCGGCGCTGCCGGTAATTTGGCGGGACCGATCGGTGGACAGCCAGCCGAAGCCCAGCCCGGCCTCAACCGTGTACAAGCCGAACTGACGGCCCACAGAGGCGTCCAGATACACGCCGTCGGTGTCGAAATCCGTCGTATCCGTATCCCCATCCGAGCGGAATACGCCCAGCCCCAAAGCCAGCGCCAGACCATTGTCCAGTTGACCGGAATACCCGACACTGCCGTTGAACACCGTGACATCGGTATCCGTTCCCGCGTTTTCGAACTGGCGCGACGTGGCGTCGATCATCGCATAGGGACGGAAGGGGCCAAAGCTGATGCCCGACACCCGACCGGTGGTCGAATTGCGCGTGACCTGCACCTGCCCCCCATAGTTCAGTGCGTTCACCGACCCGTTGACCGCACCACCGTAGAAGGCCGTCACATCGGCCGACGTCAGCAGGTCCGAGGAATCGACACTGGCGTAAACTGGCGCCGCACCGCCTTCATCCTGCACGAACCAGCCCGAGCGTCCGTCCGAAACCGTGGTGGTAAACACACCGGATCCCGCAGCAGCGTCCTCGAACCGGAACACCGCACTGCCGCCATTTGCATCCAGGTTGACGTTGTGATCCTGAACCCGGATCACACCGCCCACCGTGTCGGTGCTGACCAGATTCAGGGTCCCGGTGCCGGTTCCCAGATAGATGGCATAGGCATCGCCGGCTTCGGACGATGCCGAGATATCGCCCACGGCCGCGATTTCACCGTCAAAGTTTTCGAAGTAGAGGCCATAAGCGTTGACCATATCGCCGCCCGAGGCCGTCGCCTGAATAACTCCGTTGTTCGAGAAACTGCCTTGCATGTCTTCGATATAGAACCCTGCGGCGGTGCCATCAGCGCTGGCCGTGGCATTGACCAAAGTGGCCGTCGCCGTCACGGTCCCCGAGTTGGAGACATCCCCCGCCATCGTGTCGTACAGCAGAACAGCCTGCGCCCGTGCGCTCTCGGCCCCTTGGGCAAAAACAGTGATGTTGCCGCTGTTCTGGACCAAACCGCTGGTGCCGCCGCGTATGTAAATGCCGCGGGCGCTGGAATCCTCGGTCGGTGACAGGCTTTGTGCGGTGATCGTGCCCGAATTGGTCAGCGAACCGTCCAGACCGTCGCGGATAAACACACCTGCCACATAGGCGCTGTGACCCTGCGCCTGAACCGCGATTGCACCGCTGTTGCTGACGTTACCGTTGACCCCTGCTCCGGTGTAAAAGCCATAGGCCTGCGCCTCGGTGTCCTGAGATGTTGCGTGTGCTGTTACCGAACCCGAATTCGAAAAGTCTCCATTGACGGTTTCTTCGACATAAAACCCGTGGGCCTCAGCTTCGGCTTGTGCCGAGGATTGCACGGATACCGAACCCGCATTTGTGATACTGCCGTCGAAGTCATCGACGCTGCCATCGCCACCGACATAAAAACCGTTAGAGATGGCAATATTGTTCGATGAACTCGCGCTGACGGTAATCGCGCTTTGGTTGTTGAAGTCGCCCGTCATTCCGTGTTGCGAGTAGACCGCCGATGCAAGCGCCTGTTGCTGGGCTTCAGCCTGAACGACCATTGATCCTGTGTTCGTCACATTGCTGTCGGGTGCGTGATGATCAAAGTAGATTGCATAGGCGTTGGCATATTCATCATCCGAACTGGCCTGTACTGCGAAAGTGCCAGAGTTGTTGATATCCACGTCCACCGCGTCATTTCGGGTCAGAAGACCATAGGCCTGCGCCTCTTCCTCACCCGCATCCGCCACGGCAAGAATAGTGCCCGAGTTGTTCAGCGCGCCAGTCCAGTCCCGGTTGACGTAAACACCGGCAACCGTGGCTTCGGTGGCACCAATCCCCTGAACCGAGATCACACCCGAGTTGACGATTGCGCCATCCAGACCCGAAACCACCGAGATGCCATACCCCAGCGCATCATCGGTATGGCTCTGGGTGACAATCGAAATCGTGCCAGAGTTCAGGATGTCTGCCTCAGCCTCACCGGACACTCTCAGCCCGATCGCCTCGGCCTCACCCCCGGAATTTGCCTGTAGGGTGATCAAGCCACTGTTGCTGATATCCTCAGTGACACCGTCGCGGATGCTGACGCCATAGGCGTCCAGATCATCCTCATCCGTGTGGCCAATAACCTGAATCGTGCCCGTGTTGGAAAATGCCCCGTCCAGACCACCATCGATCCGGATGCCGTACACATCGGCCGAGGTGGCGCTGTCGACTTCACTGCGGATAATGCCGCTGTTTTCGACATTCCCGGTCACGCCATCATGGACGAACAGACCATAGGCATAGGCCTGTTTGTCCTCTGCGGTCCCTTTCACCAACAGGGTTCCGGCGTTGCTGACACCACCCTGAACGTGGCCTGTGACATCCAAACCCATCGCCGAGACGTCCTCATGATTGGCGTTCGAAGCTGTGGCTGCAACAGTCAGGCTGCCTGTGTTTGAAAAGACGCCCATCAGATCGCCATTGATCTGGAAACCCGACGCGGTGGCCGTGTCTACACCTGCTGCCGAAACGGAAACCGACCCGTCGTTCACGATGTTTCCGGTCATGTCGCCATAGGACACCAACCCATAGGCCAAAGCACCCGATGAGGCCGCGACAGACTCGGCGCGGATACTGCCTATATTGAGTATGTTCCCGTCCAGGCCTCCGCCAATGCGCAGACCGGCGGCGTCTGCTGTTTCGGATCCCGCATGTGCAACAGCTGTAACACTGCCCGAGTTTGTGATGCTACCTGTCAGACCGCTTGTAATGTCGACGCCGCTGGCCCGCGCGCTTGAGCCGCTGGCATCAGCCTTGACCGTGATGTCGCCGCCGTTGTTGAGATCCCCGGTCAGACCGCCGGCAATGTCGATACCGTTGACGGAAATCTCGTCAGAACCCGAGGCATTGACGGTAATCGTGCCGGTATTCGAGACCATCCCAGTCAGACCACCGCTGACATCAAACCCGTCCGCGCGTACCTCAGTCGATCCGGACGCGGTCACCGTGACGGTGCCAGAGTTTGTGAGGTCTCCGGTCATCCCACCGGCAACATGCAGGGCCTCGGCCACAACACGGCTGAAACCCCCATCCGCTTTGACCGAAATTGTTCCGGAATTCAGGAAGTTCCCGTCAAAACCGCTGGAGACATTGAAAGCGTCTCCATCAGCGGCCGAGGTACTGTTGGAAACGACGGTGACTGTTCCTGTGTTCGTGATGTTCCCGGTCATGCCGCTGCTGACGTAGAACGCGTCGGCATCCGCTTCGCTAAAGCCGCTGTTGGCATTGACCGAAATCGTCCCGGAATTCAGGAAATTGCCGGTTAGACCACTGCTGACATAAAACGCGTCCGCATCGACCGAAGAGGAGCCCGCCGCGTTGACAGTTACCGTGCTGGCGTTGGTGATGTCACCGGTCATGCCGCCGCTGACATAGAACGCATCGGCGTCGGTTTGGTTGAAGCCGCCCTGCGCGTTGATCTGAATGCTGCCTGAGTTCAGAAAGCTACCCGTCAGGCCGCTGCTGACGTAGTACCCATCCGCGTCCACGGATGAAGACCCCGAAGCGGTGATTGTCATCGTCCCCGCGTTGGTCACATTCCCCTGCAAACCGTTGTTGACGCGCACCCCGTCGACATTTGAACTGGTTTGGCTGTTAAGCGCCTGAACCGTGATGCTGCCTGAATTCAACACATTGCCGGTCAGGCCATTGTCAACCTGGACGCCTGTGGCCTGTGCTGTTTCAGCTCCGGAATTGGTCTGAACGGTGATGGTGTTCGAATTGACCAGATTTCCGTTTACTGCGCCCTCCACATCGACACCGATCGCCGAAACACTGGCGCCGCCGGTCGTTGTCGCGCTCAGGGTCCCGGTGTTGCTGATGGTGGTGTTGACGTCATCGCCAAACAGTAATGCCGCCGCTGTCGCGTTCGAGGACCCGGCTGCGGCCACAGCAGAAATTGTTCCCCCGTTTTGGACCGTTCCGGTTGCCTGAACGCCGTCCTCGAACCCTGCGCCGACGGCGACTGCATTGTCAGCAATAGTCGCGGCATTGGCCGACAGGGTTCCGGTATTCTGGAACGTCCCGCCGAAATCACCGTTGGTCAAAAAGCTCATGGCCGTGGCGTTGCTGGTCGCACCGGCAACCGTTGCGCTGATCGCGCCATTGTTCACGATCTGGCCGGAGGGCAGTACCTGAGTGTCCACCAGCAAACCAATAGCCGTTGCATTGGCCGTTGCCGACACGGTGCCATCGTTGATCAGGGTGCTGGAATAAACCGGGTCTAGCGTCACGGCAGGGGCCGTAGCCGTGGAAACACTCACCGATCCTGTGGACGTGATGCTGTTATCCTCGTCATTCAAGAAGACCACTAGAGAGGTTTGGGGCTTGGAAATCACCTCAGCTACGGCCATCCCCGACGACACTGTCCCTATGGATGCCGAGGCCAGAAACACCGAAGGAGCAATGCTGGCAATTTTGCCTTTCCATTTGACAACTCGACCACCCCTGGCCGCGCGCGCCTGCACGGACCGCCCCAAACCGCCTGTATTCACCGATGTCTCCCCTCAAAGGACTTTTTTGTTTGCTTGGACGTTCCCTAAGAACGAAACCCGGCCTAAATGTGGCAAGCTCAGTGGATGTGGACTTTTAATTCACACGCGATGTGTCAGTTGCAGCTCGGCAAGTTTCAGTCTTATATTATATATTGATTTCAAAGTGATACACTTAATAGAAAAACGGTACCGCAGGTTGAGGCACCGAGGGGAAAATACTCCGAGGTTGTGAATTGGACGTTCGAGTCGGCCAGCTCTGCTCTGCTGACACCCGCACAAAAAACTGCGAGGGCTATTCCCTCGCAGTTTCTGTTTTTCAATCTCAAACGGGTCAGGCCGCAGCGATCTGGCCTGCTTTCTCTACCAGCACTTCGGCTTGACGGATCGACGCATAATCGATCAGGCGGCCGTCCAGCGACACCGCGCCTTTGCCTGCGGCTTCGGCCTCGGCCATGGCAACGAGAATGCGCTGAGCCTTGTTGACCTCGGCGTCGGACGGGGACATCACCTCGTTCGCCAGCGTGATCTGGCTGGGGTGGATCGCCCATTTGCCTTCGCACCCCAGAACCGCCGCACGTTTGGCCGCAGCGCGGTAACCGTCCGGGTCCTGGAAATCGCCGAACGGCCCGTCAATCGGGCGCAGACCGTTGGCGCGGGCGGCAACCACCATACGCGCCAATGCATAATGCCACATGTCGCCCCAATGGGTCATGCGACCGCCATCCGTATCCGGGTCAGTCAACACCGAATAATCCGGGTTCACACCGCCGATGATCGTGGTCCGCGCGCGGGTCGAGGCCGCATAGTCGGCAACGCCAAAATGCAGGCTTTCGTTGCGCTTCGACGCGGCTGCGATCTCGCTGACATTCTGCATCCCCAGCGCAGTTTCGATGATGTGCTCGAAGCCGATGCGTTTCTTGTAGCCCTTGGCGTCTTCGATCTGAGTAACCAGCATATCGACGGCATAGACGTCAGCGGCGGTGCCGACTTTGGGGATCATGATCAGGTCCAGCCGCGTACCGGCCTGTTCGACCACGTCCACCACGTCGCGGTACATATAATGCGTGTCCAGACCGTTGATCCGCACCGACATGGTCTTGTTGCCCCAGTCGATATCGTTCAGCGCTTCGATGATGTTCTTGCGCGCCTGTTCCTTTTCATCGGGTGCAACGGCGTCTTCCAGATCAAGGAAAATGACGTCCACATTCGACTGCGCCGCCTTTTCGAACATACCGGGCTGACTGCCCGGAACGGCCAGCTCGCTGCGGTTCAGGCGGGCAGGGGCTTGTTCAATGGAATGAAAGCTCATGGTTCGGGTCCTTCAACTTACAGGTTAGGATAGATCGGGAATTTGGCGCAGAGGTCTGCGACCTCGGCTTTGACCTTGGCTTCGACTTCGCCGTTGCCGTCCTCGCCATTGGCGGCCA
>NZ_JBQGAI010000013.1:0-71361 GCF_056542745.1 Ruegeria sp. AB10 | reverse complement strand
CGCGCCTGTGGCGCGCTGCCGGGCCCAAAACCCAAGAAGGGTCGGCGAAGCCGGGCCGCCGCGGGTGCGGGAGCCCCTGCCTGTCGTCTACGTCAGATCTTTGTAGCTGATCTCGCGTGCATCCGCGCCGGGGCCGGTTTTCTCGCGGCGGACGATCAGGCGGTTCAAGGCGTGGATGTAAGCCTTGGCCGAGGCCACCACCGTATCGGTGTTGGCGGATTGACCGGTGGCGATCATGCCATCCTCTTCCAAGCGCACCGAAACCGTGGCCTGTGCATCGGTGCCTTCGGTCACTGCGTGCACCTGATAAAGCTGCAGGCGGGCGGTGTTCGGATGGATCGCGCGGATCGCCTTGAAGGTGGCATCCACCGGGCCGTCGCCATGTTCCGTTGCGATCCTGTCCTGGCCGTCCACTTCCAGTTCCACTGTCGATTCCGCCTGACCGCCGGTGCCGCAGGTGACCTTCATCGACACCAGTTGCAGGTGGTCGTTGCCCTCATCATCATCCAACGTCATCAACGCGATGAGGTCGTCGTCGAACACCTCTTTCTTGCGGTCGGCCAGATCCTTGAAGCGAACGAAGATATCCTTGAGCTGGTTGTCCCCGACCTCATAGCCCAACGTCTCGAGCTTATCGCGCAACGCCGCGCGGCCCGAGTGTTTGCCCAACGGCAAGGATGTCCCCGACAGCCCGATATCTTCGGGACGCATGATCTCGAAGTTCTCTCGGTTCTTCAGCATCCCGTCCTGGTGGATACCGCTTTCATGGGCAAAGGCGTTCTTGCCGACGATGGCCTTGTTGAATTGCACGTTGAAGCCCGACACCGTCGCCACCCGGCGCGAGATATGCATGATCTTGGTGGTATCGATACCCGTGGTCCAGGGCATGATGTCGTTGCGGGTGCGCAGCGCCATGACGACCTCTTCCAACGCAGTGTTGCCCGCGCGTTCACCCAGACCGTTGATCGTGCATTCGATCTGGCGCGCACCGCCCGCCACAGCAGCCAGCGAGTTCGCGGTCGCCATGCCAAGGTCGTTGTGACAATGGGTGGCAAAGACCACTTCATCCGCGCCGGGTACCGTCTCGATCAGACGCTTGATCAAATCCGCCGATTCCAGCGGCGCTGTATAGCCGACGGTATCCGGAATGTTGATCGTGGTCGCCCCGGCCTTGATCGCAATCTCGATCACGCGGCAAAGGTAATCCCATTCCGTCCGGGTCGCATCCATCGGCGACCACTGTACGTTTTCACAAAGGTTGCGGGCGTGGCTGACCGTTTTGTGGATCTTCTCGGCCATCTCGTCCTGCGTCAGGTTCGGAATGGCGCGGTGCAGCGGAGAGGTGCCGATGAAGGTATGGATACGGTTCTTCCCGGCATGTTTCACCGCCTCCCAACACCGGTCGATATCGGCAAAGTTGGCGCGGGCCAGACCGCAGATGCGGCTATTTTTCGACCGCTGCGCGATTTCGGAAACCGCCTTGAAGTCACCTTCGGATGCGATGGGGAAACCGGCTTCGATGATGTCGACGCCCATATCGTCCAGCAGCTCGGCGATTTCGAGCTTTTCGTCATGGGTCATGGTTGCGCCGGGGCTCTGCTCGCCGTCGCGCAAAGTGGTATCGAAGATCAAGACGCGGTCTTGGTCGGTCACGTTGGTCATGGGATTCTCTTTCTTCTTCTGTCCTAAAGCCTATGGCGCGCGGGCGTCCTCCTCTGAGCGGGCGCGCCGGATGGCACGCTCAGAGGCGGATTAGGATCAGTAGGCCACGCAGAGATGCACCGCGAAGGGCGGTGTCAGCAACAAGGATATCTGCGCGGTTGATCATGGGATTGAGGTTATACAGAGCCGCCCCGGAATGAAAAGACCAATTTGCGGCGTAGCTTCAGATGAGCGGTTTCTTTTCCGCGCGTATTGATCCGGCCCGGCGTGCGGCTAGGTGGTTTACCATGAAAAAAGCACTGATCATTGGCGCATCGGGGGGCATCGGACAGGCGGTGTGTCAGCGCTTGGGTGGGCAGGAGGTAGCGGTGACTGGTCTGTCACGTTCAGCCGACGGGTTTGACCTGACCGATCCTGACGGCGTGCACCGCGCGCTGGATGCTATCGGCGGGTCGTTCGACTTGATCCTTGTTGCGTCTGGCGCGTTAGAGATCAACGGCGCGGCGCCGGAAAAGACCATCCGGGCCGCATCTGCGCAGGCGATGATGGATCAGTTCGCGCTGAACGCCGTGGGGCCGGCGCTGATTCTGGGTCACGCGGCGCGTCTGTTGCCCCGCGAGCGGCGCGCAGTATTCGCTGTGCTGTCGGCGCGTGTGGGCTCGATCGGGGACAATCGCCTGGGTGGGTGGATCAGCTATCGGGCGGCAAAAGCAGCGGTGAATCAGATCGTGCACACGGCCGCCATCGAACTGGCCCGCACCCACAAACAGGCGATCTGTGTCGCCCTGCATCCCGGGACGGTGAAAACCGAATTCACCCGGAAATATCTCGGGCGGCATCCTGCCGTTACTGCGGATGAGGCCGCTGCGAATCTGCTGGGCGTTATGGCGCATCTGACCCCGACCGATACCGGAGGGTTCTTTGACTGGGCGGGAAAGCCGGTGCCGTGGTAGCGGATTTGGCTTCAGCCGTCCGTGCTGTCTGAGTCTGACGGGGGTGTTTCAGGCGCCGCTTCGGGGGCAGCATCGGTCGCCGTTGCCAGCTCACCGTTGTCCCAAACGCCGGTTGCCGTTTCACCATTGGCGTAGCGTACGGTGCCCTGGCCATGGCGCTTGGCGTCTACAAAGCTGCCTTCGTAGACATCGCCGCTTGGATAGGTCGCGACGCCGTCGCCGGTGATCTTGCCTTCGGTCCACGCGCCGGAATAGCTGAAGCCGTTGGCCATCACGATCTCACCCTGACCGTGGCGTCGGCCCGCGTCGAAATCGCCGGAATAGGTGGTGCCGTCGGGGTAGGTGGACAGCCCGTTGCCTTGACGCAGACCGTCCACCCAATCTCCGTCATAGCTGGACCCGTCGGCAGAGGTCAGAATGCCTTTGCCATGCGGCTTGGCATTTTTGAACTGGCCCTTGTAGACCGTGCCATTGGGATAGGTCGAAACGCCCTGACCCTCAATCACGCCGGCGATCCAGTCACCATCATAGGTCGAACCGTCCGCATAGGTGATGCGGCCTTTGCCCTCGGCCAGATCGGCCTTGAAATCACCAACGTAAATCGAGCCGTCGGGATAGGTCACTTCGCCCAGCCCCTCGATCAGCCCAGTGGTCCATTGGCCGGTGTAAACATACCCGTCGGTTCCGGTATAGGTCCCCTGGCCATGACGCAGATCGTCGGCATAGTCGCCTTCGTAGACATCGCCATTGGCATAGACCACCTTGCCCTTGCCCTGACGCCGCCCGTCAACCACCTCGCCCTCGTAGACGTCCCCGTTGACATAAGACAGCCGCCCGGTCCCGGTGATGCGATCCTCGGCCCAATCTCCGGTATAGGTCATCCCGTCGGGCAGGGTCAGGCTGCCCTGACCGTGGCGCTGGCCGTCCTTGACGTCGCCTTCATAGACACCGCCTTCGGCATAGGTGATCTTGCCCTTGCCCTGTTTGACGCCGTCCACCCACTCGCCATCAAAGCTATAGCCGCTGGGGTCGGTCATCACGCCCGTACCGTGATACCGCGCGTTCTGGAAGCCTCCTTCATAGCGCGCGCCATTGGCATAGATCGCAACGCCGGTGCCGTTGATCGACCCGTTGGACCATTCGCCATCGTAACTGCCGCCATCGGCATAAACGATCTTGCCGCGCCCCTCGGGCTGACCCTTGGCGAACATCCCTTCATAGACCGAGCCATTGACATAGCGGGCGACGCCCGTGCCCTGGATCTCGCCCTCGACCCATTCGCCGCTATATTCGAACCCGTTGGGCAGGCGGTAGGTGCCGGTGCCATGACGCAGGCCTTTTTCAAAGGTGCCTTCGTAGACGCCCCCGACCTCGTCATCCTTGGTGATCACCTGACCGTTCTGAGCGGTGGCGCCCGCGGCGATCAGGGCCAGCGCGGATGCGGCAATGGAAATGCGGAAAGCGTTCATGATCGGTCCTGCCTGTCCGGTTTTCATCCTTTTTCGCAAAACTACGGCACGCGCGGGGGCAGAGCAACGGGTTTTGCCGCATTTGCCTTTCACTCGCGCAATGATCTGCTAAATGGCAGTAAGACCGACGAGGGCAAGAGGGCAGCATGGCCGACCGTTTCCGCATCACTCTGGCGCAACTCAACCCCACCGTGGGGGATATCGAAGGCAATGCCGCCAAGGCGTTAACCGCGTGGGAACAGGCGCGCGAGGCCGGGGCCGATCTGGTGGCGTTCCCCGAGATGTTCATCACCGGCTACAATACGCAGGATCTGGTGATGAAGCCCGCCTTTCACCGGGCAGCGATGGCTGCGGTCGAAGAGCTGGCCGCGAAATGCGCCGACGGCCCAGCGGTGGCGATTGGTGGCCCCTGGGTCGAAGGTGGCAGCCTGTATAACGCCTACCTGATCCTCAAGGGGGGGCGGATCGGCAGCAAAGTGCTGAAACATCACCTGCCCAATGAGACTGTGTTCGACGAAGTGCGCCTGTACGATGCTGGCCCGTTGGGCGGGCCTTATGCGGTTGGCAACACGCGCATCGGCAGCCCGATCTGCGAAGATGGCTGGCATGGGGACGTGGCGGAAACGCTCGAGGAAACCGGGGCCGAGTTCCTGCTGATCCCCAACGGCTCGCCCTATTTCCGTAACAAATACGACATCCGACTGAACCACATGGTTGCCCGCGTGGTCGAAACCGGCCTGCCGGTGATCTACCTGAACATGGTGGGCGGGCAGGACGATCAGGTGTTCGACGGGGCCACTTTCGGCCTGAACCCGGGCGGAGAGCTGGCGTTCCGGATGCCGGTTTTTGATGAGCTTGTTTCCCATGTCGACCTTGAGCGTGGCGATGACGGCTGGCGCATCGTGCCGGGCGAGATCGTGCCGCAACCGGATGAATGGGAACAGGACTATCGCGCGATGGTGCAGTCCCTGCGCGACTATTTGGGCAAGACCGGGTTCAAAAAGGTTCTGCTGGGCCTGTCTGGCGGGGTTGATTCCGCCCTGGTTGCCACAATCGCCGTGGATGCTGTCGGGGCCGAGAATGTGCGTTGCGTGATGCTTCCTTCGGAATATACCAGCCAAAGCTCGTTGGACGATGCCGAGGCTGTCGCCAAGGCGCTGGGCGTGCACTACGACTATGTGCCGATTTCGGACAGCCGGGCAGCGGTGACCGAGACTCTGGCCCCGCTCTTTGCCGGTCGCGATGAGGATCTGACCGAAGAAAACATCCAGTCCCGCCTGCGCGGTTTGCTGCTGATGGCGATCTCGAACAAGTTCGGCGAGATGTTGCTGACCACCGGTAACAAATCCGAAGTCGCGGTGGGCTATGCCACGATCTATGGCGACATGAACGGCGGCTACAACCCGATCAAGGACCTGTACAAGACCCGCGTGTTCGAGACCTGCCGCTGGCGCAACGCCAATCACCGCGACTGGATGATGGGCCCGGTGGGCGAGGTGATCCGCCCCTCGGTCATCGACAAACCCCCCAGCGCCGAATTGCGCGAAGACCAAAAGGACAGCGACAGCCTGCCCGATTACCCGGTTCTGGACGCGATTCTGGATATTCTGGTCGATCAGGAGGGCTCGATCGCCGATTGCGTTGCCGCCGGTTTCGACGAGACCGAGGCGCGGCGGGTCGAGCATCTGATTTACATCAGCGAATACAAGCGCTTTCAGTCCGCCCCCGGAACACGTCTGACCAGCCGGGCATTCTGGCTGGATCGCCGTTATCCGATTGTGAACCGCTGGCGGGATCGCGGCTGAAACGAACGGGAATCGTGCAAGTGGGTCAATGATGGGGTTTCGAAATTAGACCCATTACACTCAGTGATCCAGACATTGTTTCCAAACGGTGGATAACATCTTAATTTTCCAGGCTTTCAGGGAACTGACTGCTTGAAATTGAGACATTTTTTTGCCACATTTTAGCTTAATTAAAGCCCCACATGGGGCGGTGTGACCTCAATTCAATGTGTGGAACTGTGGCGCACCTTATGTTGGATGTCTGAGTTAACGAGTTGGTGCTATTATGTATGAGGGATATGACAAGCCGCTTCACCCGCCTTTAAGGTACAAGTCGATGGAATCCGAAGCCCGGGTTCTGGATGAGGCCAAGCTGGATTCGGCAATTGCTGATCTTCTTCGTGAAGAAGAAATCGAAGACCCCGAGCCCGCTGCAGAGCTGGCAAAACCCCAGGCGATCTTTCCGGTCCTGCCCCAACAGGCGGAAATGGACGAAGAGGTTCAGCCCCGCGATTCAGGCCTTGCCGCGACCCTGCGTCAGAAATGGGCCGAACTGAGCGGCGCAGCGTAAATTTCAGGTGATTTCAATCAGGTCGGCGCGGGTTTTCCCGCGCCTGTTGGCGTGTGCGCCACAGCTGTCAAAAAACATCGGCCCTGCGGCAGAAGGCGTGTTGCCTGAGCGCCCGCTCCACGCCTTCATAGCGGCCAGAGCCATGAAGTAAGAGCGGTTGATGCCCGGCCCCAAAACAACCCCCGTTGAACCCGATCTGCACTTACCCAAAACCGTGGATGTCGTTGTCATTGGCGGCGGCATTATCGGTGCCTCGACCGCGTTGGAACTGGCCGAACGCGGTGCCTCGGTGCTGCTGTGCGAAAAGGGTCAGATCGCGGGCGAGCAAAGCTCTCGCAACTGGGGGTGGGTCCGTCTGGGGATGCGCGATCCGCGGGAAATTCCGCTGATGGTCGAGTCGCTGCACCTTTGGCAGGGGCTGGATCAGCGCATCGGTAGGGAAACTGGATATACGCGCGCGGGCATTCTGTTCGGCGCGTCTGGCAAGCGTGGCAGTGGCAATCTGGAACGGTGGCTGCGGCATGTGGACGGGCTGCAGACTGGTGCAAGGATCGTAGCCGGGGCCGAGTTGAAGGCTCTGCTGCCTGGCAGTCAGACCTCCTATGACTGCGCCCTTTTCATGCCGCAGGATGGTCGGGCCGAACCGCAACTGGCCGCGCCTGCAATTGCCGAGGCAGCGCGCGATCGCGGCGCTGTTCTGATGACCAATTGCGCCGTGCGCAGCGTCGATACCGGGGATGGCCGGATCACAGGGGTATTCACCGAGCGTGGTCGCGTGGCCTGCGACTATGTTGTTCTGGCAGGTGGCGCCTGGTCGCGCCTGTTTGCCGGGAACGCGGGGATCGAGCTGCCGCAGCTCAAGGTTCTGAACACGGTCCTGAGGACCTCACCAGCCGAGGGGCCGGAAGCGGCGCTCTGGTCCGATGGTTTTGCCATGCGCAAACGAATGGATGGGGGCTATTCCATCGCGTCGGGGCATGAAAACACGGTGGATATCGTGCCTGACAGTTTCCGGCTGGCGCGGCAGTTCCTGCCGGCATTTACACAGGAATGGCGATCGCTGCGGTTTCGTTTGTCAAAGCGTTGGAGCATTGAGGCGCAACAGGACCGGACCTGGCTGCCCACCGATGTCACCCCGTTCGAACATTGCCGCGTGCTGGACCCCGAACCGTCTCCCAAAGCGCTGCGACAGGCCTGGGCTGCGGCGCGCCGCGCTTTCCCGGTGTTGGAACAATCCGAGCTTGTCCAAAGTTGGGCAGGCATGATTGACGTCACGCCGGATGCGGTGCCGGTGATCTCGGGGGTCGATCACCTGCCGGGCATGTTCATCGCAACCGGGTTTTCGGGTCATGGATTTGGCATCGGTCCGGCGGCGGGTCGCCTTGTGGCCGATCTCGTCGCCGGAACCACGCCCTGCGTTGATCCGACCGCCTTCCGCCTGTCCCGGTTCACGGATGGCTCAAAGGTGCGGCCGGACCCCGGATACTGAGGGCCTAACGCATCATCTGATAGCTGACTGGCACAAAGCGGAACCCGTCACCGCGGGTTTCGACGAACCCTGCTGCCGGGAAAGGCATGTGATAGCCGATCATCGGCACCTTGTCGGCGGCCAGCATCCCCAGCACGTCGCGGCGTGAGGCGGTGGCCGCGGCCTTGTCCATGTCAAAGCGCACCTCCCATTCCGGGTAGGCAAAGGACCAGACATAGTGATTGGCCAGATCGGCGGTCAGAACCAGCCGCTGACCGTTGCTTTCCAGATGATAGACCGTATGGCCGGGCGTGTGCCCATAGGCGGCGACAGCGGTGATGCCCGAAGCCACCGCGCCGCCGTCTTCGATAAAGGTCATCTTCTCGGCCAGCGGTGTCACCTTGGCGGCCACCAGATCACCGACCCGGTTTCCGGCCTCCTGCGCCGCCCAGAAATCATACTCGGGTGATGCGGTGACATAACGTGCATTTGGGAAGGTCGGCGCGTCATTCGTGGTCATACCACCGATATGGTCGGGGTGCATGTGGGTGACGACAACGACGTTGATCTGATCCGGGGTGACACCCGCATCCGCCAGCGCAGCCTGAATGCCACCTTTACCAAGGCCAGTGTCGAACAGCACCAGTTCGGACCCGGTATTGACCAGCGTAGGGGTGAAGAAGAACTGCGCCACGTCCGGCGAAATGAAGTTGTCGGCCGACACCTTGGCGAAATCCTCATCCGAGGCACCGCCACCGAAAATCTCTTTGGCGCCATCGCGGGGCAGGCTGCCATCCAGCAGCGTGGTGACGGTGAAATCGCCCAGCGTGAACGACTTGGCGATGGTCGTGTTTGCCTTGGCGTCGGCTCCGGCAGCCAATAGCGGGGTCGCGGCGGCAGCAAATGGCAAAGCAGCCGCAGAACCCAATGCGGCGCGGCGTGTGAGTTTGATGGTCATTGTGGTTCTCCCTGTCAGAACACCTGTGGATGAGGTAGGTCGGCACGAGTCTCTTGCCAGACTATACCCCCATGAAGTGGGCTGCATGGATGAACATGTCGTGTTAATTCTTGTTCATGCCCCGATCAGAAAACAAAACCGTCCCGACCAAAGCAAGCGTCGCCCGCTTTTTGTCGGCCGTTCAACCGGCGTCAAAGGCCGGGGACGCGAAGGTCCTGGATGCGCTCTTTCGCGAAACAACCGGGTTCGAACCGGTCATGTGGGGCCCGTCGATCATTGGTTATGGCCGCTATCACTATCGCTACAAATCCGGGCGCGAGGGCGATTTTCTGGCCACCGGTTTTTCCCCGCGCAAGGCGGCGCTGTCGATCTATATCATGCCCGGTTATGCGGATTTCGGGGATATTCTGTCCCGGCTGGGCAAGCACAAGCTGGGCAAGTCCTGCCTCTATGTGAACAAGCTGGCCGATATTGATCCGGACGTCCTGTCCGAACTGATCCGCGCCGGGCTTGCGGACCTTGAGCGGCATTGGCCGGTTCACCCTGCCTGATCCGCTTCATCTTTTCTCAAATACTCTCGCCGAAGGCACGCGCCGCCCGGCGCGTTTCCTGCATCCGCTGGACAAAACGCCCATCCTGTGACATGAGCCGCGCCAACAGGAGAACTCCATGACCACCACCCGTTTTGCCCCGTCGCCCACCGGTTACATCCATGTGGGCAATCTGCGTACCGCCCTGATGAACTATCTGATCGCCCGCAAGGCTGGCGGTACGTTCATTCTGCGCATCGACGACACCGATCCCGAGCGGTCGAAAGAAGAATATGTCGACGCCATCAAGCAGGATATGGAATGGCTGGGTCTGCATTGGGACCGCGTTGAACGTCAGTCCGAGCGTCTGGACCGCTATGCCGAGGCCGCTGACAAGCTGCGCGGGATGGGGCGGTTCTATGAGGCGTTCGAGACGCCCACCGAGCTGGACCTGAAGCGCAAGAAACAGCTGAACATGGGCAAGCCGCCGGTCTATGACCGCGCCGCGCTGAACCTCAGTGACGCCGAGAAAGAAGCGTTGCGCGCCGAGCGTGGCAACGGCGTCTGGCGCTTCAAGCTGGATCACGAGCGGATCGAGTGGAATGACGGCATTCTGGGTGACATCTCGATCGATGCGGCCTCGGTGTCTGATCCGGTGCTGATCCGCGGCGACGGTCAGGTTCTCTATACGATTGCATCGGTGGTGGATGACACCGAGATGGGCGTGACCGATGTGGTGCGCGGCTCGGACCACGTCACCAACACCGCGACGCAGATTCAGATCATCGAGGCGCTGGGCGGCACCTGCCCGCGTTTCGCGCACCATTCATTGCTGACCGGCCCGCAGGGTGAGGCGCTGTCGAAACGTCTGGGTACTCTGGCGCTGCGCGACCTGCGCGAACAAGGCGTGCAGCCGATGGCCCTGCTGAGCCTGATGGCGCGTCTGGGCTCGTCCGATCCGGTCGAACTGCGCTCGGACATGGCGGACCTGATCGACGGCTTCGATGTCGGCCGCTTTGGCGCCGCGCCGACCAAGTTCGACGTGCAGGACTTGTTCCCGCTGACCGCCAAGCACCTGCAAGCGCTGCCGCTGGCGGACGTGGCTGATGCGGTGGCCGAGGCCGGCGTTCCGGCAGAGCTGGCCGAGCCCTTCTGGGCGATGGCGCGCGAGAACATCACGACTCTGGGTGATCTAAAAGGCTGGTGGGAACTTTGCCGTGACGGGGCCGAACCTCTGATCGCAGACGAAGACCGCGACTTCATCGCTGAGGCCGTCGCTTTGCTACCCGAAGGGCCGTTCGATGGTGATACCTGGGGCGCTTGGACCAAAGCCGTGAAAGAGGCCACCGGCCGCAAGGGCAAAGGTCTGTTCATGCCGCTGCGCAAAGCGCTGACAGGTATGGAGCGCGGGCCTGAAATGGCAGCCCTGCTGCCGCTGCTGCAGGTAATCCGCGCCCGCGGCTAACCGAAACAGAACAGATTTCCGAAAGGCGGGGTCCATTGGCCCCGCCTTTTTCTACGCGCTCCGCACAATCGACGCTGACAAGCGGTTCAGGCGGTCATCAACAAATTCGGTCTCGGTCGGTTTCAACTGCTGGTGACGGGGATAGCGCGGCTCTGCCCGGTCGTTCAGAATCGGCGCGTCCCACCCGTCGGTCGTGGCAAAAAACCGATCCGCCCCGTCTTCGCCGAAGGTGCGCAGATACCCCTGCACAACCACGTCGATATAGCTGAGCAACAGCGGATGGCGGTTGCTGGGCTCGGTGTGGCGTTCCTGCGGCACTGCGTAAACAGCGATTTCAACATCATGGGTCAGGGGGTGTGTGACGGCGTGGGTCGTCGGAACCCGGTCATAGGCCCATTCCCTTTCGTCCAGTGCCGCCCAGTCGTTTTTCGGAACATGGGCGATCATCCCTTCGATCTGGGACTCGGGGTCCGGGATTGCGGTCAGAAAGGCCACCGGGCGCAGATCGGTATGCCGCCAGGCGCGTCGCCACCCCTGCAGCCGCGCCGGATGGGGGTCGGGAAAATCGTGGGTCGCAAGGTTCACCAAGCTGCCATAGCCAAAGAAATAAGGGTCCGCCATGCGCCGTCAGGTCCTTTTTGAACGATTGATGTATGTCAAACCGCTTTTTTGCCGGACATGCAATAAGATCGCATCTTGAAATTTGGGAGGTCTCGATGAGGATTACCAAACGGACAAATATCGCAGTGCGCCTGCTGATGTATTGCGCGGCGCATAAGGATCGGCTGGTGACAAAGGCCGAGATCGCCGATGTATGCAACATCTCGGAAAACCATCTGGCGCAGGTGATCAACCAGCTGAGCCAGCTGAACTACCTGAGCACGCAACGCGGCCGCAATGGCGGCATGGCACTGGCGCGCCCGGCGGATCAGATTCGTATCGGCTCGGTATTCCGCCATGTCGAAGGCAGCCTGCCGATTGCCGAATGTTTCGCCGATGCCGACAATACCTGCCCCCTGACGGATGCCTGCCGGCTGCGGCTGGCCCTGCAGGACGCAGCCGAGGTGTTTTATGCCTCGCTGGACGAAATCACGTTGGATGCGCTTGTGTGTGACAACGACCAGTTGCTGCAAATCCTGCAACCGGTCGCCTGCGTGCGCTGAGATCAGTCAGTGGCCCGCAGGATGCGGGCCGGACGTACGGCCAGAGGGCGCAGGGCAAAGGCAAGGCCCGCGCCCAGCGTCACCAGGATGCCAGCCAGAACGATGCTCAGCGCTGAGGTCCAGATGACCGAGAATCCGGTGTCGAAGATGTAAGTGGCGACAGCCCAGCCGCCCAAAATACCGGTCAGCAGGGCAACACTCCCGGCCGCCGCGCCCAGCAGGACCGAGCGCAGGGCAAAGCTGAGTAATATCCGCCGAC
This sequence comes from Ruegeria sp. AB10, assembly GCF_056542745.1. Lineage (NCBI taxonomy): Bacteria > Pseudomonadati > Pseudomonadota > Alphaproteobacteria > Rhodobacterales > Roseobacteraceae > Ruegeria > Ruegeria sp. AB10. The sequence goes on along the minus strand of NZ_JBQGAI010000013.1, from coordinate 59,079 downwards.
GGTCCGCGCCCAGTGTCTTGAGGATCGCTGATTCATAGCGGCGCGCGGTTTCACCAGCGGCGGCTGCTCCGATCAGAACCAGAAAGCCGGTCAGCAAGGATATTCCTGCCCCGTACGAAGTCGCCGCCGCCAGCCCGGCCAGCAGGCCCGAGACGCGGTCAATCGCATCGCGTACCCTTATCGCGGTAATATTGGGAAACTGGCCCGCCAGATCGCGCAGGATGGCGGCTTCGGCCTGTTCCTTGGCATAGACGGTGGCGATGAAGCTGTGCGGTGCTCCGGCAAGGGCCGAAGGATTCATCGACATGATGAAGCCAATGCCTGCGGTCGAAAAATCGACCTCGCGCAGAGAGGTGATTTCGGCGGTGATGTCGCGGCCCAGGATGTTTACGGTCAGTTTGTCGCCCAGGGACAGCCCCATCTCCTCGGCCTCTTCAGCGGCGAAACTGACTTGCGGCGCGCCTGCGTAGTCTTCGGGCCACCAAGTCCCTGCTGTGACGCGGGTGTTTTGGGGCGGAGTGGTGGAATAGGTCACGCCCCGATCCCCGTCCAGAACCCAATGATCGCCCGCCACATCACGCGCCGGTTCCCCGTTGATCCGGGTGATGATCCCGCGCAGCATCGGAGCGCTTTCAATGCGGCTGACGGCGGGGTCGGTTTTCAGCCGTTCGGTAAAGCCCGGCATTTGGTCTTTTTGAATATCGACAAAGAAGTATGACGGGGCCACGTCGGGCAGGTTGCCCGAGATTGCATTGCGTAGGGTCCCGTCGATCTGGCCAACGGCAGCAAGGGCCGAAAGACCCAATCCCAGCGACAGCACGACCGGAGCGGCCCCTTCTCGCGGGTCTGAAATTGCTGACAAGGCCCATCGCAGGGCAGGGCGGCCACGGGCGGCTGCTGTGCTGATGCGGGCCAGTTTGCGGATCGCAAGGGCGGACAGGGACAGCAGAACCAGCGCGCCGACCAGCCCGGCGGCGGTCCAGAGCGTCAGGCGTGTCGAACCGCTGAACCACGCGGCCGACAGGATCAGCAGAGCCAGCCCGACAACGGTTGCCACAACGAATACTGCGCGCGGCAAGGCGCGCGCCGACGACAGCGCGTCGCGGAACAGCGTTGCGGCGCGGACGTCTTCGGTTCGGGCGAGGGGCCAGAGTGTGAACAGGTACGCGGTCAGGGCGCCGTACAGCGCGGCCTCGGCCAGTGGGCGGGGGTAAAGCGTGAAAACCGCAGGGACGGGCAGGCGGGCCTCGATCAGCGGGGCCAGCAACAGGGGCAAAACCGCACCCAGAGCAATCCCCAACGCGATGCCGATCCCTGTCAGGACCCCGATCTGGATCAGGTAGGTTTGAAAGATCGTCGCGCGATCCGCGCCCAGCGTCCGCAGCGTGGCGATGGTTTTGGTCTTTTGCGCCAGATAGGCGCGAACAGCGGCTGACACGCCGACGCCTCCGACAGCCAGACCGGACAGGCCGACCAGAACCAGAAACGCACTCAGGCGCGCGACAAACTCGGCAATCCCCGGGGCCCCGTTACGGGCATCGGTCCAGCGCATTCCGGTGCCGCCGAAGCTTTGCCTGGCTTCGGAAGACAGGGTTCCGAGATTGGTCTCGGGCGGCAGGTTCAACCGGTATTTGGTGGAAAACAAGGTCCCCGGCGCCAACAGGCCGGATGCCTGCAGATCCTCGGTCCGGACCAGAGTGCGCGGCCCCAGCCCGAAGCCGTCCGCGGCGCTGTCCGGTTCGTGGATCAAGGCGGCCGTCAGCACGAACTCCTGCGTTCCAAGCGCAAAACGATCTCCGACGGACAGGCCGAGCCGGTCCATCAGCACCGGGTCCATCACCGCTCCGGGCAGGTCCTGCTGGCCGTCCAGCGCGACCGAGAGCAGTTGGTCGGGTTCCAGCTTTGGCGTTCCAAGCAGCGGATAGGCCGCATCCACGGCCTTTACCTGTGTCAGGGCGCGCTGGGTTTCGCCCCCCTGCCGCACAACGGCCATTGAGCGGAAGTCAACCACTTCGGACACATCCGTCGCGGCCTGTCGCATCCATGTGCGCTCGTCGTCGCTGGCGAAGCGGTAGGTGAATTCCAGCTGCGCGTCCCCGCCCAGCAGTGCCGCGCCTTCCTGCGTCAACCCGGCCTGGATCGCGGACCGGACAGAGCCGATGGCGGCAATGGCAGCAACTCCTAGCGCCAGACAGGCCAGAAACACGCGAAAACCGCGTACACCGCCGCGCAACTCCCGGCGCGCCAGGCGACCGGCAAGGCGCAGGCTCATTCCGCAGCCTCTTGTTGCGTGTCTTCTGCGATGGTGCCATCCCGCAACCGGACGACCCGGTCGCATTTGCGCGCCAGGCTGTGGCTATGGGTGACCAGAACCAGAGTGGCACCATGCCTGTCCCGTAATCCGAACAACAGGTCGACAATGGCAGCGCCCGTGGTTTCGTCCAGATTGCCGGTCGGCTCGTCCGCCAACAGGATCTGAGGGCGCGGGGCGGAGGCGCGCGCCAAGGCAACCCGTTGCTGCTCACCCCCCGATAATTGCGCCGGGTAGTGGTCGCGGCGATGCGACAGACCCACCGCGTCCAGTTCCGCCTCGGCACGGGCAAACGCATCCTTGTGCCCGGCCAGCTCCAGCGGTGTGGCCACATTCTCAAGCGCCGTCATGGTCGGGATCAGGTGAAAGTTCTGAAACACCACCCCCATCGCATCGCGCCTGAACCGGGCCAAAGCGTCCTCATCCATTCCGGTCAGATCGTGGCCAAGGGCGGTGATCACGCCCCCTGTGGCTTGCTCCAGCCCGCCCATCAGCATCAGCAGCGAAGATTTGCCGGACCCCGACGGCCCCACCAGCCCCAGCGTTTCGCCTTGGGCGACGGTCAGGGTGATGTCATGCAGGATATTCACCCGGCCGGCATTGCCATCTAGCGACAAAGCGGCATTTTGGAGCGAAAGAACGGGTGTCGTCATGGGCCTTTCCGGATCGGGACGGTCAATTGGGATATGGAGCGGTTCAGATGTTGCGCAAGGCTTTGATGTCGACGCTGTTTGTGTGCTGCGGCTTTGCTGCCACAGCCGAGCAGGTGGTGATCGCTGCTTTAGGGGATTCGCTGACCCAGGGCTATGGGTTGCCCGAACAGGACGGCTTTGTGCCTCAGTTGGGGCGATGGCTGCAGGCGCAAGGTGCGGATGTGCGCCTGATCAATGCCGGAGTGTCCGGGGACACCACGGCAGGCGGTGCGGCACGGGTGGATTGGACGTTGACGCCGGAGGTGGACGGGATGATCGTGACGCTGGGTGGCAACGACCTGCTGCGAGGGATCGACCCGGCAGTGTCGCGGACCAATCTTGAGGCGATCGTCAAAACCGCGGGCGCGGCGGATGTCGAAGTTCTGCTGGTTGGGATGCAGGCGCCTGGCAATTACGGAGCCGATTACAAACAGGCATTTGATACCATCTACCCTGATCTGGCGGAGCAGTACGAAACCGGCTACGCCCCCAGCTTTTTCAACGGGTTGACCGCCGAGGGCGATCCCGACGCCGCCCGCCGCTATATGCAGCCGGATGGCATTCACCCGAATGCCGAAGGGGTCGCCTTGATCGTTGAAAGCCTTGGCCCCTATGTGCTGGAACTTGTCGCTGCGGCCCGGCAGTGATCAAACGACAGTCACGACGGTCCCGATCGGCACACGTTCATAGAGGTCGATCACGTGTTCGTTCATCATTCGGATGCAGCCATTTGAGACCGCATGACCGATGGTCTGCGGCTGCGTGGTTCCGTGAATGCGGAAATAGGTGTCGACGCCATTCTGGAACAGGTAAAGCGCCCGCGCGCCCAAAGGATTGTCGCCACCGCCGGGCTGGACATAGTCATTGTCCTTGAACCGGGCATAGGTGACGGGTTCGCGCTCGATCATCTCGTCGGTCGGGCGCCAGGTTGGCCATTCTTTCTTGACGTCGATGGTGGCGGTGCCGGTGAATTCCAGCCCGGCCTTGCCGACCCCGCAGCCATAGCGGACCGCCTTGCGCGGCTCGGTCACGTAATACAGGTAGAACGACCGCGGCGCGACCAGCAATTGACCCGGCTGGAATTGCTTTTTGATGCGCACAAATTGCGGTGTGGGATCGTATTCGACAGCTTTCTTCTTGGCCCCCGCAACGCCGGGCACAAGGCTGGCGGCTGCGGTCGCAGTCAGAAAGGTACGGCGCGTGAACATGGCAGCTCTCTATAAAACAACAGACAAATCTTGACCCTAATCTCGGAAGGATAACCGATCTGGTCAATCGTTGGAGAGAAGTAACCCTATTGTGATGTCGTAGTGGGGACACACAATCAGGCAGCAACACGAGCGCAAGCGTACACCCGGAAAAGAAAAAGGGCAGAGAATATTCTGCCCTTCCAATGTCTTATGCAAGTACGATATTGTCGGCGCTTTCGCGGCCGTCACGGCCGGCGCGCAGCTCGTACGTGACCTTCTGGTTGTCGGCCAGACCGGTCAGGCCCGAGCGTTCCACGGCCGAGATGTGAACGAAGATGTCTTTGCCGCCATCTTCGGGTGCGATAAAGCCGTAGCCTTTGGTGGTGTTGAACCATTTTACGGTGCCTGCGGGCATATCCGTTGTCTCCTGTTTAGTGCTGCCCACGGAGTTGCGGCAGCCTGGCGTCGTTGTCTGGATCGATAGACTGAGCGCCGTAGAAGGAGACAGTAGGTCGAAATAGAAAAACGTTAGCCCTTTAGATATGGCATCGGCAACGGCGCGGGGCAAGGGAGGAGTCCTGTTCTGCAAGAAACAAAACCCCCTGGAAATCCAAAGCAGGTGGCCAATCCGGCCTGCTGATGGTCGCCCGGCACGTTACGATAACCGGTCCGGGAAACCGGCAAATCCGGTTCAGATTTTGTACATTTCGCTTTCAGCAGGGAACATCATCCGGATCGCTTTCAGGCTTTTGTCGGAAAGGGCAATGGGCTTGTTCCCACCTTTGGCGTGATCTCCCGCCTCTGCCTGATTGATATGTGGAATAATGTTTCCGCGCTGTGAAAAAGCCGAAAACCAGGGTTTCGGCAGCCTGCCGGAAAGCCAGTCATTCAGCTCGTTTATGTTTTCGAGCCTAAACAGGTGATCGACGTGGTTAACGCCCGCGCGGTCAATGGAATAGGCCTCAAGGCTGAGGGGCGAAAGGTTTTGCGTGGAGATCCAACTGGGGGCCAGTTCCTTCCACCCATCCTTCATACCCAGCTTGCCATGCTGGACCCAGTCTTCGAACTCCATCGTCGTAGTTTCGTCCCAACCGGGCTCAAAGTTGTAGCGGCACTCGGCATCGGGTTTGAAATACCGGTAGCACGACCAAAGTAAATTAACCGGGTTTCTTGTCGTCATGAAGTACGAAAGCCCAGCGTGTTCGGGATAAAGCTCCGCCAGCTTTGCCTTGACGTATGGGGCGGTATCGTGGGGGTGAAAATGCTCGGACTCACGCGCGTAGTCGACAGCAAAATCTCCGGATTTTTTCGACAGGTGTCGCGTCAGATACTTGCGGACCGATGTAGAGCCACAGCGTGGCTTGGATATGAATACAAGCCCCTTTGAGAAAAGCACTCTCACCAAATTGATCCTTTGTCACTTGACGCCCGCATAAGGCGGTCCGGTGCCAGATTGAACCAGGTTCGACCGGTTGCCAAGTTGACCGGGTGATATTTGCGCATGTGGACGCTGGATGCGGACGGCCTGACCGGCTCGCCGCGTACACAGGTTTCGAAGGATTCCGTCGGGATTCACCCAAGGGCGTGGCTCAGTCGGTGGCGGGCAGTTTATTCACGACGCTGCTGTATTGGGCCGAGGCTATGAAGCATTCCGGCAATTGATCGATCACCTCATCAATCGGGTCATACAGCTGATCGGCGCTGGCCTTGAACTCTTCCGGGATGTCTTTCGGGGTCCGCTCGCGCCGTTTGGGCGGGGTGAAATCCAGCCCGGTAAACCGCGAAATTGTATCCTGATGGTCCCAAAGCGCGTCATAGCGAACGCACAGAACGGGGACATCTTCAAACGTGACCCATTCCCTGATCTGCCGTGCCTGCTGCAGCACATCGCGTTCGAACAACTCATCAAACGTGCCGGTGGCGTGCAGGTGATAGAAGTGTTGGTCGATCCAGTCTGCGCCGTATCTTTCCATTGCGGAATACACGGAGAACGCTGAATCCTTGGTCGGACCGAAACAAAAAACGACGCGGGTATTTTCGGGCCATGTGGACAGCGGCTGAGGAAAGTCGTGAGTCTTATACACGCACGGAGTGTAAAACTCGGTATCACTCAGCCGGGCTACAAAATCCACCCGCTTTGCCGATAGCGGATCGATCTCTTTCAACGTATCAGCAAGGGCCAGAAAGGTCAGCGTGCTGCCGGACCGGCCATTGCTTGCCACAATGACACAGTTTTTGGGTGCGTTTTGCGGAATCCGCTGCAAACGCCGAATAGCAACCCGCTTGCGGACGCTGCGCTTCCATTTGTCGATGCGTTTCTCGATAAAGCCGATCATCGTGCAAACTTTTTGTGCTTTAGGCGCTTGGGCTCCAGCGCGTCCGGTCCCAGACGACGCTTTTTGTCCTCTTCGTAATCTTCGAAGTTGCCTTCGAACCATTCCACGTGGGCATCGCCCTCGAAGGCCAGAATATGGGTGCAAATCCGGTCGAGGAAGAAACGGTCGTGCGAGATGACCACAGCGCAGCCGGCGAAATCAACCAGCGCGTCTTCCAGTGCGCGCAGGGTTTCGACGTCAAGGTCGTTGGTCGGTTCGTCGAGCAGCAGGACGTTGCCGCCCTCTTTCAACAGGCGGGCCATGTGGACGCGGTTGCGCTCACCACCGGATAGCAGCGAGACCTTTTTCTGCTGGTCGCCGCCCTTGAAATTGAAGGACGAGCAATAGGCGCGGGAATTGACCTGCGCGTCGCCCAGCTGGATGATCTCGGCGCCGCCGGTGATCGCCTCCCACACGGTGTCGTTGTCTTTCAGGTCGTCGCGGGACTGGTCGACATAGGACAGCTCGACCGTGTCTCCTAGCGTAATGGTGCCGCTGTCGGGCTGTTCCTGACCGGTGAGCATTTTGAACAGGGTCGATTTCCCGGCGCCGTTGGGGCCGATGACGCCGACGATGCCGCCGGGTGGCAGGGCAAAGTCCAGCCCTTCGATCAGTTGCTTGTCGCCCATGTGCTTAGACAGGCCCTCGACCTCGATCACCTTGCCGCCAAGGCGCTGGCCGTTGGGGATGACGATCTGGGCACGGGTCAGCTTTTCGCGTTCGGACTGCTCGGCCAGTTCGTTATAGGCGTTGATCCGGGCCTTGGATTTGGCCTGACGGGCCTTTTGACCCTGACGCATCCATTCCAACTCACGCTGCAGGGTTTTCTGCTTGGATTTGTCCTCGCGGGCTTCCTGCTCCAGCCGTTTGGCCTTTTGTTCCAGCCATGCAGAGTAGTTGCCCTCGTAAGGAATGCCGCGGCCACGGTCGAGCTCAAGAATCCAGCCGGTGATGTCATCCAGAAAATAGCGGTCGTGAGTGACGATCAGGATGGTGCCCTTGTAGTCGATCAGGTGCTGTTGCAGCCAGGCGATGGTTTCGGCGTCCAGGTGGTTGGTCGGTTCGTCGAGCAGCAGCATGTCGGGCGCTTCGAGCAGCAGCTTACAGAGCGCCACGCGGCGTTTCTCACCACCCGAGAGGTTGGCGATATTGGCATCGTCCGGTGGGCAGCGCAGCGCCTCCATCGAGACGTCGATCTGGCTGTCGAGGTCCCAGAGGTTCTCGGCATCGATCGCGTCCTGCAGGGTGGTCATCTCCTCCATCAGCTCGTCCGAGTAATTCTCGGCGATCTCCATGGCGATCTCGTTGAACCGGTCGACCTTGGCCTTTTTCGCGGCCACGCCCAGCATGACGTTTTCACGCACGGTCAGGGATTCATCCAGCTGCGGTTCCTGCGGCAGATAGCCGACCTTGGCGCCTTCGGCGGCCCAGGCCTCACCGGTGAAATCGGTGTCGAGGCCCGCCATGATCTTCATCAGGGTCGATTTACCCGCGCCGTTGACGCCGACGACACCGATTTTCACGCCGGGCAGAAAGCTCAGGTGGATGTTTTCAAAGCACTTCTTGCCACCGGGATAAGTCTTGGAGACACCCTGCATGTGGTAGACATATTGATAGGCGGCCATGTCGCGTCCTTTGGGTCGGGGAAATCAGGTTAAACCGCTAGATATCCAAGCCGGGCGGGCGGGGCAAGCTGGTGGTTTTGTGAATTTCGTATCGATGCGGCCTCGGTTAGATTGGCGCGGCTGAACGCGGGGGACGGTTTGTCGAAACTGGCAGAGTTGATAGCGGGCTGGACACGGCCCGGTCGGGTGGAATGGATTGGTCTTCGGCCGAGCCGCCGGGCGCAATTGGTTGCCGTGGACGCGGCTATGGTGACCGCCGATGGGCTTTCAGGTGACCGTGGCCGTGCGGGCAAGCGGGCGGTGACTCTGATCCAGCTAGAGCATCTTGCGGCGATTGGGTCATATCTGGGGCAGGGGCCGGTCGCACCGGACATCCTGCGGCGCAATCTGGTGGTTTCGGGGATCAATCTGGCCGCGCTCAAGGGGCGCGAGGTGCGGTTGGGTGAGGCTATTTTGCGCTTTACTGTCATTTGCGCGCCTTGCAGCCGGATGGAGGAGGCGTTGGGCAAAGGTGGCTATTCCGCCGTGCGCGGGCATGGCGGTTGGTGTGCCGAAGTGGTGCAGTCCGGGCGGGTTCAGCTGGGTGATCCTGTGCAACCTGTTGATTGACAAGCCGCTTGAGTTCTGAACATCAGCAGGGGATGTTGCGCAGCGTCCTTCCATATGCACGGCCGGGGCAGGTTGTCGGTCTGTTCGGCGGATCATTCGATCCGCCGCATCGGGGGCACGTGCACGTCACACTTGAGGCGATGAAGGCCTTCGGGCTGGATCGGGTGTGGTGGCTGGTATCGCCGGGCAACCCGCTGAAGGAACGTGGCCCCGCGCCGTTGCGTCGGCGGGTTCGGGCGGCGCAGGCTGTGATGCAGCATCCACGCGTTGAAGTAACGGATATCGAGGCGCTGACCGGAACGCGGGCGACGGCAGACACCTTGGTGGCGTTGCAGCGGCTTTACCCACAGGTGAAATTCGTCTGGCTGATGGGCGCCGACAACCTCGCGCAGTTCCACCGCTGGAAGGACTGGCGCCAGATCATGGATAGCGTGCCGGTCGGCGTGGTGGCGCGACCGGGGGACCGGATCTCGGCCCGTATGTCGCCTGCGGCACGGTTGTATGCGCGTTATCGCATCGACGGTCAGGCGCGGCATCTGTTGGGGAGGGCGCAGGCTCCGGCGTGGTGTTTCGTCAATGTGCCGATGGTCGATGTCAGCTCGACCGAGCTGCGCACGCGTGGCGAATGGGACGGCGGGGTGTTGCCTGAATAGCCACGATGGGCGCATAATCCCATTCAGTGGTTGTTTGCCTTTGATCTCTGGGATTTTAATTGACCCATGGTTGATCGTTTTTCACGTCGTTTGTTTCTTGCCGGGCTGGGGGCTTCGGTCGTTTCGGGCCCGGCTCTGGCCGATGCCCCTGTCCGATCCTTGCGGCCTCTGCTTCGGAAGGACCTGTCCGGAGGGGCCGAGCGGCTTGTCCGGGCTGCGGGATTGCGGGGCGAGGTGGTCTTTGCTGTCTCGGATGTGGAAACGGGTACTCAGCTTGAGGCGTTTGGCGGCGATCAAGGCTTGCCCCCTGCCAGTGTCGCCAAGGCGTTGACAGCGCTATATGCGCTGGACGTTCTGGGGGCGGATTACCGGTTTGAAACCGCATTGATCGCCGATGGCCTGATCGAGAATGGCGTTCTCAAGGGCGACCTGATCCTTGTGGGCGGCGGAGACCCTCTACTGGATACTGACGATCTGGCTGCAATGGCCGCCAATCTGCGCGAGGCCGGAATCACCGAGGTGCAGGGCGCGTTCAAGGTCTATGACGGGGCGCTGCCGTACGTGTTCAGCATTGACCCCGGGCAGCCCGATCATCTGGGATACAGCCCGGCCATCAGTGGCATCTCTCTGAACTTCAACCGCGTTCATTTCGAATGGAAGCGCGACGGCACTGGTTACGATGTGACCATGGACGCCCGCACGGCCCGCTACAGGCCGTCCGTGGATATGGCGTCGATGCAGGTCGAAAAGCGCAGTTTGCCGATCTACACCTATCAGCCAAGCGCCCGGCAGGATCGCTGGACGGTGGCCAAAGGCGCGCTGGGCAATGGAGGCGCGCGTTGGTTGCCGGTGCGTAAGCCTGCGCTTTATACGGGCGATGTGTTCCGCACCTTGGCGAGGGTGAATGGAATAGTTCTGGGCCGCGTGCAGATCACGCGCGAGGCTCCTCAGGGCTCAGTTCTGGTGGTGCATCAAAGCGATCCGTTGGAGAGTATCCTGCGGGGTATGCTGAAATACTCGACCAATATCACGGCTGAAATGGTTGGAATGGCGGCTTCGAAGGCACGGGGCGCTAAATTGCAGAGTCTGGCTGATTCCGCTGAGGAAATGAACCGCTGGGCCTATGAGGCCTACGGTGTGCGTGGCATCGCGATGGTGGATCACTCGGGGCTGGGCGATGCGTCACGCGTCGCGCCCGCAGATCTGGTGACAGCTTTGGTCAAGGCTCATAAAGACGGGGCACTTCAGCCGCTGCTCAAGAAATTCAAGCTTTTGGACAGTCAGGGGCGGCCGGTCAAGGATCATCCGATCAGAGTGGATGCCAAGACCGGCACGCTGAATTTCGTGTCCGGGCTGGGCGGGTTTATCACTGCGCCGGATGGATCAGAGCTGGCCTTTGCCATCTTCACCGCAGATGTCGACCACCGCGCGACTATCCCCCGCGCGTTGCGTGAACGCCCCGACGGTGCGCGCAGCTGGAACAACAGGTCGCGCAAGCTGCAGCGTGCTCTGATCGAACGCTGGGGGATGTTGGCGGGCAGCTGAGGTCAGGTGGTGTGACGCGCCCGTGCGCCACGCTCAATCGCGGCGGCGTGCAGCCGGTCGATATTCAGCTCGTACCGGATTTCTTCCAGCAAGCGCAGCTCGGTCTCGGCAAGCGACCCGTCCGCTGCGGCCACATCGCAGGCCAGCGCGTAGGCGGTTTCGTGCAACCGCTCGGGCAGGTTGTCGCGGATCAGGCCGAACAGGGCGTCCAGCCCGTCTTCCTGTTCGAACAGGTCGAACACGGTCTGCGACACACGACGGGTGCGGTCGATGTCATATTCCGCGAAAACCGGCAGCATGTTGACCGCGCCTTCGATCTTGACCAGCTCGGCGGTGCGGATGGTCTCATCCGAGGCAGAGACCGCAACCATGATCGCGACAAGGCAATCCTGTGGGGACATCGGGTGGGGTACTTGTTCGGTCATGGTGTAGTCCTGATTGGGCTTTCTGCGCCCGCACGATAGGAGGGCTGGCGCGCAGGTTCAACGGATTTTGCCGGATTGGGTCACAGAATGGGCAGCGGCCCTCGCGTTTTGGTCTGCCGCAGCACGAAATTGCTGCGGGTGTCACGCACCAAACCGGACTTCAGCAGCCGCTGCATGATGAAATGCTCAAGGTCTTCGGGCGTTTTGGCATAGACCTTCAGGATAAAGTCATGATCCCCGGTGATCGAGGCGCATTCGACGATCTGCGGTTCGGTTTCGACCAGCCGCAGGAATGCGGTGATGCTATCCTCTTGGTGGTCGCGCAGGGCGATGTGGACATAGGCGATGGCATCCAGCCCCACGGACTTGGCCCGCACCTGTGCGATATAGCCGGAGATCACGCCGGACGCCTCCAACTCGCGCACGCGCCGCCAGCATTGCGAGGCCGAAAGGCCGGTGCGGTCGGCAAGGTCCTGCATCGACAGGCGGCCATCGGTCTGCAGCTCTTGCAGAATGGCAATATCAGCAGGTTGAAGCATTTGTTTCACAATTGATGCCTTTGCGATATGTATTTGCCAAAATACCGATAAAATCACTGTTTACCAAACCAAAACCACCAGGAAGCGCGGCTATACTTTTCTCAAGGAGGAAAAGTGATGCCAAAATCGACCAAATACGTCGCCAAGGTGGCTGATGCGCGCGGCCATATTGCCTATACGTCCGAGGAAGACGCGGTTTGGGCCGATCTTTATGCCGCGCAAGAGAAGAATGTGCAGCGCTACATGGCCCGCGATTACCTTGCGGGGCTGGAGCGTCTTGAGCTGCCGAAAATCAGCGTGCCGTCCTGCGCCGATATCTCGGAGCGCCTGATGGACATGACCGGGTGGCGGGTGCAGCCGGTGCCTGCGCTGATCGGGTTCAAAACCTTCTTTGGCATGTTGGCAGACCGGGTCTTTCCCGCCGCATCCTTTATCCGCTCGCGCGAGGATTTCGATTACATCGAAGAGCCGGACATCTTTCATGAGATCTTCGGCCATACCCCTTTGCTGAGCGACCCGCGCTTTGCGGCCTTCAGTCATGCCATCGGCAAGGCCGGAGTGCAGGCGGGCGACAAGGATTATTCCTGGTTGATCCGGCTCTATTGGTTCTCGATCGAATTTGGCCTGCGCCGACAGGATGGAGAGATCAAGGCGCTGGGGTCCGGGCTTGCGTCCTCGCCAACCGAACTGGTCTATGCGGTGGAAAGCGACATTCCTGATCGCGATCCTTTCGATGTCCTGACGATCCTGCGCACGCCCTATCGGATCGACATGCACCAGATGGGCTATTTCGTGTTAAACTCGCCTGAGGAACTGTTCGCAGCTGCGGATCGTGATCTGCTTGCAGATGTGCGTCAGGCGCAGTCCCTTGGGTTGCTGCCGAACAAGTTCCCGGAAAAAGCAACCGCAGCGGAGTGAACGGATCATGACCACATCAGGACAAACCTGCAGCCTTTCGGACCGAACCTGCGTGCCCTGTTCCGGCGGTGTCCCGGCTTTGACGCGGGAGGAGGCAAACACGCATATGGCCGAGCTGTCCTCGGACTGGAAGCTGGATGCTGATGCAAAACAACTCAGCCGACACTACACGTTCAAGGGATTTGCCAAGGCGACTTACCTAGCCAATCTCTGCGCTTGGCTGGCCGACCAGCAGGGGCATCATCCGGATGTCAGCTTTGGTTGGGGCTATGTGGACGTCAAACTGACCACCCATGAAATCGGAGGCCTCAGCGAGAATGACTTCATCTGGGCTGCCAAACTGGACCAGCTGACTGCGTAAATCAGCAATCTCATCAGGAAAAAACCCGCAGTTTATTGACTCATGCTGCACCGGCACAATAGGAGGGGCCGGTCGGTCGCACAGGGCGACCGACGCTGTTTTCCCGATGGAGCAAATCTGATGTCTGAACTGCGTGAAACCGCGATGTCGTCCAAGGCCTGGCCTTTTGAAGAGGCGCGCCGGTTGCTCAAACGCTATCAGAAAGGCGCTCCGGAAAAGGGGTACGTGCTTTTTGAGACCGGCTATGGTCCCTCGGGTCTGCCGCATATCGGCACCTTTGGTGAGGTTGCGCGCACCACAATGGTAAAGCGCGCGTTCGAGGCATTGTCGGATATCCCGACCAAGCTGATCTGTTTCTCGGACGATCTGGACGGGATGCGCAAGGTGCCAAGCAACGTGCCGAACCCGGAAAAGCTGCAGGGCTATCTGCAGTGCCCGCTGACCTCGGTACCCGATCCGTTCGGCGAGTACCCCAGCTTTGGCGAGTATAACAACGCCATGCTGCGCCGGTTCCTCGATACCTTCGGGTTCGAGTATGAATTCTATTCGGCGCGCGACTTCTATCGCTCGGGTCAGTTCGACGAGATTCTGAAGCGCTCGGTTGAACGCTATGACGATATCATGGCCATTATGCTAAAAAGCCTGCGCGAAGAGCGCCAGCAGACCTATTCGATCTTCCTGCCGATTCATCCGGAAACCGGTCGGGTGCTGTATGTGCCTATGAAGAAGGTTTGCGCCGAAACCTATACCGTCACCTTCGATGATGAGGACGGCAAGGAATGGACGTTGCCCGTCACCGGCGGCAACGTCAAGCTGCAGTGGAAGCCGGATTTCGGCGCGCGCTGGGCCGCGCTGGGCGTTGACTTCGAGATGTATGGCAAGGAACACGCGACCAACGAGAAAATCTATGACGCGATCTGCCGTGCGCTGGGTGGCCGAGCGCCGGAACACTTCTCGTACGAGCTGTTCCTGGATGAGAATGGTCAGAAAATCTCGAAATCGTCCGGCAATGGCGTGTCGATTGACGAGTGGCTGACTTACGCACCGACCGAGTCGCTGGCGTATTTCATGTATCAAAAGCCCAAGACGGCCAAGCGGATGCATTTTGACGTGATCCCGAAAGCCTATGATGAGTATCACCAGCAGTTGCGGGCCTATCCGGGGCAGGACCTGAAGGCGCAGTTGAACAATCCGGTCTGGCACATCCACGGAGGCAATGTCCCCGAGTCCACGCTGATGGTGCCGTTTGCGATGCTGCTGAACCTGGCCTCGGTTTCGGGGGCCGAGGACAAAGAGGCATTGTGGGGCTTCATCCGCCGTTACGCGCCCGACGCCACGGCCGAAACGCATCCCGACCTGGATCAGGCGGCGGGCTTTGCCGTGCGCTACTTCAACGACTTCGTGAAACCGACCCGCCAGCACCGCGCGCCGACCGAACAGGAACGCGAGGCGCTGGAGGCGTTGAAAGCTGCGCTCGAGGCTTATGATGGCCCCGCTGAAGACGAAGCGTTGCAATCGGTGGTCTATTCCATCGGACGCGAGCGGTTCGACCCGATGCGCGGCTGGTTCACAGCGCTCTATGAGGTCCTGCTGGGGGCATCTCAAGGCCCGCGTTTTGGTGGTTTCATTGCACTCTACGGTGTGCCGGAAACCATCGCGCTGATCGACAAGGCACTGGCCGGAGAGCTGGTCTGATTTGACCTGATACCGCGTGGGGCTACCCTCTGATCAGGAGGTAGCCCCATGCGTCGTTATTTGCTTGCTGTATTCCTGAGCGTCGGACTGGCCTCGGGCGTATTTGCCCAGAGTGACGAGATTGAGGCCAATATCGCGGCGCAGATACAGGCTTTCAAGGCGGATGATTTCGCCACCGCTTTCACCTTTGCCAGCCCCAATATCCAACGCCTTTTCCAGACGCCCGAGAACTTTGGGGTGATGGTCAAACGCGGCTATCCGATGGTCTGGCGGCCTGCGGATGTGCGGTTTCTGGAACTGCGCGAAGTCGCCGGTTCACTGTGGCAGAAAGTCATGATCACCGATGGCGCGGGCCGGGTGCATATCCTCGACTATCAGATGGTGCCGCTTGAAAACGGCTGGAAGATCAACGGCGTGCAACTGCTGGGCAACGCTGATCCGGCCGCCTGACGCAACACCACCGTTACGGTGACATGAGCGGTAGTTAATTCCTTTTCGGTACTCAGGCTTTTGCGTTCGGGGCGCGCGATCCCGGGCACTGGGTTTATGCGCGTGGCGGGTCACCGCCAGCGCGATTGGGAAAGGGATTTCTATGAATAAGGCAATCACTGACGGCATCGTGTTCATGCCGCCTGCATTCGCAAACGGTCTGAATGTGTGGTCCAGCGGCGACGGCACACCTGGCTCGCCCACCTATGACGGATCGGGCACCGGTGCGTTTGTCCCGGCCGATGCGGATTTCGGCGGCTGCCTTGAAATCCTGAAGGTCAGCGCCACCCAACGTCTGCGCTATATGGGCCAAACGCCGCTATTGCCGGGGTGCTACCTGCAGATCAAGGCGCGGGTCAAAGCGATCAGCGGCCCGCTGCCCGAAGTGCGTATCGCGGGTTGGGCTGGCGGTGCTGGAGACGTGCAGGTCACTGGTGTGGTCGAGCAGGGCCCGGCGACGCAGCTTTCGGGCTATGGCACGGTGCATGAGATCACTGCCATTGTCGGCACCGGCCAGCGCCCCGGCGTGGATATGCCCTGGGGTGTGCAGACGCTGTACGGGCATTTCGGGCTGGATATCGATGGTGCAAACGGGGCCGTCATCCGGGTCGATGATATCGAGATCACGGATATCACCGGGGTGTTCCTGCGCAACCTGATCAGCCTTGTCGACGTGCGCGATTTCGGAGCTATCGGCGACGGCGTCGCGGACGACTCGGTGGCCTTCGAGGCGGCAGATCAGGCTGCGAACGGACGCACGGTTTTCGTGCCCGAAGGCACCTATCTGTTGGCACAGAACACGTCGATGGCATCCGAGATCGACTTTGAGGGCACGGTCACGATGCCCGACGACAAGATGCTGCTAATGACCAAAAATTTCGACCTGCCGACCTATATCAACGCCTTTGGCAATGAAACGCTGGCCTTCAAGAAAGCGTTTCAGGCACTGCTTAACAACTCGGATCACGAATCGCTTGATCTGGGGGGGCGTAAGATTTCGGTCAGTGAACCCCTCGACATGGCCGCCGCGGTGCCGAACCGGCAAAGCGGTTTCTCGACGCGCCGTGTAATCCGCAATGGCCAGTTCGACGTGCAAAGCAGTTCGGCCTGGGATACCGAGACGTTCACCTCAGTCGCGACCTATAACCCGAACGACCCCACCCGTCTGGTGAATGTGGCCAACGTGGCCAATATTCCGATCGGTGCATTGGTACAGGGCAGCGGGGTCGGGCGTGAAATCTATGTCCGTTCCAAAAACGAGGGTGCGGGTGAGATCACGCTGAACGCACCGTTGTTTGATGCGGCCGGCACGCAGACCTTCACCTTTCAATCTTTCAAGTACCTGCTGGATTTCAGCGGCTTCAGCACGCTGCGCAAATTTGGCATGGAAGAGATTGAGTTCCAGTGCAATGGCCGCAGCAGCGCGATCCGTCTGGCCCCCTCGGGCAGTACTTTCGCGGTGGCGAACAGTTTCATTAGCCGCCCCAAGGATCGGGGCATCACGTCGATCGGAACGGGGTGTCAGGGGATGCTGATCGATAACTGTCAGTTCCTGTCCACCGAAGAGTCCTTCAATGTGCAGGATCGAAAATCGATCGCTCTGAACTCTACCGCCAATGACGTCAAACTGCGCCACAACCGGGCGGTGCGGTTCCGGCACTTTGCCGTTTTGGGCGGCACCAACAACATGATCCTGGGCAATCACTTCTTCCAGGGCGACAGCATTCCGCAAGGTGTCCGCAGCGCCGGTCTGGTCATGATCGGCACCTATAACAGCTCGACCATCTCAGGGAACTACGTTGATAACTGCTCGATCCAGTGGACCAACGAACGGGATGCAAATCCGGTCTACACTGCCGGGTATTCGTTCAGTTCGATGGCCATCACCGACAATATCTTCTACTCCAGCGAAGTTGCGTCCTGGTTCACCTATCTTGTCATTCGGCCCTATGGTGCGGGGCATTTCCTGAATGGTGTCATCGTGACCGGGAACAAGTTCCGTTCATCAAGTGGTAATATCACCCGGGTGGAACGGGTGGACACCACCTATGCCGATCTGAACAAATACGCGCACCGGGGTGTGACGTTCGAGAACAATACCTTTCACGGGGTGGACCAGAAAGTGTCGAACCCTCTGCGGGTCAGGTATGCACAAGGTTCCGCATCGCAAGCCTGGACCGTCCAGACTTCGGGTCGGCTGCCGTTTGGCGGTCTTGCCCGCAGCTGTGATGCGGTCACGGTTCTGGGACCTTTGAGAACAACTTTCGGATCGCTGACCTTTGCCAACCCTTATGTCGAGCTGGAGCAGGGCGTATCGAATGACGCGATCAACCTGCGTTGGCCCGAGGCTCTGAGCGGTGAGGTTTCCGCGACCGTGCGAATGGAGCGCTGATATTTCGGCTGGCCGTCCCGTTGCGGGGCGGCCAGTTCGCGGCCTTCAAAACTCATTCCAAATCGCCAATTTCAACCCCGTATCGCTGCGCGCATCATCGCGTTCAAGGCCCAGCACCCACGTGGCCGAACTGTTCCTAGTCCGGATCATGACCGAGGGGCGGGCTCTCCAATACAACGAATGATCCGGGGTATAGGCCGTCTCAATCTGTATCAGCGGATTCAGCAGCCGATCCCCGGACAGACCTGCGGTGATATCCAGTTTGCGGTATAGGGCATCATGCGTGCGCAATTCCAAAGCGGTATCGATAGCCACCCAGCCATTCCCCCAGCCGGTCTGGAACCCATTGCCATAAGAGAGGGTCAGCTTATACATGGCCCAGGCGTCCCGGTGCCGATTATGGGCGCCCGCCCCGATCTCGGCCGCAAAACGTCCCCATTTGTCGAAATCGGCAACCGGAAGCCGCGCAAACATTAGTGCGTGGCCGTAAAGGTCTCGGTTCTCCTCGAAATCCAGCCCGATTGTAAGGTTCGGTCGGTATCCGAATTCCGCATAAAGCCCGGTTTTATAGTCATAAGAACCGCCGGAGTCCTTGAACGCGGTTACCGAGGCCGCGGTGAAGGCCGAACCCTTTTCCCGCAGCCATGCCCCCGACCACGCCGGTACCGCAGCAAGCAACAGAGACAAAAGAAGGACGATCCGGCACATGCGCGCAGAATCCGTCAGCATGGTTAACGGATGGTTAGTAATTTGTTCATTTTTTGAAAACCGACAAAGAGGTCTCACCCGCAAAGGAAACAAGAGACCTTTGCAATTCCTGTGTTAAGCTTGTGAAACGATAAGGAGAATCCAGATGCCGAAGATTTCCAAGAGCGCGAGCGTCCAGACAGTTATCACCACCTTTGAAATGACGCCGGGCACCTGCCACGATCTGTTGGAGGCGCTGACCGACGCCTATGCCGAGTTCATCTCGAAACAGCCGGGTTTCGTGTCGGCAGGGCTGCATGTGAACGATGCCCAGACCCGGATTGCCAATTATTCACAATGGGAACGCCGCGAGGATTTTCTGGCCATGCTGCGCACTCCGGAAATGCGCGACCGCAACCGCAAGATCAACGAGCTGTGCAAGAGCTTTGAGCCGGTGATGTATGACGTGGCCGAAACTTTTGGCAGTTCCTGATTTGGATCAAAGCCTTAACACCCAAATTCGCTCAAGGTGGGTGTAGGAAAGCGGAGGTGCGCGCCATGTATCGCAACATTCTTGTTCCCATTTCTTTCGATGCCGAACGGGATATTTCCGGCCCGTTGAAATTGGCCGGGATTTTGTCGGCACCGGACGCCCAGGTGACCTTGCTGCATGTGGTCGAGCACATACCGAACTACGCAATCTCCTACATGCCGCCCGAATACCTGACCGAAGCCCGCAGGGCGATTCAGACCGAACTGGATGAACTGGCAGCGAAACTGCCCAACGCGGTGGGCGTGGTGATCGAAGGGCATTCCGGGCGCACCATTCTGGACTGGGCGGAATCCCATAAACCGGACCTGATCATCATGGCATCGCATCGGCCGGGGATGCAGGATCTTCTGCTGGGCTCAACTGCGAACCATGTGGTCCGCCACGCCGCCTGCGCGGTTCACGTGGTGCGCTGACCGGGTGTAAGATCGGCCGGGGCAAGGCGCCACGCCTTGCCAAAGCCACCGTTCAGCAAAGCATCTGAAATCTCGAACCGGACAAAGCCGAAATCGGTGAAATCGACATAAAGCTTCGCTTTTGGGCGCAAGGCCAAGTACCGCGCGCGCAGGTGGCCGTGCTCTGCGCTGTCACGCGCGACGAACCGGGCCTCGGCGTGCAGGGTCAAACGCGGGTGGGTCAGCGGATCACCGGTCTCACCCGGCTCTCCTACCAACAGCGCGCAGGCCAGATTGGCGTGCAAAGCCCGCGTATGATCCGCCAGGGTCGAGATCAGGGTCACCAGACCGCCAGCCTCATCCGTTGCCAGCGAGATACGCGACACGGAAGGCACCGCCTTACCCGGCTGCAAAGTGGCGAGGGCGCCAAAGGTTGCACCCTCGATCAGGTCGCGGGCCAAACCGCGGGCCGTGTCATCGACCGGACGAAAAGGGTTGGCTTCAGTCATGGCTTATATGTCCCAGGGTGTCTGCAACGGGCCAAACATAGCTGCTTCACCGGCCCGGCGCGAGGCCTTGTTGCCGGTTGTGTCCGGGCCTCGGTTTCGCCACAAATCCGGGTTAGGGGAAGGATATGCCAGACAACACGCTCAAGCCCGAAACGGAACCGACAACGCCCAAGGTATCGAGGCGCCAGAAACGCGCGGACGCCTTGCGCAAACGCGCCCTGTCTCCGGTTCGGATATTGATCATGGTTCTCATGCTGCCATTGACGATCCTGAGTATTGTCGTGGCTGTTTACCTGCGCACATCCGACTTTGAGCGCGAACAGGCCCTGATCCATTTGATTGCCCTGGCGGGGTGTGACGCGGTTGAAACGGTCGTGCCGGGGCCGTTCTTGGCCGGAGGGCCGGGATACCACCCGCGCAACGATCCCGATGGCGATGGCGTTGCCTGCGAAACCATCGCGCCCACCCCGGTTTCCGGCGCGGTCCCGCAGCAGACCGGCACGCGCCCGTCGCGGACGGTCGGAACCGCCAAGTTCGTGCGGCCCTGATTGGCCCTTGCGCGGGTTCTGCGCGATTCACCGATGCTGTGTTACACTGCGCCGGACGTGCCGCTTAGGGCCGTCTTTGGGGGATTTCGCCCTGAAAGGGAGGAAAGAAATGTTTGCACGTATTACTCAGTTCAAAATGAAGCCCGGCATGCGGGATGCCGCCGAGGCGAAAATGAATGAGCTTAAAGATCAGATTATGGGCATGAACGGGATGCACAGCTTTACCAATGCCATGAACGAGGACGGCACCGGTTACGTTGTTGCGGTTGTCGAAAGCGAGGAGACATCGAACGCGAACGCGCCCAAAGTGGCCGAGTTGTGGGGGAATTTCGCGGAATTCCTCGAAGGCCCGCCATCCCCTGCCGGGTTTGACGTGGTCGTCCACTGGGATAAAGCCCTTTAAACGCTTGCATATTTCCGGGTGATCGCCGAGGTTCGGGCGATGACCCGCGACGAATTCAACACCTTCTGCGCCAGCCTCAAAGCCACCAGTCATGTGGTGCAATGGGGCAATGCGGATGTGTGGAAAGTGGGCGGCAAGGTCTTTGCGATCTGTGGCTGGAACGATGGCAAGGACGCCTTCACCTTCAAGGCCACCGATCTGGCGTTTGAGGTGCTGGGCGATGAGCCCGGCATCCGCCCAGCGCCCTATCTGGCGTCGCGCGGGATGAAATGACTGCAGGTCTATGAAGAACGCGGCATGTCCGACGCCTCACTACGCGAACATATCATGACGTCTTATGATCTGGTTGTGGCCAAGCTGACAAAGAAGATGCGGGCCGAGTTGGGTGTTTAACTCTTCATCGCCTGCAGCAGCTCCAGCAGGCCTTTGCGGTCGTCATCATCGGCGTAATCTCCGCTCGCCAGACGCTGGGCGATGTTCAGGCGCAGGCGTTCATGCTGAGTGCGGACCTCTTCGCCTGCGGTTTCCGCCAGGGTCTTCATGATCACCGCCACCGCCTGTTGCCGTTTGGTGGTGGGGTTGGCGATGTAGTCGACAAGGCTCTGCTGGCCCGAGTCCAGAATGTTCTCGGCCAGATCACGCAACTGCTCGCCATTGGGCAGCAGCGGGGTGGGGGCGTCCTCGGGCGGCAGGATTTCCGGCACGCTGCGCGGGGTTTCGGCCAGCGCGTTTGCGCCATCGACAAAGGCCTCGGTGATCATCCGGGTGATCCTGATCGCGCGCGGGTCCTTGAACAGGGCCGAGGCGATGGCCACGCCGTAGTCGGTATAGACCCAAGGATTGACCCGCCGCCCGCCGCGGCCTTTGGGTTTTGAGATCACATTCTGTGATTGCAAATCGGCGACCTCGGCATCGGTTAGCTGAAAGCGGTAGCCTTCGAACAGGTCCTTGTTGCGTGACACGGCCTGATTGAACGCGCTGACGGATTTTCCATAGAACTGCGCCAAATCCTCGGCCAGCACCACGCGGGCGCCCCGCACCCGGTGAATGGCGCTTTGGACCTCATGTGCGCTGGGCAGTTTCTTCGGGTTCGTCATGGCAACCGTTTGGAATCACAATTTGTGATTTCAAACGTGGAGGAGTGCGCGCCGGGCTGCAAGGTTGAAGTGTGCGACGTTGGATACGTCACCGAGCGAACAGATCACGTTGATTGCAGAGCCGGCCTCAGTTGCGCCCACCAAGAAAAACGATCGGCGCAGAGGCTTGGGCATGCGGGATACTAAACTCAAATACGGTCAATCACGCGAAAACGTAGTGAAAACCCTGCATTTCAACTTTTCCTCTGCATAGACTGCTTTTACCCAATCTGGCTTTTTCCTTTTCAGCGATTTCGCAAATGTCTCTTCGCAAAGTTTTATTGCGTTCCTTTCGGCCTCTTCGCGGCTTGATACCGCTGCTGAGTAGGCCCAGGTATGAATGCCGTTTGTCGCGAAAGATTGATAGCTACCCAAAGTACTGAGCAACCTCCCCTTGAGATAGTTGTAGGCTTCCGATCCGGTTTTGGACAGAGTCAACTCCTTGGAGTTTATGTCAAAACTTTTAGGTACAACAGAAAGGTACAGTACACAGTCTTCAGGCCTTTCAGCTTTGAAGCGGCAGGACCGCATCGCAACGCCCTGAGCTGTTTTCAAATCGTGGTATCCCCACGCGGCACCGTTAAAGTCATCGGTTTTCTTTGTTGTGTTGACTGCCACCGCACCAAAGAAATCTGCCTTTTGCGAGTGCCTAACATCCCTCTTTTGTGTTCCGCGCAGTTTGACATCCGAATGATAAATGAGAGTGCGCCCAGAGTAGTCAGTACGAGGCTCTTCAGACCATGCAGGTGCGACAGAAGTCACAAGGACAGTGAAAATCGAAACAAGAAATCGCATAGGCCGCCTTTTGCTTTTAACGGTAATAGTCAGAGTGGATATTTCTATAAGT
The DNA here is from genome assembly GCF_056542745.1 of Ruegeria sp. AB10. Classification (NCBI taxonomy): domain Bacteria; kingdom Pseudomonadati; phylum Pseudomonadota; class Alphaproteobacteria; order Rhodobacterales; family Roseobacteraceae; genus Ruegeria; species Ruegeria sp. AB10. Next base: position 36,185 of record NZ_JBQGAI010000013.1, on the reverse strand, counting down.
TGTTTGCCGAGGTTGTCTCAATAGCAAAAATTATCTTGGGTTTTCACCGCTTCCTCCGCTTCACATTCCCACCGCGCTGCCCCGGCCTGCCGGCCGTTGACCGCCCGCGCGATTTCACCGCGTCTTCCGAGGCTTTCTCGACCGCCCATTGCCGCGCCATAGGGTCGTCGGCCACAGCCAGATCGACCGCTTCCAGACGTTTGATTTCATCCCGGATATTGGCGGCCTCTTCGAATTCCAGGTTTTCGGCGGCCTTGCGCATCTGCTCGCGCAACCCGTCCAGATGGGCCTCCAAATTCGCGCCGTGCATCGGTTTGTCGATGGTGGCGGTGACGCGGTTCATGTCGACATCGCCTTCGTAAAGACCGGCCAGAACGTCCTCGACATTCTTCTTCACCGTCTCGGGGGTGATGCCGTGTTCCTCGTTATAGGCGAGTTGCTTGGCGCGGCGGCGGTTGGTTTCCTCCAGCGCGCGTTCCATGCTGCCGGTGATCTTGTCGGCATACATGATCACGCGGCCATCCGCGTTCCGCGCGGCGCGGCCGATGGTCTGGATCAGCGAGGTTTCCGAGCGCAGGAAACCTTCCTTGTCCGCGTCCAGAATAGCGACCAGCCCGCATTCGGGGATGTCGAGTCCCTCTCGCAGCAGGTTGATGCCGACCAGTACGTCGAAGGCGCCTAGGCGCAGGTCGCGCAGGATTTCGATGCGTTCCAGCGTGTCGATATCCGAGTGCATGTAGCGGACCTTGATACCTTGTTCGTGCAGGTATTCGGTCAGGTCCTCAGCCATGCGTTTGGTCAGTGTCGTGACCAGCGTGCGGAAGCCGTTCGCGGCGACTTTGCGCACCTCGTCCAGCAGGTCGTCCACCTGCATCGAGACAGGGCGGATTTCGACCTCGGGGTCCAAGAGGCCCGTGGGGCGGATCACCTGTTCGGTGAAAACGCCGCCGGTCTGTTCGATCTCCCATTTGGCCGGGGTGGCCGAGACAAAGACGGATTGCGGGCGCATGGCGTCCCATTCCTCGAACTTGAGGGGTCGGTTGTCCATGCAGGACGGCAGGCGGAACCCGTGCTCGGCCAGCGTGAACTTGCGCCGGTAGTCGCCCCTGTACATGCCGCCGATCTGCGGTACGCTGACGTGGGATTCGTCGGCGAAGACAATCGCGTTGTCTGGGATGAATTCGAACAGGGTTGGGGGAGGCTCACCCGGTGCGCGGCCGGTCAGATAACGCGAGTAGTTCTCGATCCCGTTGCAGACGCCGGTGGCCTCGAGCATTTCCAGATCGAAGTTGGTGCGCTGTTCCAAGCGCTGCGCCTCCAGCAGTTTGCCCTCGCCCACCAGTTGGTCCAGCCTTATTCGCAACTCCTTTTTGATCCCGATGATCGCCTGCTGCATCGTGGGTTTCGGCGTCACATAGTGCGAGTTCGCATAGACCCGGATCTGCTCCATCGTATCGGTTTTCTCACCGGTCAGCGGGTCGAATTCGGTGATTTGCTCCAGCTCTTCGCCGAAGAAGGACAGCTTCCAGGCGCGGTCCTCAAGGTGGGCGGGCCAGATTTCCAGGGAATCGCCCCGCACCCGGAAGGACCCGCGCTGAAACGCCTGATCGTTGCGGCGGTATTGCTGGGCGACCAGATCGGCCATCACCTGCCGTTGATCGTATTCGTGGCCAACCTTCAGGTCCTGCGTCATCGCGCCATAGGTCTCGACCGAGCCGATGCCGTAGATGCACGAAACCGAGGCGACGATGATTACGTCATCACGTTCCAACAGCGCCCGCGTGGCCGAGTGGCGCATCCGGTCAATCTGTTCGTTGATCTGGGATTCTTTCTCGATATAGGTGTCGCTGCGCGGCACATAGGCCTCGGGCTGGTAATAGTCGTAGTAGGAGACGAAGTACTCGACCGAGTTTTCGGGGAAGAAGCCCTTGAACTCACCATATAGCTGCGCCGCCAATGTCTTGTTGGGGGCCAGAATGATGGCAGGGCGCTGGGTTTCCTCGATCACCTTGGCCATGGTGAAGGTCTTGCCCGTCCCGGTCGCACCCAGCAGAACCTGATCGCGCTCGCCGTCCGACACGCCTCCGGCCAGTTCCTTGATCGCGGTTGGCTGGTCGCCCGCGGGGGAAAACTCGGTATGCATGACGAATGCCTTGCCGCCTTCCAGTTTCAGGCGGGCGCGCACGTCGTCGGCGGTCAGCTGTGTCTTGTCGGAATGAGCGTAAGCCATCAGGGGAGATTCCTTTCGCGCCTGATTTTGATCTGTTTTTGTTCTTGTTCAAGGGGGCATTTCCAAACCCTTGAATTGCGACAATTGCGGACTTGTCCATGCCACGCGTCTGGCGCATAAACATCCCCAGCCAAGTGAGTACGGAGAGGCGACATGCGCGCACGGATTTACCAGCCTGCAAGGAATGCGATGACCTCGGGGATGGCCAAGACCCGCAAGTGGGTTCTGGAATACGCCCCCGCGTCTGCGCGTGAGGTTGATCCGCTGATGGGCTGGACCTCGTCCAACGATACGCAGACCCAGGTGCGGCTGAAGTTCGACACCAAGGAAGAGGCGCTGGATTACGCCAAGGACAACGGGATCGACGCGCAGGTCAGCGAGCCGCACAAGCGTAAACCCAATTTGCGCGCCCGTGGCTATGGCGAAAACTTCGCCACCGACCGGCGTGCGCCCTGGACCCACTGAATTGATCGACATCCGCGAGGCTGATCCGACATCGGACGCGCTGCGCCCGGTGGTCGAGGCGCATTTTGCCCATAGCGAAACCGCTGGCCCCGCGGAAAGCAATCACACCATGGATGCCAAGGCGCTGGCCGGGCCGGAGATTCGATTCTGGGCCATGTATGACGCGGGTCAGCCTGTCGGGTGTGGTGCGCTCAAGGCGCTGCCGGATGGCACGGCCGAGGTGAAATCGGTGCATATTCTGGAGCAGGCGCGCGGGCGTGGTCTGGCGCGCAAGATGATGATCCATCTGGCAGATCTGGCCCGAACCGACGGGATTTCAGCCTTGGTTCTGGAAACCGGCGCGGCGCATCTGCCGGAATATGACGCGGCCCGCAAACTCTATGAGGCGCTGGGATATTCCTATTGCGGGCCGATCTACGGATACGAGGCCGACCCAAACAGCGCCTTCATGCGCTTGGGTCTTGAACCCCGCCCGTAAAAACCGCAAGAAGGGCGCAGCGGTCCCGTAGCTCAACTGGATAGAGCAGCTGACTTCTAATCAGCAGGTTGAGGGTTCGAGTCCTTCCGGGATCGCCAGTCATCTTTTTCACAGCCCGCCACGACACCGTGCAATTTTGCGTTGTGGCATCGTCGCGTCCAAAAAAATATTGCAACCGGTTGCAAAAAGAAACATTGTATCGCCAAATTAGAGATTCGGGAGAACCGTATGCTGAGAATCGGATTGCTTGGCGCCGGGCGCATTGGTCGGGTACATGCACAGGCCATTGCCGCGCATCCTCAAAGTCAGCTTTACGCGGTTTCCGACGCGATTTCCGATGCGGCTGAAAGCCTTGCTGCGGAGCAGGGAGCAGCGGTCCGCGAGTCCCACGACATCATTGCCGACCCGTCTATCGATGCGGTGCTGATCGCGACGCCGACGGATACCCATTCTGACCTGATCGAGGCCGCCACGCAGGCCGGCAAGGCGGTTCTGTGCGAAAAACCCGTTGACCTCAGCCTTGAGCGCGCGCTGGCGTGTCAGGCGGTTGCAGCGGAAACTGGTCGCCCGGTCATGGTCGGGTTCAACCGCCGGTTTGACCCCAGCTTCTCGACCCTGAAATCGGCCGCCGATCAGGGTGAGATCGGTACGACCGAGATGCTGTCGATCACCTCTTTCGACCCGGCCCCGCCGCCGATCAGTTATGTCAAGGTTTCCGGCGGTCTGTTCCGGGACATGATGATCCATGATTTCGACATGGCGAATTACCTGATGGGCCAGCTGCCGGAACGGATTACTGCTGTCGGGTCTTCGATTGTCGACCCCGAGATCGGGCGCGCAGGGGATGTGGATACCGCTGTGGTCACAATGACTTATACCGATGGCAAGATCGTGGTGATCAAGAACTCGCGGCGGGCGGTCTACGGCTATGACCAGCGGATCGAGATGCTGGGCTCTGGCGGGTTGCTGCAAGCCCATAACGTTCTGGAGAACGCCGTCGTCAAATCGACCGCCGATGGTGTCACCGGCGCCAAGCCGACTTATTTTTTCCTAGAACGCTACATGCCCGCCTATCGCGCGGAATGGGACGCGTTTGTTCAGGCCGTGCTGACCGGATCATCGATGCCGGTGACGCTGGAGGATGGCGTTGCCGCGCTGGCAATGGCCGAGGCCGCGACCCGTTCGGCGCAGACCGGGCAACCGGTCGCAATGGCTGACGTTTTGAAACCGGTTGCAAAATGAGCTGATATCCGGAAACTGGAGGCAGCTCCGCCAAAGCCCGGAGCGGAAGAGATTCGGTCAATCCGAATGATTGGGGCTGACGCCCCGGCATAAGACAGACTGTTTTTATGGGAGGAAACCAAATGAACAAGTTCGTTAAAGGCGCGCTGGCTGCCGGTGCTCTGGCCTTGGCTGCACCTGCATTTGCACAGGAAATCGTGGTTGTGTCGCACGGTCAGGCGAATGACGCGTTCTGGAACGTCGTCAAGAACGGCGTCGAACAGGCGGGCAAGGATGTCGGCGTCAACGTGGAATACCGCGCGCCCGAAACTTTCGATATGGTGGCCATGTCGCAGCTGATCGACGCCGCCGTCAACCAGGAGCCTGACGGGTTGATCGTTTCGATCCCCGACGCGGACGCGCTTGGCCCGTCGATCGAACGCGCGGTTGCGGCCGGTATCCCGGTGATCTCGATCAACTCGGGCGCCGAAGTTGCAAAAGCCCTGGGTGCCCTGCTGCATGTCGGTCAGGATGAGTACGATGCCGGCAAGGCCGCAGGCGAAGCGTTGGCGTCGATGGGCGGCAGCAACGCGATCTGTGTGAACCACGAAGTGGGCAACGTGTCGCTGGACCTGCGCTGCGAGGGCTTTGCCGAGGGCTTTGGTGGCAATGTCACCGTTCTGCCGACCTCGAACGATCCGTCCGAGATCGAATCGAAAGTGGCCGCTGCGCTGGCCGCAGATGAAAGCGTCGACACCGTCATGGCGCTGGGTGCCAGCTCGGCGGGTGAGCCTGCCGTGGCGGCTGCCAAGGCCTCGGGGCGGGACGTGAACGTTGCCTCGTTCGACCTGTCGGCCAACTTCCTGCAGTCGGTTGTTGATGGCGATGCTGCCTTTGCCATCGATCAGCAGCAATACCTGCAGGGCTATCTTGCGGTGAACTTCATGGGTCTGCACGCCAAATACGGTCTGATGCCGGGCGGCGATGTGCCCTCGGGTCCGAACCTGGTGACCGCCGAAAAGGCTGGTCAAGTGATCGAACTGTCGTCGCAGGGCATCCGCTAAGCCTACCGGACTCTGACAATAGAAGCGGCGCCCATCGCGCCGTTTCCATCGAATTGGGAGGAAAACATGAGCCAGTCAGCGCCCGTCGCAGCCGACGAAAGGGTCAAGAACGAACCGTTTCTGACCAAGTTAATGAAACGCCCGGAACTTGGCGCCATGGCCGGTGTCATTCTGGTGTTCATCTTCTTCGCGATCACCGCCGACAGCTCGATGTTCACCCTGGCCGGGGTCATGAACTTCATGACGCCTGCGGCCCAGTTGGGTATCCTGGCCATCGGCGCGGCATTGCTGATGATTGGCGGGGAATTCGACCTGTCGATCGGTTCGATGGTTGCCTTTTCCGGCCTGTTCTTCGGTGTCTGCGTGGTCACCTGGCAGCTGCCGCTGATTGCCGCGATCCCGATGACGTTTGTTTTTGCGGCCATGGTCGGCGCGATCAACGGCAATATCGTGATCCGCTCGGGCCTGCCGTCCTTTATCGTGACGCTGGCGTTTCTGTTCATCCTGCGGGGGCTGTCTCTGGTCGGGCTGAAAATGGCCACCGGAGGGTCGACCCAGCTGCGCGGCGTGCGTGACGCAACCGAAAATGACTGGCTGGCCCCGTTTTTCTCGGGTGAGGCCTTTGGAAGCCTGTTCGCCTGGCTGGCCGAGAAGGGCGTGATCGATACATTCAAGAGCGGTGCCCCAAAAGTGCCGGGTATCCCGGTCGAAATCCTGTGGTTCATCGTGATGGCGCTGGCCGCGACCTATGTGCTGCTGCGCACCCCGGCGGGGAACTGGATTTTCGCGTCGGGTGGCGACAAGACTGCGGCGTCCAACTCGGGTGTGCCGGTGAATCGCGTCAAGGTTTCGCTGTTCATGCTGACGGCCTGCTGCGCCGCGCTGGTGGCAATCATCACCGTGATGGATGCCGGCTCGACCGATGCGCGCCGTGGCTTCCAGAAGGAGTTTGAGGCAATCATCGCGGCCGTGATCGGGGGCTGTCTGCTGACCGGCGGCTATGGCTCGGCCATCGGGGCGTTCTTCGGCTCGATCATCTTTGGCATGGTTGTCATCGGCCTGACCTATACCGACTTTGATCAGGACTGGTTCCAGGTCTTTCTGGGCGCCATGCTGCTGATCGCCGTCCTGTTCAACAACGCGATCCGTAAACGCGTAACCGGGGAGCGCTGATATGACCGAAGATACCAAGTTTCACCACGGCGATGCGACCGATGCGGCGCCTATCGTTGAAATGAAAGACATCGAAAAGCACTTTGGCAACATCATCGCTCTGGCCGGTGTCAGCTTTGACGTCAAACCGGGTGAGTGTCATTGCTTGCTGGGCGACAACGGTGCGGGCAAGTCAACCTTCATCAAGACCATGTCCGGGGTGCACAAACCCACAAAGGGCGAGATCTATTTCGAAGGCAAACCACTGCATTTCGACACCCCACGTGATGCGATGGAGGCGGGCATTGCGACCGTTTTCCAGGACCTTGCGATGATCCCGCTGATGAGCGTGACGCGCAACTTTTTCATGGGGCGCGAGCCGACCAAGGGGAAGGGGTTGCTGAAACGCTTTGACGTGGACACCGCCAACGACGTCTGCATGGAAGAGATGCGCAAGATGGGCATCAACCTGCGCGGGCCGGATCAGGCCGTCGGCACGCTTTCCGGTGGCGAGCGGCAGACCGTCGCGATTGCGCGCGCGGTTTATTTTGGTGCCAAAATCCTGATCCTGGACGAACCGACCTCGGCTCTGGGTGTGCGCCAGACGTCGAATGTTCTGGCGACCATTGACCGAGTGCGCAGCCAGGGCGTGGGCGTTGTCTTCATCAGCCACAACGTGCGCCATGCGCTGGCGGTGGGCGACCGGTTTACCGTGCTGAACCGGGGCAAGACATTGGGTACTGCGAAACGCGGCGAGATCACGCCTGAACAGTTGCAGGACCTCATGGCCGGCGGTCAGGAAATGGCCGAGCTGGAGGGCTCGCTGGGTGGAACGGTTTAACACCGTTCCCCCTTTTTCGGGTCCGGGTGGCCCAACCTAACGAAATTGCGGAATTGGCCAAAACGGCCTTGTGTTGAAAGGGATCACAATGGGCAAGACAGTCCGACTGACCGCAGCGCAAGCTTTGGTGCGCTATCTGGGCGCGCAGATGAACGAGGCCGGAGAGCCGTTCATCGCAGGGGTTTGGGCTATTTTCGGCCATGGCAACGTGGCAGGGCTGGGTGAGGCGCTGCACGCTGTCAAAGACAGCCTGCCCACCTATCGCGGCCATAACGAACAAACCATGGCGCATTGCGCGATTGCCTATGCCAAGCAGATGCGCCGCACGCGGACCATGGCAGTGACGTCTTCGATCGGTCCGGGGGCCACGAACATGGTCACGGCGGCAGCGCTGGCGCATGTGAACCGCCTGCCGGTTCTGTTCCTGCCGGGCGACGTGTTCGCTACCCGCGGTCCGGACCCGGTGCTACAGCAGATCGAGAATTTCGGTGACGGCACGCTCAGCGCCAATGATTGCTTCAAACCAGTCAGCCGTTACTTTGACCGCATTTCCCGGCCCGAACACCTGTTGACCGCCTTGCCGCGCGCCTTCCGTACGATGACCGATCCGGCAGATTGCGGACCGGTGACGCTGGCCTTCTGTCAGGACGTGCAGGCCGAGGCCTATGACTATCCCGAAAGCTTCTTTGAGCCGCGCGTTTGGTATCAGCGCCGTATCCGCCCGGATGAGGGCGAGCTGGCCCGCGCGGTGGCCGCGATCAAGGCGGCCAAGCGTCCGGTCATCGTTGCCGGGGGTGGGGTGCACTATTCGGGCGCAACCGATGCCCTGCAGAGCTTTGTCGAAACGCACAACATCCCGATTACCGAGACACAGGCCGGCAAGTCCGCGCTGGCCTGGGATCATCCGCTGAACCTTGGCCCCATCGGCGTGACCGGCGGCGAACCCGCCAACGACGTCTGTGCCGAGGCCGATCTGGTGCTGGGCGTCGGTACGCGCTTTCAGGATTTCACCACCGGTTCATGGGGTCTGTTCTCGAACCCCGAGCGTGAGATGATCAGCCTGAATACCGCTGCCTATGATGCCGAGAAACACGGTGCCATGCCGCTGCAAGCCGATGCCCGCGTCGGGCTCGAGGAGTTGGGGACTGCCCTGCAGGGATATCGTGCGGACCCTGTGGCCGATACGTTGAAGGCCGATTGGTTCGGCAAGGTCGACACGCTGACTGATGCACCGGGCGATGGCAACGCGCTGCCCACCGACATGCAGGTGATCGGCGCGGTGCAGCGCGCCTCGCATGACGATACGGTTGTGATGTGCGCGGCGGGCACCATGCCCGGTGAACTGCACAAACTGTGGAAAGCGCCGCGCCCTGGTGCCTATCACATGGAATACGGCTTTAGTTGCATGGGGTATGAGATCGCGGGCGCCATGGGCATCAAGATGGCTCAGCCGGATCGTGATGTGATCTGCTTTACCGGCGATGGCACCTACATGATGGCGAATTCGGAAATGGCCTCAGCCGCGATGATGGGGATTTCGTTCACTGTCGTGATCACCGACAACCGGGGCTTTGGGTGTATCAATCGCCTGCAGATGGGCACCGGCGGGGCCGAGTTTAACAACCTGCTGGACGACGCGGTTCACGAAACGCCCTCGGCCATCGACTTCGCAGCCCATGCGGCGGCGATGGGGGCGACATCGGTCAAGGTCAGCTCGATTGCCGAGCTTGAAGATGCTCTGGCTAAGCGCAGCGACATCAAGGGGCCGTACGTGGTGGTCATCGACACCGATCCCTATCCGTCCACCGAATACGGCGGCACGTGGTGGGAAGTGGCCGTGCCCGAGATCAGCATCCGCCCCGAAGTGAATGAAAAACGCGCGGCCTATGAGGTTGCACTCAGGGAAAGAAACACCAAATGAGCGTGAAAATCGGGATCTCTCCGATCGCCTGGCAGAATGACGATCTGCCGGATCTGACGGCGGCCTATACCATGGAGCAGGCGCTGAAAGAGGCGCGGCAGATTGGCTATATCGGCGTTGAACGCGGCCAGCGGATGCCTGGCGACACCGAAGGTCTGCGCGCCTATCTGGACGGCAACGATATCGCCCTGTGCGGTGGCTGGTGCTCGGGCAATACGCTGGTCAATGACCTCGCGACCGAGCGTGAGGCCGTCCACGAGCAAGTCGAGCAGTTCGTGGCGTTGAACAGCCCCTGCATCGTCTATGCTGAGTGTTCCAACACCGTGCAGGGTCAGATCGGAACGCCGGTCAATGACCGCCCCAAACTGTCCAAGGATCAGGTTCTGGCCTATGCGACCAAGCTGACCGAGCTGGCGAAATGGATGGCCGATCAGGGTATGCCGATGGCCTATCACCATCACATGGGCACGATCATCGAAAGCGAGGATGACGTGAACTGGCTGATGGAAGGATCAGGCCCCGAGGTGAAGCTGTGCTTTGACACCGGCCACCTGCTGTTTGGGGGCGGCGATGTGATGGCGACCTTGAATCGTTGGGGCGACCGGGTGCATCACGTGCATTTCAAGGATATTCGCCCGTCCATCGTGCAGGACACGCGCGAGAACAACCGCAGCTTTCTTGATGCGGTGATCGCGGGGGCCTTCACCGTCCCCAGCGATGGCTGCATCGATTTCCAAGCGGTCGCAAATGCGCTCAGGGCGATGGATTACGAGGGCTGGATCGTGGTCGAGGCCGAACAGGATCCTGCCAAGGCACCACCCTATGAGTATTCAAAGATGGGATATGATCACATCGTGGATGTTTGCGCGCAGGCGGGGTTGGAAATCGTCTAAGGCGGGGTTCGCAGAAGAGGTGGAAGCATGAGCGACAGGGTACGTCAATCCTTTGGGTTCTTTGGCCCCGAGTCGGTCAATCTCGACACTTTCAAGAGGTTGACCGAGTCCACTGTTTCTACCGAGCACATGCCTTTCGCCTCGGGCATCGAAAAACATGTACCGATCTATGATGTGGCTGCGCTGGGTCCGGTTCTTGCGGACCCGGAAAAACGACTTGACCTGTTGTCTGAGTGGGCGCTGGTTCTTGGACGATTGGCGGGTGTGATCGTCCTGAGAGGGGCGTATCCGGAGACTTCGATAATCGACCGGGCCACCGAAGTGTTCCGTCAGATCATTGACGAAGAACGTCAAAGCGGTTCGGGTGAGGGCGATCACTTCGCTGCCTCGGGTGCGAATGACCGGATTTGGAATGCGCTGCAAAAGCAATGCCTGCGCGACCCGGAAGGCTTTGCGCTGTATTTTGGGAACACCGCGATCGCGGCCGCCTGCGAGGCGTGGTTGGGCCCCAACTATCAGATGACCGCGCAGGTCAATCAGGTGCGTCCGGGGGGTAAGGCCCAACAGGCGCACAGGGACTATCATCTTGGATTCCAAAGCGCCGACAGCGCAGCCCGATATCCCGCTCATGCCCATCACCTGACCGCCGCGCTGACCCTGCAGGGGGCGGTTGCCCATTGCGATATGCCGGTGGAAAGCGGCCCAACCAAGCTGCTGCCGTTCTCGCAGCTCTACCCGCCGGGCTATCTGGCCTTTCACGATCCCGCGCATCGGGACCATTTCGAAGACAATTTCATCCAACTGCCGCTGGCAAAAGGCGATGCCATATTCTTCAATCCCGCACTATTCCATGCTGCTGGCGAAAACAGCAGCGCCGATATCGACCGCATGGCGAACTTGTTGCAAATCTCGTCCGCCTTCGGGCGCGCTATGGAAGCGGTGGATCGTCGCGCCATGTCGCAGGCGGTGTTCCCTCATCTGATCGCGCTGAAACAGCATGGCGACCTGACCCCGCCAGAATTGGATGCGGCGATTGCGGCCACCGCCGAAGGCTATCCCTTCCCGACCAATCTGGATACGGACCCTCCGATCGGGGGCAATGCGCCGGAAAGTCAGGCGGACATCCTGCGCCGGGCGGTCACTGACGGCTGGGACGAGGCGCAACTGGCCGAGGCGCTCTCGGCGCTGCAGGCAAGGCAAGCTGCCTGAATCAATTAAGGGTGCGCCAAATGCACCCATCAAGGAGACGACACCATGGCAGACCTGCTCAGGAAACCGTTCGGAACTCGCGGCAAGGTCCACGACATCACTCCGGCCAGTGCAGGGTGGCGCTATGTCGGTTTCGGCCTCTATCACCTGCGTGCGGGCGACACTGCCACCGAGGCCACCGGAGACCGCGAGGTCATTCTGGTCATGGTCGAAGGCAAGGCGCAGATCACCGGGGCGGGGCAGGATTGGGGTGCGCTGGGCGACCGGATGAATGTGTTCGAAAAGACGCCGCCGCATTGCCTGTACCTGCCGAACGGAACCGAGTGGGAGGCCGTCGCGGAAACTGATTGCGTCATCGCCGTCTGCTCGGCCCCCGGCAAAGGCGGGCATCAGGCGCGGCGCATCGGTCCCGACGGCATCACCTTGACCGAGCGCGGCAAGGGCGTGAACACGCGCTACATCAACAATATCGCGATGGAGGCCGAGGACTATGCAGATAGCTTGCTGGTGACCGAGGTGTTCACCCCGAACGGCCACTGGTCGTCTTATCCCAGCCACCGCCATGACGAGGATGATTATCCCCGGATCACCTATCTGGAGGAAACCTATTATCATCGCCTCAACCCGGCCAACGGGTTCGGAATTCAGCGGGTCTATACCGATGACGACCAGTTGGACGAGACGATGGCCGTGTCCGATGGCGATGTTGTGACCGTCCCGCGCGGTCATCATCCTTGCGGTGCGCCCTATGGATTTGAGATGTATTATCTGAACGTCATGGCCGGGCCTTTGCGGAAATGGCGCTTTGTTGCGGCCCCCGAGGTCGCGTGGATCATGGAGCGTGACGGATGACCCAGAACTTTGCCACCTATCCCAGCCTCAACGGTAAGACCGTCATAATCACCGGCGGGGCAGGGGGTATCGGCGCGGAGACAGTCCGCGCTTTTGCGGCGCAGGGGGCCAAGGTCGGGTTTCTGGATATCAACGCCGACGCCGGGCACGCACTGTTGGCGGATCTGGATGGTGAACACGCCTTTGCCCAATGCGACCTGCGCGATATCGAGGCATTGCGTGAGGCCCTGTACCAGCTATCGGAAGAACTGGGCCCCCCGCATGTTCTGGTCAACAACGCGGCCCATGATGACCGGCACGACTGGCGCGAGGTGACGCCGGACTACTGGGACGAGCGTATGGCGGCCAATATCCGCCACATGTTCTTTGCCATCCAGTCCGTCGCGCCTGCGATGATCGAACGGGGCGGTGGGGCCATCGTCAACCTCGGGTCAAACTCGTGGTGGGAGGCCGGCGCGGGCTTTCCGGCCTATGCCACCGCAAAATCGGCCGTGCATGGCCTGACCCGCACCATGGCGCGTGAGTTGGGCGATCACCGCATCCGCGTGAACACGGTGGTGCCCGGCTGGATCATGACCGAGCGTCAGAAGGATCTCTGGGTCACGCCCGAGGCGCTGGCCAAACAGGTCAACCGCCAATGCCTGCCCGATCCGATTGACCCGATCTATGTGGCACGGATGGTGGTATTTCTGGCCTCGGACGATGCTGCCATGTGCAGTGCGGGAAATTTTATGGTCGAAGGCGGGTCGATCTAAGGATCAAGGGGTTTTGATATGGTCTTGTCGGGCCTTGGCCTCCAACCATTTGATCAGGCGTTTCAGCAACGGCCTGAAAAACCAACCCACACAGCGACCGATACCAGTTAAGATCGGTCGCGCACTGCGCATCATCGCGCGGGCATAATCGTCCGCCTCTTGTTCCTGTTCTTCTACCTGACCACCCTCGCTGTGTTTGTGCACGTGGTGACCAACCTCGTGGTAGAAGGTGCTCTCGTTTTTCAAAGTTTCAAACCACTTGGTCAGGCCCTCGGGCGGTGTTGTGGGTGCCGTCAGCACGATGCCCGAGAAGAACAGGTTGTACCTGCCCAAGTAGTCAAGCTCGGGCCGTGCGGCGATTACGTCGATGCGGGTCACACTTTCTAGTGACAGGCCTTTGGTTTTGCTCCAGCGCTGAAGATTTCGAATGATGCGCGGCGGGTCGGCGACATCGTCGGCGATAAACACCGGTATCTTCTCGGCCAATAGGGTCGCCGGCGTGTCGTCCAGACGTTTTGCCATCAGGTCCAGTGTTCTGCGATGGACCGGGTGTAGTTTGCTCTTTCCAAGTCGGATAACTTCCTGTCGGAACGCGTCGGAATCCACCTCGCTCAGCAGTGCAAGCAGGATGCCGAAATACTTGGGCAAAGGACCCGGAGGGTTGTCCCGCCACGCCGAAGAGGCAAGCTTGTGCTGAATTTCCGGAACAGCCGCTTTCGGATCTGCCAAGAGCGCGCGCCACGCATCCCGCACAGTCTCGACATGGTTCGTCGAGATGCCACGTAAAAGCCGATTAACGTCGCGTGCAGAGTTTGCTTCCATGGATTTCGGTTATTCAGAGAATGTGCGGAAATTATGGAATCCCTATTGGAGGTAAGGCGTTAGGCGTGAACGCGCTATCTCTGCGGCGGTGCGCCAAAGGCGCGAATGACAACACGGGCCGCAGCTTCGACCGGGTCGTGGGTCTCTTTCAGGATGGTGACGCGGTCGAACCTTTCGGGGTCACGGCTCACGGCCTCGCGCAGCGCGGCGCCGAAGGCCATGCGCAGCTCGGTCCCGATGTTGAACTTGCAGATCGAGGTCTCGCGGGCGAGGCGCTTGCGCTGCTCGACCGGCACGCCTGAGCCGCCATGGATCACCAGCGGCACCTCGGTCATGGCGTCGATCTGGCGGATGCGGTCTTCGTCCAGACCGCCTTCCTTGTTCTGCTGCAAATGGACGTTGCCGACCGAGATGGCCATCGCATCCACGCCGCTTTCCCGCGCGAACTGTGCCGCCTCGGCCGGGTCGGTGCCGTTTGAACCCTCGCCACCGGAATAGCCGACAAAACCGATCTCACCCTCGCAGGAAATCCCGGCCGCGTGGGCCATCTCGGCAATTGCGGCGGTCTCGTCGATGTTCTGCTGCAGCGGCTTGCGTGACCCGTCGAACATCAGCGACGTGAACCCGCAGTCGAGGGCAATCTTGCATTCCTCAAACGTATAGCCGTGGTCCAGATGGGCGACTACGGGGATCGAGGCGTTTTCGGCCAGATGGCGAAACATCTTGCCCAGAACGGGCAGCGGCGTGTGTTCGCGGCAGCTGGGGCCGGCCTGCAGGATCAGGGGGGCGTTTTCGGCCTCGGCGGCGGCTACATAGGCGCGCATGTCCTCCCAGCCCAATGTGACAAGCCCACCAACGGCATAGCCTTGTTCATAAGCGGGGGTCAGGACGTCTTTCAGCGTTACGAGGGTCATTTGAACTTCGCGATCATGTCTTTGATGCCCGGAATGGTCTCGATCTGATAGGCATGGGTCGGTTGGAAATACTGCACCAGCGAGCGCTGGCTGAGACCGCCGAGGATGGTGAAATAGTACATCTCGTATCCCGGCAACACGCAGCAGGGGTGGTAGCCTTTGTCGATGCAGATCGTTGAGCCATCGACGATGTGATAGGCATCCCCCGGTTCGTTATCCTCACGCTGCAACATCTGCAGGCCCGACCCCCAGTTGGGTTTGAAGCGGAAATTGTAGGTCTCGTCGTGTCGGCTTTCATCCGGCAGACGGTTGGTGTCGTGCTTGTGGCTGGGGAAACCGGACCAGCCGCCCTGACCAACCGTGAATAGCTCGCTCACCAGCAGGCGACCGACCTTGTCGTGCTGTTTCTGGCCGAGGATGTGCTTGATCTTGCGGTGGGTTTTGGTGTCGTCGCTGCCATATTGCACAAGGTCATGCTGGCGGACATCAAAGGGTTCCAGCACCTTGTCGTACTTGGCGCCCGCGATGAACACCTCGGCCTCGTCCGAGACGCAGATCATCTGCGCTTTGGCGCCGACCGGGACGTAAACGCCTTCGGGCTCGCCATCCCAGACATCCTCGCCGCGGTTGCCCAGCTTGGCGAATTTCACGCCCTCGACATCAATATCGACGCTGCCGGTGGCCGGAACGATGCAAGTTTCATAGCCCGGCACCTGATACTCGAACGCGTCACCGCAGCGCAGTTTGACGATGTTGAAATAGTTCAGCGGCACCGTGGGGTCGTCGGCATCGACGATGGGTTTGTTCTGGTTGTCATAGGGCGCGATATGCATAAGAGCCTCCTATGTGGTCGGGCCGGGATGATCGGCAAGGAACGTGTCCAGCTGCTGCGTCGTTGGCATGGCCTGGGCGCAGCCGGGTTGCGACACCACGATCGAGGCACAGGCCGAGCCGCGCATGACTGAGTCTTTCAGCGCATGCCCCGCGGCGATTGACGCCAGCAGGCCAGCCATGAAACTGTCGCCAGCACCGTTGGGTTTGACGGCGGTGACCGGATAGATGCCGGTGCGGACCTCCTGACCGTCCACCAGCGTCACCGCACCCTGCTCACCCATCTTGTAGATGACGATCCGGCCCGGCTTTTCGGCCAGTTCTCTGGCCTTGGCGAACCCCTTGTCGATGCCACCGGCCATGAAACCGAACTCTTCGTCATTGCCGACGATCAGGTCACTGGCTTCCCCGGCGCGCGACAGGACGTCGGCGGCCACTTCGGGCGAGGGCCAGCTATAGGGGCGGTAATCGATGTCGAAGATCACGGGCAGTCCGGCTGCGCGGGCATTGTCAAACGCGCGGAAGGTGGCGCTGCGTGAGGGTTGGGCAGCAAAGACGGTGCCCGCAGAGATCACGGCGGAGAAAGCCGAGTAGTCGACCTTGTCCATGTCCTCTTCGGTGACCTGAAAATCGACCGCTCCATTGCGATAGATGACATTCTGGAAATTCTCGACCCGGCTTTCGTAGACGGCCAGCGACATGCGGTATTCGCCACCCACAACGCGGATATTGGACGTGTCGACGCCATAGTGGCGCAGGCGATTCAGGCAGAACCGTCCGATTGCGTCATCCGAGACCGAGGTAATCAGCGACGCCTGACCGCCCAGCTTGACCAGACCCGCACAGATATTGGCTGACGACCCGCCCAGATCGGCGTGGAACGTATCGGCATCTTCGCTTTTGACACCAATGGGATCGGCGAACATGTCCATGCCAGCGCGCCCGAACACGGCGAACCGGTTTCCTTTGATACCCTCTATCAAAGCGCTCACGTCATGTCCTCCGGCAAGCTGGGGTCGGCAAAGTTTGGACCTTGCGTTGAATCGATTCACACGATACTCATTTTGCAACCGGTTGCAAATAATATGTTCGGAGCCGCGACAGATGCCAGAAATCGGAATTGGAATCGTAGGCGGCGGCTATATGGGCAAGGCCCATTCGGTCGCCATGTCGGCCGTGGGGGCAGTGTTCAACACGGCGCTGCGCCCGCGTCTTGAGATGATCTGCGCCTCAAGCCCCGAAAGTGCCGAACGATATCGGGCGGCGTACGGATTCCGCCGCGCGACCGAGGACTGGCGGGTGCTGGTCAACGACCCGGCAGTCGAGGCCATCGTTATCGCCTCGCCCCAGAACACCCACCGCCAGATCGCCGAAGCGGCCTTTGCCCTGGGCAAGCCGGTGTTGTGCGAAAAGCCGCTGGGCGCGTCGATGGCGGATGGTGCGGCGATGGTGGCAGCTGCCGGGGCGGCGGGTGTCACCAACATGGTCGGATTCAACTATGCCCGTACTCCCGCCACACAATATGCGCGCAAACTGATCGCCGAGGGGGAATTGGGCGACATCACATGGTTCCGGGGCGAGCATACCGAAGATTTCTATGCCGACCCCGAGGCCCCGGCCACATGGCGTACGACCGGCATGGCTAACGGAACGATGGGTGATCTGGCGCCGCATATGATCAACGGTGCGCTGGCGCTGATGGGGCCGATTGCCGAGGTCATGGCCGAGGTCGAAACCGTCCACCACACCCGCCCCGGCGGCACCGTGGACAATGACGATCAAGCGCAGATCATGTGCCGGTTCGAAAACGGTGCGATGGGCAATATCCATGTCAGCCGCGTCGCGACGGGCCGCAAGATGGGCTACGCCTACGAGATTTCGGGCACCAAAGGTGCGCTGCGATTTGATCAGGAAGACCAGAACGCCCTGTGGTTCTACCGCCACGGAGGCCCCGAGGCACAGCGCGGCTTTACCAAGATTCTGACCGGCCCGGCGCATCCGGACTACGAACCCTTCTGTCAGGGTCCGGGCCACGGCACCGGATATCAGGACCAGATCATCATCGAGGCCAAGGATTTCCTGCAGGCGATCCATACCGGGCAGCCCATCTGGCCCACCTTCCACGATGGGCACGAGGTCAACCGTGTCGTCGCTGCAGCGCTGATGTCGTCACAGCAGCGGCAATGGCAAAATATCCGCGATTTCTGATCGCAAACGGCAAAACACGCAAGAGAGACAAATACCATGGCAAAGCTGAAATGGGGCATGATTGGCGGTGGCGAAGGCAGCCAGATCGGGCCTGCACACCGTCTGGGCGCGCAGGCGGACGGTATGTTCGAGTTTGCAGCCGGAGCCCTGGACCACCGCCCTGATGCGGGCCGGGACTACGCGCAGCGTCTGGGCGTCGCCGCCGACCGGGCCTATGGCAACTGGCAAGAGATGCTGGCCGGTGAAAAAGACCGCGCCGACCGGATTGATCTGGTAACGATTGCCACGCCGAACTCGACCCACTTCGAGATTGCCAAAGCGTTCCTTGAGGCCGGGTTCAACGTGCTCTGCGAAAAGCCGATGACCATGACTGTGGAAGAGGGCGAAGAGATCGTTCGCGTGGCCGAGGCCTCGGGCAAAATCTGCGCGGTGAACTACTGCTATTCCGCCTATCCGATGGTGCGGCAGGCCCGCGCGATGGTGCGGGCGGGCGATATTGGCAAGGTGCGTCTGGTCGTCACCAATTTCAGCCACGGCCACCACGGCGACGCCACCGACGCCGACAACCCGCGCGTGCGCTGGCGCTATGATCCGGCGATGGCGGGGGTCTCGGGCCAGTTCGCTGATTGCGGCATTCATGCGCTGCATATGGCCAGCTTTATCTGTGATGATGAGGTCAAAACCCTGTCCGCCGACATGGCCTCGACCATTTCCAGCCGCGAGTTGGAAGACGACGCCATGATCAACTTCCGGATGGAGGGTGGCACGGTGGGTCGTCTGTGGACCTCATCCGTGGCGATCGGGCGGCAGCACGGGTTCGACATTCAGGTTTTTGGCGAAACCGGCGGTCTGCGGTGGGCTTCGGAACAACCCAACCAGTTGATCTACACCCCCGTTGGCGGCCGCACTCAAATCATCGAAAAAGGCGAGGGCGGTCTGCATGACGAGGTGCAGCGCCTGTCCCGCGTGGCCATTGCGCATCCCGAAGGGTTTCCGCTGGCCGTCGCGAACATCTATTGCGATCTGGCCGATGCCATCCGGGGCGAGGTCCGCGACGGTTTGCCCGGCGCGTCCGACGGGGTCCGCTCGATCGCGGCCGTGCACGCGGCGGTGGCGTCTGGCAAGGAAGACGGCGCCTGGAAAGACGCGCGCCCGCCGATGTTCCGTTGATCAGGGGCGGGGTCGCAGCGTGCCCCGCTCAATCACCCGGCAGGGGAATATCCGCGCCTCGGGATAGCGTTTGGGGTCTTTCAGCATCTCCTCGACCAGATCGACGGACGAGGTGATGATCTGTTTGATCGGCTGATGAATGGTGGTCAGGTCGATGTTTTCCCAGCGGGCCATTTCCATGTCGTTCAGACCGATGATGCCGACATCGGTGCCCGGTTTCAGCCCGTGATCGCGCAGGGCTGACAGCGCGCCGATCGACAGAATATCGTCCCCGCAGAAATAACCTTCGGCCGGGGTGCCCGCCAGCAGACGCAACATCTCAGCGCGCCCGGCCTCAAAGGAATAGGCCCCGGCGAAGGAATGCGTGACCTCAAGAGCGGAGTGCTTATCAACCTCTTCCATGAAGCCGCGATACCGGTCCATGGCCGAGGTCGCGTCCTGCGGCCCGCCCAGATACCCCACCCGCCGATAGCCGCGCACCAGAAGTTCGCGCGCCGCCATGCGTCCGCATTCCACGTTGTCGATCCCCACGACGTGCACCTCGGGCGAGGTGGCCGACCGGCCGAAGGTATGCACCACCGGCACACCCGCATCGTGGAACGCCTTGGCAAAGCTGGGCGGCAGGGTTGAAGAAGCAACAATGGCTGCGTCCACCGAATACTGCCGCAACATCCCCACCGAATTGGCCGGTTCGGTTTCGTCCGTCAGGTTGACGATCAGCGGACGCAGCCCGCGTTCCTGCAGGGCGCGGGTGAATTGGTCGAACACTTCAAGGAAAATCGGGTTATGGAAGTTGTTCGAGATCAACCCGATCAGCTTGGTTCGCCCGGTGGTCAGCGACGAGGCCAGCGCGTTGGGGCTGTAGCCCAGTTCTTTCGCGGCTTTTTCAACCTTGTTGCGGGTCTTGGCGGATACCGATGCACCCTCGGTAAAGGTGCGCGAAACGGCCGAGCGGGACACGCCGGCCAGCGCGGCGACGTCTTTCAGGGTGACACTCATGACTGGCGCCCGCAGATCGGGGAAAGGCTGACAAGCGAATTCATGGTGGAAATACTACGCGTCAACGGTCAAAGCTTGCAATCGGTTGCAAGCGTCGGGTTCAAATTTCGCCGAGTCCGTGACATTTGCGCGATCTGAAAGGGGGATGGTGGGTGATGAGAGACTCGAACTCCCATGGCTTCACCGAAAGGCCCTTATTTTTATGGCGACTTCACAGTCGCTACCTTGAGCCTGATGTACTCCGTGGATGCACTCGCAGTCAACAGGTCGCATTTAAGGGGAACAGCGAGGACTGGTCGAAACAAGTCCAAGCCCTTGCCCCGTCGCTTGTGTTTGTTGCGTTTTAGCCGCCGCCGCCCATGTTTAGTGGGACAGAGGTTCTAGGTATCATTTCGACTACCGAGCTGCTGCTCGCCCCCCCTCCATCGCTTGCGCGAGCGTAACCGGTTTCGTGCAGTTTATAGATCGAGGACGCTGCATGGGTCAGCACAACATCCCGCGCTTCGGGAGTACCGCCAGCGTCCACCAGCGCCTTGTATGTCATCAGGGCGTTTTGCCTATGGCGATTGACGATCTCATTGTGTCGGTTGGACAAGAAGTTCTTTGCACACAGAACCAGCATGTAGGTCAGGACAAAGAACATAATCAGCTTCCCAACGGTAAACTGTATGGTCTCATAGAGATTGTTTGGTGACAGGAAGGGCACCTTGTGCAGAACCAACGTCAACAGTCCGTAACACCCGACTGCAATGGCCATCCAGATTGTTCGTGTCCTCCATTTCCCGCATTCGGTGCCGTGTTTGTCTGCTTCTTCCTTGAAGTAGCTGGCTTGCTGGCTGACCCCTTGTTCCGCAGCAGCCTGCCTCACTTCCTCTAGAATACCCGCTGCTTCGGATTTTTGGTCCGCAAGCTCTTCCATCAGTTTGTCGGTTTGGTCGCGGATGCTTTGTACGGCTGCGCGAGCGTTGCCCTCAAGCTGGTTGAAGTCCACCGTCCGAGCCATCGAGTAAGAAACCAGCGGATACAATTGAGTGAACAGGCGCTGGTAGCTGTCTCTTAGGCTCTGGATAGCCTGATCCCGTCTAGATCGCGGGTCTTGTTGCTCCAAATTGAACTCAAGTATCGAATTGAACTGTTGGTAAACCGCATCGGCTTGCTGCTTGACCGCATTCAGTTCGTTGGTCGGGAGTTGTTCGAGGAATGCTGAAGGGAGCTGACTAAACACTTCGATGAGGCGTTGAGCAGGCTGTACAGCGTCTTCGAAGCTCATAGCCCCGAGTTTGTCACGCTGCACCAACGCTTGTGAATCAAACCCCTGAACTCTTTCTAGCGATGAAATCGCTTCGTCGACTTGTTGGTCACGTTCTTCGTTCAATGTGCCGTCCTTCAATAATGGCTTTTTGTTGTCGATACAGGTCAGGCGGGCAATCGCTATTCCCAGCTATACTCTTGAGAGCGTTAAAACAAATCGTAAAAAATATACAAGGTCAAAGACCCCATCTCGCCAGTGCCGCCTGCGCTGCGGCAGGGTCGCTTTTGATCCTCAAGATAGTCTGACGTGTAAGTGCGGTTGCCTTTGCGATTTCCGAGGTTCCTGCGCCTTTTGACAGCATGTTCACAACGTCTGTTAGCGTTTCCCTATCGTAGCTTGGTTTCTTGCCACGGTATTTGGTTTTATCCCGCTGTGCGGCCTCAATACCAGCCTTCTGAGCCTCCTTCGTTGCCTCCGCCTGAGCTTGAGCGGTCGCTGCCATGAAGGCTATCAGAGCGTCTCTTACGGCTTCCTGCATTGGGTCCGTAGTTGCCCCGTCGAAGGTGAGGTTGTTGATAACCGTCCGCACGACAACTCCCTGCCTCATGAAGTGCCTGATCGTGTCGGTCACGTCTTGGTAGTTTCGGCCCAAGCGGTCTACCCAGCGGACAACTAGCGTGTCACCATGGCGCAGCTTATCGTACAGCCACGGGTGGCGGTTGCTCATGTTCTGCAGGTTCCGAGAGAATGACCCCTGCCGCAGCTCATTTGTGAAAGTGGTTTCACGAGCGACGTTCAGGCTTTCCAGATGACGAGCTGACCCGTCTTTGTTGAAGCCCGTTTCCATGCGATCCGCAACCCACTTGCCAGCCTGTTCTTTGGTGATCTTGCCCGACTGGATCAGATCGAAGGCTTCGACGTTGAGCTTGGCGTAGAGGTCGGCCCGGTAGTTGAGCTGCTTAAAGAACTCGTCCCCGGTGGCCAGCAGGCGAGACGGGATGCGGATACCCGTCCCCATCCAGTTGATCGTATTGCGGACCAGATCATTGTCGCTGTTGCTCCTGATCGCATGGGTGTTCACCCCGTTTGCTTCGAGGATTGCGGCCTCTGGATCGAGGATGTTGCGCCCTTCCTGCATCGCCTTTAGTGCCATGCGCGTATTCGCACGAAGTCCGCTCTGACTTCGCCTGCTAGGGCCAAGGCTTGCTTGTGAGTGAGTTCTACCGGACCCTGTCTCAAGCTCTCCCAGTGGGCTTCTATGCCAGCTAAGGCAGCGGGGAATCTCTGCCGTGCGATTTTCAGGTCTGATGTCCCGAGGGGCAGCTTCGCGTGTGTCCCGACCTTACGATTGATGATCTGCCCATTGATCGTCGCTGTCACGTAAGTTCCCTTGGCCTCGCCCTTGAGATCGGCGGGAACTGCGACTCGGCAATAATACGAGCCTTTGATCAGTGTTGGATTTGGCATGACTAAACGACCCATGATGTACTCCCGCAATGTACTCCGAGCGGCAGCGGATCATCCTTATTTTAAAGGACGCCAGTAAAACAAGGGCTGTTTGATG
The DNA here is from genome assembly GCF_056542745.1 of Ruegeria sp. AB10. NCBI lineage: Bacteria > Pseudomonadati > Pseudomonadota > Alphaproteobacteria > Rhodobacterales > Roseobacteraceae > Ruegeria > Ruegeria sp. AB10. The sequence continues at coordinate 13,344 of NZ_JBQGAI010000013.1, read as the reverse complement.
GTGGGTGATGAGAGACTCGAACTCCCGACATCTTCGGTGTAAACGAAGCGCTCTACCAACTGAGCTAATCACCCGTGACGGTGCATGTAGCCAAGCCTGCGCGCGGGCGCAAGAGGGTCTGGCACAAATTCTTTGATGCGATGCCGGGCCAGGTGGATTTTGTTGATCCTGCCCCTCGTATATTTCGTTCCTTTTCTGCAGGCTGCGCCCTCGGCCATGGGAAAGGCGCTTGCGTGTCCTATGCGCCCTCAGATATCCCCGGAGGGAATGTAACCTTCCAGACCGGAGACCACATGATCCTGTCCCTTGCCCGCCGATGTGCAATCGCGGCCTTGGTGTTGGGCACTTTGACGCTGGCTCCGATCCGGGCCGGAGCGGGAGAGGTTTTGGTTTTCGCCGCCGCCAGTCTGAAAAACGCTCTGGATGAGATCGCGCCGATCTTCGAACAGCAAACGGGGCATGAGGTGACGGTGTCCTACGCGGCGTCATCCGTGCTGGCGCGGCAGATTCAGCTGGGGGCCCCTGCGGATCTGTTCATTTCGGCAAATGTGGACTGGATGGATGTTCTGCAGGATCAGAAAATGATCGATGCGGATTCGCGGGTGGATTTGCTGGGCAATGGGCTGGTTCTGATTGGGAATGCGGATCTGGATCAGATCGGTCGTATGCAGCGGGATGTTGATCTGTCTGCAATACTGGGCAGCGGTCATCTGGCGATGGCGCTGGTCGATGCGGTGCCGGCGGGGATTTACGGCAAGGCGGCGCTGCAGAAGCTGGGGCTGTGGGAGGATGTGCAGACCAGGATCGCGCAAACCGACAATGTCCGCGCGGCGCTTGCGCTGGTTGCGGCAGGGGCCGCGCCGCTGGGGATCGTCTACCAGTCGGATGCGCAGGTCGAAAACCGGGTTCAGGTCGTGGCCTCGTTCCCGCCCGATCTGCATCCGCCGATCATTTACCCGGCAGCGGTGACCGCGTCCGGCACAGTCGAAGCACGTGCGTTTCTGGATCACCTGCAATCGGACGCGGCCCGGGAAGTTTTTACAGAACAGGGCTTTGCCCTGCCGGGGCGCTGACGGATGGGATGGTTGGGACCGGCAGAGCTTGAGGCGCTCAGACTGTCGTTGCGCGTGTCCTTCTGGGCGACGCTGGTAACCTTGCCGTTTGGCATTTTCGTGGCCTACGCGCTGGCCCGCTGGCGCTTTCCGGGCCGACAGCTGTTGAACGGGCTGGTGCATCTGCCGCTGATCCTGCCGCCGGTGGTGACCGGGTATCTGCTGCTGCTGACCTTTGGTATCCAAGGCCCGCTGGGCAAGGTACTGGCCGAGTTCGGCATCGTCGTGGCCTTTCGCTGGACCGGCGCGGCGCTGGCGGCGGGGATCATGGCCTTTCCGCTGATGGTACGCGCCATCCGCCTGTCGATCGAGGCGGTAGACCCCAAGCTGGAGCAGGCCGGGGCAACACTGGGCGCGTCGCGCCCCTTTGTCTTTGCCACTGTCACTCTGCCGATGATCCTGCCCGGTGTGATCGCCGGTGCCATCCTTGCCTTTGCCAAAGGGATGGGAGAGTTCGGGGCCACGATCACCTTCGTCTCGAACATCCCCGGCCAGACCCAGACCCTGCCCTCGGCGGTCTATGCTTTCCTGCAGGTGCCGGGAGGCGAAAGCGCGGCGACTCGGCTGGTGGTAGTCTCGATCATTATCGCGATGGGGGCGCTGTTGCTGTCGGAATATGTTGGCCGCCGCGCCGCAGCCAGGGTGTCCGGGTCATGAGCCTGTCCGTCCGCCTGCAGCACGATCTGCCCGACCTCACGCTGGACCTCAGCTTTGACGCGCCCTCGGGGGTGACGGTTCTGTTCGGGCGGTCCGGGTCGGGCAAGACCACCGTGGTCAACGCCGTGGCCGGGTTGCTGCGTCCCCAGGCCGGGCGTGTGGCCGTCGACGGGTGGGAGCTGTTCGACATCGAGCAGAACCACTGGCTGCCACCGCATCGCAGGCGCTTGGGTTATATCTTTCAGGAAGGCCGCCTGTTCCCGCATCTGACCGTGCGGCAGAACCTGTCCTATGGCCGCTGGTTCGCGCCGAAACGCGCGCGGCGCGAGGAGCCGGACAAGGTGATCGAGATGCTGGGTATCGGTCATCTTCTGGAGCGCCGCCCTGCGGGCCTGTCGGGCGGGGAAAAGCAGCGTGTCGCCATTGGCCGCGCCCTGCTGGCCAGCCCGCGCCTCATTCTGGCCGATGAACCCTTGGCTGCGCTGGACGACGCGCGCAAGGCTGAGATCCTGCCCTATTTCGAACGGCTGCGGGATGAGGTCTCGGTGCCAATTCTTTACGTCACCCATTCCGCGGCCGAGGTCGCGCGGCTGGCGACCTCGGTGGTCGCGCTTCAGGACGGCAAGGCGGTGCGGCACGGCCCGGCATCCGAGGTGATGGCCGATCCGTCGATCGCCCCGGCCGGGGTTCGCGCCGTGGGGGCGGTGCTGAATGTGCGGGTCCGGGATCATCACGCCGATGGGCTGACCGAACTGGATGCCGGCGGCGCGCGCCTGTTCCTGCCACGCATCCCGCATCAGGTGGGGGAAGAGCTGCGCATCCGCATTCCTGCGCAAGAGGTCATCCTGTCCAACAAACGGCCCGAGGGGCTTTCGGCCCTGAACATGCTGGAAGGCGCGGTCGATACGATCCGTGCGGGCGAGGGGCCGGGGGCGATCGTCTCGGTCCGTACCCCGGCTGGACCGGTGTTGGCCCGCGTCACCCGCCGCTCGGTCGAAGCGCTGGGACTGGAGCCGGGCAAGCCCTGTTATGCGGTGATCAAGACGGTTGCCCTGGCACCGCAGGACGTCGGCGGTCGGCTGAGCACCCGCTGAGCCCAAAACAAGGGGACAGAGTGCTCCGACTTTACTCATCCCCTGCGTCGGCTATCATCTTAGGCGAAAAGCGATTGCGTTTGAGGATAATAACCATGCGGTTTTTCAAGCTATTTGGCGCAGCGGCGTTGGTTCTGTTGCCGGGCATAGCCCAGGCTGTTGGGTTCGGTCTGCAGGTCAGGCCCCAGTTTCGAACGGAAATCACGCCGGTGCAGAACGGCGTTTATGCGGTGAAAGCCATCGGGTCGTCAGCGCCGGTCAACTATTGGTGCGGGATCGGGGATTTCGCCATTCGGACCTTGGGAGTCCCCAACTCTCAGCGCATCTATATCTTCAAAGCCTACGAACCAGGTGTGCGGACGGTGCAGTTTTCCCTGACACCACCTCCGGGTGCCGACACCAAGCCGGGATATTCCGTAACGGTCAAACGGGTCGGAGCGAACATGTCAGCGGTTCAGGCTCAGAACTACTGCTACGACAACTTCATGGATTTCGATTTCTGAGCGCGCGTCAGACCCACTTTGCCATTGGCGGCAGGCTCATCAGCACCGCATCCGGATCGTGGCCGGTTTCCAGCCCGAACTTGGTGCCTCGGTCGTAAACCAGATTGTATTCGGCATACAGGCCGCGATGCACCAGTTGGGTGTTCTTGTCGCTGTCGTCAAAAGCCTGAACGCGGCGATTTGTGACCAAGGGCAGGAATGCGGGCAGGAAGGCCCGGCCGATATCCTGCGTCAGCGCGAAATCTGCGGCCCAGTCGCCGGTACAGTAATCATCCATGAAAATGCCGCCGACCCCGCGGGCGCGTTTGCGGTGCGGGATAAAGAAATACTCGTCGGCCCACTTCTTTAGGCGCGGATAATGCCCCGGCCCGTGCGGGTCCAGATGCGCCTTTTGCGTGGCGTGGAAATGGGCGGTGTCGTCATCATACTCGATACAGGGGTTCAGGTCCGATCCACCGCCGAACCACCACGCGTGCGGGGTCCAGAACATGCGGGTGTTCATATGCACCGCCGGAACATGCGGGTTCTGCATATGCGCAACCAGCGAGATGCCCGAGGCCCAAAAGCGCGGATCATCAGCCATGCCCGGAATACCCTTGCGCGCGGCCATCGCTTGCTGCGCACGGGCGCCTAGCGTGCCGTAAACGGTCGAGATATTGACGCCGACCTTTTCGAACACCCGTCCGCCGCGCATCACCGACATAAGCCCACCGCCCGCGTCCGAGCCGTCTTCGGATTGGCGCGTGGTTTCCTTGACTTCGAACCGACCAGCAGGGGCATCCGAAAACGGTCCGGTGTCGTGGCTGCCTTCCAGCGCTTCGAACGCGGTGACGATTTCATCACGCAGTTGGCGGAACCAGGCAGAGGCGGTGGTTTTTTCGGTATCGAACATGGGGATCAGTGGGCCGGGGCTGCGACGGGGTCCAGCAGGGTGCGGCCGCCGTCAATGGTCAGGATTTGTCCGGTGATGAACCCGGCAGCGTCCGAGGCCAGATACTGCGCCGTCTCGGTCAGTTCGGTGGGTGCCGCGATCCGGGCCAGTGGGGTGTGCTTTTCGATATCGTCGCGGAAGTCGCGGTTCTCTTTCAGAGTGGATTGCAGCGAGGCGCTCATCACTGACCCCAGCGCGATCGAGTTTACCCGGATACGGTTGGGGGCCAGCGCCACTGCCAGCGAGCGGGTCATCTGATCCAGCGCGGCGGTTGATACGGAATAGGCCATCAGATCAGGGTGCGTGCGCCGGGCGGCAATCGAGGACAGGTTGATGATTGACCCGGCCGAGTTTTCGTTTTCGTCACCGGCCTGCTTGATCATCCGTTTGGCGACCAGTTGGCTCAGCCGCAGGGCGGGCATCAGGTTCTGGTTCAGCAGGGTGCGCACCGAGTCATCCTCGGTATCCAGCGGATCAGAGGGGATCACCTGCCGCGCGCCGTTGATCAGGATGTCCACCTGATCGAACGCGTCGATGGTGGCCGACAGCAGATTGGCGATGGTCAGCTTTTCGCGCAGGTCACCGGCGAAGAACCGGATATTGCTGTCATCGGCCTGCTCGCCCAGTTCTTCGGTCAGCCGTTTTTCGTCCATATCGGCAAACATCACATTGGCGCCTGCGTCGGCAAAGTGGCGCCCGATGGCCAGCCCGACACCGTTGGCCCCGCCTGTCACGATTGCGGTTTTGCCAGCTATGGAAAAGGACATGCGTATTCTCCTGAGTTGCGGCGCAGGTTAGCCGGGATCACCGCCGAGGGCGAGAGGCATGAAAGACCTTGAACCGATTGTCGCCGGTCACTTCCTCAACATGGGCAAAAGCGTCAGTCAGAGCGGCCTCGTAGGGCAAATGACGGTTCGCTACCATCCACAGAGAACCGCTGCGGGTCAGGTTCCTGGCAGCCGACCGGATGAAGCCTTGCCCCAGCTCCGGTTCGGCGCTGCGGCCGGTGTGGAAGGGCGGGTTCATTACCACCGTGTCGACGGGCTCAGACGCACGCCACGTCACCGCATCGGCCCAGTGAAACTGAGCGCGCGGGTCGGCCACATTGGTGCGGGCACAGGCCAGGGCGGTGTGGTCGGCCTCGACCAGATGCAGGGATTTCAGGCCCGCAGCCTGCAGCAGCCCGGCCGACAGGAACCCCCAACCAGCGCCAAGGTCTGCGACCCGGGCACCCAGCTTGCCGGGCAACGCCGCCAGCAACAGCGCCGAAGCCGGATCGATGCCATCCGCCGAGAACACCCCCGGCGCAGTCCGATAGCCGTCGGCTGTCTGGTGCTCAGGTGCGGCCCAATCCGCAAAGGCCTGCGGATCCGACTGGAACCAGAAGATCTTGCCATGCGCCTTCGAGATCGGCCCCTCGACCGAAACGCGCTTGCGGATGTCTTTCAGCAGGCTGTCGACGCCATCGGTCTTGGCCCCGTCCACCACAACAACTCCGCTGGCGCGGGCGCAGGCCTGATGCACCATTGAACGGGCCAGCGCCTTGGCGCGCGGCAGGATCACGATGGCGTCCTGGCAGGGCGTGTTCGCCTCTGCCACGACCGCGAACCCCTGATTGGCGAAGTGATCGTGAAACGGTTTGAACGGCTGCACCACCTGCGTTTCGCGCGGCAAGGCCGACAGGTCATTGGCTGTGGTCGGCCCAAGCACCGTCAGGGGTTGCGTCAGCAGAAGGCCGCTTTGCAGGGCAAGATCAAGACGAGGGGACATGAGCGATATCGAAAGAGCAGCGCGGGCTTACTCTTCCCGCTCCATGGTGCATTGCAGGGGATGCTGATGCCGGCGGGCAAAATCCATGACCTGCCCCACTTTGGTTTCGGCGATCTCGTGGCTGAACACGCCCACGACCGCGACGCCTTTCTTGTGGACGGTCAGCATGATCTCGAACGCCTGTGCGTGGGTCATGCTGAAGAACCGCTCCAGCACATGCACGACGAATTCCATCGGGGTGTAGTCGTCATTCAGCAGCAGAACCTTGTACAGCGGTGGGCGCTTGGTCTTGGGGCGCGTCTGCACCAGGACGGACGAATCCGCATCATCGTCGTCCTCCGGTTTGTCAGACATGATCCATTGGTGTTCAAGCATCGCGTTCTACTGTCCGATTCAGGCTTCGGTTTATCTGTGCGCTTATATAACGTCGTACCGGCCAGAGAAAAGAGCCAGCAGGACGTATTCGACATGGGTCAAAACCTTACCACAATCGGCTTTGATGCGGATGATACTTTGTGGCACAACGAGCGTTTTTTTCAGCTCACGCAGTCTCATTTCACCGATTTGTTGGCTGACCATGCCGAGCGCGACCACCTGCTGGAGCGCCTGCTGGCGGCCGAAAAGCGCAACATTCGTCACTATGGGTACGGAATCAAAGGCTTTACCTTGTCAATGATCGAAACCGCGATCGAGGTGACCGAGGACCGGGTTCCGGCCTCGATCATCCGCCAATTGGTCGAAGCCGGGCAAGAAATGCTGGCCCATCCGATCGAGCTGCTGCCCCATGCGCGCGAGGCGATCGAGGGCGTGACGGCGACTCATCAGGTGGTGCTGATCACCAAGGGCGATCTGATCGATCAGGAACGCAAACTTGCGCAGTCCGGGTTGGGTGAGCTGTTCGACGGGGTCGAGATCGTATCCGAGAAGACGCCGCAGACATACCGGCAGATTTTCGACCAGTATGAGGGCGGACCTGCCTCGGCGATGATGGTCGGCAATTCGATGCGGTCCGATGTGGTGGCCCCGATTCAGGCCGGGTGCTGGGGCGTGTATGTGCCGCATGGGCTGGTCTGGGAGGTCGAATACGCCGAAACGCCGTCGGAAAACCCACGATACCGTGAGTTGCAGGACTTGGGTCAGCTCACGGGCCTTGTTCAGCAGCTTGGCTGATGTTGCCGAATGGTCTCAGTTTCGAAAATTCGGTACGGTGCGGCGGCATTTTCTGGTCATATTCATGGATGTGGTGGGGCAGGGCGCGTGTTCGGCCATATGTTGTATGCCATCCGAAGCGTAACCAAATAGCGATTTGACGAGCTTTTGGTTTATTTCATTGGGTCGCTGTGCTAGCCTCTAAAGCAATAAAATAATTACAAGCTGACCGGGAAAACCCGGCGGCCCGAGGTAGACAGAGGCAAAGATCGTGCAGGTTCGGCGGACAGTTCCGGCCCGAATGGGCTTATTCCTTATAGCATTCTTGTGGCTGCTCTCCTTTGCGCCGTTGCAAGGGGTGGCCGCGCCCTATGCGGCAATGGTGATTGATGCACGGACCGGAGAGGTGCTGCACTCGCGCAATGCCGACACACGGCTGCATCCGGCTTCGCTGACCAAGATGATGACGCTCTACATCGCGTTCGAGGCGGTGCGGAACGGTGAGATTGACTTGGATACGCAGGTTCGTATCACCAAGAAAGCCGCGTCCGAGCCGCCCTCGAAACTGGGTTTGCGCACGGGCCAGAGGATTGCCTTTCGCTATCTGATCCGCGCGGCTGCGGTGAAATCGGCCAATGATGCCGCCACCGCCATTGGTATCGCCATCAGCGGGTCCGAGGCCGCCTTTGCCCGCCGCATGACCCGCACCGCCAAGGCGATGGGCATGAGCCGCACCACGTTCAAGAACGCACACGGTCTGACAGAATCGGGGCACATGTCCACCGCACGGGACATGACCACGCTGGGCCGTCACCTGCTGTATGATTACCCGCAGTACTACAACCTGTTCTCGCGGCAATCGACCAATGCCGGGATCAAGACGGTTCCGAACACGAACCGTCGCCTGCTGGCCGCCTATAAAGGCGCGGATGGGATCAAAACCGGTTACACCCGCGCTGCGGGCTTCAACCTTGTGGCCTCGGCCAAGCGCAAGGATGAACGGATCATCGCCACAGTGTTTGGCGGCAAATCCGGTGCATCGCGCAACGCCAAAGTGGCCGAACTGCTGGACATGGGCTTCCGCCGTGCACCATCGCGGGCACCGATCCGCAAACCGGCCCGTCCGGCCTATGCCGGGAATGTTGGGCTGGGTGCGACGGTTGCGGCCGTGACCGGCGCGCCGAAAACCAGCCTGCGGCCGGTGCTGCGCCCCGGACCGGGCGCCGCCGTACAGGTGGCTGGCACCGTTGCCGCCACCGCCGCCGAGAACGGCGCGCGCATTCAGGACGGGATCGCGGTGGCCATCGCGGCTGCGGATATCCAGACTGCAACCGACGACACAACGCGGCCAGCCGCACGTCCGGAAAATCTGGTTCTGGCATCGACCGATCCGAACGTGCAGCCCGAGCCCGAACAGGAAATTGTTACCCGCCTGTCCACATCCGGCGGGCATTTGTGGGGCGTCAATGTGGGCCGCTATACCACCCGATACGAGGCCGAGAAGGTTTTGCTGAAAACCGCCCTGTCGGAAATGACCACTCTGGAAGGAACCCTGCGCAAGGTGAACCAAAGCTCGCGCGGGTTCGAGGCGACGTTTCAGGGCATGACCCGCGAACAGGCTGATCTGGCCTGTCGCAGGCTTCAGGCCCGCAATGTCACATGTTTCATGATCGGACCGTCATAAGATCCGACATATTCTCTCCTGAATGGGTCTGGGCTGCGAGGAAGCTCGCAGCCTTTTTTTGTCGGAGCGCCTCAGTCGAACACATGCCCGTGCTGGTACTGTTCATCTTGCCCCGCGGCGGCGGTCAGGGCGGCCACGTTGTCCTTGGTGAAGAAGCCGTCATAGTGGTGGCAGCGTTCGATATACTCGGTGATCAGTAACGTGTTCTTTGAGTGTTTCGAGAATATCTGTTTCAGGTTCGGGTCGTCTTTGCATTCACCCACCACATGCGCCAGGAATGGCACGCCCTTGTCCTTGAGCGTATTGACCACGAAGTCGACGTTCTTTTCGCCTGCGTTGTGATCGCCATCCTGAATCTCGACGGCCATGTGATGCAGGCGGCGGCCGAAATTGCGGACAAAATCCTCGGTCGGCATCGGCAACTGCTCAAAGGAATTGACGAAAGAGGGCGTGTTGTTTGCGGTGAAGACCTTGGCGGGTGACTTCTTGTCATCATCCACATTGGCGTTCCGGTTCACATTGGTCGACGAGTTCATGTCGAAGATGTTGTACGCCCCCCAGAAATAATAAGGCACCATGGTCAGGAACTCTAGGATCGCATCCTCACGCTCACCGGCCAGAATGCGGGTGGCTAGGTGATCGATGCCCAGCATCAGGGGTGAGATCTTGCTGTCCGACCCAAAAGCGGCGGCCCGATCCAGCTGCGCCTGTTCCGCATCGCTCAGAAGCACACGGTCGCCCAGCCCAAGGCTGTCGGTGTCGTTGAAATCGAGTGTGGAGTACCCAACCCGGTTGCAAGTGAAATCGGAAGGGGTGGTAAAGCAGAACCCATCCTGCGTGTAGAACGGATTCTCGGTATCGCCTTTGTACTCAAAGCGGATGTTCTGGGCTTCGAGTGTCTTGGTCAGGGTCTTCAGATCGGTCGCCCCGTAGATTTCTCCGACATAGCGGGTCTGCGGCGTGTTGCGCGCCAGCGGGTACATGCGGTTGATGCGCGGGATGAAATCCTCAAAGCCGGGGTTCAGCGGGGCCATCACGATCATGGCCGGGTAGTCGGAATGTGAATGCAGAACCGAGAACTTGTGGGTCTGGCCCATATAGGTTGCTGTGTGACGATACGGGGTCATCACATAAAGCTCGATCAGCGTATCGAACAGCGCCGTGGTTTCCACCTGCATGACGATCGCCCGCATCGGCCCAACCTGATCGGCCACGCCCGAACTGGTGCGCCGTTCGTAGATCATTGGCAGGTACTCGTTGAAGAAGTCCGAGTTCTTCTTGTCCCCGCGGGGTTGGTAAGACATCAAATCGAAAGACATTAAGACACCTCCTTGCGCATACCCGGCGGCAGTCGGGCGTGGCCTTGCCTGGATTTCCAATAATCAGAACATGCACTTGCAGGCATGCTAGGGGCAGAAAACCAAGCGGGCAACAGTAAGAAGATGAGGTGCCGGTCTTACATCCGCATGGCTATCGGGTGAATTTCGCCACCTCAACGCCGCCGGCGATCAGGTTCTTACGCACCGACCGGGCGATTTCGACTGCCGTAGGGCCATCGCCGTGCAGACAGATCGTGTCGATCGAGGTCTCCAACCGTTTGCCGGATTCGGTAATGATCGCGCCCTCGCGGACCATGTTCAGGATGCGGGGCCCGGCCAGTTCAGGGTCGTGGATGACCGCGCCGGGCAGGCTGCGATCCACCAAGGTACCGTCATCATTATAGGCGCGGTCAGCAAATATCTCCCCGACCCATTTGCAGCCCAGCTCGCGTGCGGCCTCTTCCTGTTTGGTGACGGCCAGAACCATGACGATGATATCCGGGTCCACATCCAGCGCGCCCTGATAGCAGGCCCGTGCCATGCCGATATCGGCCGAGCACATGTTTGCCAGCGCTCCGTGCAGTTTCAGGTGCCGGACTTCGGTGCCGACCGCCTTGGCCATCCCAATCGCTGCGCCCAGTTGATAGCGCACCAGATTGCGCAGGCTGTCATGCGGCACTTTCATATTGCGCCGACCAAACCCTTGCAGGTCGGGAAAACCGGGATGCGCGCCGATGCCCACCCCGTTTTCGGCCGCCAGTGTCATCGTCTGCGCCATCACGTCCGGGTCGCCTGCGTGAAAACCGCAGGCGATGTTGGCCGAGGTGATGATCTTCAGCAGGCTCTCATCATCACCCATCGTCCAGGGGCCAAAGCTCTCCCCCATATCGGCATTCAGATCGACGCTGGGCATCGGCAACACTCCTTACTCGGTGGCAGAGATCATTCCGCCGATCAATTGGTAGGACAATAGGTCCGGGATGTCATGCGGGTCACGCACCAGAGGTGCGACCCGCGCCCGCAGCCGAGACAGATCGGCCAGATAGGCCGCGTGCAGGGCGACGGCCTCGTCCATGGTCACGAATCTGAACCGTATCTGACCGCCCGCCGGGGTCTGCGCCGCGCGGGGCAGGTCACAGGGCAGGACGGTGGCGATGCGGGGGTAGCCTCCGGTGGTCTGGCATTCGGGCAGAAGGATAAAGGGATTGCCGGTGCCGGTCATCTGGATATCGCCGGGGGTGATAACCTCGGACAGGATGTTCAACTGACCTTTGGCAGCAAAGCCTTCACCATCGCTGTCCAACTGCATTCCCATTCGGTTCGCCCGCGCCCCGCGCCGGAACACGGTTCGGGTAAACCGATCCAGCGTGTCCTGATCGAACAGGGGGGTCTGAAAGCTGGCAACCACGCGCAGGGTGCCTCCGGCGAACCGTTCATCGGGTTGCAGCTTCATGCCGACACTGCCCGAGTGTGGGTTGGTCGGCAGCATGTCACCCGCCTGCACCGCGCACCCGACCTTCGCGGTCAGGTGGGTCGAGCGTGACCCCAGAAAAAGTGGTGCATCGATCCCGCCATTGACATGCAGATAACCATAGGTTCCCTGCATCACCGCACCGATGGTCAGCCTCTGTCCGGCCTCCAGAGTATGAGACGCGTTCCAGACAATCGGGTTGCCATCAATGTTCGCCTGCATCGGCGCACCGGTAAGGGCGATGCTGACCGGCTGAGTGGCCTCAAACGCGCCGCCCATGCCTGCCATTTCCAATGCGGCGCAATCCGGGCCTTGCCCCAACAGTGCCGCACCTTCATGCAGGGCCAGCTGATCCGCCGCGCCGGACCGCGACAGGCCCTGATCCAGATACCCCGTGCGCCCCTGATCCTGAACCGTGCAGGCGGGTCCGATCTGATGCACCAGTAGGCTCATGTCGGAATCTCCGTACAGGTCGCCCCGCCAGTGCCGTCCTCAGCCGTGCGGATGGCTTCCAACTCGTCCCGGCTGATCGGGAGGAATTGCATTTCATCCCCGGGACGCAGGGCAAAGCTCTGTTCCGCTTCGGGACGGAAACACCGAAACGCGGTCTGACCCACATGCCGCCACCCGGTGGGTGTCGGCCCCGAAAACAGCACGAATTGCGAGATCGCCAGAACCAGCGCCCCCTCGGGTACCATCGGAGTCAGTTCCTTGAGGCGCGGAATGTTGAACTCAGGCCCCAATGGGCCGAGATAGGGCTGGCCGGGCGCAAAGCCGATGGTCAGGACGCGCACGCGCGTGTTGCTCAGGCGTTTGATGGCTTCGGTGGGTGATAACCCCGCTGCGACGGCGGCCTCATCCAATTGCGGGGCAATCGCGCCGCCATAGACGGTCGGCACTTGCCACAGACGTCGCCCGGCGGGCAGGGGGGCCTGATACCAATCATGCTCCTGCAGCATCTGTTCCAGGTTCGCTTGGATCTCCGCGTGCGGCAATCGAAGTGGATCAAATCGGACATAGGCCGAAGCAAGAGAGGCCGAAGTCTCAACCACGCCATCCCGGTTCTGAGAGTCGACAGCATTACGAAACGCAAGAGCGGCGCGATTGGAGGGTTCCGCCATCGTCTCACCAAACGAAATCAGCAGACCGTCCAGTCCAACGGTTCGTATACGCGGGAAAGGGGCAGCCTGCCTGGGTGTCATATCATAGTGCGTTTGGTCATTTCTTTGCGGCGAGGTGATCTTATCCCGGGCCGATGCGCAAGCCCCGGGTGCGGGTCCGGATCGCTTTCTCGCTCTAAAAAACGACTCGAGTCGGGAAAAACAGTCGAAAAATGAATCGGTTTTGGGCGACCGAGTCGGGTTGGCCTTGTGGGTGGGGCGGGGGGACTCACTATATATGGGGTCAGTGTGGGCGCGACCGGGGCGTGGTCTTGTGGTGGATCACCGGATTTGGGGTGTGCCGTCAGAGACTTCCCTGTTTGAGTGGGTGTCAAGATTTTGAAAGAAAAAGAAAAATAATAAAATCGCAAAAAATTCGCGCAGGATGTGATTTTCTGCTTGCGGCTAGTGCTGGTTATACTTAGAACCCCCTTCACCGGCGCTGCTGAGGCGGTGCTGACGCATCGGAGAGACGATGGAGACGGGCCGGAGAG
>NZ_JBQGAI010000012.1:0-81806 GCF_056542745.1 Ruegeria sp. AB10 | reverse complement strand
ATCATCTCAATTTAGTCCTGACCCGTGGTTACATCGCGAAACTGATGCGCAGCGAGCAGATCACACGCTACCTTTCGCTGCACCATGACGCATTCTTACCCGCGTTTGAAAAGATCATGGAAAACGAGGCATTCACTTCCTGAACCCTCACGGCTGATTGGAATTGTTTTTGGGGACCCGGACCCATCATGCGCGGGGACCGCAGGAGACGCCGCACGGTGGGGCGGATCAAGCGCGGCGATGGGGAGGACGGCGAACCCGTCGGAGCCCATCATGCCGGGCCAGACGCCCGGCAGGTTTCTCGAAAGTCTGCGCGTGTTTCCCGATGCCGAGGCGCGCGCAGACAAATTTCTGCTGAATCGCTTCTCTGTAACAAACTGCAAACATCGCTGAAGCGGCATAATGTGAAGCGATATCTAGTTATGTGGTCTGCTAATCATCGAGACCAACGCCTATTGCTTCAATTCACCTGCTAGCGGCCATTGATCCTGCATGCAGAGAAGGTTGGAAAAGGGCTAGAACGGCCCATCACGCTCTGGACAAGAATGCCGTTCGAATAGCAGCTTTCATCGCGTCCTGCGGCCCATGCCCTTTCGGTCTGCCTGAAGCCATCACAAGTTTGGAGGCAGGTGTGCTCCCAAATCCCAGCCTCTCGTTGACCACGGATAGCCCGATGTGAAGCGACGACCGGCCCAGCAAGCCAACCGCGATCCCTGCCTCTACAGCTGCAATCACGCCAGAAACGCTTTGGCTTGAATAGACGATACGGTAGGGCTTTCTACGGGAATGTAAGGAACTGATTGCCGCGTCGCGCCACCAACACGCTTCATCGAAAAGGGCCACCGGTAGGACTTCTTCGACTGAAAAATCCCGATGTGCCGAAGACACCCAACAAGTCGGGTCTTCATAAAGGAGTTCCTCAAAACCAGATGGAGTTTCGACCTCGTAAACCGCAAGGTCCAACAGCTCTTTGTCGAGCGCATCAGGAAAATGTGCGCTCAAGGCGCAGGTGACCTCCAGTTCGACTTTAGGATGATGACTGGTAAACGCCGCAATAATCGTCGCGAGTTTGGCGCGCCCGTGATCGTCGGGTATGCCCAAGCGTAGTTTTCCGCTCACAGAATTGTGTGAAATCTCCCGCTGTACCGCGTCGAGGCGGGCCGTCACGTCTTTCGCAACGAACAGCAACGTCTGCCCCGCATCGCTCAACACAACCCCGCGACCATGCCGATCAAAAACAGGGCGGCCCAGAATGGATTCCAGGCGTTTGATCTGAAGGCTCGTTGCAGATTGGGACCGGTGGATACGAGCTGCACCATCCGTGACACTGCCAGCCTCAGCCACGGCGACGAAGGTTCGCAAAAGATCGCTATCCAGATTCTCCATCTGTTTTTCCAATATCTGAAATTGAAACTATTCGTTTCAAAGATGGCTCGTGCCACTCTAATTTTCAAGTTCAAAGGAGTAGGTAATGTCCGATCAAACCGCTGCCCATCAACCATCTACCCGGAAAAATCTGATGTGGGGCGTTTCTCTGGTGCTGTTGTCGGGTGTCTGTCTTGTTTGGCCGGAACACGCGGCAAACGCTGCAAAGTTTGTCGTCTTGGGCTTGATTGTCGTCGCGCCAATCGTCATTCCGGGTATCATCCTTGCGGCCTGGATCATTGCCAGCAGCGCGGACACTCATATTGCTGCTGCCTTTGAGGGCAGGACATTTCGATCGGTGTTGGCCGCGTCGCTGATCGGAGCCGTTACGCCCGTCTGCGGTGTTACCGTGTTGCCGTTAATGGCTGGGTTGCTGGCTGCGGGTGTACCGCTTGCACCGATCATGGCATTCTGGCTGTCTTCTCCGATAACGGACCCGGCGATGCTCGCGACCACCGCCGCAACATTGGGTCTGAGCTTTGCGATTGGCAAAACTCTTGCAGCTTTCGGATTGGGTGTATTCGGGGGCGCGATTACCGGTCTATTTTCCAGGGCGCCTTGGGCAATGAATGCGCTTCGCGATAATGATCTCGCTCGCCAACTGAGTGCTGCGCGATGCGGCGAAGGTCAGCCCTTTGATCCCTGGGTATGGCGGTCTGAGGCGAGACGACGTTCCTTCGGCAAACAGTACTGGGCAACCAGTCGGCTTATCCTAATTTGCCTGATACCGGCGTTTACAGCCGAGTACGCCCTGAACACGGCACTGACGCCTGGATCGCTGGCAGTATATGTCGGGGAAGACAAATGGTGGGCCATACCCGCCGCTGTCTTCATTGGTGCCCCAGCCTATATCGACGGGTACGCGGCACTCCCACTGACGCGAGGGCTGATCGACAACGGCATGTCCGAAGGCGCAGCGATGGCTTTCCTTGTATCGGGTGGCGTAGTCAGCATCTGGGGTGCAATGGCCATCGCACCGGTGCTCAAACCGAAGCCATTCATGCTATATCTGCTGCTTGCTGTTCTTGGCTCGATTGGAGCGGGGTATGTCTTTGGGTGGATCGTCTAAGAGACAATGCCAACTGAAAGCAAGCAGTCAACGAATGGCTAATCTGCCCACCAACACAGAAATCTCAAATCTCGAGTTGAACGTCCGGTGTAGGTCTCCCTTGTCGTAATTAAACGCCTCTATTTGTAGGTAACTGCCTGCTCCCAATGGTCGCGAGAGGCGCAAAACCGCCCAATTCAGCATGTTGAAAAGTGCCCACAACCTCAAACCCTACCGCCAAGATGGCAGTAGGCTCATCACGTACAACGCACCGTGGCTAAGGGTTACTGGCCTCAGAAATCCTTCCGACGGAAACCGCCTATGATAGCACCACCCATTAGGCATGTTAGGTTTCGCCAGGATGGCTCAACCGCATAATTGGCCATTTCCGTAGCCAGCGTGTCAAAGGCACCCTTGTTGGTTTTTATCATGTGACCGGGCGACATGAAGCCAGCAGTCAAGATAGATTTCTCGACATTCTCGAAGCACATGGCGTTGCCGAAGTTGCCTACTCCCGAGACGAACTCCTTGCCTTCTTCGTTGCCGCCCCATGTCAGCCAGGGCGAAAGGAAGATGAAGGGTGGCATGGCGTTTACGGCAATTGCACCATACTCCATTTCAGTTACCGCTCGGTCCAGAGCGGCCTGATGCGTCTTCTTGGTGTCCTCGTCGATCAGGATTGCGCTGCCCAACGTGCCAAGCAGCTTTTCATTGCAGAAGGCAACTGCAGCGGGCAGGAATTCAGCAGCGTTGGCAGGCACGTCCAACGGCACCTCACCTATGATCTGGCAGAAGGCCTCGTTGCGCGTGCCATAACTGTCCACTTCGATCCCGGTGATCAGCAGGTTTTCAGCTGCCTTGAACAGACCGCCCTCCGGTGACAGCCGCTCAGCTTGCGGATAGGCGTTGAGGAACCCGTCTTTCACCTCGCCAGCCCCCGGATAGTAGGTGCCCTCGGCGGGCGTGTCTTCGACGATCGCCTTTCGAATGGCATCTAGGAACTGATCCCGCTGGGCCCAGTGTTTCGACGTTACCAAAGTTTGAACTCGACCGCAGACTGCACCACCGTTGAGCTTGTTAATTGTGACGATCTGGTGCGCCTGATGAGCGATTTCCTTATCGGTCCAAGGGCGGTCGCCCGGCACGATGATCACCGGGTTGTTGCCTCCGCATTCGGAGATCAATTCGGCTTGGGTGGCACTTTGGATCGCTTTGGCGGTACCTGCACCACCCGTGAAGTAGATCTTGTCGATCCTGGTATCGGTCGTCAGCACACGGCCTTCATCGTGATCGGCGAAAGCCAGGGCTTGATGATCGATCAGCGGGGTCATGACCTTTTCCCAAACCTTATCGCTCTCGGCATTCAGGTGGTGAGGTTTGTGCACCACAACCTTGTTGTCGAAGAAGATTGCCTTGAGCATCTCCAAGGACGACGAATAGTTCCCCGCGCCCAATACGGCGGTGATACCGGCAGGTTTATCTATCGGATTCACTTGCTTCGGTTCGCCCTTGACCCGAATGACATCCTTCCGGTCGCCGTTCATCAGCTTGTCCTTGGTGTCGATTGGGAAGACCGCAATGTCATAGCGATCATTACCAACTTTGGTGATGCTGATCGGCTCTGGCATCTTTCCATGCACGATGCCTTCATAAACGTCGATGGCGGCAGAAATGGTATTGGCCATTGGAACAATCGTGGCGATCTTTGATAGCGGGTCGGTATAAATCTCTTCGCCCATCTGACCATTCTTCATGGCGGTGTCCGAGGCGGCGAGTTCACCGCCAAATTTCTTTAGGTTTTCGCGCACAGCTTCCAGTAGGGCTAACCGCTCGGCGGGGGAGGTAGCGGCCCATTTCTGCGGGTTCAGGTGAGTAATGGCGTCGTCGGTTTTCATCTAATTGTCCTTAAGTGTTCGGTCGGAGCGAGTTGGGGAAAGCAGGATCAGCGAGCGATCGACATGACCATGCGGTCGAAAGCACGGTCGCCCAACCATTTACGGACGCCCATCATCAAGCTTGCGTATTTTCCGGCGGCGTAGCGGGTCTTGGGTCTGCGGGCCTTCACCGCCCGGGACACAACATCGGCAATCACCTGTGGGGACGAGCCGCCACCATCCTTGTAGTTTTCGGCGGTTGCCTTGGCGACGGTTTTGGCCATCGCTCCATAAGCCGTATTGCCCGAAAACTTCAGCATCGGGCCTTCGACAACATTTCCGAAAGAGGTCTGAATGATGCCGGGTTGGACCACAACCACGTCAATACCAAACTGTTTCAGCTCAAGGCGCAGGCAGTCAGACAAACCTTCGAGAGCGTGTTTCGAGGCATGATACCAAGCACCCAAGGGCGTATAGATCTTGCCACCCATCGACGTTATGTTGATGATCTTGCCTGCACGTTTCTCGCGCATGTAGGGAAGCAGTTCCTGTATCAACGCGGCAGCACCGAACAGATTCACGTCCATCTGATAGCGTGCTTCCTCGATCGGCACGTCCTCGACCGCACCATAAAGTCCGAAACCCGCATTGTTCACCAGCACATCCGCGCCGCCGAACTTGATGGTGATCTCAGCGACAGCGGATTTGCGACTGGCCTCATCTGAGACATCCATGGCAACAGGATGCGCGCCGAGCGCTTTCAGATCGTCCATTTGCTCCACCCGTCGGGCTGCGACGACGACAGTCAATCCATCCTTGATCAGTTGCTGAGCGATCACTTTACCCATGCCCGACGATGCACCGGTAACGAGCGCAACTTGCTGTGTGTTTGCCATTATTTACTCCAATTGTTTTGGACAGCTTGTCTTGTCCCGGATCAGTTGCACCGTTCGGCCCGAGTCGATGCGTTCGGTATCTCCGGATACAAACGCAGACTGGGGCGTACGATTGCGCGGCTGTTCATTTTCGTTGCGGGCGCGGACTAAGTTCCGACATATCCCTCGCCTCGGCCGGGGTCATGCCGGTCCAGCCTTGGAACGCGCGATAGAATGAGTTCGGCTCGCGGTATGCCAGCAAATAGGAGATCTCCTCGACGTTCAGCCCCTCCTCACTCAGATAGTGCATCGCCAGTTCTAAACGGGTTGATTCCAGCAGAGTTTGGAAGGTCTCGCCTTGCTCCTTCAGTTGGCGTTGCAACGTGCGCTTGGACATGGCCATCCTCTTGCACATCGCCTCAATATTTGCCTCACCCGAAGGCAACATGTCATGTAGGACCCGCTTGGCGCGCATCACGATGGGCGTGTCTGTTTCATGAGTCACCATCTTGCGACGAAGTTGCTTCTCAAATTCCGGCCAGGCTTCCTCGTTTTCAGTGATCAGGGGTAGGTCCGCGTCTTCGCGACGAAGTGAAATGCTTGCGCCGGGCGTTGGGTGGCGTCCCAGATACGAAAGTACTTCCTCACCCGGATGTTCAATGACTGGAAGCTTCACGTGTGCTGGCACGATATGCTCGGCAGTGTGGCAACGGGCACACTCCAGCAGGTAAAGCGCTTCGAACCAGAGCATTCGCGGTGGGACTGGAATGGTGGGATCGACTGAGCCGATGGCAACATGCAGGCAATCGTCGTCCTCGGAGAGATCCAGAGTGATCGGTGCCATCAGCGGTTTGAACACCGACAGTCGTTGAAGCCCGGTACGTACATCGGGTGAGCAGGAGAAAGAGAACATCGCGGGCGTGAATGGCGCGTGAGCAAAGAGTTTGCTCAAGATGAGCGGCAAATCTGGGCGTTTAGCTTCTGTTTCAACCGATTGCCACAGATCGAACACCTGTGCGGGCGTCACCCCCTTGCTTTCGTTGCGCAGGAAATCACGCGGGAACCCGGCTCGGAGAAACACCTGCTCGGGTGAGATTTTCAACAACTTGGCCAACTGTGTGATGGATTTGGCCATTGGGTAAAGACGGTTTGGCGATTTCGCCTCCTGAAGCGAGTGTATTAGCGCATCCTATATTCGCATGTGATTTCCACCGCGCCAGAGGCTTGAAACCCTTTGGCGTGTTCTGATGGTCCTTTGGCGCAATATGATAGAGCAACAGCGAAGCCCCAGCATCGTGTTCCTCTCGAACCCGACGTTGACCTTTCACGTTACACTATGTTGCTGCTCTGGCTGCTAGGTCCAGGAAGAGCCCATTTCTTCTAGTTACAAATGTGCTAGTTTTTCGAAATGAAACATGCGGAACCATTCACTTTTCGCAGTGCTACAGTTGCCGATCTTGAACTGCTACTAGACTGGCAATCGCGTCCTCATGTCCGAGAATGGTGGGATTCGACTGAGCCCAGTGAAACCAAGGATTTCGACGACACGCGGGTTGCTAGGTGGATTGTCGGTTTTTTCGATCAACCCTTTGCATATATGCAAGACTACACCGTTCATGGTTGGGATGATCATCATTTCTTTGATCTGCCTAACGGATCGCGCGGCATTGACCAGTTCATTGGCGAATTTGACATGGCTGGAAAGGGGTACGGACCGAACTTCATAACCCAAAGGGTCAAAAAACTTTTTGAGGAGGGCGCACCGGTGATCGCAACCGACCCGCACCCAGAAAATGTTCACGCAATTGCAGCATACAGGAAAGCAGGCTTCAAGGAATTGCGACCTGCTGAGGAAACTCCTTGGGGTCTAGTCCTTCCTATGGCCATTTACCCTTAGACGTCATAGTCCCAACGTCGGTTTCGTCCGAATTGCGGTCGTGGCGGTTTGGCACCACAAATGGCTGGTTTCGCAACCATTGGGTGACTTGCCGCGCCATAGCAAACCGCGAACGTCGTTGAAGCAGTTTTATGTGAAGCGATCTCTGGTTGAGTAGTGGCCCGTCAGTGGAACGAGTACAAAAAGCTGCCTCGCTGACTTTGCTGCCGTCGGTCAATTGTATTCAAAAAGCTACTCTCGGTACCTAAGCGGAGCTTCGGCAATTCTACCGGGCCTAAGAAAACGACCTACGTTTGGGCCAGAAAATGCTTCAGTTACAGGTCTCCCTGTGCCTCCCGCCACCGATCACGCCCGATACTTGGCAAGTTCATTCCAAACCAATTCAACCGTGGCAGACGTGTTCTGCGACTTGCGCGCTGCACAAATGTTCCATGTAAGGTTCTGTTTCATCGACACGGGTTTTGCGGTCTTTGCACGGGTCAGCTCTGCGAATGTGTCCGGCATCCCTCCAACGATAAATTCAGGCTCTGCCAGCAGTCCAGTCAGGAGGTTGTAGTCGTCGCATTCGATATGCGGCTGCGCATTGACCTTTTCGACAGCCTCGGCACCGCCACCAAGTGCTTTTGTCAAAGCGGCTTTCCAATGTTTGTGGAGATGGGGTGATGCAAAGGGAAAATCGAATATGCCTGCCATGGTTTGCGGGCCGCGCTGGTGAATCTCATGATCTCGATGAGCAACAAACTGGATGGGTTGTTTCTCCATCACCATGATCTCGACATCTTCGGCTTCAGGTGTGTAGGTCAGATCGCCAAGGAACACGTCGAATTCCCCTGCCTGCAATAAGTCGAGCGGACGTGCATAGGCACTCACCAGAATTCGGAAGCGCAGGTCAGGCATTGCCCTTCGTACGGCGCGCAAGACTGGCAGGATCAAAGTTCTTGTGGTTAACGGCCCGCAACCAATCAGCAAAGTACCCGGCCCGGTTTCACGCAAACCGGCCACACGGGTCGTATAGCGGTTCAGGTCTTCGCGCAGCGCCTGAGCGATTGGCAAAAACTCCTGCCCCGCGCGTGTCAACGTGCTGCTGTTTCGGCTGCGATGGAACAAAACAAGTCCCGTGTGTTCTTCAGCCTGCCCGACATAGCGGGACAAGGACGCGTTGGATACACCCATCGCACGAGCGGCGTTTTGGAAGCTGCCGGTTTCAGCCAATGTGAGAAAGGCGGTCAAAGCGTTTTCGTTCATCATACGGTCTAATTGTTTCAGGTTTTGTGTTTTAGTTTTCACAATATGAAATCATGGTAAAGCTCTGTTGCGACAAGAAACTCTCAATCGCTATCCCTGATGGACCCTTCGATATTCCCACCATCGATATCGTCTTCCACGTCCACAGAGGTAATAATGTTCATTCTTCGATCTATTGCGGTTTCCGCCACGCTGGCCACGGCGACGGTCTCTGCCATGCCGGTTTTGGCCGGAACCGACCAACCCAATATCCTTGTCATCATGGCCGACGATGTCGGCTGGGCCAGTCTGGGCAGCTATCATCAGGGCGTGAAAAGCATCAAAACCCCCAATCTTGATCAACTGGCTGCCGACGGTATGCGTTTGACGGATTATTATGCTCAGCCAAGCTGTACTGCTGGACGGTCAGCCTTTATCACCGGACAATTGCCAGTTCGTACCGGAATGCACACAGTCGGCCTGCCCGGAGACCCTAAAAAAGGTCTGAACGAAAATGACCCGACTTTGGCCATCATGCTAAAATCTCTGGGCTACACGACCGGTCAATTCGGCAAGAACCATCTGGGGGATATGAACAAATTCCTGCCGACGGTGAAGGGCTTTGATGAATATTGGGGTTGGCTCTACCATCTGAACGCGATGGAATACACATCCGACCCGGACTGGCCGAAAGATCAGAAATTCAACGACACATTTGGCCCTCGGAACATCATTCACGCGTACGCCACGGATACAGTCGATGAAACTGTGGACCCACGCTGGGGTCTGGTTGGCAAGCAACGCATCATCGACGATGGTCCGGCTCCGCCTGAGCGGCAAAAGACGCTGGACGACGAGGTGACAGCACACACGCTGGACTTCATCAACCGCGCGGTCGACAGCGATACGCCTTTCTTTGTCTGGATGGCACCGGCGCGCGCGCATGTCTGGACCCATCTGAGCCCCGAATACGAGGCCATGCTGGGCGACGGGCGCGGCTTGCAGGATGTCGTGATGAAAGAGCTGGATGACAACGTCGGCAAAGTCATGGCGCGATTGGAGGAATTGGGTGTCTCGGACAACACGATTGTTGTCTTTACGTCCGATAACGGCCCCGAAACCATGACCTGGCCCGATGGTGGAACAACACCGTTCCATGGCGAAAAGGGCACAACCTGGGAAGGCGGTTTCCGCGTCCCGGCCATCATTCGCTGGCCCGGAAAAGTCCCCGCCGGAACCGTGAGTAACGGTATTTTTGCCGGTCTTGACTGGATGCCCACCCTTGTTGCCGCCGCCGGAGGGCCGGGCGATCTGCCGGACTCCTTGCTGCAAGGCTATGAAGGCTATCAGGTGCATCTCGATGGATATAACCAACTGTCTTTCTTGACCGGTGAGGGCGAGAGCAGCCGGGACGAGATCATCTACTACGAAGGACCGGACCTGCAAGCTGTACGCCATGGTGACTGGAAAGCACATTTCACGATCCAATCCGAAGGCTGGGCTGGCCCCAAGGAGGAACTGAACGCACCCCTGCTGTTCAACCTGCGTCGCGATCCTTACGAAAAAGCGGCCGAAGAATCCGGGATGTATACCCGCTGGATGGGCAACAAGATGTGGGCATTTGGGCCGGCGGCCAAAATCGTTCAAAACCACCTTTCTACGTTCAAGGACTATCCTCCACGGGGTTCGGACGTCACCAACCAAGGTCATGTTGAAGAACAAATCTCGACCGAAGGCGGGATGTCACAGTAGAAATCAACTCACGGGAGGCACCAATCCTTGCCTCCCGATCCTAACAAGAACTCGCGAGAAACACCTTCTGACGAAGGTTCGCTTATGCACCAAGACTGTCATTTGGATCCAGCGCAGCATTGGTAAGATTGGGCTCCTTCGAGTCATTCGCCGCGTCCCGCCAAAATGTCAGGTTTTGAGTTCTCGGAGGGAAGGCCTTAGATAAAAGCCATTGGACATTGCTGAACGGGTGTTACGTGAACCACCTTCTAGTTACATCGTCACCCATCTGGGTCCTCATCGCTCCAGTGTCCAATTTCGTAAACACCCTGCTTTTTCATGCGACGTATGAACGCTAGGTAGTTAACTACGCGGTCGATCTCATCCAATTCTCCAGAGGCATAGGCGACCGCAATCATCTTGAATTGGGCCTCAAGATCTTCCGCAATTTTTTCGTCTCGTCGGGCGAGATCCTCTCCAATCCCCAAAGAAACAGTAGTTGTGTTGTTTTCGCTCCAAATCTCATCGAGATAGGCCTTTAGATTAAGCGCGGGACTATTCGCGCCCAGCTTGCCTACGGCCTCCCATATTGGTTGAAGCCGTTCAGTAAGATTTCTTCGACTGCTAGTCATTTTTCTTCACCTCGCAGTTCAGCAATTCAACGTAGTTGGCCCAATTGAGAGGCCGCCACTAAAACTGATGAGCATGAGCGGCGGAGCATTAACTTAGCTCCGCTACCAGCTTTTGTTGACTCAAGCAGTCAGTTTAGATTGACGTTTTACCCCCCCAGTCATCAGTTCCCGAACCACATCTCGTGTCTCGTTCGGGTAGGCACGAACAAACCCAGCTTCGCAGGGGATTGTCTCAACATCTCTACGATCCAGTGCCAGCCCGGCGGAACGAACCGGAGGTGGCAAAGGAATGCCCGACGCGGTACCGACAGGGGCCAACCAATCTGGCCGCCGCCAACTCCAACGCTTCAAGTGGCACCCCAGCCAGTTGTGACAGGCGCTCCAGCTGATCCGGATGGGCCGAGCAGATATGGGGCCATCTCAGACCCAGATCTGAACAGAACTCCCTCGTAACACTAAGATTGCGACGTGACAGCCGGGCGACATAGGAAGCAGGCGTCTCCATGTGATGATGAGGCAGAGTCAGAGCAAGCTGTGCTTTCATATTCTCACTCCGCTACTCGAGGGATCATTCAATTCCAACCACCCCATCACGGCTTTGACGTCGATAGTGCGGTAGTCTTCGGCAAGAAACGGATTGAACGCCGGGATACAGCCTGACTTTCGCCGGAATGCCTCAGCAAAGTGCGCCAGCTTGAGTTGATCCGACTCCACGTAGAGTGCTTCTTCAATACCGCAGAGGATCATATCGATGATCAGACCGAACTCGTTTCCACCGGCGTGAACTAAACGTTTCAAAAACGCGTCCTCGCCTAGTTCAACGTCATTCCCCAAACCAGACTTTGAAACAAACCCCGCAAAAAGACCTTTGACATCCGCTTCATGCGAAATCCAGCTCACTGCGTCCAAATGTACAACATCCATTCTCCTTTTGAGTTGCACGTCGGAATTGATCATCTTGATCAGATCTGGCGTCCCGGAGAGCACCAAACCCACCGGCCAGTCTTTGTCGTTCATCAAAGATATTAGTGTGTTCACTACGTCATTGCGGGCCTTGAACCCTTTGCTGATGTAAAGATCCTGTGCCTCGTCCAGATGCACAAACAGTGTACTACGTAATTGGAGAAACTGGCGGACTTGCGTCCAGATGATTGCAGCAGATTTGTCCCGAGCGAGCGGATAACCCAGACCAGACAAAATCGTTGCGCCAACATTCTTCAAGGTCGCTGGCGATGGCACCTGAAGTCGGATCACTTCTGCCACATCTTGCCCTTCAGTAGGCAGGACAAGGCTTGGGTGGTTGTCGAACAAACGGTCCGCAGCCGTGGATTTCCCACTACCAGAGGCCCCAATAAGAGCAATGCCCCGAGCTTCTCCGCGGCTTCCCAATCGAAAGGCCGCCCTCCTTCGACGGAGATGACGGTCGAAGATCATTTCGAGATTTTGAAACGCTTGGTGAGACACAAAAGCGCTGCGCAACTCAGCAATTTGAAGGTCAATATCGTCGGAATTAACTTTGTGTTTATCAATCATCCTCGAACCTCCAAGTAGAAGCTCTGGGTTGCTCCTCAGAAGAGTTTTGGATGTCATCTGCTGAAGTTTCTGAAATTTCTTGGTGCTCGTCTGAAAACGGGATCAGGTACCCAAATAGGTCCGGCTCTGGTGGTAATTCAAATCCTTCGGGATCACCTGACTTGATGCTCAATCCCACGAACAAGTCTTCTCGCGCTCGTTTTAATCCCGCAGGCGTCTGACGCTTTAATACTGCGCCAAATCTACGCCGCTCTTCAGCATCTCGTTGGATAATGGCATCCAAGGCATCGGATAGAGTGCCGCGAGCGTCAGGTTTCAATCTTAGCGCTTAGAATTTCGCATATGCGACGAAAGAGCGCTTTCCGCAGAACCCATTGAATAAAAACGTTTTTTGGCGCATAAATTACTTGTGCGGCCCTAACCGTCGCACTTGTTTTGGGGCCAGCGGGATTCGGATAAGCCAAATGCCCCTGGCCATCAGGGGTAAGACGCTGCCTTCCCCCTCGGGCAACCCTATTAGACAACACCGTGTCCTCGGCTGCGCCTGCGGGCCGCACCACTATTGTCGAATAGCATTGCCTCGCCCCCATCCGCGTTCGCCACGTGGCAGATCAGCAGGAACAGGCGCCTTCGGCGTCTGATCTGCAAATCAGCCCTGATTTTACCAAAAGGAAGTCAGGATCAATGAAATCGGTCTAGGTGCTGGATGAAGGAAGTGAGGCGAAAAAGGCAAGGTTCTGTCGCTGGTGGCAGAACTATGTGTCGCCTGACATGGTGTCGGGCGACACATAGTTTTGCCATTCATCGACATCTAAGCCTTTGATTTTAAATTCCCCTAGAATAGCACGACGCACGAGTCTTGCCATTTGCGACTCAAAAGTTTTCCATCAAGCTTAAGCCATCGCACAGCGGCAATTGCCCTTCTGTATAACAGTTACGGGCAAAAGCCGTATGCACAGACGGATCGCACACTCTAATTTGCTTTAGGTGGCAACGTGCGAAACATCCCTATCTGGCGAATAGATGTCGAGAATATTCCAATGCCCGGTTGTTGGTGTCGGGTTGTTGATCATTGGCACATCGAGCACGGTTGGCTTGCCACTGGCGATTGCCGCTTCCAATGCGGGCAACAGTTCGTCGGCAGCGCTGAGTCTGTGCCCTTCCGCGCCGTAGGCTCGCGCTATATCGGCATAGCCCGGTCCGTTAGCGGGTGCGGCGGCTGATCCGGGGAACGTGGTTCCATAGGTCAGACCGTAGTGCGCTTTTTGAAGGCCGGCGATCGTTCCGAAGGCGTTGTTGTTCATAACCAGCCAGATGATGCCCAGATCAAGCTCGACAGCTGTCGCCAGCATTGACGGGTTTTGACCAAACCCACCATCGCCAACGAGGCTAAGCACCACGCGATCCGGGGCTGCCAGTTTCGCGCCGATCGCGCCCGGAGGGCCAAAGCCCATCGTCGCGAACCCACCCGGAGTCAGTATTGAACCGGGTGTCAGGATATCGAATTGCTGTCCGACACCGTTCTTGTTCCACCCAACGTCCGTGGTGATGATGGCATCCTCGGGCAGTGCCTTGCGGGTATCTGCCAGAATACGCTCGGGCATCATTGGAAAGGCCGATGAGGTCGCCATTTCCACGTTGCGCGCTTTGAAGTCCGTCCGGAAGCCAGCGATCCTCTGCGCCAGCGTGGGGCGCTTGAAGCCGTCCGGATACATCTCGCGGGCAACCCGGTTGAGGACGCGCAATGCGGCCTTGGCGTCAGCAACGACTCCGATCTCGGTGGGATAGTTCCGACCGATCTCCTGCGGCTCAATGTCGATATGAATGACCTTCGACCCGGGAATGTTGAACGTGTAGCCAGGGTACCAACTTGAACAATCAGCCTCTTTGAACCGAGTGCCCACGGCAAAGATGTAGTCCGCATTCAAGCAGGACTGGTTGACCAGTTCGGTGCCCCAAAACCCGGTCATGCCCAACACCAGCGGATGGTCGTCCCGCAACGCGCCCTTGCCCATCAGGGAATGCGCGACGGGCAGGCCCATATGTTCCACAAATTCTCGCAACTCCTCGCTGGCCTGTGCCAGAAGAATACCACCTCCGACATAAGCGACCGGGTTTTCGGCTTTAGCCAACGCTTCGACAATCTCTCCCGCTGTCTCGTCGTCAATCGACGGTTTCTTGAGCGCGCGCGTGTTGTCGCGAATGCGGTCGAAACTGTCCGAGGGGATCACCTCTGAAAAGATGTCCATGGGGACATTGACCAGTACCGGCCCGGGCTGGCCACTTTCGGCAAGATGAAACGCCTTTTCCAGAATCTCGGCCATCAAGTCTGCGCGATCCACCCGCCAGGCACGTTTGACGAATGGGCGATAGATCTCCCACTGGGCAGCGTCCGCGTGCAGGTTCACCTCCTGATGCGGATGTTTGCCGTAATAATGCGTGGGAATATCACCTGCGATCACGACCATGGGGATACAATCCAGCGCCGCGTTGGCGACCCCAGTGGCGCAGTTTGTCAAACCTGGGGAGAGGTGAGACAAGACCACAGAGGCCTTGCCCGTCACGCGGGCATATGCATCCGCCGCGTGGCTGGCGATTTGTTCGTGCCGTACGGTGACGAAATCGATGGGGCTTTCCGCCAAGGCGGCCAGAACCGCGATGTTCGTGTGGCCGCACAGGCCGAACACATGTTTGACCTCACGACGTTCCAAGAAATCAACGATGTGTTCGGCGACGGTTTTACCGTCCAGTTTGCTTGCGTCCATCACGCGACCTCCTGTCCGTAGAACTCACCGAACAAGTCCGGCTCCGAGGGGCGATCCTCTGGGATGGGACGGCTGACCCAAGTGTAGTTCATCATGTGTTTCATAGTGACGTTTTCGTTGGTGATGTTGCCGCCCCAGATGCCGCAGCCCAGGCTGCTGGTCATAGGCATGCCATTTGTCCAGGCACCCGCATTGGCCTTGGATTGAGGCTGTCGCACCATCATACGGCTGACCGGAGCCAGACGCGCCAACCGGTCGATGTGATCGTCATTGTGGCTGTAGATGCCGCAGGAATGGCCCTTGCCCCCGGTGTTGTAGATCTGGCTGACCGTTTCCAGCGCATCATCGAACGTTTCGAAGTGATAAAGCGCCATCAGCGTGGTCAGTTTTTCCTTGGAGAACTTGTGCTGCGGCCCGATTTGCCCCTGATTTTCAACCATCAGAAACTTGCGATCTTCGGGGATGCTAAAACCGGCGACCTTGGCCGTTTGCTGCGGCGGACAGGCAATGGTCGGAAACGTACGGTTTCCCTTTTCATCCCACATGGCCGCTTCGAGCATGGCCTTCTCTTCATCCGAACACAGGTAGCCTCCCTCGGCTTGAAGCGCCTTGACCATATCGTCGTAAACTGAGCGCTGGATGATGATGTTGCCGTCGGCCGAGCAGCCCGACCCAAAGTCGGAGGTCTTTGAAATACGGGTATTCTGCGCGGCGATATCCAGATCGGCAGTCTCATCAATGACAATGGATGAATTGCCTGCGCCGACACCATAGGCTGGACGCCCTGAACTGTACGCCGCTTTGACCATGGGTTTGCCGCCCGTCGCCAAAGTCAAGTCGCAGATCTCCATCAGATGTTGCGTCAATGAGATCGAGGGTTTGCGAATGGATTGAAACAAGTCCTCGGGGGCACCGGCAGCACGACAAGCTGCACGCATAACCTCGACCATTTCGAAGGTCGTATGAGCGGTTCGCGGGTGCGGGCTGAAAATGACGGCATTCCGGGCGTTGGCGGCGGAAACGCCGGTCACCGGTGGTGTCATCGCTGGGTTAGTCATTGGGATCAGGGATGCGATGACGCCAGCAGGTTTGGCATATTTCACCAGACCTTTTTCCTCATCAACCTCGACGATGCCGGTCGAGGGTGTGCGCAAGACATCTCGCAGCACCATGTGAATCTTGAAGCGCTTCGCTGGGCGGCCTTCGCGATCTCCGATACCGCTCTCATCCACGCCTTGTTGAGCCAGACGCGTGAAGGTTTTCTCATTACCTGCATACCACGCGATGGCCTGAGACAGGCGGTCCAGCCTGTCCTGATCCCAATCCTCGATCTCGGCCATGGCAGCGCGGGCGCGTGCCAGCATATCTGCCGCCATGTTGCGGTCGTTTTCAGTGAGCTCTTTGCCCATGATGATCCTCTTGGTGTTTTGGAATTGTAGCATCGGGCATACGACGCTGTGACCGCGCCTCGCCAAATGTTCGCTTGGCGTGGCTGAGACAGCGACGCGCGTGTTCTTCATATCCCAACTCGGCAACGCGGCTTTGGTTGGGCAGTTCGATGGAATAGTCGACGGGCGGCATCCGTTCGATGATGCCGGTGAAATCGATCCATCCCTCACCGGGATATAGCCGCGCATCGCGGGCCAGTTGGATCATGCCCTCACGCGTATCGGCGATGCCGGGCAGGCAATCAGAGATATGCAGGAAGTGAAACAGGTCCGAGGGGACGTGTAGCAACTCTCCCAAATCCACGCGGCTGAGATGCAGATAAAGCGTATCAACCAGAATACCGCCATTCGGCTGATCGGAGGCGCGGACAATGTCAAGCGCCTCATCCAGAGTACGAAGGCGGGAAAAGCTTGGGAACTCCAGGTCCACTGTTAGCCCGTAGGGTGCCGCCAGTTCGCAGGTTTCCGAATAGACGTCGATCAGGAAGTCACGATCATCGCGGGTATTGGTCCACGCGCTCATGATCATGCGCTTGGCACCCAATTCCCCACCGATCTCAAGAGAAGGCTCAAAACTGCGCGGATCGACATCTTCTGTGATGCGCGCAAGTTCGACATCGAGGACTTTCAAGCCAGTGGTAGAGAGAGCAGTTTTGGTGGCATGCACCTGTGCCTTGTCGATTGGAGATTGAGTGAATTCACCGGGCACATGCATCGGAATGAAGCGGGGGCTGACGGCATCGTAACCGGCCCGCGCGGCGATGTAGACCAACTCGGGCGGCGTACAGCCAATCAGCGTCAGATGCGCCAAGGAATAAAGAGAGGGGCCTGCGCCAGCCTCTTCGGGTTTCACCATGAACGACAGCTCCACGTGTCTGCGAATCTCAAATTCATCACACGTAGTCAAAAATATCAGATATTTTTTAAAATATCAACTTTTATTGCTGAGCAGGAATTGGAAACGCCCGAGCAATGACCCGGGCGCGTTTAACCTATGTGTTGGCAGAGCTTTAGATCGCGACCCAGTCGCCTCCGGACTGATGCGAGCACACAGACGCATCAATGAAACGGACGCCGTCTGCGCCTTGATCGACGCTGGGGTAAGTAAACCAATCGGCCGGAACTGTAACGCCATCCCGGCGTGCAGCCACTGCCATGGCAAATTCCGTATAGAGATTGGCCCAGGCTTCGATAATACCTTCGGGGAAGCCGCGCGCAGTACGGATCAGACGTTCCGCGCCGGGACCGATGCCATGCCCGTGACCTCGGCTGATGATACGATCCGGCTCTCCGAACCGATTGAACTTCAGACGTTCTGAATTCTCTAAGTCCCACTCCAGCCCTCCTTCGCTTCCGAATATGCGCAACCGCAACCCACCGCGGTTTCCGGGGGCAAGGCGTGTCGCCATCAGGGTTCCGGGAACTTCACTTTGGTAACGGGTGAACATGAACACCGTGTCTTCCAAAGGCTTTGGCGCGCCGCAGACATGGAGCTCGGCCCTCAGGTCGGTCATCGGCAGGCCCGAGACAAAGCTGGCCAGATGCGCGGCATGGGTGCCAATATCGCCGACACAACTGGTCGGGCCAGAAATCTTTGGGTCCAGCCGCCATTTGACGTGGGGCGCATCAGCCACATCATCGGGAGTCATCCAGTCTTGCATGAACTCGACGTGGATTTGGTTGATTTTACCGATGCCGCCTTCCGCCACGATTTGTTTGGCCTGACGGATTACTGGAAAACATGACATCGCATAGCCGACAGCAAAGATGTGTCCCGTGCGCGCGGTAATCTCCTCAAGCCCCTCTGCCTCGGCGACTTCGTTGGTCAGGGGCTTATCGCACAGCACGTCAATACCCGCCTCCAGAAAGGCTTTGGCCGCTTCGAAATGAACGTGGTTCGGGGTGGTGATCATCACCGCGTCCACACCATCCGGGCGTGCCGCCTCGGCCTTTGCCATCTCGTCGAAGGACGCATAGCACCGATCGGCCGGCAGGAACCACTCGGCCCCGCGCGCCTTGCTTCGCATGGCGTCAGAACTGAGCGCTCCTGCGACGACCTCCCACCGGTCGGTCATCCGCGCGGCCGTTGCCTGCGTGACAGAGATACGTCCACCGCCAACAACGCCCAGCCGCAAACGGCGAGCCAGACGGGGGAAAGGGCCGTCAAAGTTCAGGTCTTCTGGTAAAAGTCTCTCAGCCATTCTGAACCTCCATGTCCGGAATCCTCGCGCCTTCCGGCAGTATTTCGACCGCCATGAAGATACTGGGGGTGATGGTCTCGTATTGATGCCAGGGGTAGATGCCTTGGGCGTCATACATCGGCTTGTGGGTCGTGCCCGGGGCCATGAATTCTTCGAGGTAAAGGGTTTCAACGTCCCGTTCTCGGCATTGCTGCATTTTGCCGAAGCCAACGATTTGCGTATGCACTTCGCGGAACCCCGGTACCGGGCAGAACGGATGATCCTTGTGCAATCCGACATTCAGCGGCACCGAGCCCGAGTGGTACATGGTCAGTCCAACATTCCCCACGAAGACCTTTGGGGACATGTAATGACTTACACCGCGCAGACGCTCCTCTTGACGGACGTCGAAAGCAGATGGCCATGTATCTTTCACCCATGCGAACAACTCGTTTTCATCGGCATGGGCATCGAAACCGTGGACAATGACTGCACGTTCTACGCCGTTAAGCGCGCTGTCTTGCACGATCACAGAGGAAAGCGGTGCAATGGTCTGCTCCACGACAGAGAGATTTCGCCCCCCAAGGTTAAGAACAATGGCGCGACCCTGGACAGATATTCTGTCTTCATCGGTGATGTGCTTGACGCGAAAGAAGGGCTGCGCAAAATCGAGTGTCTCAATCGGCATACACCAGCTCCTTCCTCTCATCATTCAGGAAATCGACCGGCAGAGGCTCCGGTGCTGCGCAACGGCTTTCTATTGTTTGATACGCTCCGAATTTCGGCGCCCGCTCGATTGCGTCCATGACCTCGAACACATGGTAGGCAAGCGCTCCACTTGCACGGGGTTGGCGTCCTTCTTGTGCCGCCAGAGCCAGATCCAAAAGGCCGAGCCCGCGGCTGTCTTCGTTAAACCCATGTTTGTTTTCGACCACCTGCCAGTCTTCGCGACCGGTTGGACGAGGCTGATGAGACCAGCGCGAGGTGTCCCGCGTTTTCAGCCAGACATCCCCTTGAAAGATATTGGCGCCATGAACCGGGTCAG
Source organism: Ruegeria sp. AB10 (assembly GCF_056542745.1). Classification (NCBI taxonomy): domain Bacteria; kingdom Pseudomonadati; phylum Pseudomonadota; class Alphaproteobacteria; order Rhodobacterales; family Roseobacteraceae; genus Ruegeria; species Ruegeria sp. AB10. The sequence continues at coordinate 62,129 of NZ_JBQGAI010000012.1, read as the reverse complement.
GATCAGGAATGCTGATGGTCCCGTCTTCACCATAGATCTCGAACCGCGGAGTTTCGCTGTCCCAGACGTCGAAGCTCATGGTCATCGACCCTATAGCTCCGGAAGAGAACTGCAGCAGGCTTAGGGAGTGTGTGTCGACCTCGACGTCCATCCATTCGCCGTTGCGAGGGCCGTTTTCGATCATCCTTTTGTCGAACGTGCGCCGCGCCATTCCGGCGACCCGGTCAACGGGACCAAGACAGCAGATCATCGCGGTCAGATAATATGGCCCAAGGTCCAGCAATGGCCCACCACCCGCCTTATAGTAGAAATCCGGGTTGGGATGATGGCGTTCCGTCCCGTGGGTGCCGACATGGGCAAAAACCCCTGTCGGTTTGCCAATGGCACCCTCATCGATCAAGCGCCGAACGGTCTGCCAGCGACCGCCCAGAAACGTGTCGGGTGCGCAGCCGACCAGTAAGCCCTTTTCAGAGGCCATGTGCAGGATCGCCCTTCCATCCGTTCGATTCATGACCAGCGGCTTTTCGGAATAGACGTGCTTGCCCGCCTCTAGCGCGCGCAGGCTGATTTCGGCATGGGCCGCCGGAATTGTCAGATTCAGAACGCAGTCAATTGTCGGATCGTCAGACACTTCATTTGGCGTGCAGGCCTTGACGATGCCGTATTGATCCGCCTTGGCGCGGCTTTCCGTAGGATCGAGGCTGGCGCAGGCCACGACCTCGACGTTTGCGAATTTGGATAGTGTTTTTAGATAGATATCGCTGATACGACCACAGCCGACAAGGCCGACCCGGAAGGATTTCGATGTCTCACGTGTCATCATTCCTGTCTTCGTAGAGGGGTAAGTAATTCGGGGGCATTGGCCCTTTATTGCGGCCACCCTGGCCCATCTGCTCCCAAGCGTGGGCCAGTATTCCAACCGAGCGCGACAGGCAGAATAGCCCCCGCGACAAGGGGGCGGGAAAGCCAAGTTCGCAGAAGATCACAGCTGTCGCGCCATCGATATTCATGGCAATGGGCCGACCTCCGCGTTGGCGACCAAGTTCGGCCTGAACCTCTTCTCCGATATCGGCAAAGCGGCCAGAAACTGTGCCTTCTGTCGCCGCATCACGAACAAGTTGCATCAATCGTGGTGCGCGTGGGTCGACGGGCTTGTGAAAACGGTGGCCAAAGCCCGAGACGATCTTGCCGTACGTCTCGCGCCAACTGTCCAAGCCATCCCGAACAGCGTCATTCAGCGAAGCTCCCGCATCCATGCGGACTGCGATATCATAGTACAGCTCTGCACACTGCTCTCCTGCCCCGCCATGCACGTCGCCCAGCATGTTCACCGCAGTCGCCATCGCATTATTGAGACCGACCCCGCAGGTGGCGGCCATACGCGCAGCCGCGATTGAAGGGGCCTGCGGACCGTGATCCACGCCTGCGACCAAAGCAGCTTCGAACAAGCACGCTTGCGCGTCGCTGGCCAGATCGCCCCTCACCATCAACCAGATCATCTGCGGAAAAGATACGTTCCCGATCAGGTCCTCTATGGCGTTGCCACGAAACGCGATCTGTCCGGGCTTCATGTCGATGATGGAGGTACGCCACCATTGGCGAACGGCGCGTTCATCCATTGTCATGTTTTCATCCAGCACAGTCATTGAGTCTGCACCTCTTTGAGCGTCTGGGTTTTGCTTTGCGCGGCGAGACGAATGGGCGCGTTACGCGCACCGTAACCGGCATAGCCCATGCGGCGTTCAACAATTTCGAAAAAGAAGCCGTTAAAGATGGGGCGGCTGTATATCTGAAAATACTCAGCACCCCCTGCCCGGTCGTAAAGAATGTTGCCCTGGCGCAGTCGTGCGATCAGATCATGATCTAATCCGAAGGTCGCTTGCAGATCGGCGTAGTAGTTCTCTGGGATCGTCAAACTGGGGAAGCCGGATTTACGAAGGTGATCCGACGTTTCGAAAATGTCGTCCGACTGGAAGGCGATGTGCTGCACCCCTGCGCCAAAGCCATCTTCAAGGAATGACGCAGCCAGTGTTCGCCGCCCAACGGCCCCGTTCAGGTTCAGGCGCACTTCGCCCTCGGGGCTTTCGATAGCCTGGCTTTGCACGACACCGGACGGGTCGGCGACATTCACGATCGGTGATTTCGCCATCTCAAAAGTCGAAATGTAGTAGAGTAGCCAGCTTTGCATCTCATCGTGACGCATCGTCTGGGCCAGATGGTCGATACGGCGCAGGCCGGCTGGTTGAGTGGCCTTGGCTTTCGCAACCGGCTCGAACTCGATGTCCCAGACCCGGTGCAGATCGGACTTCTCATCGATGAAATGCACAACATTGCCGCCAACACCGCGAATGGCCGGGATGTCCAGCTCGCCGGTGCCCACCGGCTGTGAGAAATTTGGTGCGCCGAGCGCTGTCGCGCGCTGAACCGTCTGATCCGCGTCCTTGACACGCAATCCCATGTCACAAACCGAAGGGCCGTGGCCCAGAAACGCCGAATGAGCAAAACCTTCCTTTTCGGTGTTCACAACGATGTTTATCGCACCTTGCCGCCACAACTCGACGGACTTGGTGACGTGTTTTCGCTCCATTCGAAAACACATGGCCGAGAGCATGTCTGCCAGCTGCGTACCGCTCGTTTCGTCGGCTGTAAATTCGACGAACTCAAAGCCTGACGCATAGACACGTTCCGGCAGGTCCGGGATGCCGAAATCCGTTCCCGGCTCGGTCCGCGACACCTCATCCAAAAGGTTCACCAACGACCTATAGCTGTCTCGGGCCAGTGTGCGGCCACCGGGTTGAGGAGCTGCTTCGTTGACGCGCGCAATGGACCAAGGCCCCTTGTAACCGGCGCGCGACAACACCCGCACGAAGCCCGCAAGGTTCAGCGATCCGAGCCCGGGCAAAAGCCCGAAATGCCGCTTGAGCCTGCGGATATCCATCTCAAGCCGGGGTGCATCGGACAGTTGCACATGGAACAGCCGCTCTCCGGGAATGTCCCGAAGGCGGGCTGGTTTGGACCCATCGGCAAGCGAGAAGAAGGAATTCAGGGCCAGCCCGAAATGGGGGCTGTCGATGGCTTCAACGACGCGTAACGCCTGCTCATCCGAGTGAATAAGACCCGACCATGGCAAGCCCATATAGGCCAGACGCATCCCCATTTCTTTAGCGATTTGGGCCGCCTCGCCAAGATCTGCGATTACCTGTTCTTCGGTCGCGGCGACATCGGCCTCGAAGGCAGACCCGATAAGCAGCAATTCCGTTCCCAACTCGCTCATCAGGTCGAGTTTGCGCTTCAGTCGATCAAAGGCGCGCTCACGTCCGGCATCGGGCTGGCCTTCAAGGTTATGGAAGGGTTGCAGCAGGCAAATCTTCAGGCCGAGGTCCGATGCAATTTCACGGACTTGCGATGGCGGTCCGTCAAAAGCGGTTAAATCCGGTTCATGTATTTCGACGCCCCCGAATCCCGCTTCAGCGATGGCGCTCAGTTTTTCGGCCAGATCACCGGGGATCGACGTTGTCGAAACCGAGAGGCACATTATCCCTGATATCCAAACATACGCGGCAACCACAGGACCAGATCCGGCATCAGCATCATGATCACCAGGGCGAAGATGAGAACCGCGAGGAAGGCCCAGATTTCCGAGATGATTTCGCGCAGTGGAATGTCCGTCACGGCGTTGATCACAAAGAGTAGAATGCCATAGGGCGGCGTGATCAGACCGATCATCGAGTTCACGACGACCAGCACTCCGAAATGCACCAGATCAATCCCAAGCGCTTCGCAGGTTGGAATGAACAGGGGCACGATCACAAGAATGATCGTTGTCGCGTCCAACACGCATCCCAGCGCGAGGATCAGCAGATTTACGAGGATCAGGAACACAATCGGGCTGACATCCGAACCCTCCAGCAAGGCTGAGATCGACTGCGGGATCTGTTCCTGAATGACGATGAAGTTCAGAATGAACGCGCCACCAATGACCACCCCGACGGCGGCAGAAGAGCGCGCGCTGTCGACGAACACTTGGTAAAGGCCACGGAAGGTCAGTGCGCGGTAGAACAACGCTGCCAGTAGTAGGGCGTAGAATGCAGCCACGGCTGCAGCCTCGGTCGGAGTGGTGACGCCGCCATATATGCCGTACAGCAGGATTGCGGGCATCAGCAGTGCCGGAAACGCGTTTGCGGTTTTAGCCGGCAATTCGCGCAGCGGAACAGGTTCTTCCAATGCAAAGTTCCGCTTGCCGGCAAGATAGTAGTTCATCGCCATGAGGACGACGCCCATGATCAGGCCCGGAAGAATACCGGCCAAAAACAGCGACCCGATAGACGCCTTTGAAACCAGCGCATACAAAACCATCGGGATCGAGGGCGGAATGATCGGGCCGATCGTCGCCGACGCTGCCGTGATTGCGGCTGCGTAACCTCGGCTGTAGCGCCCATCTTTCGTCATCATCTCAATGATGATCTTGCCGATCCCCGCAGCATCCGCGACAGCCGAGCCGGACATACCGGAAAAGATCAGAGACGCTACCACGTTTACGTGCCCGAGGCCGCCCTTGAACCGCCCGACAGCAGCGACGCAGAAGTTCAGCAAGCGGTCGGTGATCGACCCCGCGTTCATTATATTCGCGGCGACGATGAACAAAGGCACGGCAAGCAGGATCGTGCTTTTGTAGAAGCCTTGCAGGATCTTCTCACCCGCAAGCGCGACGTCCAGTCCGGCCACGCCCAGATACATCAACGAGGCCAGCAGGATGGAATAGCCGATAGGTGTCCCGATGCCTGCCAGTACAAAGAGTGTGAGCAAGCAGGAAAGAAGTTCAAAACTCATTTGCTTGCGTCCTCGTCGTCTTCCACATCAACGCGGGGGTGTTCGTCGACCACGTTGTATCCAACCACCATTTCAAGTTCGGTCTTTGGTGGGCCGTTGCGCATAATGTCAAAGAACAGCCACCCATACCGCGCAGCTACGACCAGCATGAACACTGCATAAATTGTGAACACGGTGCGCAGCGGTATCTTCTCACCCGAGAAGGGGTTGCGAACGGTCGCGGTCTTGCGGATTTTCATCCAGTCGATGTAGTCCCACGTCGGAAGGAAACTGTAGAGCATCCCGACCACAATCGCCGCAGCCGCCAACATCGCAAAGACCTGACGAACGCGCATCGGCACCGAAAGGTAGATGATGTCGAACTTCACGTGATCCCTCTCGCGCACGATGAAGGCGCAGCTAAAAAAGATCACCCAGACCCAGAGGATGCCGATGAGTTCAAGCGTCCAGCCAGCGGGGGTAAAGAAGTACCGCAGAAGAATTTGGAGAAGGAAGATCAGGAAGATTGCCGCCAGCATCCCGCCGGCAATCGCTTCGGTCAGTCGGGAGAACCCCTTTATGAAGCCTTTCATTGTGGTTCTCCCTCCCTTGCGTAGACGAAGTTAGTTGCCCAGAGCGTTGATCTGCTCCAGAACACCGTCCGGCCATGACCCGGCGAACTCGCTTTCCAGATACATCGACTGTACCTGATCGCGGAACGCCGCGAGGTCGGGCTCGTAGACCTCCATGCCCTGCTCTTTGAGGAAGCTCACCAGATCCTCTTCTTTCTGAAGCTGCTTCTGGCGACCGGATTCAGCTGCCGCATCCGCAGCTTCCTGAACCTTAGCCTGCTGTTCCGGTGTCAGCCCGTCCCAAACCTCTTTGCCGATGGCGATATAGTTCAAGTCGACCAAGTGCGATGTCAGAACGATCTGGTTGGTCACTTCGTAGAACTTGGCATCCACGACAGTCGGCAGTGGGTTGTCCTGACCGTCAACAGCACCCGTCGACAGCGCGGTGTAGACCTCAGAGAACGCCATCGGTGTGGGTGCAGCGCCCAGCGCCTTGCCAAGGAACTGCCACGCATCTGTGCCCGGCATTCGAAGGTTCACGCCTTCCAAGTCGGCTGGCGTCGAGACCGTCAGTTCATCTTTGGGCTGGCGCAGGTTCACCTGACGACGGCCCAGATACATGACCGACAGCAGTTTGACGCCCAGCTCTTCCTCGGCCTTTTGCTTGAACGCATCCATCAAGGGATCGTTGAAAACGGCCACTTGATGCGCGGCGTCCTGATGGACGTAACCTGCGGTAAAGATCGAAAACTCGGGGAAGAACTGCGCCAGTTCCTGCGCCGAGGTGATCGACATTTCCAGGTTGCCCCGGCTGATGGCGTCAAGCTCGGTGCCCTGAGCGAAGATGGTGCCGTTATAGCTGGGCTCATAACTTGCGAAATCAGCAACCATGGGCGCGAAAACCTCGGCCATAGCGACCGAACGCTGGTCGGTCTCCGATCCTGATGTTGCGAGGCGAAGTTGCACTTTGTCTTCCGCCAGCGCACCGCTTGTTGCGCTAAACAGAACACCGGTTGCAACCAGGGCTGATACAGCAGCCCGGCGGGTAAGTTTGGTAATCACTTTGCTCCTCCCTGAGACATCATGATGCTTCTTTTTTGCGATTCAGAGTTTTGACCTATTTTGGACATTTTGCAAGATTTTTTGCAAAATATCAGATATTTTTTATTACCTGCAGTCTTTGTTGCTGCATTTCTTGAAGGCTTCCTATCGTGACAGTCTCGCCAGTCCTGCAGGAATTTTGAATGGCTTCAATGACTTGAAGTGTTCTGAAACCTTCCCACCCGGACACAATCGGATTTGCTTCGTTCCGAGCTACTTCAACAAAGTGCCCGAGTTGATTGACCAGAGGGTCAGACGCACCCTTCTTCAGCGCGGTTGATGAGATTAGCGTCCACCAGTCCCTTTGCTCTCTCTGGTAACTCCACAGGCGAAGATCGGGAACGGACAACGAACCATGAGAGCCACCTATCATGTAGCAACTCTCAGTGGTCGAAGGATAGATTGGATATTCCTGAGATGTCATCTCCCAGCTCCACGGAGCGACGATGCTGTCGGATACACTTATGGTCCCAATCGCCCCGCTTTCAAACGTCAACAGCGCACCAGCAACATCTTCGTTGTCATAACCACGCTGCGATGCAGCCGCCTGCGCTTGAACGGTCACTACCTCTCCGGCCAGATGCCGCAGAAGATCCACATCATGGACAAGATTGACCGAGATGGGTCCTGCACCAGGTTTCTTTCGCCAAGGCGCGGCATCAAAATACTCGTCTGGCTTATAAAACCAGCAATTCGCATGGACAGCTCGCACATCTCCAATCCTCCCATCGACAATGGCTTCCTTCGCTGACCTGATCAGAGGATTGTGGCGACGATGATGTCCGACCATCAGTGGCACATTCGCCTTCTCCGCTGCTTGAACAAGCTCAAGTGCAGCGGTGGCTTCCACGGCGATCGGTTTTTCGACAAGAATGGGACAACCATGTCGAACACACATGAGACCTTGTTCAACATGAAGCGTGGTCGGTGTCGCAAGCACAGCTCCGTCTGGCGTCTGATTTGCAAACATTTCCTCGAGGGTCTCGTAACATGCGACCCCGTGCTCAACGGCGTAAGCACGACCTTCATCGCTGGGGTCCACCACCGCGACGAGATCAACATGGCGCAACGCTCGGATAGCGTCTGCGTGGCGTCGTCCAACAAGACCAATGCCGACAATGGCAATGCGAAAGTTCTTAGACACTTTGCTTCCTTCCAGAGGGTCCGGAAAATCCCGAAACCGATGATAGCGATCGGGCTGCTTTGCCCAACTTGGCCACGACCGTATTGGGGTTTTCGCGATTCCGCAATAATGTATGATATTTTTATTTTTACCATACATCAGTTTGGATTGCTGATGTCTCTGAAAAATGCTAATTGAACGAGGAAACTGATAATATCGGGTGAAACGCATGGCGAAACAGCCGTCTACGATAGGTGCAAGCACCTATCAGCGCATCAAGCGGGACATCATCTTCGGGGAGTTGCAGCCCGGCTCCAAACTGAAGCTGGACGCCTTGAAGGAACGCTACTCGGCAAGCCTTTCGACACTTCGTGAAACGCTGAACAGGCTCGCCAGCGACGGATTTGTCGAAGCTCCTGAGCAACGGGGGTTCCTGGTCACGCCAGTTTCACGAGAAGACCTAACCGAGATTTCAGAGCTGCGCGTACTGTTGGAATGCCACGCGTTGGTGTTGTCCATTGCGAACGGCGACACGGACTGGGAAGGCAATCTGGTTGCCGCACACCACAAACTTCACCTGATGGAACAGCAGCTTCTCAAGGGCGACGAGTCCGAGAAAGAAACCTGGAAACGATATGATTGGGAGTTTCACCAGGCGATGATCGCAGCCTGCAACTCCAAGAACCTTCTGTCTCTGCACTCGATCATCTACGACAAGTACCTGCGGTATCAGATGCTAGTGTTGACTTATCGCGGTGAAGAGGCCGTCAAGGAGCACAAGGGCATGTTCGATGCCGCGCTGGCCAGAGACGCCGACACGGCCAAGAAACTGTTGGAAGATCACATCCGAAACGGTCTCTCACATACGCTTGAAGCTATGTAGCTCGCTGTTGTTTCTGCCTATCACCATCACCTGGATCAGCGACAGGGGCCTGATAGGCAAGCTTAATTTCTGTGCTTACCAGATGAATTTCGTAAGTTCATTATTCAACTTCCTTACCCCGCTGCATCAGGCAGCCGAATAGACCGTCGAACGTGCCGAAGTTCTCTCGCAAAGTTTCGCTTGAGCGCACGTTTGGCGGGCTTGACTGCAACTGCTAGCCGTCGCCCAGACCTGAGCTGGACCCAGAAGTCAAAGGTATGGGATCTACGACGCCCTAGATGATCCGTATAGAAAACGGGAACAGGCTGCTCTCTGATATCCATGACATCTTTGTTTGCCAGGAACAGCCAAAGCACCCGCTGTTCAAGTTTGCTCTCATACTGGATGACGCGCGCATGATCGTCGGATGGAAGGCGCGCTAGGATAGCGCCTCGTGAACTGGCACGGGATCGTTTGGGTATGTCTCGCGTTGCGCGGCTTGGTAGCGGGGCAAGGTCGCCGCGTTCGAAACTAACGTCGTTGTCGCTCATGTTTATTTTGGCGCGGTTTGACATGCGTTGTGCAGCCCAAACCGCCGCCACCTTCTTCTGAATGTCGATATACAAAGCCCATCCAAGCCCATCGCGTGGAGGAGCGATGAAATGGTTGACTTTTGGGGTCACAAGAGGGAAGAAGATGTATCGGTACGGTATCGATACTGATTGCAAAGGCCCTAGAGAGTTGCCGCTCTCGGGGCCTTACTCTTTTCCCGGACAGCTTGTATTGCTGCTTAGGTTTTCATGGCTAAGTCATTCTCAATCCTCCTCTGTTTGATACCGTTCAGGCCAAAGCTCTTCGGGTGACTTTCCGAGCTGTTCCGCGATAGCTTTCTGGATGCGCCGCGATCGTCGGTATCCCTGAGACACGGTCGACACCGAACTGATGGAAAGCCCCAGTTCCCGGCTTAGTTTGGCCAATGAGCTTCCAGAAATGCGAAGAGCGCATTTGATGCGTTCGTGTTTTTCAAGATCCACAACCAATGGAAGTGCCAAGCCAAGTCCTCCGACCGAGTCTTTCGTCCAATTGGTACTGCGAAACTCACCCAAAGTGCAATATTATTGTTATTTTACAATAATTTACAATAACCCACCCCGTTTCACTTGTTTTAGAAATCGCCTATTTTCAAGAAATAGCGCTGTGGTTGCAAAAAGCTGTTGCTGGCAACATCAATTTCATCACGTTACAGTCGCGGCAAGCTATTGATTTGGGGGAGATATCAGCATGTACAGCAGGGTATTCCCCATAAAACTGCGCTCCGGACATTGCATCGCGGTAGCCACCAGCGACTTCGAGTGTGAAGGATATCGGCCCGCGCAGATCAAACGGCTCTATCGAAGAGGCACGAACTTGCGTGAATTGGCCGAACGCTTTGGAGTTAGCCCGGTTCTTGTCCGCAAGTTGCTGAGACTCGCCAAGATCGACTACGTATTAGATCTCTATGGCCAGTATGAAACTGGCAAAACTTGCACAGAAATTGCTCGCGAAAATACGATCTACACTTCCACTACATTCTACATCTGGCTCAAATGGTTGAAAGGCATTCGTGGCGCACTCTGGATACTTGCCGCCGCTTCTGGAGCTGGCGCAGCGAGCACAGTGCTTAAGCAAAGCGAGGAAAATCAGGTTCTAGTAGCAGGCCTTGCCTTGTTGGCAGTGATCATTCCGGGCGCAATCAAGGCATTAAAACTTGATGATACAATTTTGGACTACGAAACCGCCGCCGCAAAATTCAAAAACGCAGAAGGGACGTTACGAAGGGCAGCTAATGTCTGGTCGCACAAGCCATTCTCCGAGTTTGAGATCGAAGCGCGTGAGGCGCTTTCCGACTTAGACAACGCACGTAATGCATCTCTGACCCCACCAGAATTTTGCTTTAAGGCGGCACAAAGAAAGGTAGCTTCAGGTGACTATGACCCTGACAACATTGAAGGTGGTGGAAATTAAAGACAGTGCCATATGAAAGAAAATTTTGCTTCGTTTATTAGGCGGCACAGATTTCGATTGGCTGATATCGCCAGTCACCGACCACTTACTTTACACGATTACCAGCTAGCGCGCGTATTTCCTGGCGGGCAGTTGCTATGGTTGGACCATAAACGTCAAGAGTTGGAGAGGCTGGGCATTGCGATGGCTATGGCTGGCTATGTTACTGAATGTCAAATTGATGAGCCTGAATTGTTTTCTCAGTTAGCTTCTGATTTACGCGAAGACGAATGGAACTCTGTTTTACGTTTCTGTCCCTTCCAGCCCGTAGATTCTGCACTAAGAAACCTCGACTTGATCGTTTCGGCTTTAGAGGAGGCATGCATTGGATTGAATGCGGCAAAAGCTGGAATGGAAACAGCGATGGATTCTTCTCGCTCTCGTTTAGCAACTCATCAGAGGGAGCAATCCAAAGCAACTGCTCAACTGCTGAACTTTGGTGCACTTTATGCATCATATGTCGATGTCTGCAGACGCATTCGACGCCGCTGTAATCTGGGTGATCAGAAGAGCTACGAGCGGGCGATTGCACGGTTGGTTGCGAAGAATAAAGGTGCACATAGTTTCGCGAAAGACTTACGCAACTATACGCTTCATTTTCAGGTTCCCGAACCCTACGTTACCATCGAACTATCCGAAAATCGAAAGGTTAGCCTTCTGTTGGATAGTTCTGCGCTCCTTTACTCTGGGTTTAAATGGAAAGCCACAAGCAGGGATTTCCTGCAAAACAACGCGAAGCTGGATATTCTAGAGACAGCCACAGAAGTCACGAAAGATGTCGTTCGCCTCGTACGTTTCCATCGCAAGATCGTTGATGCCCGCTTGGCCGACATGAAGTTTGCCTACGAGACCTACTTGAATGAGCGAGTAAGACATAAGCACTTGAGGGACGCAGTGGTTGATGTCGGAGCTGCCTTTAGAATGCCGCGCTCGCTTATCTCCCGCCTGCTAGAGGACAATTTCGTCGAACAGGTGCTCGAAAGCGCGCTACCAGACAAAGATGCTGAAATGGTAATAGTCGAATACGCCAACCGACATCGAAATTTGCCGAAGAAAGTGCTTCAGGAGCTTCGCATTGAAGTTGGCAAGAAGCTAGAAAGTCGGCCGAGGTTTCCAACCGGAGGGGCTTTCTTATCAAAAAGGAAAGTCGAATAACGCCATTCGCGCCAAGCTAAGTTAAGCGGCAACACCCGAATGAACACGGGCAGAAAGACACAAGATGACCACAAGAGTTTTAGGTGAGAAACGGCGATATTGGGAAAGAAGACTATGGGATCTCTTGGGGCCACTCCCAGTCACTGACTTGTTGATCATGAGTTGGGCGATTGAAGCCATTAGAAGCGGCCGGACATCGTCTGCACTGCGTTATGCCGCTATACCCGGGAATCCAGAAGAACACAAAATTACGGGCAAGTATTTCATCCCTCCTTGGAGCATAGATGGGGTCCTCAATGAGAGACTGGTGATGGGCGCAGCAACTTGTGAAAGCAATCGCCGTCTCGACCTCAAGACATGGGGAGGAATCGCTAAACTTATGAATGTATATGGCGGGCTAGCGAACATCGAAGGAGTGAGCGACTACGATAGCAATCAGATAATTGCCGCCATTCCACGACTGTTCTGGCCGCAATATGATTGGCAACTTGGGTTTGAAAACATTTTTCGGATCGCAAGAGCTTGGCATGTTTATGCGACGCCAGAGGGAAGTAGAGCATTCGCTCAAAAACACACTCTTGATCTTGAAAAGTTCCTTAAGGTTGCATTTGCTATCTATGTGTCGACAGAAAGCCATCCTGCAGTTCTCACGTCCTATGTTGCGAGCATCGGAGCAGCTCGGAGCGAAGTTTTGAGGGTTGGAAAAATCATTGGTGGAACTCTTGAAAAGCAGGCCGCATTTGCCAAGGAAATTCGAAACGCTAGCGTTCCGAGAGATTTCAGACGGAGCGTCATTAAGGAGCGCCCATTGTTCGAAGTCCGGGATCGTCAGGGGCCTGCCTTCTTGGTGCCATCTAGAGCCCAATTTATGCTTAGAGTGACTGACGGCCTATACTACGATATTGTGCAGGACGGTGATGCACGGCGGAGTTCAGGAGACCGCTTCGAAGACCTATGCCGCCGCCTTTTGGAACACTATTGTAGCCCTTCTTTCGAGATCGAGGGGGAGCGAGATACTTCTTATGGAAAGAGCGCTGACCTGTTCTTGTTGGGGAACGATTCTGATCTGGGTTTTATTGTTGAATGTAAGATCAGACGTCTACCTCAGAAGGTTTTGACGTCTCCTGATCCTTGGCGTGATTGCGAAAAAGACTTTGGCGATATTATCAAGGGAATAGTCCAAATTTGGCGCACCAACAGCGAACTGGACTCGATGCTAAGGAAGCACATGGTGGGAATAGTCCTGCAATATGATCCTTGGGCAGTCATGGGCAACGCGTTCGTTTCAGAGCTCTTTGAACGAGCGCATCAAATGGCAGACAACCTTTCCGTTCCAAAAAACAAGAGAATTCCAGTTGCGCTAGTTGGATATGCGGACTTCGAACGAAGTCTAAGGTCATATGACCTTTCCGACGTTCATGATGCTGTTTCCAAATCGGTCGAAGAGAAGTTTCATGGTTATGAGTTGTCGGGCATACTTAGTACCGTTGCCGAAAAGGGTGAGAGAAAACCAAATTTCGACTACTCAAGTCTTGTGAAAGCAGCGGCCCCTTGGTGGGGTGAGAAGTGATAGATGATGTCCCTAGCTGACATTGGCCCAAGACGCAGCGAAGGTCAGCTCTCTGCCCTGCCTTCTGGTTGGGTATGTCGGCTTTGGGCTGGGACCTGCCGAATGCGCCCACAGCATCCAGATAATGCGGCAACGACAGGTCAGGGCTCGCTGACCAAGTTCCCTCAAAAAGCCAAGTTCCGCTCTCAGGAAACGGCCCGGAGTCCGGAAAGACTGCTCACTTCGCAAATCCGCCGTCCAAAGTTCTTATTGAGGCAAGTGTGGTGAACAGCTGTCCAGCAGTGACCGAGGATATTCGTTAGTTTTGGCGAAATTCAAACTAGCCAGTTCAGCCAAAGAAAACTCGGCAAATCGTCGTTACGCGCACGCACCTCAAGTGAGCAGACCCAAGGTCATGAGAAATGCGACCAGGCCCAACCACCTCTGCCCAATCCGATTCCGGCATCAGCCATCACCGACTGGCACATAGCGAACCAACAAAAAATGAAGCGTCTATCGCCAATGGAACGACTATGGGTGCCAAATGGCAAAACTATGTGTCGTCCCACACATGGATACCAATGGCGGACCGAGGAGGATTCGAACCCCCGACCCCTTGATTCGTAGTCAAGTACTCTATCCAGCTGAGCTATCGGTCCGCGTTGGTGAGGCGCTATGTAGACCCACCTCTGGGGACGTGCAAGCCGATTCTTCAAAAAAAATCTAAAAAGTCACGCCGCCCCTCGGCAGGCGGATTTCAAAGGTCGTTCCCTGCGGTCCGGTCTCGGACAGCACCAGATCGCCGCCATGCCCGCGCACCAGCTCTTGCGAGATCGCAAGCCCAAGCCCCGAGCCGCCCTTGCGCACCCCGCCCTGAAACGGCGTGAACAGGTTCTCGCGCGCTTTTGGCGGCAGGCCCGGGCCGTTATCCCTGATCTCAACGCACCAGTCGTCTTCGTGTTCGCACCCGGCAATCGTGATCCTGCCCGGTTTGCCGGACGCCACCAGCGCCTGACGCGCGTTGCGCACGAGGTTCATCATGACGCGGAACATCTGCTCGGGGTCCGCGCGTGCGATCAAATCCTCGGGCACTGCGTTGACGATCTCGACACAGGCATCAGCAACGGCCAGTCTTTCGCTGGCCACCACATCTTCGGCCACGTCGTGCAGGGGCACCATGGTCAGGGTCGGAGCGGGCTCTTCCGCGCGACCGAAAGCCAGCGTGCTTTCGCACAATGACACCGCCCGGGTGATCGAGTTCACCAGCTTTGGCGCCATGCGCCGTACCAGCGGGTCGTCACTGGCCTCGATCCGGTCGGTGAATAGCTGTGCCGAGGTCAGGATGTTGCGCAGATCATGGCTGACCTTGGCCACCGCACCGCCCAGCTGCGCCAGACGCTCGCGTTGTTTCAGCGCCTGCGTCAGTTCGGTTTGCAGCTGTTGCAAGGCCTCTTCCGCCTCGCGCAGCTCGGTCACTTTGGAATTGGGAGAGATGATGCCCCGTGCGTCCTCGGGGGCGCCCGCATAGCGCTGCATATAACCCACCACGCCCTTGATGGGTTTCACCAGAACCACGCGAACGGCCAGAAACAGGAAAAACGCGGTGATGATCGAGATGACAAAGGACAGGCCCAGGATGCGCAACCCATAGTCGGTCATCGCCATGCGCAGGGGTTCGCTGTCCGTGGTGACCTCGATCAGCAGCCCCGCCCCTTTGACAGGCTCACCGATCACGCGAATGACCTCGTTTTCCGGCGTGAACAGGCGCGCTACGGCATCCCGGATCAATATCCACGGCCCGGCATCGCGCAGGTCATAGGTTTTGGTGATCGCCTCGGGAATTGGAGAGGACAGCATCAACTGACGCACCTCGTCCCGGCGCAGCACCACGTTGTAGACACCGGCATTGGCCAGCAGTTCGGCCTCAAGATCATCGGCCAGCATGTCATCGGCCAGCAGGGCCAGTGACGCGATCTGGGCGCGCTCAAGCCGGTTCAGCAGGAAATCCTCGCGAAACCGCGCAATCGAGGGAACAAAGATCAGAACCTCGGCCAACATCACGAAGACCGTCGTCAGGATCAGAAATCGGCCCGACAGCGAGTTCAATCTGCTCTCCCTTCCCGGTCAGGGCATCCAGCGCTGGACGAACCGGACCACGCGTTTAACCGTTTGATTCTCAAACAGCCTTGGCGAGAAATAGGCACCCGCCACCCGTTTGTTAAGCTCTCCGATCGTCGGATAGGGCGAAACCATCGCAGCTATCTGCCCCATCTTCAGGTTATTGGCCAAGGCCAGCGACCACAAGTTGATCAGTTCGCCCGCCTGATGGCCTACGATTGTGGCCCCCACCGGACGGCCTTTTACGACCATGACCTTAATGAAGCCTTTCGTCTTGCGTTCCGATATCGCGCGGTCGTTGTGGTGGTAGTCAAAGCGCGCGATTTCGACCCTGTCGCCATGCAGGTCGCGCGCCTGCGCTTCGGTCAGGCCAACCTGCGCCAGTTCAGGGTCGGTATAGGTGGCCCAGGGGATATGCGCCGTTTTCGCCTTGGACGGCAAGCCGAACAGGGCGGACCGGATGATAATCCCGGCGTGATAGCCCGCCACATGGGTAAATTGCATCCCGCCCGCGACGTCGCCGATGGCATAGACCTTGCGGTTTGTGGTGCGCAGTGCGTCGTCCACCTTGATCCCGGTGCGGGTCGGTTCGATCCCCGCAGCCTTTAGGTTCAGGCGGTCGGTATTGGCCTTGCGCCCGGCGGCCAGCAACAGGTGCGAGCCTGTATAGATGTCGCCATTCTCGGTCACGACCTCGACCAGGCCCTTATTGTTGCGAATCTGGGCGACCATGGCCTGTTCGTGGATCGCCACGCCCTCGGCACGCAGCGTGTCCAGGACGATCTCGGCCGCTTCGGGGTCGTCCTTGCCCAGCGCCTGCAGGCCCTCGATCACCGTCACTTCGCAGCCCAGGCGGATATGGGCCTGCGCCATTTCCACTCCGATGGGACCACCGCCGATGATCAGCAGATGCTCGGGTTTTTCGCGCAGATCAAAGATCGTCTCGTTGGTGTAATACGGCACCTGATCCAGTCCGGGAATCGGCGGCACCAGAGGTGATGAGCCGGTTGCAATCACCACCCGCCGCGCGGTGATCAGATGATCGCCAGCCTGCACCTGCGTCGGAGAGACAAAGCTGCCATATTCGCGGATCACCTTGACCCCGAAGCCCTCGAACCGGTCTTGGCTGTCCATCGGTTCGATCTGGGCAATAACGTCATGCACATGATCCTTGGCGGCGGCATAATCCACTTGCGGCACCACATTGGCCACGCCCAGCGCGGCGGAATGGGCCTGCCCATAGGCCGCTTTGCCGCTGGCGATCAACGCCTTGGAGGGCACGCAACCAAAGTTCAGGCAATCGCCGCCCATCTTGTGGCCTTCCAACAGGATGACGTCGGCGCCCATCTGGCTGGCCCCGGCCGCCACGGACAAGCCGCCTGACCCGGCCCCAATCACCAGGATATCGGTTTTCAATTCTTGCATGGACTTAGCCGTCCTTTCGGCCACGCAGGGCTTTGATCACTATTGGCAATGCTGCCAGCACGCACAAGCCGATGATCGGGCCGATGACGAAAGGTTCCCACAGCAACGAGACGTCAGGCGTTTCGCCCCGGTCGAACACACCGCCCAACCCGACACCGATCCACGTATAGACGATGCCGCCCGGAATGATGCCCAGCGCCGTGGTGATCAGGAAATTGCGGAACTTCACACCCACCAGCGCAGGCACCAGATTGGCCACAAAAAACGGCACAACCGGCACCAGTCGCAGCAGGAACAGGACCGAGATTTCATTCTCGCGCAGCCCGTCTTTCAGCTTTTTGATCGCTCCTTCCGAGGATTCCAGTCGCGCCGTCAGGGATTCTCCCAACCCCCAGCGCGCCGCCAGAAAGATGGTCGAGGCGCCGATGGTGGCGGCAAAGACGTTAAAGACGGTGCCCGCAAACAGGCCGAACAAGAACCCTCCGGTCATCGAGGCTACGGCAGCACCCGGCAGCGAAAAGGCGACGATGACGATGTATATCGCCACAAAAGCCGCTGCCATGGACCAGTAATTGGCATCCCGCCACGCCAGCAGCGCCTCGCGGTTGTCGCGCAGGGTCTCGAAGGTCAGGTAATCGCCCAGCGTGAAGAACCCCACCGCAGCCACGGCGAGAATCACCAGCAATGGAATATGGCGCGCAAGCCCGCTGCGCGGCGCCTGAGTTGTATCGCTCATGAGGCTGTCCGGTTTCGTTCGTTTCATTCTGCCCCCAACATGCGCCGCCAACGGGCTGCACAACAGAGACTTCACGCGGCCTTGATGTTAATGGCAGTTAATGTGAGGGTTTCGGGCGTCAAAACAGCGATTTTGAAACCTTTTGCCTGGCGAGCGTACAGAATTGTTGCAAAAGGGGATAAAACCCCCACCTAGGGGTTTGACTTACCCCCCGCTTCCCAGTAGAGGACGGGCTTCGAACACTAGGGCCAGGCGAATCCGCGCCGCACCCCACCGCTATTGATTGGAGACGGAGCGATGAAACGCACCTATCAGCCTTCGAACCTGGTTCGCAAACGCCGCCACGGTTTCCGCGCGCGCATGGCCACCAAGGCCGGCCGCAAAATCCTGAACGCGCGCCGCGCACGTGGCCGCAAATCGCTGAGCGCGTAAACCGCTCACCGATCAGGTTAAGAACATGACGCCGCCGGAGGCCCCTGAGGATGGTAGCAACCAGCCGAGGGTCAAGCCCCCGGCGGCGTCCGTTTGCGCGCCTGAAACATTGACTGTGCTCAGGAAACGGTCGGATTTCCTGAAAGCCGCGCGTGCGCGTCGGCAGGGCACGTCGTCGATGATGGTACAGGCCCGCAAACGCGCCCCGGATGAAGCGTCTGGGATTCGCGTCGGTTTCACCTGCTCCAAGAAGGTCGGCAATGCCGTGGCCCGCAACCGCGCCAAACGACGCCTGCGCGAGGCCGCCCGCGCCGTGCTGCCCGCGCAAGGGCAGGACGGCTGGGACTACGTGTTGATCGGCCGCGCCGAAGTGACCGCCGCACGCCCGTTTGAGGCCCTTCTGGACGATCTGCGTTATGCCCTGCGCAAAGTGCACGGGCCGCGGAAGTGACCCTGTTGGCGCATATCCTTGCCCTGCCCGTCCGGGCCTATCGGCTGGTCTTCAGCCCCTGGGTCGGGTTCAACTGCCGCTATCAGCCCACGTGCTCGGCTTATGCGCTGGAGGCGTTGGAAAAACACGGTGCCGTCAAAGGGGCTTGGCTGGCAGCCCGGCGGATCGGGCGCTGCCACCCGTGGGGTGGTGATGGCTACGATCCGGTGCCCGAATGCAAATGCGACGATTCCGCGTGACTACCCGGTCAGGCTTGACCCATCACATTCTGCGCTGAACACTTGGACCCACACAGCCCGAGGTCCAGATGGCATCCGACGCGCGCCAAACGCTGCCCACGCATGAGGTCCTGAATCAACCGCCCGCGCGCGGGGATGCTGACCTTTGGGCGTCGGATCCGGTTCTGCGCAATGCGGTTGGCTTTGCCGTAGGCCGCTCCGCGCCTCTGGAGGCATATGGCACACATCTGGGACGCGCTGAAACCCGCGAGCTGGGGCGCGTCGCGAACCGACACCCGCCTGAACTGAAGCTGTTCGACGCAGGCGGCAGGCGTCTGGACGAGGTGCGCTTTCACCCCGCTTACCATCAGATGATGCAGATCAGCCAATCTGCCGGATATGCGGCCTTACCATGGGATGGGCAGCCGGGTGGCCACGTAACCCATGCCGCGATGAACTATATGGCCAGTCAAGTCGAACCCGGCCATTGCTGCCCACTGACCATGACCTACGCGGCCTATCCGGTATTGGCCGCCAATGCGGACATTGCCGCCATCTGGCAACCAAAGCTGACAGCACGCATATACGACCCGGCAACAAGACCGGTTGCCGAGAAAGCCAGCGCCACGCTGGGCATGGCGATGACCGAGAAACAGGGCGGCTCGGATCTGCGCGCCAACACCACCACGGCCACGCGGGACGGTGCGCATTGGCGGTTGCGCGGGCATAAATGGTTCTGCTCGGCCCCGATGTCGGATGGCTTTCTGACGCTGGCGCAGGCGCCGGGCGGGCTGACCTGTTTCCTTGTCCCTCGCTGGCTGGAGGGTGAGCGCAACCCCATCCACCTGATGCGGTTGAAGGACAAGCTGGGCAACAGGTCCAACGCCTCGGCCGAGATCGAATACCACGACGCGCTGGCCTATCAGCTGGGCGAGCAGGGCCAAGGCGTGCACACAATCATCGAAATGGTGCACCACACGCGGCTGGACACGGCCATGGCCCCCGCTGGCCTGATGCGCGCAGCTTTGGCAGAAGCACACCACTGGGTCACCCATCGCAGCGCCTTTCAGCGCCGGTTGATCGACCAGCCGCTGATGCGGGCGGTTCTGGCCGACCTGGTGTTGGACTGGGAAGGCGCGCTGACGCTGGGGATGCGCGTGGCACAGGCGTTCGACGGCCAGACCGCCGAGGACAAGGCTTTTGCCCGGATCAGCGTCGCCCTTGCCAAATTCCTGAACAATAAACGTTGCCCCGTGGTCGTGGCCGAAGCGATGGAGGTACTAGGCGGTATGGGCTACGTCGAGGACACGCCCCTGCCGATGCTCTATCGCGAAGCCCCTCTGAACGGCATTTGGGAGGGGTCGGGCAACGTTATCTGCCTCGATATCCTGCGCACCCTTGCCCGCGAGCCGCTGGCCGCGGACGTGCTGCAGGCAGAACTGGACGCCGCAATGGGCGTAGATCGCGCCTATGACGCGGCCCTGAAGGCGCATCGCAAACACTGGCCCGACCTGCCGCCCGAGGCCGAGGCGCGCTGGTTCGCCGAACGCACCGCACTGCTGCTCACCGCTTCACAGCTGCTGCGCCACGCACCCGGCGCGGTCGCCGATGGTTTCGTCAACACGCGCCTCTCAGACGACAGCGGGCGCATCCCCGGATCAGTATCCGGACTGGACACGGGCGCGCTGCTGGCCCGCCTTGGCTGACCCGTCCCCTTGCCCGGTTGCGTCAACTGCTGTAGGGGCTGCGCATGTTTGACGAAGCTGACGATATCCACCCGCTGTTTGCCGGCGCGCCCTCGACCACCGAGTTCAAGAAGCTGCGCAAACGCATCGTGCGCCAGACCCGCGAAGCCATCGAGCAGTATGGGATGGTGGACCCGTCGGCGCATGACAAGGACGGTAAACCACCGCGCTGGCTGGTCTGCCTGTCGGGCGGCAAGGACAGCTATACCCTGCTGGCGGTGCTTTATGAGTTGAAGTGGCGCGGCCTGTTGCCGGTCGATCTGTTGGCCTGCAATCTGGATCAGGGGCAACCGGGCTTTCCCGCCATCGTCCTGCCCGAATTCCTTGAACGGATGGGCGTGCCCCACCGCATCGAATATCAGGACACCTATTCTGTCGTGATGGACAAGGTCCCGCAGGGCCGCACCTATTGCGCGCTGTGTTCACGCCTGCGCCGGGGCAACCTGTACCGGATCGCGCGCGAGGAAGGCTGCAGCGCCGTGATTCTGGGCCATCACCGGGATGATATCCTCGAGACATTCTTCATGAACCTGTTCCACGGCGGGCGTCTGGCGACGATGCCTCCGAAACTGGTGAACGAAGAAGGCGATCTGTTCGTCTTCCGCCCGCTGGCCCATGTGGCCGAAGCCGACTGCGAGAAATTTGCCACCTCAATGAACTACCCCATCATTCCCTGCGACCTGTGCGGCAGTCAGGACGGGCTGCAGCGCCAGCAGGTCAAACAGATTCTGGACCAGTGGGAAAAGAACAGCCCCGGTCGGCGTCAGGTGATGTTCCGGGCCCTGACCAACGCACGGCCCTCGCATCTGCTGGACCCGAAACTGTTCGATTTCCAGGGCCTCGCGCTAAACCCCGGCAAAAAAGACGAAAATTCGGGTGAAATTCCACAGTTGCGTTAACGTCTGACTCAGATTGGTTTTCTACGGTTGCCCAATACGTGCTATGCCTAAACGTAGAGGCCCAGAAAACCGATGTGGAAACGTCTCACAGTCGAACGCGTTCTCGATGTTCTTACTTCCGTTCTGAGCGGCCCAGCCGCCTTGGCCTTTGTCCCGGCGATCAGCCTGGCCGCGTTCTGGATTGGCGGAGAGCGGGCATTGGTGGTCACCGCCCTTTGTTTGCCGCTGGTATTCATAGGTGCCGCCGCCTTTGACGCCCGATCCGACCGGCAGCGCCAGCGGCGCAACCTGTCCGTTGGGATGATGGCAATCGACGCCTTCGCCACCGAACTGGAAGGTGTTTTCAAGACATTCACGCCCGGCGGGGCAGATTCGGCCTGCATCCTGGTTGCGCTGGATGATTACCCGAATTTTCTGGACCTTCACGGCAACGCCGCGGCCGACCATCTGGCCCAGCAGTTCGGCCACCGCATCCTTTCGGTCATCCGTACGCAGGACATCGTGACCCGGCTGGATCAGAACAAGATCGCAATCGGCCTGCAGCCTTCAAGCCAGTTGGATCTGGAGGCCTGCATTCAGATGGCCGGGCGCATTCAGTCCGTTGTTGAGGAGCCCTTCACGCTCAACGGTACCGGGGTGTATGTGTCCTGCTCGATCGGGTTCAGCCAGTTGTCCAGCGCGGCAGATGGCCGGTACGAGGATTGGATCGACGCGGCATCGGCCGCATTGGGCGAAGCGCAAAGGAACGGACCATCGACCATTCGCGCCTTCTCCAGCGAAACACAGCGCCGCTCGCGCATTCGCGCCAATCTGCGCAAAGAGTTCGAGGCAGCGCTGGACAATGGTGAAATCCGTCCGTGGTACCAACCTCAGATTTCGACCGATACCGGGCGCGTCACGGGGTTCGAGGCGCTGGCCCGCTGGGAGCACCCGCAGAAGGGAGTGCTGAGCCCGCAGGTCTTCCTGCCCTTCGCCGAGCAGGCCGAATTGATGGAAAAGCTTGGTCAGGCGATGCGGCATCACGCCTTTGCCGCCGTGCGCGACTGGGACCGCGCCGGGATCGTGGTACCCCGCATCGGCGTGAATTTCTCGTCTGATGAGCTGCGCGACCCGGCCTTGATCGACCGGCTGAAATGGGAGCTGGACCAGAATGACCTGACGCCCGACCGGCTTGCGGTCGAGATCCTGGAGACAGTATTTTCGCGCCGGCCCGATGATGTCATCACCCGCAACGTGACCAGCATGTCCAAACTGGGATGCTGCATTGATCTGGATGATTTCGGCACCGGGCATGCCTCGATTGCATCGATCAAGCGCTTCAATGTCTCGCGGATCAAAATCGACCGGTCCTTTGTTGCCAAGGCGGATCGCGACGCCAGCCAGCAGCAACTGGTCAGCGCCATCCTGACCATGGCCGAACGCCTGAACGTCGAAACGCTGGCCGAAGGGGTCGAGACCCAGGGCGAACATGCCTTGATGGCGCAGTTGGGATGCGATCATGTTCAGGGGTTCGGGATTGGCAAGCCGATGCCGTTTGAAAAGACGCTGGACTGGGTTGCGGCACATCAGAACAAGGTCGACGGAATGCCGAAGATCGGGCGCAAGACTGGTCCGTAATCGCAGATTTACGCCACAGAAACGCGATCCGTGACGAATTGACAGGCGATTCCGCTTGACCTTTGGGCCTGCACTCTGTTGAACCCACCGGGTGTGTTTCACTGCTTAAGGTGGCTGTCCCCGATGGACGATCAGAACAAGAATCTCATCCTTGCAACCGCGCTCAGCTTTCTCGTGATCCTTGTTTGGTTCGTGCTGTTCCCCCCGCCGGAACAAGCGCCGACACCAGATCAGGCCGAGATCACCGCCGTCGAGGGCAATGAGGTTCAAACCCCAAGCGCCACGGGTACCGGCACCGTTGGTGAAGCGACAACCGCCACCGAGGAAACCCTGCCCGAAGAACAGGCCCCGCGGGTCGAGATCGACACGCCGCGCCTGAAGGGCAGCCTGTCGCTGTCGGGTGGCCGCATCGATGAGCTGTTCCTGAAGGACTACAAGGTCTCGATCGAAGAAGATGCGCCGATTGTTGAGCTGCTGTCGCCAGTTGGATCGGATTCGGCCTATTACGCCCTTTATGGCTGGGCTCCGGGCGCTGGTGTCGCTGGTGCAGATGTACCCGGCCCGAACACGCTCTGGACGGTAGAACAGGGTGAGAAGCTGGGTGTTGATACTCCGATCACCCTGAAATGGGACAATGGCAAAGGCCTGACTTTCCGCCGCACGCTCTCGGTGGACGAAAACTATATGTTTTCGGTCACGCAGTCGGTCGAGAACAACTCGCAATCCGAAGTTGGAATGGCGCCCTATGGCATTCTGGCACGCCACGGCATTGGCGAGGATGGCGACCTGCCCGACTTGAAGAATTTCTTCATCCTGCATGAAGGCGTGATCGGCATGGCCGACGGCACGCTGGCCGAGATCGATTACGGCGATGTCCGCGATTTCGATATCGATCCGAATGAACGCGCGCAGGCCGAGGTTTATCAGGTCAAGGAAGACGGCTGGATCGGCTTTACCGACCACTATTGGATGACCACGCTGATCCCCGAACCGGGAACCGCGTTCAAGGCCGCCGCGAAATATGACGCACGCCGCAAGATTTATCAGACCGAAACGGTTCTGCCGACGCTGACCGTTGCCCCCGGTGCAACGGAAGAGGTCACCACGCAACTGTTTGCTGGTGCCAAGGAATGGGAAACCATCCGTGAATACCAGAAGGAAGGCGTGCAAAAGTTCATCGACAGCATCGATTGGGGCTGGTTCTTTTTCCTGACCAAGCCGATCTTCTGGCTGCTGCACAACATCAACGCCCTGATCGGCAATATGGGTTGGTCGATCATCGGCCTGACGCTGATCATCAAAGCGATCCTGTTCCCGCTGGCGTTCAAATCCTA
Organism: Ruegeria sp. AB10; assembly: GCF_056542745.1. NCBI lineage: Bacteria > Pseudomonadati > Pseudomonadota > Alphaproteobacteria > Rhodobacterales > Roseobacteraceae > Ruegeria > Ruegeria sp. AB10. The sequence continues at coordinate 37,940 of NZ_JBQGAI010000012.1, read as the reverse complement.
CGTCTCGATGGCGAAGATGAAGGAGCTGCAACCGCAGATGGAGGCCCTGAAAGAGGCCGCTGGCGACGACCGCCAAAAGATGCAGCAGGGCATGATGGAGCTGTACAAGAAGGAAAAGGTGAACCCCGCCGCGGGCTGTCTGCCGATCCTGATGCAGATTCCGATCTTCTTCTCGCTATACAAGGTGATCTTTGTCACCATCGAACTGCGTCAGGCCCCGTGGTTTGGTCCGTTCCAGGACCTGAGCGCGCCGGACCCGACCTCGATCATGAACCTGTTCGGCCTGCTGCCCTTTGCCGGACCGCAGCCCGACAGCCTCATGGCGCTGATCTTCATCGGTATCCTGCCGCTGCTGCTGGGTATCTCGATGTGGCTGCAGCAAAAGCTGAACCCGGCACCAACCGACGCGACACAGGCGATGATCTTTGCCTGGATGCCGTGGGTGTTCATGTTCATGCTGGGCAGCTTTGCCAGCGGGCTGGTGGTTTACTGGATCGCAAACAACACGATCACGTTCACCCAACAATACCTGATCATGCGCAGCCAAGGATATACGCCGGATGTGTTCGGCAACATCAAGTCCGGCTTCAAACGCACGCCGAAAACGGATGATAAATGACAGCTGAAGTAACCCAGCTTTGGCGGCATCCGATCAAAAGCCATGGTCGCGAAGCCGTCGAAACCGTAACCGTGAGCCCCGGGCAGACCATGCCCGGGGATCGCGTTTGGGCGGTTGCGCATGAGGCATCCAAGGCGGACGGCTCGGAATGGGCCCCCTGCCCCAATTTCAGCCGGGGTGCAAAAGCGCCGCAGCTGATGGCAATCTCGGCATTGTCCAACGGCGAGACCCTGACGTTGTCCCATCCGGATCGCCCGGACCTGACCTTTGCCCCGGACAGCGAACAGCAGGCGTTTCTGGACTGGGTCAAGCCCCTGATGCCCGCAGACCGGGCCGCCTCGGCGCGTATCATCCGGGTTCCGGGGCGTGGCATGACCGACAGCGATTTCCCCTCGATCAGCCTGTGCAACATGGCGTCTCACCGCGCGGTTGGGCAAAAGCTGGGACAGGACCTGTCGATCCATCGCTGGCGCGGCAATGTCTGGTTCGATGGTATGCCACTGTGGGAAGAATTCGAGTGGCTGGGCCAAGAGGTTCGGATCGGCGACGCTGTGTTCCGTGTCCGCGAACGGATCACCCGCTGCCTGGCCACAACGGCCAACCCTGAAACCGGCATACGTGACGCCGATACCCTGGGCGCCCTGAAAACCTGGGGCCATCAGGATTTCGGTGTCTATGCCGAGGTCGTCAAAGGCGGCGCAATCTCGGTTGGCGACAAGGTAGAACTGCTATGAGCACCCTCCCCTTTCCTTTGGCTGAAGACCCGGATGAATTCGCGTCCGAGCGTGGTCGCAAGCTGTTCGCAGGCGAGTCCGAATTCGTCAAAGGCGTGGTTGCCATGAATGGCCTGCCCGCGCCCGACCGGTTGGAGGTCTGCTTTGCAGGCCGTTCCAACGTGGGCAAATCCAGCCTGATCAATGCACTGACCGGAACCAAGGGGCTAGCGCGCGCGTCGAATACGCCGGGTCGCACGCAGGAAATCAACTTTTTCACCCAAGGCCCCGAGCTCTATCTGGTCGACCTGCCCGGCTATGGCTATGCCAACGCGCCGGTGAAGGTGGTGGAAAAGTGGCAGCGGCTGCTGAAACAGTATCTGAGCGGTCGTCAAACCCTGCGCCGGGCCTTTGTCCTGATCGACTCGCGCCATGGGGTGAAACCGGTCGATGCCGAGATCATGAAGCTGCTGGACACCAGCGCCGTGACATTTCAATGCGTGATGACCAAGGCCGACAAGGTCAAGGCCAAGGATCGGGAAAAAGTTCTGGATCAGGTGCGCGGCGCGTTATCGAAACACCCGGCGGCCTTTCCGGAAATCGTGCTGACCTCGTCTGAAAAGGGCGACGGCATTCCGACACTACGTTCGATCATCGCGCATCTGGAATAGCTTGCCTCTTGGCAGCACCGCGCAAAGGCCCTAACACGGAACGTCAAAGGGACCTAAGCCATGAAGACAAGAGATATGAACCGGGATTGGATCGCCACCGCCGCCACTTTGAACAGCGCCTTGCCCTATCTGCAGCGCTACGACGGCGCGATTGTCGTCATCAAACTGGGCGGTCACGCCATGGGCAGCGACGAGGCGATGGAGAGCTTTGCCCGCGACGTCGTGCTGATGCGTCAGGTCGGCGTGAACCCGGTGATCGTGCATGGCGGCGGTCCTATGATCAACGCAATGCTGGATCAGCTGAATATCCAGTCCGAATTCGTGAACGGCAAGCGGGTGACCGACAAAGCCACCGTTGAGGTGGTTGAGATGGTCCTGTCCGGCCTTGTGAACAAGCGCATCGTACAGGCGATCAATGGTCAGGGCGGTACGGCCGTGGGCCTGTCGGGCAAGGATGCAAACCTGATGGTCTGTGATCAGGCCGATCCGGCGCTGGGATTTGTCGGTTCTCCGTCCAAAATGGTCCCGAAAATTCTGCACGACCTGTTCGCGCATGATGTGATCCCTGTAATTGCCCCTCTGGGCGCAGGCAAGAACGGTGAGACGTTCAACATCAATGGAGATACGGCGGCGGGCGCCATCGCATCCGCGCTCAAGGCAGACCGGCTGCTGCTGCTGACCGATGTGTCCGGCGTCAAGAACGCCGCCGGAGAGGTTGTGACCGAACTGAAGGCAGGTCAAATCCGTGAAATGACGATGGACGGCACGATTGCAGGCGGCATGATCCCCAAAACCGAAACTGCGCTGGACGCGCTGCACAGCGGTGTGCGGGCGGTTGTGATTCTGGACGGTCGCGCGCCCAATGCGGTGCTGCTGGAGCTGTTCACCGAGCACGGCGCCGGGTCACTGATCCGCCCCGATTGACCCAGCCCGCGGAGGTGAGATGACCGGACATCCCCCACCCTCCTCGTACGCGGCAGCAATCAGTTATGGCTGGGTAATGCGCGCGGCGTATCAAGCGGGTCTGATCGTCATGGGCGCGACTCATCCGCGAAAAAGCGGCGCCAAGGGTCTGGATGGGGGAACTCTGATCCTTTTGGGCGCGGGTTCAGCTTTCTGGCCTGTCTTGAAGGCATCCCCGGAGTGGTCGGAGCCTGACCCGGTGGACCGCTGGTCCAGCCGCGTCATTGGTCAGATGGCGCAGGATCTGGGCGCGCAGGCACATTTTCCGTTTGGCGGACCACCCTATGCGCCTTTCATCGACTGGGCGCTGAAATCCGGGCGCACCTTCAGCAGCCCGGTTGGCGCTTTGGTGCATGACACCGTGGGTATGATGATCTCGTTTCGTGGGGCGCTGCATTTCGCGCGGGAATTCGACATCCCCGAAGGCAGCAGCGCGTCGCCCTGCATGGATTGCCCCGCCCCATGTGCAACCTCCTGCCCGGTCCAGGCACTGAACACCCGAGACTTTTATGACGTAGCCGCCTGCCATGCACATCTTTTCACCCCAGAGGGGCAGACCTGCATGACCGGAGGCTGCCTTGCGCGGCTGTCCTGCCCGCTCAGCGCAGGTGCGGGGCGCGACCCGGAGCAATCCGCCCACCACATGAAAGCGTTTCACCCGTCATGACCCGCACCCTGATCCTGACCCGTCATGCGAAATCCAGTTGGAGCAACCTGGGCCTCAGCGATCACGACCGCCCCCTGAACAAGCGCGGGCGCAAATCGGCCCCGGCCATTGCAAACTGGCTAAGCGAAAACGGCTGGCTGCCGGATGAGCTGCTGAGTTCAACTTCGACCCGCACACGCGAGACCTGGGATCGGATGGGGCTGCACGCGAACAGGGTCTGCTTCCACCGCACGCTCTATCACGCAGCCCCCGAGGACATGCTGGTCGAACTGTCGGGCGCCACGGAACCCACGGTGCTGATGCTGGGCCACAACCCCGGCATTGCCGCATTTGCCAATCGTATCGTCCGGCACGCCCCGGACCACGCGCGATTCCACGATTACCCGACCTGCGCCACGACCGTGATCCGGTTCGACATCGACGATTGGGCGCAGGTCCGCTGGCACAGCGGTAACGTGCAGGGATTTGTCATTCCGCGCGAGCTGCTGGAATGAAAAAAGGCGGGGCAAAACCCCGCCTTTTGATCTGTTTCGTTAGGCTTAGTGGCCCAGAATCTGGCTCAGGAACAGCTTGGTCCGTTCGCTCTGCGGGTTGTTGAAAAACTCTTCCGGTTCATTCTGTTCCACGATCTGACCCGCATCCATAAAGATCACCCGGTTGGCGACCTGACGGGCAAAGCCCATCTCGTGCGTCACACACAGCATGGTCATGCCTTCCTCGGCCAGCTCGATCATGGTGTCGAGCACCTCTTTGATCATCTCGGGGTCCAGCGCCGATGTCGGTTCATCGAACAACATGATCCGCGGCATCATGCACAAGCTTCGCGCAATCGCCACACGCTGCTGCTGACCACCCGAAAGCTGACCGGGATACTTCAGTGCCTGATCAGGAATCTTCACCTTTTCCAGGAAATGCATCGCGCGCTCTTCGGCCTCTTTCTTGGGCGTCTTGCGCACCCAGATCGGGGCCAGCGTGCAGTTTTCCAGTATGGTCAGATGCGGGAACAGGTTGAAGTGCTGGAACACCATGCCAACCTCGGACCGGATCTTGTCGATGTTTTTCAGGTCATTCGACAGCTCGGTCCCGTCCACCACGATAGTGCCCTGCTGGTGTTCTTCCAGCGCGTTCAGGCAGCGGATCAGGGTGGACTTGCCCGACCCCGACGGCCCCGCGATCACGATCCGCTCGCCCTGATTGACGGTCAGATTGATGTCGCGCAGCACGTGGAAGGACCCGTACCACTTGTTCATGTTGGTGATTTCGATGGCGACCTCGTCGCTCACCTGCATCTTGGAGCGGTCGATTTCGCGTTCAATTGCAAGTTCAGACATGTGTTGAACTCCTTAACGGTGGCCAGTCTGAAGCTTGCGCTCCAGATACATGGAATAACGGGACATGGAGAAGCAGACGACAAAGAACAGCGCCGCGATGAACGCGAACAGTTCCCAGTAGACGCCGTTCCAGGCGGTGTCGGCGCGGATGGCAGATGCCAGTCCGATCACGTCGAACAGCCCGATGATTGACACCAGTGTCGTATCCTTGAAGATCCCGATGAATGTGCTCACGATGCCCGGAATTGAGATTTTCAGGGCTTGCGGCATGATGATCAAGCGCTGTGCCTGCCAATAGTTCAGGCCCAGACTGTCGGCCCCTTCGTACTGGCCGCGCGGCAGGGCTGCCAGACCACCCCGGATCACCTCGGCCATATAGGCGGCCGAGAACAGGGTCATCATGATCATCACCCGCAGGATGATGTCAAAATTGGTGCCCGGCGGCATGAAGATGTTCAGCAGCAGCGAGGCCACGAACAGCAAGGTGATCAGCGGCACACCGCGGATGAACTCGATAAAGCCCACGCACAGGTATTTGACGATCAGCAGATCGGATTGACGGCCCAGCGCCAGAACGATGCCGATGGGCAGCGAGACGCCAATGGCCACAACCCCCAGCAGGATCGCCAGCATGAACCCACCAAAGGCGCGGCTTTGCACATATTCGATGCCGATCGGCAGGATCGAAGCCATCGCGTCCGTGAAATAGCTGGACAGGACCAGCCACCAGATCAAAGACGCCGCGACCCCAGCAATCAACGCAAACAGGTTGCTGAGTTGTTTGCCAACAACGGTATAGACCCCCCAGCCAACAACAAAACCCAACGCGGCCGAGATCGGCGCCCAGATGGTCCCGCCCCACATCAGCCATGGCATCAGGAAGGGATAGATCGCTGTCAGGATCAGCAGCTTGGTCGGAACGCGGTCCGAGTAGAGCACCGGCGCCAGAGCCACCAGCAGCAGGAGCAACGCCAGAATCGGACGCCAGTACAGATGGCTCGGGTAGAAGCCGAACAGCAGCTGCAGCCAGCGGTCGTTGATGACACCCCAACATGCGTGACCGTGGGTTGAGCCCCACGTGGCCATCATGATCTCGCGGCACTCATTCAGCGAGTTGGCGTTCCAGACGGATTCGAATATCCACGGCAAAACACCAGCCAGCACGTACCAGATCGCATAAAGCGACACGAGCGTCAGGATCGAGTTCAGCCAGCTTGAGAACAGGTTGTGCCTGACCCAGCCCACGACACCGACCTCAGAGGCGGGCGGTGCCTTTTCGGGCAACATTTCCGTGCGGACAAATGAAACATCACTCATATTACCGCTCCACCAGTTTGACACGGTTGTTGTACCAGTTCATCACTGCCGAAACGCTCAGCGAGATGGCTAGGTAGACCAGCATCAGCAGCAGAACACATTCCAGCTCGCGCCCGGTCTGGTTCATGGTGATGCCGCCCAGGGTCCCCGTGATGTCCATATATCCGACCGCGATCGCCAGCGACGAGTTCTTGGTCAGGTTCAGATAGTTCGAGATCATCGGCGGGATGATCACCCGCAGCGCCTGCGGCAGGATCACCAGCCGCATGGTCCGGCCCGGGCGCAGGCCCAGTGCGGATGCGGCCTCGGTCTGACCCTTGGAGATGGCCAGAATACCAGCGCGCACGATCTCGGCGATGAAGGCCGCAGTATACAGCGACAAGGCCAGCCACAGCGCGATCAGCGAGTTCCGAAGGTGAGTACCGCCGCTGAAGTTAAAGCCCTTCAGCTCGGGGTAGCCCAGGTGGAAGCCCAGCGCGCCCAGCAGGATCGCCGACGGCACAAAGAACAAACCCAGCTGGATGTACCAGATGGTCGGACGGTCACCCGACTTTTCCTGCGTGGCGTTGGCCCAGGCCGTCACCTTGCGCATGGCAAAGATACTGCCGCCGAACACGATCAGGAACGCGATCAGATCCAGCGAGACGTCAAAGCGCAGGCTCGATGTGCCGAACAGGTGGATGTCACCCAATCCGCGCGAGAACAGGAACTCGGGGATATAGACCCCGCGGTTGGTCACTGCGACGGATTCGAACAGTTTCATCGTCGCCTCGGGGTCTTCCCCCCGGAAGGCGCGTGGCGCGGGCAGGCCCTCGATCAGAATGGCCATGGCCAGAACGATCCACAGCAGCACCGGCACGTTGCGGAACATCTCGACATAGAAGGTCATGATCCGGGCGACCAGCCAGTTGTTGGACAGGCGCAGAACACCGACCATGACGCCGACGATGGTTGCCGTAATACACCCCAGAACCGCCACAACCAGCGTGTTCAGCAGCCCGATAAAGGCCGCTCGCAAATGGCTGTCGCGCGAGTTGTATTCCAGCAGGCGCTGGTTGATGTCATAGCTGGCCGGTTCGCCGAAAAAGCCGAACTCGACCGTTTTACCCAGCGCTTCCAGGTTTTGAATGGTGTTGTTGATCAGCCAGGCTGCCAAAAGCATGAAACCGATCAAAGCGATGACCTGAATGGTCGCAGATCGATACCGCGTATCGTAAAGGAGCATGGACAGCCGGAAGTGCTCCTTCGGCGGGTCAGTGAGTGTCGTCATGACCTAAGTATTTCCCCGTGCATCCCGGTTCTCAGTGGCAGAGTTGGTCTCTGCTCAGAACGTTCCGGGCGTGTTTCTTATTGATTGAAAAAGGGCGCAGGTTGCCCTGCGCCCTTTTCCGTGGATTTTAGCGGAACGGCGGTGCGTACAGCAGGCCGCCATCGGTCCACTGTGCGTTCAGACCGCGTGCCAGACCGATCGGAGTTTCCTCACCGATGTTCTTGGCAAAGACCTCGCCATAGTTGCCGCCGGCCTTGATCGCGCGCTGTGCCCAGGTTGCGTCCAGACCCAGCATCTCACCCAGAGTGCCTTCGCTGCCCAGCAGACGGTTCACTTCGGGGTTGTCGGTGCCAGCAGACATCTCGTCGATGTTTGCCGAGGTCACGCCCAGCTCTTCGGCTGCGATCAGTGCGTTCAGGGTCCAGCGTACAACATCACCCCACTCGTGGTCGCCGTGGCGGACCAGCGGTCCCAGCGGCTCTTTCGAGATGATTTCGGGCAGGATCACGTGGTCGCCCGCGTTTTCAAAGGTGGCGCGAGTCGCCGCCAGGCCCGATGCGTCGGTGGTGTAGACGTCACAGGCACCAGCCAGATACTGCTGCTGCGCTTCGGCGTTGGTTTCGATCGGAACCGGCTCGTAGCTCATGTTGTTGATGCGGAAGAAATCCGCCAGGTTGAGCTCGGTGGTGGTGCCGGTCTGGATGCAGACGGTGGCGCCGTCCAGTTCCTTGGCCGAGCTGACGCCCAGAGCCTTGGGAACCATGAAACCCTGACCATCATAGTAGTTGATGCCGACGAATTCGAACTTCAGGTCGACGTCGCGGCTGAAGGTCCAGGTGGTGTTACGGGCCAGCATGTCGATCTCGCCCGAAGCCAGCGCGGTGAAACGGGTTTTACCGGTGGTCGGAATGAATTCAACAGCCATCGGATCATCCAGAACAGCGGCTGCAACTGCGCGGCATACAGCCACGTCAAAGCCCTGCCACACACCGTTGGCATCCGGGCTGGCAAAGCCGGGAACGCCGGTCGCCACGCCGCAGTTCAGCTTGCCGCGCGCCTTGACATCATCGGCAGTCCCCGCTGCCGCTGCACCAGCAGCCAGGCCGGCGATGGTTGCCACGCCCAAGATTACGGATTTTTTCATTTTTACCTCTTCCTGATTTTCCGCCCCGATCAAAGGACGGTTCTGTCCGGCACCTCTGGCACCAGAAAGGTTTCCCAAAGGTGTCTCCCCTTTAGTGGCCACGAGTTTGGGCGCATTCATAAACAAACGTCAAGGGTTCGATCAGGGAAAACGATGGGTCAATCCAGAGATGACTCGCCCATCGTTCGAAAATCAGGCCCTGAGGGATCAAATCGAGAGGTCAAAGAACCGTTTGGCGTGCAAAAAGGCCGCTTTCTTGGTCTCGGCAACGGCGTGGGCCTCATCATCATGGCCCCATTGGTCGATCTGCCATTGCTCATCCAGCCTTGAAATCTGCCAGATTTCTTCGGCATCGCCCCGGTTTTGCGCCGCTGCAAATCCAAGGATGAGAGAGCCCGAAAGGCTGACCAGATCGTGAAAGGCTGCAAGTTGAAAGTCGCTCAGCCCATGCACACGCTGCCTGAGCGTTTTCAGCGCCGCCTCCGGCTGCGGTTGGTGTAGCACACCGGCCACAGGCAATAGCCGCGCCGACAGCGTTTCGGCGGCCCAATCCAGCACCGGGTCCCAGTGTTCGGCCTGACGCTGCTGCAACTCCTGCGGGTGAACCGCGCGGTAACACAGCAGATCCGAATCGCCGTAATCGGCCAGCATGTCTGCAACCTCGGCGTGTTGATGGCAGACCTTGTCGATGGCGGCATTCGCCGACCGGGTGAACGGCATCACCGTCGGGTCGATCACCTTCTCCTGAGCGTCCCATTCCGCGGCAACCTCATCGGCCATGGCGCGGGTCGGCAAAACCAAAGCGGCCTTGGCCGGGGTTTTCACACGGCGGCCATCCAGCTCGACGGTATAGCCACCTTCGGCTTCGACCACCGCGCTTGCGGTCCAAAATCGCTTGGGTTTCCAGTCGCTCATGATGTCAGGTCCAGATATCGTCCAGCGCGCGGGGCAACTGGTCAAAAGTTTCAATAATGCAGGTGGCGCCGTTCAAGGCGGATCGGTCATGATAACCCCAGGTCACGCCGATGCCCGCCACCCCGGCGGCGCGGGCCATGTCCATGTCGAACCGAGTGTCACCGATCATCACCGTATGGGCCGCCTCTACCCCGGTTTCATTGCGCGCCGTGTCGATCATCGACGGGTGCGGCTTGGAGGGGTGGTGATCCGCCACCTGACGGGTCACAAAGTAACGCTCCAACCCGTGCGCTTCGATCAGCGCGTCCAGACCGCGCTGCGATTTCCCGGTGGCCACGCCCAGCAGAACCTCGGGCACCGCGTGCAGGGCTTCGATGGCGGCGCGCGCGCCCGGATACAGCGGAGAGCTTGCCGCACCCTGCTCCAGCCGTTGCGCGTGATAGGCTTCCTTGTACCCTTCGACCAAGCGATGCTGCACGCTGTCGGAATGCTGGGGCGCCAGCTGCGCCATGGCGTTGGGCAGAGACAGCCCCACGATGGACAGGATCGCATCGCGGTCCGGCACCGGCAGGGATTGAGCGTCAAAGCAGGCGGTCATCGCCGAAACGATACTGCCCTGACTGTCGACCAGCGTGCCGTCCACATCGAACAGCACCAGACGCAGCGGTGCGCTCATTGCAGTTCCTCGAACGGGTCGTCTGCGGCCAGGTCCTCGGCCCAGCCGAAGGTGTCCCAACTGTGCTTCATGTGATCCGGCAGCGGCGCGGTGACGGTGATGGTCTTACGCGTCATCGGGTGCTGGAACGTCGCCTGCCGGGCGTGCAGATGCAGCTTTTTGCTGATGATTCCGCCCAGCTGCGCACCCCAGCCATCGCCGAGGTTTTCCTGCCCCGAACCGCCGTATTTGCCGTCACCAATGATCGGGTGCCCAATTGCCGCCATATGCGCCCGCAACTGGTGGGTGCGGCCGGTGATCGGCTCCATCGCCACCCAGGCCGCGCGGCCAGCCACCCGATACAGCGTCGCATAAAGCGTATGCGCCCGTTTCGCGCCCGGCGTGTCGTTGATTTCGTTCAGGTGGACGGGGATCATCTTTTCGCCCTCGCCCTGCTGACCATGACCCGAAGCCTTGACGAGGCCGGTCTTGATCTCACCCAGATAGGGGGTCGGCACCCCGGCCACCAAAGCCCAGTAAATTTTGCGCGTATCACGATGCCGGAACGCCGCCGTCAGCCCCTTGGCGGCCTCGCGCGTGCGGGCCAGCAACAGAACGCCCGAGGTGTCCTTGTCCAGCCGGTGCACCAGGCGGGGGTTCTCGTCATAGCCAAAGCGCAATGCCTCGGACAGGCTGTCCACGTGGCGGGTCTGGCCGCTGCCGCCCTGCACCGGCAACCCGTGGGGCTTGTTCAAGGCCAGCACGTGGTCGTCGCGATAGATCACGCAGGACTGGATCATCTTGGTATCGGCATCCGAGATGCGCCGCTTGACCTCGGCGGGCTTGTGATCAGCATCGGGCAGAGGCGGCACGCGCACGACCTGCCCGACCTCAAGCCGGGTCGAAGCCTTCACCCGGCCGCCTTCGACGCGCAGTTCACCCTTGCGGCACATCTTTTCGATGCGGCCCTGACTGACATGCGGGAACAGGCGGCGCAGCCAGCGATCAATCCGCTGGTCGCCATCCCCTTCTGCCACGGTGATCATTTGTACGCCACTCATGCCGATATCCCCTTCACGCGGCGGTTCCGCGCGGATTGTGTGCCCTTAGGTGCCTTAGAAAACATGCGCGTCTGTGGCGTGCCGCACGGAAAGAGTCAAGCCAGCGCTAGCCCTTGTTCCGCTGCGCCCGCAGTTTGGCAAAGTAATCCAGCCGCTTTTTCAGCTCGCGCTCAAACCCGCGCTCAACCGGCTGATACAGCTCGGGCCGCTCCATTCCGTCGGGGAAGTAATTCTGGCCCGAAAACCCGTCCTCGGCGTCATGGTCATAGGCATAGCCCGCGCCATAGCCCTGATCCTTCATCAGCGAGGTCGGGGCGTTCAGGATATGCTTGGGCGGTGGCTCGCTACCGGATTGCTTGGCCAGCCGCATCGCCGCCTTGTAGCCCACGTAAGCGCCGTTCGATTTCGGAGCCAGCGCCAGATAGACCAGCGCTTGCGCCAGTGCCAGCTCGCCCTCGGGGCTGCCCAGCCGTTCATAGGTCTGCCACGATTGCAGGCAGATTGCCTGCGCCTGCGGATCGGCCAGACCGATATCCTCAACCGCCATGCGGGTGATCCGCCGCGCCAGAAAGCGCGGGTCCTCGCCCCCCGTCAGCATCCGCGCGAACCAGTAAAGCGCCGCATCCGGGTCCGACCCGCGCACCGATTTATGCAGGGCCGAGATCAAATTGTAATGCTCATCGCCGGATTTGTCGTATTTCGCCGCCCGGCGCATCAGCCGCGTCGACAGCGCATCGGGGTCCAGCGGCGCATCAACTTTCCACGCCGCGATCTGTTCGATCAGGTTCAACAGCGCCCGGCCATCGCCATCGGCCATTTCCTGCAACGCCTCACGTGCAGGTCCGGTCAGGGGCAGCGCGCGATCCAGCTCTTTCTCGGCCCGTTGGGTCAGGCGTTCCAGATCGGCAAGGCTGAGGCGTTCCAGCACCAACACCTGCGCCCGGCTAAGCACAGCGGCGTTCAGCTCGAAGGACGGATTCTCGGTCGTGGCCCCGACCAGCAGGATGGTGCCGTCCTCCATATGGGGCAGGAATCCGTCCTGCTGGGCTTTGTTGAACCGGTGGATCTCATCCACGAATAACAGCGTGCCCTGCCCATTCTGGCGACGGATTTTCGCAGCCTCGAACACCTTTTTCAGGTCAGGCACACCGGTGAAAATCGCGCTGATCTGAACAAAATGCAGATCGGTCTCCTGCGCCAGAAGCCGCGCGATGGTTGTCTTGCCGACACCCGGAGGCCCCCAGAACACCAGACTGGACAGGCTGCCAGAGGCCAGCATAACCCCAAGCGGCGCGTCCGGGCCCAACACCTGCTCCTGCCCGATCACCTCGGCCAGTGTCTGCGGGCGCAGCCGGTCGGCCAGCGGGCGGTGCGCGGGCGGTGCGGGCTGGGCAGCCCCGGTATCGAACAGATCGCTCACGTCACAACCGGAACCGAAGCGAGATCGAACGGCCCCCTCTGAGAACATCCAGATTGATCCGGCGCCCCGGGTCGGTCAGCGCATCGACCACGTCGCCGGGAGTTTCAACCCGCGTGCCATTGATGCTGTTGACCACATCACCCGCACGTAGCCCGGATCGGCCACCATAGGGGCCGGCATCCATCACAACGACACCAGTCTGAGACAGCACAAGCCCCATCTTGGCGATCACCGCCGGGTTGACGCGCGAGACCGTCAGGCCCGGCATCACGGTCTGGTCATCCAGTGTGGTTTCCTCGGCCGCCGGGGTGTCGGGCGCTTTGATCAGCGCGATTTTCACCTCGGCGCGTTCTTCCCCGCGCAGCCGGGTTACCGTGGATGTGCCACCCACACCGGCAACCGCCATGCGGAACTTCATCTCGGCGGGTGAGTTCACCTCATCCCCGTCCACATGGGTCACCACGTCGCCCACACGCAATCCGGCCTCGGCCAAGGGGCTCAGGGGGTGCAGGTCGGAAATCACCACGCCCAGGGGGATCACCAGACCCAGAGACTCGGCGATATCCGCGCTCATGTGCTGGCCCGCCATTCCAGCCCAGGGGCTAATGAAACTGTCATTGCCGCCCTGCGCCTGCCGCAGGAATTCGGCCACCAGATTGGCGGGGATAGCAAAGCCGATGCCGTTCGAGCCGCCCGAGCGGGTCAGAATCGCGGTATTGATCCCGATCAGATCGCCATTCACATCAATCAGCGCTCCGCCGGAATTCCCTGGGTTGATCGCCGCATCCGTCTGAATGAAATAGCCCCGCGCATTGCCGGTGGCCGCCCCGGTCCGCGCCAGCCCCGAGATGATGCCCGACGACACTGTCTGCCCCACGCCGAACGGATTGCCGATGGCCAGCGCCAGCTCACCTACCTCGACCTGGTCCGAGTCCCGCATCTGCAGGTAGGGCAGGTCCTCGGCTTCTTTCAGCCGCAGGATGGCGATGTCACTTTCCTTGTCGCCCAGAACCACCTGCGCCGAAAACTCGCGCCGGTCCGTGGTCACGACCCGGATTTCGGTGGCCGTACCCACCACATGATAGTTCGATACCACGAAACCATCTTCCGACAGGATCACGCCCGACCCCAGAGAGTTCTGCACCCGCGGGCGGGGCTCATCGAACCCACGGCCAAAGAAGTCCTGAAAGAACGGGTCCGAGAAAAACGGATTCGCCCGCCCCTGCCGCACGATCTTGGCATAGATGTTGACCACCGCCGGAGAGGCCTGCTTGACCACCGGCGCAAAGCCAATCGAAATCTCGGCCTGCGATTGCGGTACTTTCGTTTGGGCCATCACCGGCGCGTTCAGGAGTGCAAGCGGCAGACAAAGCAAAAGCGTGCGGAACATGAGACCCTCTTATACGTTCAAGGATTGATATGTCCGCAAGCAACACCGTTTGCAAGATCGCTATTCGTTTGCTGGCCGCCCATACCCGGGGCGCCCCGTTCGGCTCTGGGCGACGTCGAAATTCCAGACAATTGCCATATTGGTGATCAAGGCGCCAAGAAACGAGTAGAACAATTGCGCAGGGCTGAGCACAAAGGCCGAGGCGAGAAAGACCGTGGCATCGACGGACAGCTGAAACCAACCCGCTTTGAACCCGGTTTTATGTTCCAGAATAATACCGAGAATGGTCATCCCTCCGGCCGAGGCATTGTGGCGGAAGATGGCGATCAACCCCATTCCGCTGCAGGCTCCGCCCAGAACCGCGGCGGCCAGCGGGTCCAGCCGCTCGAACACCACAATATTGCCAAGGAACTGGGACAAAACCGAAATCCCGACCACAACGACAATTGTACGAATGGCAAAGACCGGCCCGCGTTTGACCCATGCCAAAATCAGAAACGGAATTCCGATCAGAAAAAACAGCGGGCCGAATCCAAGCGGCAACACATAGGACAGCAGCAGAGCGATTCCTGCGGTTTGCCCCGTCACCAGTCCGGCGGCTTTCAGAAATACGACACTCAAGCTTGTCATGACGATGCCGAAGGCAAGGCCCTGAACATCAAAAACGGACATGCGGATGGTCAATGGGATCTCCGGGAGCTTCATTAGATCATTGCCGTCCCATACCTTGAACAGTCGGCAAAGAAAAACCCCCGCTCAACCGAGCGGGGGTCTATGAACAGGTATCCCTGATCAATTATTCTTCTGCAGCTTCTTCCGCAGCAACGCGGGCTTTGTCGGCCGCGCCTTTGGCGTCGACGTCACGATCAACGAATTCGATGATCGCCATCGGTGCCATGTCGCCATAGCGGAAGCCAGCTTTCAGGATGCGGACATAACCGCCCTGACGCTCAGCGTAGCGGGGGCCCAGAACTTCGAACAGCTTTGCGACGTCTTTGTCTTCTTTCAGCTGTGCTGCGGCCTGACGGCGGGCGTGCAGGTCGCCGCGCTTGCCCAGAGTGACCAGCTTTTCGATGATCGGGCGCAGTTCTTTTGCCTTGGGCAGGGTCGTTTTGATTTGCTCATGCTCGATGAGCGAGCCAGCCATGTTCGCAAACAGCGCCTTGCGGTGCTCATGAGTACGGTTCAGGCGGCGGTAACCACGTGCGTGACGCATTTTCAGTTCCTTCTTTCGCGTTTTGCTTTGTCTGGCCGGCGATGCGTGTCACCGGCTCTCCTTGGGGCGGAAGTGCCCATACAGTCCCCGGCAGCCCGGGCATTGAGGAAGACGCGCTTAGAACGCGTCTTCGAATTTCTTCGCCAGATCTTCGATGTTGTCGGGCGGCCAGTCCTCGACATCCATGCCGAGGTGCAGACCCATGCCGGACAGCACTTCTTTGATCTCGTTCAGCGACTTGCGGCCGAAGTTCGGGGTGCGCAGCATCTCGGCTTCGGTCTTCTGGATCAGGTCGCCGATATAGACGATGTTGTCGTTCTTCAGGCAGTTTGCCGAACGGACCGACAGTTCCAGCTCGTCCACTTTCTTCAGCAGCAGCGGGTTGAACTCCAGACCATCGTCTTCGTCCTGGCGGCCCGCCGATTCCGGCTCGTCGAAGTTGACGAAGATCGACAGCTGATCCTGCAGAATGCGTGCGGCAAAGGCCAGCGCGTCTTCCGGCGTGATCGAACCATCGGTTTCGATCTTCAGGGTCAGCTTGTCATAGTCCAGAACCTGTCCTTCACGGGTCGGCTGAACGTCATACGCAACCTTCTTTACCGGCGAATAGATCGCGTCGATCGGGATCAGGCCGATAGGTGCGTCTTCCGGCTTGTTCTTCTCAGCCGAGACGTAACCTTTGCCGGTGTTGACGGTCAGTTCCATGAACAGGTCGGCGCCATCGTCCAGGTGACAGATGACGTGATCGCGGTTCAGAACCTCGATGCCGGCGCTTTCGCTGATGTCGCCAGCGGTGACAACTGCGGGGCCTTTGGCATTGATCGACAGACGCTTGGGGCCTTCGACTTCCATGCGCAGGGCAACCTGCTTGAGGTTCAGGATGATGTCGGTAACGTCTTCACGCACACCTGCGACCGACGAGAACTCGTGCAGGACGTTGTCGATCTGGACGCTGGTGATGGCCGCACCTTGCAGCGAGCTCATCAGAACGCGGCGCAGAGCGTTGCCCAGGGTCAGACCAAAGCCACGTTCCAGCGGTTCGGCAACCAGGGTCGCCTGACGTGCGGGATCGTTGCCCGGCTTGCCTTCCAGCTGGGTCGGCTTGATCAATTCTGCCCAATTCTTATGGATCATGTAATCCCTCCATTCCTGTCCGCGCCCCATGACCAACAAGGTGCAGACGCCCGAGGTTCAAAATGACGTGCTGGGGCCGTGCAAAAACACAGCCCCAGCTCAATTCAAAATCGCTTAGACGCGACGACGCTTCGGCGGACGGCAGCCATTGTGAGCAATCGGTGTCACGTCGCGGATCGACGTGATGTTGAAGCCCACGGCAGCCAGCGCACGCAGAGCCGATTCACGACCCGAACCGGGGCCCTGAACTTCGACTTCCAGCGTCTTGACGCCATGTTCCTGCGCCTTCTTGCCTGCGTCTTCTGCAGCCATCTGAGCGGCGTAGGGTGTCGATTTCCGCGAACCCTTGAAGCCCATGGTACCGGCAGACGACCACGAGATGGCGTTGCCCTGTACGTCCGAGATCAGGATCTTGGTGTTGTTGAAGGTCGAGTTCACATGGGCAACGCCCGATGCGATGTTCTTACGCTCTTTGCGCTTAACGCGAGTCTTATCACGTGCCATCAGTCAGACCCTCCCTTATTTCTTCTTACCAGCGATGGCCTTTGCGGGGCCTTTGCGGGTACGAGCGTTGGTGTGGGTGCGCTGACCGCGAACCGGCAGGTTGCGGCGGTGACGCAGACCGCGGTAGCAGCCCAGATCCATCAGGCGCTTGACGTTCATCTGAACTTCACGACGCAGGTCACCTTCAACGGTGAAGTTTTCGTCGATAAATTCGCGGATCTTCAGAACTTCGGCATCCGACAGTTCGTTGACGCGACGGGTCGCTTCAATACCCACGGCTTCGCAGATCGCTTTGGCCGAGGTGTTTCCGATACCGGTGATATATGTGAGGGCGATAGGTACCCGCTTTGCAGTCGGGATGTTTACGCCGGCAATACGTGCCACGTGTCACTTTCCTTTTCGTTGCGGTTCCGTAACTCCAGAACCTTTTTTCACAACGCTTAACCTTGGCAGTGCCGCCAGTGGGTTCAGCATTATTCGAGGTGGTCGGGGCAGTTGGGACGAATCCCGCCTGCGGTCTTGATTCCCCAAGGGGATGGGGGTCGATATGGGGTTTTGGTGGGGCCGTCAAGCCCCAACCTGAAGTCAGCCCAGAATCGCCTCGATCGAGGCGGTGACTTCCTTGATCTCGGCCAGGCCATTGACCGGGCGAAGATCGCCTTTGGCATAGTAATACCCAATCAGCGGCGAGGTCTTTTTGTAGTACTCCATCAAGCGCGTGCGCAGGCTGTCTTCGTTGTCATCCGCACGACGCTGGAAGTCATTTTCCTTGCCGCAATTGGTGCACTTGCCATCGGCGGGGATCGGCTTGGTGATGTCGTTATAGACCTCACCGCAGCCACCACAGGTCGAACGCGCGGTGATCCGCTGAACCAGCGCTTCGTCGTCAACGCGCATTTCGATCACGGTGTGCAGCGACTGACCCAGCTTGGCCAGCAACGCGGCCAGCGCGTCGGCCTGCGCCAGCGTCCGCGGAAAGCCGTCAAAGATGAAGCCGGCGCCGGTTTCAGTGGTCAGCTTCTCTTCGATCAGGCCGATCACGATCTCATCGGTGACCAGCTTGCCCGCGTCCATGATCGCCGCAACCTTCTGGCCCATCTCGGTGCCCGAGGTCTTGGCCTCGCGCAGCATGTCGCCGGTGCTCAGCTGAACCATGCCCCGTGTTTCGACCAGGTGACGCGCCTGCGTCCCTTTACCGGCCCCCGGGGGCCCAAGAAGAATGATGTTCATCGACGAGCGGGTCCCTTCCTGCTGCGTTTCTTACCTTTGCCCCGCAGTTGGGACTTTTCAATCAGCCCTTCGTATTGATGCGCCAGCAGGTGGCTCTGAACCTGTTGGATCGTATCCATGGTCACAGAAACGATAATCAGAACCGAAGTGCCGCCGAAATAGAACGGGATGGCAAACTGGTTCCGCAGAATCTCAGGCAGAAGACAGACAGCCGCCAGATAGGCCGAGCCCAGAACCAGCACACGGTTGACCACGTATTCCAGATATTCAGCGGTTTTCTTGCCCGGACGGATCCCCGGCACAAAACCGTTCTGCTTTTTCAGGTTGTCCGCCACATCGTCCGGTTTGAACGACACGTTGAACGTGTAGAAATAGGCGAAGAACACGATCATGGCCGCGAAGAACAGCAGGTACAGCGGCTGTCCGGGACCAAAGTTGGCCAGCAGCCAGGACATGATCGGCCCGCTGGTGGCACCCGACGAAAAGGTCGAGATCGTCACCGGCAGCAACAGCAGCGAGCTGGCAAAGATCGCCGGAATCACGCCCGCCGGGTTCACTTTGACCGGCAGGTGGCTGGAGCCGCCCTCATAGATTTTCATACCGGCCTGACGGCGCGGGTATTGGATGTGAATCTTACGCAGCGCGCGTTCCATGAACACCACAAAGGTAATCACGGCGATCACCATCACGATCACACCGATGATCACGGCGGGGCTGATCGCGCCCGAGCGGCCAGAGGCGAAGAACTGCGCCAGCGCGGCCGGAACCTCGGCGATGATGCCGACGAAGATGATCAGGGAAATACCGTTGCCGATGCCGCGTGCGGTGATCTGCTCGCCCAGCCACATCAGGAACATGGTGCCGCCGACCAGAGTGATCATGGTGGACATGCGGAAGAACATGCCCGGATCGGTCGCCAGATCGCCCGATTCCAGCGAAACGGCCAGACCATAGGCCTGAACGGTGGCCAGTGCCACGGTGCCGAAACGGGTGTATTGGTTGATTTTCTTGCGGCCCTGCTCGCCCTCTTTCTTGAGCTGTTCGAGCGCGGGAACCATCGAGGTCAGCAGCTGCACGATGATCGAGGCCGAGATATAGGGCATGATGCCGAGGGCAAAGATACCCATCCGCCCCAGCGCCCCGCCGGTGAACATCGAAACCATGCCGCCGATGCCCTGCCCCGCCTGCTCCATGAACTCGCGCAGCGCCTGCCCGTCGATCCCCGGCACCGGAATGAAGGTGCCCAGACGATAGACGATCAGCAAACCCAGTGTGAACAGGATGCGGTTGCGCAGATCGGTGGCTTTGCCCAAAGCAGCCCAGCTTGTGTTGGCTGCCATTTGTTCTGCTGCTGATACCATAAATCGGTCTCTCTTATGAAAACACCGCCCGGAACCGTTTTCCGGCTCGGGCGGCGTCTTGGAAAACTCTGAGGTCTATGTAAGCGGGTCTTGGCCCGCTCACAAGCGCTTACTCTGCCGCAGCGGCTTTTGTGACCGTCAGCGAACCGCCCGCTTTTTCGACTGCCTCAACAGCAGCTTTCGAAGCACCGGTCACTTCCAGGTTCACTTTGGCGCTGATTTCGCCTTTGGCCAGAACGCGGATACCGTCCAGCTTGCGGCGGACCAGACCGGATGCAACCAGTGCGTCCTCGGTAATCGCAGCTTTGGCGTCCAGTTTGCCGGCGTCGACGAATTTCTGGATCAGGCCCAGGTTGATAACGGCGAATTCCTTGCGGTTCGGCTTGTTGAAGCCACGCTTGGGCAGGCGCTGGTACAGCGGCATCTGGCCGCCTTCATAGCCATTGATGGCCACACCCGAACGGGATTTCTGGCCTTTGATACCACGGCCACCCATTTTACCTTTGCCCGAGCCGGGACCACGACCAACGCGGGTGCGTTTCGGGTTGGCGCCGGGATTGTCGCGCAGTTCGTTCAGTTTCATTTCGCTTCTCCTAAGCCGGATGTGACCCCCGAAGCGTGATGGGCCAAACACGGCATTTCTTGGTTTTGATTCTCATGGGCATAAACCCACCGGAGGCGTATAGGCCCGTTGCCCCCGCTTGGCAAGCCCGTGGATCGGCGCAGGATCAGCCGTCGGACTGCGGTGCCTCGGCTTCATCCGCAACCTGTTTGGCAACAGGCGCGGCAAGTGGATCGATGCCGTGTTTTTCGACCAGCCGTCCGATCAGGCTGTCAGGATCGGGCTGGCCGTCATATTTGTCCCGCATGATCGCCCGCATCCGTCGGCCATAAAGATGGATGGAAACCGTGTCGTCCTTGAAAAAATGGTCGATTTCGGCCCCGGGCCGGGCCAAAGCCCGCCGGCGCGTGTAGTTGAGCGGGTAGAACACATGCTCTGGCAACGCATATTTTATCTCGCCCGTTTGCTTCAATGCCCAGGTAAATGCGTTCGGACCCCAAACGCCCCAAAGCGCTTCGGGCACGTTCACGGGCTCTCCGTTCTCCAGCGCCTCTTCCAGCGGCTTGCGACGCCGAGGGGGCAGCCAGGGCGGGATAAGATACGGATCGTTGGTATAGTCGATCAACTTGCCCAGCGTGTCGCTATCCTGAGGCAGGGCAAGCACGCCGATGGCCACCTCGCCCTCGAGATAGCTGTAGTAATGTCCGTTTTCGGTTGTGAACGGCTTGAGGCAATAGGCATCCGTATCCGCCCAGATCAAGTCAGGCTCCTGCGCCAGCATCCGGTACCGGAACTTGTCCGAGTGCGGCGCGGGGCTTCCGGTTCTGCCATGGGTGATGAATTCGGAATCGGGCAGAACCTCGCGTGCATCGCGCTGCTCTACGCCTTCAGGGATACCTGTCACGGTTCCATAAGTGTACAGACGTACATGTTGCCCGGCATCCAGATAGGACTTGATGCATAACTGCTCGAGAAAGCTCAGCGGTCCATCGACCCACAGCATTCCGATCTGATATTCGCGCGCCATAAATACGTCTTTCCACACAGTTGTCGCGACTTCAAACAGCCGCCCAATCCGCATGTGACTCAATAGAGGCACCGTCGCAATGCTTGTCGCCCAAATATATGCTGCCTGTGGCGGGATGGACCCTGAAACCAAAAGAGGCGCCAATTGGCGCCTCGGGCTGACTGCATCAGGGAATGCGCTTAGGCGCAGTAAACGTGATCATGCGCGATATCCTTGATATCGCAACGGCGTACGCCGATGTCGTTCAGCTCACGGTCGGTCAGACCCTGCAGTTCCGAATAGGTCCGGTTGTACATCGCGCGCAGGGCATAGGCCTGTTTCACCTTTGCGGCAAATTCTGCGACGCGTGCGATCAGGTTGATGCCGCCATGCGTGGTTGTTGCTGTGTAAGCCATATCTGAATTCCTTTTCTGATCGGGGCGTATTCCCCGATGACTTTGTTCTGTTCCTGTTTGGGACAGCGTTCAGATAGGCTGGGCGCATAGCGCTAACAACCGAAGTTTCGGTCTAGCCGTTATGCGTTGGGGGAATGGCGCAGCAATCTGATCACTCGGCACCACATGCGATTTAGGTCCGCTATGCGGACTTAGCCGCCGTACGGTCACTGGCGATAGGTCGCAATCTTGTAGGCTGCGAAACTGAAAAAGATGCCGAGCGATCCTTCGATCCATCGACGTGTCTTTTGATAGGCAACCACCACTGGCGCTGTAGAGAATGTAACCGCGTAGAGAGTGTGAACAGCTAACGATAGTGCTGTAGCAATCAAGATTAGCGCAATACCGACCCATAACGGTGCCTCATTGCCAAGGCCAACGCCAACAATTGCAATCCACTGGAGCGCAGCTTTTGGGTTTGTAAGTTGAATTGCGATACCTTGAAGATAGAGGTTCTTTCCGCGAGCAGCCTTTGGTTTGTGCAAGTGAGAGGGGGTCGCCGCCGAGCGAAACGCTTTGTATGCCAACCACAAAAGGTATGCTGCTCCGAAAATCTTCAGGATTGTGACTGCACCCGCATAGGCTGTGATCAGAGCAGTCAGACCCGCAACGGTGCATGTGGCCCAGACCGCCGAGCCGGACCCTACTCCGAGAGCCAGTTTTACTCCGGCCTCCCGTCCACGCTCCATCGAGGTGCCGATAATGGCGAGAATATTCGGGCCGATACTGACAAAGCCAACCGAAAAGATACCCAAAGCCAAAAGCAAACTTGAAATATCTGCGCTCATTATCAAGCTCCTTTCGCTTTCCCTGAACGCTAACAGGCAGAGTGAGACGAAAGAAGCGGTCATTCGCCGCGCTTTGACGAATGAGCCGGTTTGGGCTCAAAGCAGACAAATGCTACAAAAAGAAAACGCCCCCGAATATTCGGAGGCGTTTCTTTGTTCGCTGGAAGTGCGCTTAGCCGCGCTCTTCGACGATCTCTACCAGATGCGGGATCTTGCGGATCATGCCGCGGACCGAAGGAGTATCCTCCAGCTCACGGGTCTTGTGCATCTTGTTCAGGCCCAGACCGATCAGGGTTGCGCGCTGTTCGGCGGGGCGGCGGATCGGGGAACCGATCTGCTTGACGACGATGGTTTTTGCCATTGCTCGCTCTCCTTACGCTTCGGCTTCAGCCGGTGCTTCGTCCCGCTTGGGCAGGATGTCGGCAACTTTTTTACCACGACGTGCGGCAACCGAACGCGGGCTCTGCTCTTTCTGCAGGCCGTTGATGGTGGCGCGGATCATGTTGTACGGGTTCTGCGAGCCCAGCGATTTGGACACAACGTCCTTAACGCCCAGCATTTCGAACACAGCACGCATCGGACCACCGGCGATGATACCAGTACCTTCAGGCGCGGTGCGCATAACCACTTTACCGGCGCCGTGACGGCCTTCGATGTCGTGGTGCAGGGTCCGACCTTCGCGCAGTTGCACGCGGATCATCTGACGCTTGGCTTGTTCGGTCGCCTTGCGGATGGCTTCAGGTACTTCTTTCGCTTTACCTTTGCCAAAGCCGACGCGGCCTTTCTGATCGCCGACAACCACCAGAGCGGCGAAGCCAAAGCGCTTACCACCTTTTACGGTTTTCGACACGCGGTTGATTGCGACCAGACGATCGGCAAATTCCGGTGTTTCTTCACGGTCGCGGCCACGGCCCCGACGGTTTTCACGTTCTGCCATTTGGCATCCCTTTTCTCATGTGGCGCATACGGCGCCGTTTTCTTCAATCCAAGTGAGCCCCGACTGTTGCCGAGGCCCCCGGATCATCGGGGCAGCCGCAAAGCTGCCCGCAAGTCTTAGATCTTAAGACCACCTTCACGCGCGGCGTCGGCAACTGCCTTCACCTTGCCGTGGAACAGGAAGCCACCACGATCGAAATAGGCCTCTTCGACGCCTGCCTTCTTGGCACGCTCGGCGATGGCCGCGCCCACTTTCGTGGCCGCTTCGACGTTGTTCTTGCCAACAACACCCAGATCTTTTTCCAGGGTCGAGGCCGAGGCCAGGGTCACGCCACGAACGTCGTCGATCAGCTGAACGCTGATGTTCTTGTTCGAACGGTGAACCGACAGGCGTACACGGCCCGCGTTGACTTTGCGAAGTTTGTTCCGAACGCGCAGGCGGCGCTTCAGAAACAGGGTTCTTTTGCTGTTTGCCATTGTCTGCGTCCTTACTTCTTCTTGCCTTCCTTGCGGAAGATGAACTCGCCCTTATAGCGGATGCCCTTGCCTTTGTACGGCTCGGGACGGCGCCATTCGCGGATTTTGGCCGCGACTTCGCCCACCTGCTGCTGGTCGATACCTTCCACAACGATCTCTGTCTGCTTCGGTGCGGTGAT
Source organism: Ruegeria sp. AB10 (assembly GCF_056542745.1). Lineage (NCBI taxonomy): Bacteria > Pseudomonadati > Pseudomonadota > Alphaproteobacteria > Rhodobacterales > Roseobacteraceae > Ruegeria > Ruegeria sp. AB10. The sequence goes on along the minus strand of NZ_JBQGAI010000012.1, from coordinate 13,956 downwards.
GGTGACACCTTCCGGAGCAGTGAAATCAACATCGTGGCTGTAGCCCAGGTTCAGCTTCAGGGTGTTGCCCTGCATCTGAGCCCGGTAACCAACACCCTGGATCTCCAGCTCTTTTTTGAAGCCTTCGGTCACACCGGTTACCAGATTGGCAACCATGGTGCGGCTCATGCCCCACTGCTGGCGGGCACGCTTGGACATGCCACGAGGGTTGATTTGCACGACGTTGTCTTCAACCGACAGCGTTACGTCATCAGTTGCGGTGAAGCTGCGGGTGCCTTTCGGACCTTTCACTTCGATGGTCTGACCCGACACAGAGGCGGAAACGCCGCTGGGCAGCTCGACCGGTTTTTTACCAATACGAGACATTGCAGACCTCCTTAGAAGACGGTGCAGAGCACTTCGCCGCCAACATTGTTGGAGCGAGCGTTTGCGTCCGACATCACACCTTTCGGAGTGCTGACAATCGACACGCCCAGACCCTGACGGACCTGCGGGATGTCATTGACGCCCATGTAGACGCGACGGCCAGGCTTCGAGACCCGCTTCAGTTCGCGAATGACAGGGGTGCCTTCGTAGTATTTCAGGCTGATTTCGATGGCCGGATGACCGTTTTCACCGGTCGTCGCTTCGTAGCCACGGATGTAACCTTCGTCCGCCAGCACGTCCAGAACCCAACCGCGCAGCTTGGAAGCCGGGGTGGAAACGGTGGACTTGCCGCGCATTTGCGCGTTGCGGATACGGGTGAGCATATCGCCGATAGGATCGTTCATATCTATGTCTCCCTTACCAGCTCGATTTCACCATGCCGGGGATCTGACCAGCAGAACCCAGCTCGCGCAGCGCGATACGGCTGACCTTCAGCTTACGGTAGTAAGCGTGGGGACGACCGGTCAGCTGACAACGGTTGTGCAGACGGGTAGCCGAGCTGTTGCGCGGCAGTTTCGCCAGTTTCAGACGCGCTTTGAAACGCTCTTCCATCGGGCGGCTCTCATCATTCGCGATTTCTTTCAGCTCGGCACGCTTTGCGGCATATTTGGCCACCAGGCGTTCGCGCTTCTTCTCGCGTTCGATCATTGCTTTTTTAGCCATGTCTCTATCCTTCCGGCGCTTACGCGTTGAACGGCATGTTGAATGCTTTCAACAGTGCCTTTGCTTCAGCGTCGGTTTTCGCTGTGGTGGCAATTACGATGTCCATGCCCCAGACCTCGTCGACCTTGTCGAAGTCGATTTCCGGGAACACGATGTGCTCTTTCATACCCATGGCAAAGTTGCCCTGACCATCGAAAGACGGCTTAACACCGCGGAAGTCACGAACGCGCGGCATCGCGATGGTGATCAGACGATCCAGAAATTCGTACATCCGGTCACCGCGCAGGGTCACTTTCGCGCCCAACGGCATGTCTTCACGGACGCGGAAACCCGCGATCGACTTCTTCGCCTTGGTCGAAACGGCCTGCTGGCCAGCAATCGCAGTCAGATCCTCGACAGCAGCTTTCGCTTTCTTCGAGTCCTTGACGGCCTCAGCACCACACCCGATGTTCAGAACGATTTTTTCCAGCTTGGGCAGCTGCATGTCGTTCTTGTAGCCGAACTCTTCTTTCAGAGCGGCACGGATGGTTTCAACGTACTGAGCTTTCAGACGCGGGGTGTAGGTTGCGGAATCAAGCATCGATCACGTCCCCTGTGGTCTTGGCGAAACGAACCTTCTTGTCGCCTTCCATGCGGAAGCCAACGCGGGTTGCTTTGCCGTTCTTGTCCAGCAGAGCCAGGTTCGACAGCTCGATCGGGTTTGCCTGAGGCAAACGGCCGCCTTGGCTGTTCTGGGTCTGGCGGGTGTGGCGGATGGCGATGTTGATGCCGTCGACAACAGCTTTGCCGGCTTTGGGGTCAACCGAGGTAATCGTTCCCTCTTTGCCCTTGTCCTTGCCGGCCAGCACGACGACCTTGTCGCCTTTGCGGAGTTTAGCAGCCATGATTACAGCACCTCCGGAGCCAGCGAGATGATTTTCATGAAGTTCTTGCCGCGCAGTTCACGAACAACCGGGCCAAAGATACGGGTACCTACGGGCTCGTTGTTGTTGTTCAGGATGACGGCGGCGTTGCGATCGAAACGGATCGCGGTGCCGTCTTCGCGACGGACTTCCTTGGCGGTGCGTACGACGACGGCCTTACGGACGTCCCCTTTCTTTACGCGGCCGCGCGGGATGGCTTCCTTCACCGAGACGACAATGATGTCGCCGACGGAGGCGTATTTACGCTTGGAACCACCCAGGACCTTGATGCACTGAACTCGGCGTGCGCCGGAGTTGTCAGCGACATCCAGATTGGTCTGCATCTGGATCATGTGGTTTCTCCCGACCTGTGGGGGCTGGTCTGATTAAATCCCCCAGGGTTTCGACAAATGGGAAAATCCCGGAAGCTTACGCTTCCAGAACTTCCCAACGTTTCGTCTTCGATTTCGGCGCGCATTCGATGATGCGTACAGAGTCGCCGACCTTGAAGGCGTTCTTTTCGTCGTGAGCCCGGTACTTCTTGGACTTACGAACGGTTTTGTGCAGCAGCGGGTGCTTGAAACGGCGTTCAACCGAAACAGTCACGGTTTGCTCGTTGGCGTCGCTGGTTACGATTCCGGACAGGATACGCTTGGGCATAGGATTACTCCTCCGATGCCGCAGCAGCGGCCTTTTCGTTCAGAATGGTTTTGACGCGGGCAGCATTGCGGCGGGCCGCTTTGATGCCGGCAGTGTTTTCCAGCTGACCGGTTGCCTGTTGAAAGCGCAGGTTAAAGCTTTCTTTCTTCAGGTTGGCCAGTTCCTCGCGGAGCTGGTCCGGGGTCTTGTCACGCAGTTCTTGGGCGTTCATCGCCTTTTTCCTTTGCTCAAAACACCAGAAGGCCCCCTGACAGGGTCACCTTGGACCTGGTGGATGACTGATAGACATACGAATCGCCCGACAACGCCGGGAGATCGCAGGATGCCGCCGTATAAGGGTTTGGGGGGTGGGTGGCAAGAGGAAGTTTGGATCACTAGCAGGTACCATCCGCAAAGCAGGCGCAAAGGCGAAACTGCACGTCAGAGCCCTCCCTTAAGCTTGCGCACAATCCAACACCACTGTACCCGCACTCTAGATGCGTTAATACACAGGTAAGTTATGAAGAATTTGTATTGGACCGCTGCCCTGGCACTGATTGCCAGTTCCACTCAAGCCCAGACGTATGCCGGGAAGGACGTTTGCTCGAGAGCCGTTGCAGAGGATCGCATGAACGGGATGTCTATCGACCAGTGTATTTGCGTGGCCGAGATTGCGAAGCATAACATGTCCCCCGAACTATATGCCTTGTGGACCCAGGCGATGTACTTAGGTGAATCGCGAGAGCAAGAGATGAACTCTCTGAAGCAATCTCAACGAAAAACCCTTAGCCAAATGAAAAAAACGGCTCGGCTATCCAAAAAACAATGTGGAGCAAAGTGATCAAACTCCTAAGGCAAAAGGAAGTCCACAAGCTGCGGCGCGCTCGTGGACTCTCTTGCCTGACTTAATCTGGAGCGAAGTTTTCTGTTGCCTCACCCGAGGCAAAGCTTACTCCCACTTATAATTAAAACTCACCGAAATCCGTTCTTCTTCAGCCATGTTCATCGGCACCTCATGGCGCAGCCAGCTTTCCCAAAGCAGAACGTCGCCGACCTGCGGCTTCATATAGATGAACGGCTGCAAATCCCGCCGCCCACCCTTCAGGCGCGTCGGCGCGGCCATCATGCGACCTGAACGGGGATCTTCCAGCTTCAACGCGCTCGCGCCTTCTGGCATCGACACATAAGTCGTGCCCGAAATGACGCTGTGCGGGTGCAGGTGGCTGGAGTGCATTCCGCCCTCAGGCAGGATGTTGATCCATAGGTCCTCCAGCTTCAGCTCGCCCTCACCCAGATCGAACTCCAGATCCTTGGCAAAGGCCGCGACGTGCTGATCCAGCGCAGTGACCAGATCGGCAAAGATCGGGAAGCGCCAGGGCAGATCGGTCAGCGAGGCATAGCTGGTATAGCCGGGATAGCCGTTCTCTTCGCACCATTCCTGCCCGGCCTCATCATCCTCGGCGATGACAAGGCAGGAATTTTCCAGTTCTTCCGCGTCGATCTTGGGGTCGAACTCGGACAAAGCTGCGCGATAAAGACGGGTAACGAAGAGTGATTCAATCTGTGCCATGGGCCGGGCATACCTCAGCCCTTTCGGCAAGACCAGACGCTTAGGTCTTGATGGGCCCTTTGCCACAGCGCGGGATCGGGCGACCGCCATCAGCATAAGCAAGGCACAGCACGATCTCGTCCGGTTTCGGCGCGTCCGGAATGTTGAGCGTCATCGTGTCGAAATAATCGAATGACCACGGATTGTCCTTGTGCCCCAGCGGCAGATCAATTGCACAGCCCGGCGCGCCCAGCTTGGCATTCGAAGGGATCACCGCCTCACCTCCGCCCGCTGCCGCGCGCATGGGTGCGCCGAGCTTGGGATGGATCACCGCCCCGCCCTGCTCAAGGTCGCCGTTCATGCCGATGATTGCTGCCTTGCCATATGACACCGGCGCACCGTCCAGTTGCGAGACCGCATCAGCCGCAAGGTCAGGCCCCAGAAGGGCTCCGATCTCGAACAGCTCTGAAAGGTCATCCGCATGACGCCCGGCCAATGGGTTCTGTATCACCGCCAAGGCAGCGACCCGGCTGACAGGATCACAAGGTTGGCCCAACTGATCAGTGGTTATGATTTCCTTGACAAACATCTTTTTGCGTAGCCGCACCATAGGGCCCTCCCATTCCTGCAGGTTAACGTAGGGGCGGCGCAGTGAGACGTCGACTGTTTTGACCGGCTGGCAGATCACAAGAGGTCGACCCAAAAGAAAAACCCCCGCCGGTGTCCCGACGAGGGTTTCAAATCGTAGGATCGGGTTTTACCCCGCCGCCTTACCAGTCTTCGCGAACCACGACGCGGGTCTTGATCGGCAGCTTCATCGCTGCCAGGCGCAGAGCCTCGCGGGCGATGTCGTCATTGACGCCGTCGATCTCGAACATCACGCGGCCAGGCTTGACTTTGCATGCCCAGCGGTCGACCGAACCTTTACCTTTACCCATACGAACTTCGATCGGCTTAGCCGTGACCGGAGTGTCGGGGAAGATGCGGATCCAGACGCGGCCCTGACGCTTCATGTGACGCGTCATGGCACGACGTGCAGCTTCGATCTGGCGTGCAGTTACACGCTCAGGCTCAAGAGCTTTCAGGCCGTAGGTGCCAAAGTTCAGATCAGAGCCGCCTTTGGCGAGACCCTTGATCCGGCCTTTGTGCATCTTGCGGAATTTAGTACGCTTTGGTTGAAGCATATCTTTCCCTCCTTAGCGACGACCGCCACCAGCACCACGAGGTGCAGGGCCGTCCTGGAGTTCCTGTGCTTTACGGTCACGTGCCTGCGGATCGTGCTCCATGATCTCACCTTTGAAGATCCAGACCTTGATCCCGATGATCCCATAGGGGGTCATCGCTTCGGCATGTGCGTAATCGATGTCGGCACGCAGGGTGTGCAGAGGCACGCGGCCTTCGCGGTACCACTCGGTCCGTGCGATTTCGGCGCCGCCCAGACGACCAGCGACGTTCACCCGGATACCCAGGGCGCCCATGCGCATGGCGTTCTGAACCGACCGCTTCATCGCGCGGCGGAACGAGACGCGGCGCTCCAGCTGCTGAGCAATGGACTCGGCAACCAGCTGCGCGTCAAGCTCGGGCTTGCGCACTTCGACGATGTTCAGGTGCAGTTCGCTGTCGGTCATACGAGCAAGCTTTTTGCGCAGAACTTCGATGTCTGCACCTTTCTTGCCGATGATGACACCGGGACGTGCAGTGTGGATCGTAACGCGGCACTTCTTGTGCGGACGTTCGATGATCACACGGGCAACACCGGCCTGCTTGCACTCTTTGTTGATGAACTCACGGATCTTGAGGTCTTCCAGCAGAAGATCACCGTAGTCCTTGGTGTCGGCGTACCAGCGGCTGTCCCAGGTGCGGTTGACCTGCAGGCGCATGCCGATCGGATTTACTTTATGACCCATTAGGCTTGCTCCTCAACTTGACGCACCTTGATGGTGATCTCCGAGAACGGCTTCATGATCTTGCCGAAACGGCCACGGGCACGCGGACGACCGCGCTTCATGACCAGGTTCTTGCCAACCCATGCTTCGGCGACGATCAGCTCGTCAACGTCCAGGTTGTGGTTGTTTTCGGCATTCGCGATTGCGGACTGCAGGCACTTCTTGACGTCCTGCGCGACACGCTTGTTCGAGAAAGTCAGGTCGGTCAGAGCCTTCTCAACTTTCTTGCCGCGGATCATTTGCGCAACCAGGTTCAGTTTCTGCGGGCTGGTGCGAAGCATGCGGGTTTTCGCCATTGCTTCGTTTTCAGCCACGCGGCGGGGGTTCTTTTCCTTGCCCATGACTTACTTCCGCTTCGCTTTTTTGTCTGCGGCGTGGCCATAATAGGTGCGGGTCGGCGAGTATTCACCGAACTTCTGACCGATCATGTCTTCCGAGACGTTGACGGGGATATGTTTCTGGCCGTTGTATACACCAAAGGTCAGACCCACGAACTGGGGCAGAATGGTGGAACGACGCGACCAGATTTTGATGACTTCGTTGCGGCCCGACTCGCGCGCTGCTTCGGCTTTTTTCAGCACGTAAGCATCGACGAAAGGACCCTTCCAAACAGAGCGAGACATGGATTAACGTCCCTTCTTCTTGGCGTGCCGCGAGCGGATGATCAGCTTCTGGGACGCTTTGTTCTTGTTGCGGGTACGCTTACCCTTGGTGTCCTTACCCCACGGCGTAACCGGCGTACGGCCACCCGAGGTACGACCTTCACCACCACCGTGCGGGTGATCGATCGGGTTCATTGCAACACCACGAACCGACGGACGCACGCCCTTGTGGCGCATACGACCGGCTTTACCGAGGTTCTGGTTCGAGTTGTCGGGGTTGGACACGGCACCAACGGTGGCCATGCATTCCTGACGGACCATGCGCAGTTCGCCCGAGCTCAGACGGATCTGAGCGTAGCCGCCATCGCGACCAACGAACTGAGCGTAAGTACCAGCCGCACGTGCGATCTGACCGCCTTTACCAGGCTTCATCTCGATGTTGTGGACGATGGTACCGATCGGCATGCCCGAGAACGGCATTGCGTTGCCCGGCTTGATGTCGGCCTTGGCGGATGCCACGACTTTATCACCAACAGCCAGACGCTGCGGAGCCAGGATGTATGCCTGCTCGCCGTCTTCGTATTTTACCAGTGCGATGAATGCGGTCCGGTTCGGGTCATATTCGATCCGCTCGACGGTTGCCGCGACATCAAATTTGTTCCGTTTGAAGTCAACGATCCGGTAGAGACGCTTTGCGCCACCGCCGCGGCGGCGTGAAGTGATCCGTCCGGTGTTGTTCCGGCCGCCCGATTTGGTCAAACCCTCAGTGAGAGACTTGACCGGACGTCCTTTCCAAAGCTCCGAACGGTCGATCAGCACCAGCCCGCGCTGGCCCGGCGTCGTCGGCTTGTACGACTTGAGTGCCATGCTTTCTGTCTTCCGTTTAGCAAGTGCAGGGAGTTTCCCCGCTATGTGATAGGCCCCCGTAGGTGCCAAGGGTATAGGGCCCCGAAGGTCCCCGGTTACAAATATCAGAGGCCCCGGAACGAATCCGAGGCCGCAAGATTGGGAGCGTGTAGCAGGGTTGGGGGTGGGTGTCTATAGGGTACGCACATTCTCTTGGCGGGCACAGTCACTTGATACTGAAATCATGTTGGACCAAGGGCGCGAACGTGCGGCGTGCGCCCGACCAGTCAAAGTGAAAAAGCGGGTCCGGTATGCGCCAGTTTTCCCCATAACTCTGGGCCAGCAGGGCCGGTGGGTCCTGAGGCAGCATAATCTGCCCGTCATTCAATGCCCTGAGCGGAAAGATCGAACTCTCGGGTACGCCGTTGAAAGAGTAAGGGTAGACGCTGAAGCGTCCGTTTTCAGTCCAGGCCGGAAACAGGTCAACATCGATCCCCAGGCCGTTTTTCACCTTGAATATCGGAGAGCTTCGGGTTGATGGCGTGGCATCCAGACAGCCGCTTTCCAACAGGGCATTTTGGTACATGGCCCATTTCTCGGGTATTTCTTCAAGCGTGGACTCACCCAGGTGCACCGCAAAATCCACGTCATCGTCATGGTCGATCAACCGACCATCGCGCACGTAGCCCAACAACGCACCGGCATACAGGAATATCGGTTTGCCGAGTTGGATGACGGGTGCCAACTCAGCTTCGAGCTTCTGGAAAATACCGCCGGCATTCATTTCCCCGAAGGTTCTGTTATAGCCATGCGGCGTGATGAAATCGGGGTGAAGAGCCTGTTTGACACATTCGAAAAACGCCGCAAACCGCGCTTCCTGCCCCTTGCGCGCATAGCGCCTTTCCATCCGCTTGAGCCTGCCATGCGTTCGCGCGGCCCTTGATCGCCGGTGGCAACAAAGCAGAAGATCGATTTCTTCCCAATCGTCAAACAATGCCGGGTTGTTCAGGTCCCGAACAGGATCTTGCAATGCCTGCACAGCCAGACGGGTTTTGCGTGGACGCGGCAGGGCGGTCTGGGCCGTTGCATGTTCAAACACAACAGCACGAAGCGACGCCAGCTTTTTGATGATTTCTGTTTCGGTCATAGGTCTTTTTCATAGATTGCCCGGGCGACGATCGCATCCTCTGTCTTGTATTTTGCGAACCCGACCCCTTCGACACCGTATCGTTTGGCGAACTGAAACTGCTTCATTTTTTCGTCCAGCTCCGCCGCGCACAGATAGCGCCGGAAATGCGGCGGTGCTACTTTTGTTGTGTCGCGGTCCGCCAATGTCCGGTATTCGAACGCAACAATGTCACCCGGCTGGCACCCCTCATGCAGGGCATCGATCAAGGCATCTTCTTCGTCATCAGTGATCGCGTGCAAAAAAAAGCGCGCATAGACACAGACCGCCTTCGCGCGCCGATTGGACAGCACCTGTTGAACCACCCCGTCCTTGAGGTTGGTTCTGGCAAATTCAAGACCGTCCCCGCCCTGCGTCTTTGTGTGTTTTCTGGCTGACGCAACGGCGGCTTCTGATGCATCCAGTCCGGTCACAAGGAACCCGTGCCGCGAAAAGAAGAAACTGTCACGGGCGTTGCCGCACCCGATGTCAACAACATGCGCCTTCCGATCAATTTCATTGGCCACAAACGCGGCGAACTGTGATGGCAGCGACAACTCCCAAGACTCTGCAGAATTCTCGTAGAACTGGTTCCAAAAATCGCGGCGGCCGTCCGACCGGGCCTGCTGAGATGGTTTGGGGATCATTGGTATTTTTTCTTTCGCAAGACGGTTAAACGGCACTGGGGCGAAATCTGTCAGACCTCAAACTCAACTGCAATCGCTTCTTTGCGCATCAGTTTCGGGCACCTTAATGTGCAGCTGGTTAAATTTGGCCTTTGAATAAAAAAAACCCCCGCTTTCGCGGGGGCCTTTATCTTGCTCCAAAGACGGACCGGATCAGAGACCGGTGGACACGTCGATGGTGTTACCCTCTTCCAGGGTCACATATGCTTTTTTGACGTCTTTCCGACGGCCCAGCTGGCCGCGGAACCGCTTGACCTTGCCTTTGGTCACGGTGGTGTTCACCGCTTTGACCTTCACACCAAACAGCGCCTCAACGGCCTCTTTGATCTGCGGCTTGTTGCTGTCGATCGCCACTTCGAAGACAACCGCGCCGTTTTCGGACGCCATGGTCGACTTTTCGGTGATGATCGGCTTGCGGATCACGTCGTAGTGTTCTGCCTTCGCGCTCATTTCAGACGAGCCTCCAGTGCTTCGACAGCCGCTTTGGTGAGCACCAGGGTGTCACGCTTGAGGATGTCATAAACGTTTGCACCCATCGACGGCAGGATATCCAGACCTTCGATGTTGCGCGACGCCTTCAGGAAACCTTCGTTCACAGTCGCGCCGTCGATGACCAGAGCGCGTTTCCAGCCCAGGTTTGCAACCTGTTTGGCCAGAGCGGCGGTCTTGCCTTCGGCTTCGGCGTTCTCGATCACAACCAGTTCACCCGCCTTGGCTTTGGCCGACAGAGCGTGGCGCAGGCCAAGCTTGCGGAACTTCTTCGGCAGGTCGTGGCCGTGCGAACGTGGGGTCGGGCCCTTGTAGATACCACCCTTGCGGAAGATCGGCGCGTTACGGTCACCATGGCGTGCGCCACCGGTGCCCTTCTGGCGATAGATCTTCTTGGTCGAGTAGCTGGTTTCCGAGCGGGTCTTGACCTTGTGGGTGCCGGCCTGCGCGTTGTTGCGCTGCCAACGGACCACACGATGCAGGATGTCCGCACGCGGCTCGAGACCGAACAGATCGGCGTTCAGCTCGATGTCGCCGGCTTTGCCGCCGTCCAGTTTGATTACATCAAGTTTCATGCTTCACCACCTTCCGCGGGCGCTTCTTCCGCAGGTGCTTCGGTTGCAGCCGATTTCACAGCAGCCGGGAAAGGCAGGCCTTCCGGTGCTTTCTTCTTCACGGCGTCCTTGACGGTGACCCAGCCCGATTTCGGTCCGGGAACGGCGCCTTTGATGAAGACCAGACCACGGTCGGCGTCGGTTTTGACGACTTCCAGGTTCTGGGTGGTTACACGGGCAGCACCCATGTGACCGGCCATCTTCTTGCCTTTGAACACCTTGCCCGGGTCCTGACACTGACCGGTCGAACCGTGCGAACGGTGGCTGATCGAAACACCGTGCGAGGCGCGCAGACCACCGAAGTTGTGGCGCTTCATCGCACCGGCAAAGCCTTTACCGATCGAGGTACCCGAAACGTCAACTTTCTGACCTTCCAGGAAGTGTTCTGCCGAAATCTCGGCGCCCACTTCGATCAGGCCATCTTCCGACACGCGGAACTCGGCCAGCTTACGCTTGGGCTCGACCTTGGCAGCGGCGTAGTGACCGCGCATGGCCTTCGAGGTGCGTTTTGCCTTGGCAGCACCGGCGCCCAGCTGAACGGCGGTGTAACCGTCTTTGTCAGCGGTACGCTGTGCAACGACCTGCAGGTTGTCCAGGTGAAGAACGGTCACAGGAATCTGCTTGCCGTCTTCCATGAACAGGCGGGTCATGCCAACTTTTTTTGCGATAATACCAGAGCGCATAATCTATACCCTCCGATCTTACGACTGCAGCTTGATCTCGACGTCCACACCAGCAGCGAGGTCGAGCTTCATCAGCGCGTCAACGGTCTGGGGGGTCGGATCAACGATGTCGAGCAGACGCTTGTGCGTGCGGATCTCGAACTGGTCGCGGGATTTCTTGTCAACGTGAGGGCCACGGAGAACCGTGAACTTCTCAATCTTGTTCGGCAGCGGGATCGGGCCGCGCACGTTCGCGCCGGTCCGCTTGGCAGTGTTGACGATCTCTTGCGTGCTGGCATCCAGAACGCGATAGTCAAATGCCTTCAGCCGAATACGGATGTTTTGGCTTTGCATATTAACAGCCTTTTATCAGGCGTTGAGGTTGAGAGGAGGACAGGCGCGCATCGCCAACCCTCATCGAACCCAAAAGGCGGGAATCACCCCGCCTTGATGTTCTTGTTGAGAACTCGCGCGTATTAGTGGGGTTGGTAGGGTTTGGCAAGGGACAAAATATCCCGGCAGTTCAGCTGGCGCCAGAATATGCAACTGCGGTTGCCACCAGAGCAACAAACAGAAAAACGAAAACCAAGAGGAATTTCTTTCCAAATCTGCCGATCCCATCCAGGCGCATTTGTTTTACTTCGCCATGTTCCGAGACGTTAACGGCGATGTCATCCAAGGGGAGCGGCAAAAACGGGGATTCAATGACACGAGAGGGCCAAACAACGGCATTACCTTTGAAGAAAGAGCCGTATATCGCGTTGATCTTCGGAAAATTGCGTTCCGCTCTGAGGTTTTCGTAGTCTCTTACCAGCATAACTATGTAGCTCACCGCGGCAGCACTGGCGGAAACGACTATGGTCTCGATGAATCCTTTTGGTGCGCCTAGCGCGCCCAAAAGAATGCTAAGCCCACCAATTGACGCGATGACGGCAAGCTCTCCGGTATTTGCCTTACTGTGGTGAATCGTCAGCCAGAGCCGCGTTTCTTTATCGAGCGTCTCAAGCGTTCCGAGAACCTCGGGGGAAAGGCCCTTGTGATTGTCACCCATATGGAAAATGTCATTCAAAGCGCACTCATCGTCTGCGCCACAACCATCCGCAATTAGGACTGCATCCCGAAAGCTCGCCATTTTTTCCTGGATGTCAGGCTCATCCGGAACCAATTGCTCCAACTTTCGAAAGACGTGCCCGACCCGAACGAGCGCCGCCTCTCTTTCGTGAACCCGGTCAGCAAGGCGAAAAATTGTGAAACCGGCCAAAACGCTGAAAATGGTACCCAGTGACCCGACCGTTGTCGGATCAATTCTGACAAGTTCCGCATCTGGCTTCACCAGCATCGCAATAGCCGCCAGCATCGCCACTATCGATGCACCGAGTTGCGCGGTCGTGTGGACTTGGCGGCTGCTGACCAACAGGGCCGAGAGAATAATCAGGCACGCCCCTGCAAGGCCATAAAGAGTAAAATGCTCCTTGAAAAAAATGAACAGCAAAATCGTACTGAGAATTGGCGTCAAGAAGGACAACGCGCTCATCGAGGGATGAGTGAACAGCCTGATCGCTCTGGTCCATGCCGTTTGACCAACAGGGATTACGAACATTCCAAGATACAAAGCAAATGGTGCAGCCTCTAGCAGCCCGCTTGTATCCGGTTTCCCGATCCAGGCCACTGCTGCAGCAGTCAGGATTGCAGGTAACGCCAATCCCCATAGATACAGCTCTCTGTTTCCGATATTGTAAGGCTCTAACTGGTGGACGATCACAAAGTACAAACCTGCAAAGACAGCCGCAGCGAGCGCGACCAGATACCACGGATTGAAGACATCGAAGCCAAGGTCGTCGTTACCGCCAAACATCAATAACACCACGCCGGCAAAGCCGATAAACATGAAGCCGATTTTTTGGCGTGTAAGCGGGTACTGTTCCCTGAACATTAAGCCCGCGAAAATTGTGTAGAATACGGGCCACAAGTAATTGATGATATTGGCCTCAACACTCGGGGCATAAAAAAGCGCCGTGTAAAGACAGACATAGTACAGGGATACAAGGCAACCAAAGAGAAGAACCTTGAGTTTCGCGTCAAGCGGCAAGCTGACGAGTCTCTGCCAGGACGCGCGGCCTTGCGGTGCCAATTGGATGGATAACGACAACACCGCTCCGACAAGGATGATTGCCACAAATTCAAGTGAATTCACTGAAACTGATGCGCCAACGGCTACAGGTGCAGCTGTACTCCAGACTGCAACGGCCACCAAGGCCAGAAGAATCGATTTCATTGTGGTTCCGACACCAGCTGGCTGCTGACCTTATAGAGTGATTGCTAAACGCGCCCACTTTCTTCGCATTTTCTTTCAACCGCAAGCTGACACTTTGCAGGCAAGGATTGAAAACTTCGCCGCACGAAAAAGGGCGCCCCGAGGGGCGCCCTTCTTTACTCTTCACCGAGTTGCTCCCGGCGGACTTTCCGTTGGAAAACCGCCTGCCGCAACCAGGCGCGGCAAGCGCGCCTTACTCGATGATTTTCGACACAACGCCGGCGCCGACGGTGCGGCCGCCTTCGCGGATCGCGAAGCGCAGACCGTTTTCCATCGCGATCGGCGCGATCAGCTCAACGCCGAACGACACGTTGTCGCCGGGCATGACCATCTCGGTGCCTTCGGCCAGGGTCACGGTGCCGGTCACGTCAGTCGTACGGAAGTAGAACTGCGGACGGTAGTTCGCGAAGAACGGAGTGTGACGGCCGCCTTCTTCCTTGGTCAGGATGTAGG
>NZ_JBQGAI010000011.1:0-105990 GCF_056542745.1 Ruegeria sp. AB10 | reverse complement strand
CAAATACTGGTCCCCCGTCAACCGCGTCGACAACGCATACGGAGACCGAAACCTCGTCTGCACATGCCCTCCAATGGACGCATACAAAGACGCAGCAGAGTAAAAAAACACCCCCGCCGGGAAACCGGCGGGGGACGACCCCAAGAATGGCAGGTGGAGGAACGATGAAACATTATGTCCTCGGAAACGACCAAGCACGGCCGGCCAACAGAGCGTTTGAACGAACGCGGTATATCGACGTTTTTCTGAATGATACCAAGGCAAAAGCGTCGGCTGAAATGATTGCCGAGTTTTTCGACGCTTTGAACGATCTGGTCGAAGACCACATCTACGTCGTGAATGTCCGCACTGCTGCGGCAGGCGCTGCGGGCGACCCTCTGCATTGGGCGGGTCGTACGGCGATATTCTGGGGGGACATCCACAAAGCCTGGCCTTGCGGCGCGGCAGACAAAGCCCGGATATCGCAGATTTTGAACCTGGCGTCGCGGTCCATACTGGTCGGCGGGGCGGTGCTGTTGTTGGCACAGACCGGGCGGGCCGGTGAAACAACCGCCGCCATCCACCCGAACTTTGCGGCAGCGGCACAGGAAATCGGCCTTGCTGACTGCCAAACAGGCACGCATAGATCCCCCGACAACCGCGTGCACAGCGCCGCGACCAAGCTGAGCGCGCTGCGGCTGTTGGCCGACTGCGTGGCGCTGGATCACGGCGAGCATCTGGCCGATACCCTGCGCGGCTATATCGGCCTGACCGAGCCGGACCGTACCTGTTCCAGCCAGCTTGCCGCCCGCCTGATCCAACGGTCCGGAGCCGATCCTATGGTGCGGCAGGCGATCGGAGCAATGCTGGAAAATGTTGAAGATCCGTTGAAGATCTCAGATCTGTCTCAGACTGTTGGCGCATCCACCCGCCAGCTGCAGCGGCGGTTTCTGGGCAAGACAGGCGTCAAGCTTCTGATCACGTATCGAGAGCTTCGGCTGGAGCGTGCCCACAGCCTGCTGCGACACACCAACATGCCGCAATCCGAGATTGCCACGGCCACCGGATTTTCATCCGCCGCTGCCTTGGGACGGGCGTTTCGGGCGCAGTATAACCTGACCACGACAGACGTCCGAAACCGGCGGTTTGCCGGGGAATTATCGGATCGCCGACCTCGTTAGGGCACAAGGCGGTTTTCTGCATGTCTGCACGAAATCTGCACAACTGGTGCGGATTATCTGCAGGCCGCGCGTTCACGCTTGGGGAAACCCGAGCAGGAGAACGACATGCCCAAAGAACTCATCATCCGTGGATTGCCCCGGTCGCTTGCCCATGACGGCTGGTGGCTGGCCAGCGAAAGCGGCCCATCGATTGACCAGGTGCCCCCTTCGGCACCACCGGGCAACATACTGGACCATATCCACCGATTTCCCCGATTTGCCGCATTGATCCTTCTTGTTCTGCTGGGGGATTTTCTGTTCTGGGGATACTGTCCCGGGCTTTCGTTGGCCCTCTTTGTATGGGGTATCTTTGCGGCGGTCAGTTTCGAAAGCCCGCTCCGCAACAAACAGTGGACCTCTGCCGGAGTGCTGCTGCTGGCCACCCTGCCGGTTCTGGAACATGTGCAGCTTCTGTCGCTGATCTTCCTCACCGTCGGGCTGCTTTGTGCTGTGGTCCTGCTGCGCATACCGACCGAGATCAAGACACGCGAAAGCCTGCCATGGCTGGCAAACGCTGTCCTGAGTCTGATCAAGCGTCTTCCGACCGCCGGTATCGTGACCTTAACGGCCCACATCCGGGACTGGCGCACTCGGGCCGCCTCTCACAGCTCTTCCAGCGGAACTTCGGTACGCACGTTCCTCCGCAACTGGGCGTTTCCGCTGGGCGGCGTAATGGTCCTCAGCGCCCTGCTGATCAGCGCGAACCCCGTGCTTGAACATATGCTGGTACGAGTGTTTCGGGTGGATTTCGATCTGTTCGTACTGCTGCGACGTGCAATGTTCTGGATCGGACTGGCCCTTTTGATCTGGCCGGTCCTGACCGCCCCCGCTCCGGACGAGGCGACCGCGCTGACCTTACCCGGCTGGAATGTTCCGCGTTTTCTGAATGCCGGGTCGGTCTTTCGAGCGCTGGTTCTGTTCAACCTCATGCTGGTCCTGCAAAGCGTACTGGATTTCTCGATCCTGTTCGGCGGCGCGTCCCTGCCCGACGGGATGAGCTATGCCACCTATGCACACCGCGGCGCCTACCCTCTGCTGGCGACCGCCTTGCTGGCCGGAGGTTTTGCGCTGGCGGCGCGTCCGTTTTCGGAACAAAACCCGGCCTTGAAATCCCTGCTGCTGCTGTGGCTGGCGCAAAACGTGCTGCTGACCCTGTCGGCCGCGTTCCGGCTGGACCTGTATATCGACTCCTATGGCCTGACCTATCTGCGCGTTTATGCGGTTATCTGGATGGGGCTGGTCGCAATCGGTCTGGCGATGGTGGCATGGCAGGTGCAGCGGGGCCGGTCCTCGGCGTGGTTGATGCTGCGGGTCGCCGCTCTGGGCGCGGGGACGCTCTATACCTGCGCATTCATCAATTTCGCAGCCCTGATTGCAACGGATACACTCTCGCGTGCGTCGGACTCGGACAACACGAGCCCTACAGACTGGCTCTATCTGTGCAGCCTTGGGCATACCGCGGCCAAAACGATATCGACGCAGGTGGCGCTGCAACCGATCCCGCATATCCCGGACTGGGCGCAAAGTTGTGTGCATCCCGACCCAACCAATCCGAACTGGCGCGAATGGGACTTTCGCACCGCGCGCGTGAATGGCTATCTTGCAGCAAACACGCAAAGCGAGGCGCAATGAAAATCCTGTTGGTTGACGATGACCCCCGCCTGCGCGAGCTGGTAAGTCTGGCGCTGGAGCGGGCGGGATTTCAGGTGGTCACCGCCAGCGACGGCCAGATCGCGGTGACCCACGCCACCCGCGAAGCACCGGACCTGATCGTGCTGGATATCGGCCTGCCCGAGATGGACGGGTTCGAGGTCTGCCGCCGCATCCGCGCCCGGTCCGAGGTGCCAATCTTGTTCCTGACCGCACGGGATGATGAGATTGACCGGATACTGGGTCTGGAAATGGGTGCCGATGATTACGTCACCAAACCCTTCAGCCCGCGAGAGCTTGTGGCGCGGGTGCGGGCAATCCTGAAACGCTCGGCCGGGCAGCGTCCTAACGCGATCCTGAGCCATGGTCGGATCACGCTGGACCCCGGCGCGCATATTTGCAGGCTGGATGAGGCCACGGTGCCGCTGACCGCGACCGAGTTCACCTTGCTGGCCACGCTGATCGAGCGTCCCAGCCAGGTACACAGCCGGGCGCAGCTGATACAGGCGGTCTGGGGCGCACTGTCTCAGGTTTCGGACCGCACGTTGGACAGCCACCTCAGAAACCTGCGGGGCAAGCTGGCGCAGGCGGGCTGCTCGGGCGTGATCGAAACCGTGCACGGCGTCGGCATCCGCATTCAGGGCGCCGCGCAATGAGGCGCAAGTGGCGTCCGGGCCTTGGGTTCGTACTGGGTGGAGCCCTGTGCGGCACATTACTGCTGTCGCTGACCGGGCTGGTGGCGTTTCGCTATCTGGGGCCGGAGCTGGGCTATCGGAATGCCGCCGTTTTACTGGCACTGATCATAACCGCTGCCACCGCTGTTCTGGGCTGGCTGCTGGTCCGGCTGTTGCTACGGCCGATCTTTGCGCTGGAACGGTTTGCCACTCAGGTCGTTCGGCACCCCGCCGACCCCCTGTCGCCGCCTGCGCGGTTCGGCACCCGTGAACTTGGCACAACCGCCCAAAGCGTCATCGACATGGCCGAAACCCTGCGCAACCGCGAGACAACGATCCGCAGTTTCTCGGACCATGTCACGCATGAGCTGAAAACCCCCGTGGCGACCCTCCGCGCAGCGACGGAACTGCTGCGCGATGACGAATCCCTCTCGACCGAGAACCTGCGTCTGGTCGATCAGATCGCCAGTGCGGGCGTGCAGATGGAGCATCAGATCGACGCCATGCGGCAGGTCGCCCGCGCGCGCGAGTCGCGTCATGACGGGGTGACCTCGTTGAACGAGTTACAGGACGGGCTGAGCAGCGACTTCCCCGGCCTCGACCTGCGGATCGACGGTGGTGATGTGACCATCCCGATTGGCCCCAAAGGTCTGCAAGTCGTGCTGCGGCAACTGCTGAGCAACGCGTCGGAGCATGGCGCGCAGGTCGTGAAACTGTCCGCCGCGCCAGACGAGACGCAGATTGCCCTGACGGTGTGCGATGATGGGCAAGGCATCTCTGCCGGAAACGCGGCCCGCGTGTTTGACCCGTTTTTCACCACGAAACGCGATCAGGGCGGGACCGGCATGGGGCTGGCCATCGTCCGCAACACGCTGCGCGCGCATGGCGGAGATATTGCCCTGCTGCCCGCCACCAACGGCGCGGCCTTTTCGATCTGGTTCGAGCTCAGATAGGCCGGGGCCGTTTTGCGCCCTAACTCCGGCGGCCTCGCATCTGTTCCGCGTTCAGCACGATGGGGAATTCATCGCGCACCCGTGCGTCCTCGGCCCCGAAATAGTTGGGGAAATGCGCGCCCAGAATAGCCTGCGCCTTGTCGTGCGCACGCTGCAACAGATCGACCTTGCCCCCGCTCTCCCACGTATCGGTGCGTTCGCGGTCCATAAGCTGAGGGTATAGGAATTCCGAGTTCATAAAGCTCAGCGTATGCGGGTTGCCCAGAAAATGACCCGGGTCGATGGCGCATTTGTGGATCACGTCAACGGCCATGGTTTCGTCGGTCACCTCGATGCCGCGCAGGGACCGCAGGATCATGCCGCCAGCCTCATCGTCGATGACCATGCTTTCGAAACTGCACCCCATCAGACTGCCCAGCATACCACCGAACTCGCACACCCGATTGGCCCCGGCATGGGCGGCCAGCGAAAAGGTCAGCGCCTTTTCCAACCCATATTGCGCATCGGGTAGCTTGGCGTCGGTCATTCCCGCCCCGACCGAGGTCGGCAGGCCGTAGAAATTGCCCATCTGTACGGCGGCGGCCCCGATCAAGGCCTGCTCGCCGCCGCCACCGGTAAACGACCCGCTGCGCAGATCGGTGATGAAGGGCCAGGCCGCAAAGCTGACCGGGCAGCCCGGTGTGATCAGGTTGGCAATGGCGACGCAGGCCAGTGTTTCCGCCACCGCCTGAACCAGCGTTCCGGCCAGTGTCGCGGGTGCGGTGGCCCCGGCCTGCGGCGGGACGGCCAGATCGACGGTCAGGCCCAGCTTGGCAGTGTCGATCAGGATCTCCATATTCTCGCGCCCTATGCGCAGGGGCGACACGATCGGACAGCCCCCAAACACCACCGAAGGCTTTTTCAGAAACGACCCCTCACCGCCCGAGGCCAGATCGAACATGCGGATGGCCTGCGGAATGTGGCTGCGGTTCCGGAAGGCCAGACAGGCCGGTTTCTGGCTGGCCGACAGCATGGCGTAGATCATGTTCATGTCATGGGTGAAATCGTCGGTCACATCGGTGGCCAGCACCGTGGCCCCCAGCATGTGGATATTGTCCAGCTTATCGACCAGCCGGGTGAAATCGTAGATATCGCACAGCGTGGACGGGCGATAGGATTTGGTCTGCGCGTCAAAAGTTGTGACGGCGGTGCCGGAGTTGGCGAAATACACGCTTTGCGCCGTGCAGTGCATATCATCCTTGCCCGCGCGTTCACCCCGCGCGTGGACATAGTATTCCCGCGCGGCGTTGGACAGCAAATCTTCGGTCAGCGCGCGCGGAAAGCACAGGCGGTTGTGGTCGCTCAGAACCGCGCCTTTCGGCAGCACCAGATCCAGTAGTTCCGGGAACGGATCGGCAAGTCCCGTTTGCTCCAGCACGGTCAGGGCAGCGTGATGGATGGCCTGCATATCGGCCTGAGACAGAGGGCGATAGCGGCCACCGGGCAGCCCGCCGTGAACCGCCTCGTTTCCGGTGCTGGTCTGCTGTTGCGCGATGCGTGCCGCGCGGCCGCCGCCGCGACGGCGGGTTTTGGGAGCAATGGTCTGGGTCATGGTGCCTCCTCTCGCAGATCGGTGATTTCCCGGCGGAACCAGTCCTGTTCGGCAGCCTCCTTGGGCCGCTCAAAGTCACGCGCGGCACGGTGGCCGTCGAATACCGCATCGGCAATCAGGCCCGGCGCGGCGGCATCCCCGATCAGTTCAAGCGTTTTCAGCCCCTTGCCCCGCAATTGATCAAAAAGGGTGGTGTTGCGCTGCCGTTCGGTCACCAGCACGGTCGCCGCACATTCAACCCGCGACACCCGCCCTGAATAGACGCAGGCCGTGGTCACACAGTCGGGTGCAATGCGGCCCAATGTTTGGTTGCAGCGAATATCCACGCCCAGTTCGATCAGCCGCGCCTGAATGCGGTGTTGCTCCAACGTATAGGCCGAGAAACTCGACACCGTGCTTTCCGGGGTCACGAAGACAACCTCGCATCCCAGCTGCACCAGCTTTTCGGCGATCACTCCGGCCAGATAGATATGGTCATCGTCATAGACCACCACCCGGCCCTCGGGCTCGGACCCGGCCATGATGTAGTCAGGCGTGTAGACAAAAGCCGACGGGTCGATCAGCGGCGGTGCGCGGCGCGTATTGCGCCCCATGCCGTCGGCACGCCATGCGGCTCCGGTTGCCAGAAACACATGTTCGATGCCCAGTTCGATCACCTGATCCGCATCCAGCGCGCTTTCCGCGAACATCTGCACATTGGCGCGCTGGTGCAGGTCGTTCAGCCGGTAATCGGCCACCCGGCCCCAGGCGGCCAGCCCCGGCAACCGGCTTTCCCGCAACACCCGCCCGCCAAAGTCCATCGCGCCTTCAGCCAGAGTGACCTCGTATCCGCGCCGCGCCAGTTGCATGGCGCATTCCAGCCCGGCGGGGCCACTACCGACGACCAGTGTCTGTGTCGCCTGCCCCCGGGCGGCGATGCGTTCGGGATGCCAGCCGCGCCGCCATTCCTCGCCGATGGTCGGGTTCTGCGTGCAGCGGATCGGAATGCCCAAACCGTCCGAGGCGGCACAGATGTTGCAGCCGATGCATTCGCGGATTTCATCAATGCGGCCCTCTTCGATCTTGCGCGGGATGAAAGGGTCGGCGATCGACGGGCGGGCCGCGCCGATCAGGTCCACGATCCCCTTGCGCAGCATCGACAGCATCATGTCCGGCGAGGTCAGCCGCCCGACCCCCACAACCGGCTTGTCGGTCACCTGTTTGACGTAAGACAGATAGTCATTCTGATATCCGTCCTGCGGCTGGAACCGGGTGGTCGCGGAATCATTGGCCCAGTCCGAGACGTTCACGTCCCAGATATCCGGCAGATCGGCCAGCAGTTCGACCACGGCCCGGCCTTCCTCGGCCGCCTGCATCCCGTCGGGGCCGAGCATCTCATCTATGCCGAACCGGAAGGCCACGGCACAGGCGTCACCCACGGCATCGCGGGTGTCTTCCAGCAGTTCACGGGTCAGGCGCACACGGTTTTCAAGCGATCCGCCATATTCGTCGCTGCGCGTATTCAGATGGGGCAACATGAACTGCTGGGCCAGAGTCATCCCGTGGCCAGCATAAACGTAGATGATATCGAAGCCGGCCTCTTTGGCGCGCAGGGCCGTCTCACGATGCCAGCGCCGCAGCGCGCGAATATCGGCCTTGTCCAGCGCCCTACCCTGTTTCGGCTGGCAGGCAGAGACCGCCATGTCCGAGGGCGCAAGTACCGGCGCGCGGGACAGCAGGTTGGTTGCATGTCTGCCGTTGTGGACCAGTTGAACAGCCGCCAAGGCACCATGTTCATGCACCGCGTCGGTCATCAGCCGCAGCGCGGGGATATCGCGGGCATCCCACAGACGCCCCTCGGCAAAGGGGGCCAGGTCCGAGGTCGGGTGGATCTCGGTCTCTTGCGTGGAAACGACGCCCCAGCCGCCTTCGGCCTTCATCCCACGCAGGGCGGCCTCGGCCCGGGGGCGCACATGGCCCAGCCCAGTGCAATGGGGAACCTGATAGAAGCGGTTCTTCGCAGTAACGGGCCCCAGGCGAATGGGCTCAAAAAGTGGTGCGTAACTTTGAACGTCCGCCATGACGCGCCCCTTTCCTACGTTTCTCCGGGAATGCCCGAGACCTCCGATCCTTTCGCCCCGCATGGGGCAGTCCATGCAAAGTTACGCAATCTTCATGAAGCGCGCCCCGGCGGATAGATTAAGAAAACCTCAGACGGGCTTAACGTTCCGAGGGGCTTTCATCATCGCGCGCACGCCGCAGGTCGTTGATCATGGCCTTGGCCAGCGCGACACACATCAGCAGCAGGACGACACTGAAGGGCAGCGCGCCGATGATCATCGAATTGGTCAGCGCCTCAAGCCCTCCGCCGCCCGCAATCAACAATGTCCCGATCACCAGTGTCAGCAGGCCGCCCCACAGGATGCGATGCGTGACCCCGGTTTCCTCGGCCCCGCCGGACATGATCGTGTTCATCACCAGAATTCCGGAATCCGCCGAGGTCACCAGAAAGGTCATCGTCAGCACCACGCACATAAAGCTGACGATCACCAGCATATGGCCCGAGATCATCTGGCTGAGGGTCACGAACAATGTGGCCGTGGTCGAGGCCGACAGGATCGCGCCATTGGCGTCTCCGTTCAGTTCAAGATCAATGGCCGAACCGCCCAGAATGGTCATCCACGCGAAACAGACCAGCGACGGCGCGATCACTGCGCCCAGGATGAACTCGCGCACCGTGCGCCCGCGTGAGATGCGCGCCAGAAAAAGCCCGACAAAAGGGGAAAAGGCGATCCACCATGCCCAGTAGAACGTGGTCCAACCCGATTGCCAGCCGAACAACCGCCCCGGTGTTCCGGCCTCATAAGCGGCATGTTTCGCGGTGTCAGGCAAGGCGGCTGTTTCACCGCTCAGCCCGGCCAGAAAACTGTCGCGCGTGCCCCAAGCGTCGGTTGCAGCGGGAAACAGTTCGGCCACGAAAGGGGCGGCCTCGGGGGGCAGGGCCGAGGCAAACTCGGCCTCGGACATCGGGCCATAGGCCTGCAGGCTGAGCGGGACGAAATTGATGATGTAATCCACCAATGCCTGCCCATAGGTCGTCAGTGCAAAGGCAAATGAGCCAAAGACGATAAACACCGCCAGCAGGACCAGCGACAGGATCAGATTGAGGTTCGACAGGTATTTCACCCCGCGCCCCACACCCGAGACCGCCGACAGGGTCGACATCACCATCACAGTCGCAAGCGCCACGATCAGACCTGCGGTGGAGGGTTTCATCACCCCGTCCATCAACCAGTCCGCGCTGGTGATCAGAAACGCCCCATCCACCAGCTGCGACACCCCGTAGCCGATGGTCACTGCCACCCCGAGGATCGTGGCCACAACGCCCAGAATGTCGATCACATGCCCCGCCACACCGTTGGAATATTCCCCCAGCAAAGGCGTCAGCGCGGTGCGGATCGTCAACGGCATATCGCGAGTATAGGCGTAATAGGCCAGGCTCAGCCCCGTCACCACATAGATCGCCCAGGCGTGAAACCCGGTGTGCAGGAACGTGTATCGATAGGCCCCCGTGATCGCCTCTTGGCTTTTGGCTTCGACCTCGCCCGAAACGGTCAGCGGATTGGTTTCCCACAGGCCCAGCGGTTCGGCGGTGGCATAGACCATCAGGCCGACACCCAGCCCTGCCCCGAACATCATCGAAAACCATGAGAAGTTGGTGAATTCCGGCCGTTCGTCATCACCCCCCAACCGCATCCGACCGGTTGCCGGAATGATCGCTATGACGATCAGAAAAAAGGCAAACAGTGCGACCGACAGATCGTAGAAAATGTTGAACTCGCTCAGCAGCCCCGATTTCCACGACCGCAGGGTGTCATTGGCGCTGAGCGGCCAGACCAGCGCCCAAAGCACCAGCAGCGACACGGCGATCTTGCTGACCAGCGCAATCGGCAGGTTGTAGCCCTTGTAAAACCCGCTGTCTTGCCGTTCGATTTTCAGGTCCGTAAAGGGGTCTTGCAGCGACATCTTGCTTGGGCCCGCCTCGGTTCCGGTGCCGTTCAGCATCCGGCAAACCCTGCAATACTGCAACAATTTTCAGGTCTTGCGGCGAACCGGTCCCAGAGTGACCAACCATTCGCGCAGGCTCTGGAACGCTGCATACAGCACCGGAATCATCAGCAGCCCCAGCGTACTGTCGAGGATCATACCGAACAAAACCGGATAACCGACAGAAACCCGCGCTGCCGCCCCTGCCCCGCTGGACAACACCAGAGGCAGAACGCCCACGATGAAACACAGGCCGGTCATGGTGACGGGCCGGAACCGGATTTCCGCCGCTATCAGGGCCGCGTCACGGATGCTGGCGCCGCCTTCGCGTTGCTGATTGGCAAACTCGACCACCATGATCGCCTTTTTCGCCGCCAGCCCGATCAGCAGCACCATCCCGACCTGCGCAAAGATATTGCTGTTCAGAAACGGCAGCATCACCAACGGGATCAGCGCGCCCAACAGCGCAAAGACAGCCGAGGTGATGATAGAAAACGGCAGAATCCAGCTTTCATACAGCACCACAAGAAACAGGTAGGCCAGCACCAGTGCCGACAGCATGATGTAAGGGACAAGCCCCTGCGCTTTTACCTCTTGCTGCGTGACGCCAGACCAGTCGATCCGGAAGCCATCCGGCAGGGTGTTGTCGGCAATCGCCTGCATGGCGATGATGCCGTCTCCGGAACTGACCCCATCCGCCAGCTGCGCACTGACCGAAGCCGCCGTGAACAGGTTGTAGCGCGGCACCGTATCCGGCGCGAGAACCGGTTCGTTGCTGACAAAGTTGCGCAGGGGTAGAGACTCTCCGGCGCTGTTTTTGACATAGATGTTGTCCACATCGTCCAGCGTCTGGCGGAATTCGGCATCGGCCGAGATCACCACCCAATAGACACGTTCGTTCAGGATGAAGTTGTCCACGAAATACGAGCTGAGATTGGCCTGCAACGCGGTGAAGATATCGGCCACGCTGACGCCCAGCGTCTCGGCCCGGTCGCGGTCGACGGACAGTTTGAATTGCGGGCTTTGGGCCGAGAAATTGCCATGCGCGCGGGAAAATTCGGGCGCGGCGTTCAGGGCGGTGACAAAACCGTTCATCACCGCATCCAACTGCGCCCCATCACCGTTGCTTAGATCCAGCAGTTCAACCGAAATCCCCCCGGTCGAGCCCAACCCGTGAATGGTGGGGAACGGAAAGACGTAGGACACCCCTTCGGGCAGCGCGGCCAGATGATGTTCAAGGTTGTGCATGATCGCGGACCATTGCTGATCCGGGCTGGTGCGCTGATCCCAAGGGGTCAGCGTGACGATGACCATGCCCGCGTTCGAGCGCCCCCCGGCCAGCATGGAATGGCCGGAGACAACGGTGATGTCCTCGACCCCCGGTGTCTGTTCGATCAGCGCGCCCGCCTTGTCCATGAACGCCTGCGTGCGTTGCAGCGAGGCCCCGTCGGGCAGCTCCATCGACGCCATCAGAACGCCGTTATCCTCCTGCGGGATCAGGCCGGTGGGGACGGTTTTGAACAGGTACATCGTCAGACCCACAGCACCGGCAAACACAAGCAACGACACCGCCATATAGCGCAGCATCAGCGACACAAGGCGCAGGTACTGACGCCGCACCCACACGATCACTGTTGGTACAACGGCCAGCGGCCCGATGGGTTTGCTGTCGGTCCTCAGCATCATCGCGCAGAGCACAGGGGCCAAGGTCAAAGCGTTCACGGCCGACAGGACAAAGGCAAAGATGATCGTCAGCGCGAACTGGAAATAGATCGTGCCTGTCACGCCGGGGAAAAAGCACACCGGAACAAACACGGCCGCCAGAACAAAGGTCGTGGCGATGATCGGCCGGTTGACCTGCGACATCGCCTTCAGCGTTGCCACGCGTGGCTCCAACCCCTCGTCCCGCAGGATACGTTCTGCGTTTTCGATAATGATGATCGCGTCATCCACCACCAGCGTAATCGCCAGAACCAACGCGAACAGGGTGATCATGTTGGCGCTGAACCCGATGGCATAGATCAGCGCTACCGCGCCCAGCAGCGACACCGGTATGGCAATGGCTGGAACAATGGTGGCGCGCAGGCTGGCCAGAAACAGGAAGGTCACGCCGATCACCAACCCCGCCGTCAGGGCCAGCGTGGTCATGATATCGCGGATCGACACGCGCACCGCGTCAGTGACGTCATAGGTGATCTCGTACGAGACACCTTCGGGGAACTTCGCCGACAACTCCCTCAGCAGCGCGCTCAGGGTGTCGGATATCTCAAGCGCGTTGGCGGTGCTTTCCTGATAAACCGCAACAGTGGCCGAGTCCTTGCCGTTCAGCTTGGTCGATCCGGAATAGGTCGCCGCGCCCAACTCGATCCGGGCGATATCCTCCAGCCGGGTGACAGATCCGCTGGGGTCCGAGGCGACGATGATCCGCCCGAACTCCTCGGCCTCGCGCAGCAGGCCTTCGGCGCGTAATTTGAACTGGAAATCCGTCTGCCCGTCGGCAAAAGGGGGCGCCCCGACCTGACCGGCGGCGGCGATAACGTTTTGATCCTTGATCGCGTCGGCCACCTCGGCAGCGGTGATGTTCAACGCCGCCATGCGGACCGGGTTGATCCAGACCCGCATGCTGTATTCCAACTGACCGAATTGCGACACAGAACCCACGCCCGGCAGCCTCTGCAGCGGGTCATGCAGGAAATCGGCGGCGAAATTGCTCAGGTACAGCTCATCCCGCGATCCGTCGGGCGAGGTCAGGTTGATCACCATGATCATGTTGCCCGACCGCTTGGTCACCTCGACCCCCTGCTGCAACACAGCCGAGGGCAATTCGGAACTGGCCAGCGCGATACGGTTCTGCACCTCAACAGCCGCCACGTCGGGATCGGTACCCAGCTCAAAGGACACGTTCAGCATATAGCTGCCGCTATTCGAGCTTTTGGAGGACAGGGACAACATGCCCGGAATGCCGTTCACGCGTTCTTCGATGGGGGTGGCGACGGATTCCAGAATGACCTGCGCGTCCGCCCCCGGGTAAGAGGTATCGACGTAGATTTGCGGCGGCGTGATGTGGGGGTATTCGGTGATTGGGATCAGACGCACGCAGACCGCACCAAACAGCACCATGAGGATTGCGATGACAGCAGCGAAATGCGGCCTGTTAATGAAATAGCGCGCGATCAAACCGGCCTATCCCTGACTGTCGACCGCTTTCACGACCAGCCCGTCATGTATTTTCTGAAGCCCCTGAACCACCACCCGGTCGCCCTCGGACAGCCCGGATGTGACCTGCGTGCGGGTCGCGGTCTGGGTGCCGATCTCGATATCCTTCCGGTGGACCTTGCTGTCGCCGTCGACCGCGAACACAAAATACCCCTGTTTGTCGAACTGCACCGCATTGCGCGGCACGGTCAGCACCTTGGGGTCTTCGGACCCCGTCAGGCTGACGGTCACAAACTGACCGGGGATCAGCAATCCGTCAGGGTTGGCGAAACTGGCGCGCAGCTCAATCGTGTCGGTGTCCTGACTGACGCTGTCGCCGACAAAGATCACTTTGCCGGGGGTGGGATAGGTCTCACCATCCGCCAGCTTGATGTCTGTCGTCAGCTTGATGTCACCCGGCGTGATCCGCCCTTTGCGCCGTTCGCGCAGCAGAACCGGCTCACTGACGTAAAAGCTGACCAGAATAGGATCAACGCTGGTGACGGTTGCCAGAACGCCGGTATCCGAGCCCACCAGATTACCCGCATCCACTGTCGACAACCCGATACGTCCGTCAAGCGGGCTGAGGATTTCGGTGTAGTCCAGATCAATCTGCGCTATCTTCAGATCGGCCTGCGCCTCATCCACAGCGGCCTGTCCTGCGGCGTAGGTCGCCAAAGCCGTGTCCAGAACAGCCTGTGGAATATCGCCCTTGTCGAATAACTCCTGCTGCCGGGCCAACGCAGCCTTGTCCAACTGCGCACTGGCCTGCGCACTTTTCAGCGCCGCTTGCGCGCTGGCCGCACTGGCCGCGTATTTCTTCTTCTCGATCCGGAACAGCATGTCACCTTTGGCAACCGTTCCACCTTCGGTAAAGCTGACCTCTTCCAAAAACCCCTCGACCCGGGCCTGCAGATCAACGCTTTGATCCGCCACGACACGACCGACAAACTGATCCTGTTTCCGCAGGTCCTGCAGCTTCACCTGAGCGACTATCACACTGGGCGCCGCGTCGGACTGGGCCGCTGCCGGGTCGGGCAGAAACAGGGGGATCAATGCGCAAACAAACAGGGCAGAAGGTTTCATGAGACCCTCGGGAGCTTGTAATACCTTAACTATCCTCGCATCCCCGCACTGGCGCAACGGTTTTCTGGGCGCGTCCACTTGCGCATTTTCCTGCCATATCAAACCCTTTGACGCAGGGCTTGCCAGTTGCCGGTTCTTGCGATTTTCTGGCGCCGCGCACCAACCAAAAGGGCCGACCCCGCATGAAGCTCGAATTCCACCACATCAACTTTGTGTCCGAGGATGTCGACCGGCTGCACCGGTTCTACACGCAGGTCCTTGGGCTGGATGATATCCCGATTGAGAACTTCCCTCGCCCCGACGAGACCGACGACAAAGGCTACGGCGGCAAGATCCGGTTCGCGACCGATGGCGGGATGCAGATGCATCTGGCCGAAAGAAACCTCGACGTCGCGTTCAAACATGGCGAGACGATCAACCCGGTCGAACGCGGCCATATCGCCTTTCGCACCGACGATATTGAGGCGTTCAAGACACTGCTGGACGACAACGGCATTCCCTATTCGGACTATGGCACCGCCTTCGCCAAAGAATGGCACCAGCTGTTCTTCCACGACCCCGAGGGCAATATCATCGAGGTCCATCAGGCGGTATGAATAACGTCGGAGGCACGTATTGAAACAGGCCGTACTGGTTGTCGATGTTCAACCCAGCTTTGATCCGCCGGATTGGTTGATCGAGCGCAGCCAGTTACTGGCGTCGCATTTCCCGTCCATCGCCACGGTCGAACGCCATGACGAGGCGAAAGTTCCCTTTTTTCGGCAACTGGGATGGAAGCCCCGATCGGTCGATGACAGCCTTGTTCAGGCCGACCGCACCGTGCTGAAATACGGTTACGGCCCACCTCCGGAGGTGATCGACCAGTTCCACGCCTGGAAGGTTGACCGGGTTCTGGTCTGCGGCATTCAGGCCGATACCTGCGTTCTGGCTGCGGGATTCGCCCTGTTTGACGCGGGCCTGCAACCGGCCATAATTGCGGATACGGTCGTCGGATCTTCGCTGGATCGCAGCGGCGCGTTGGGCGTGGACCTCTGGCGGCATCATTTTGGCCAGGTGATTGAGAAGCACTCGGATATTTTGTGACGGCGCAATCCCTGTCCGCATTGGAGAGGAAAGCCCATTATGACCTCGAAATACATTCCTGTAACTACGGCCATTTCCCTTGTTCTGGCCGGTGGTCTCGCACCAGCGCATGCAGAAAGCTTTTCACTGACCGGCCAGTATGAGGGCATGTATGCCTGCGACAGCACCACCGGCGGCGTGCCGTCAAGCTGGTCCGACCCGATGCGCGCCGGAATTGTTCAGGACGGGGACCGCATTTCCATCGACCTGCTTTACACCGACAAACAAGAGCTTGGGGCCGAGTATTCCCTTTATACCGGTTCGGTTGCTCTGGCGCCTGATGGTAAGCTGGTCAGCGGGTATTTTGAATCCTGCGGCGGCACCTTTCCATCAAAGGAACTCGCCCGGTTGTTCCCCGCCGCCACGGATACGCCGTTCAGCTTTTCCGTTACCAGTGTCTGGGCCTCGGATCAGGTGCCAAACCTTCCCGGCCTGACTGTTCAAACCTGCACATGGAGCCTCAAACGGGTGTCCACGGACACCCTCAAAGTCAGACCATGTGAGGCGCCCGAACGGTAAGCGTAAAACCCAACCTGGACCTATTTGTTAAGTCCAGATGTTTAAATTGGATCCAAAGTGCCCATATAGCGCCCAATCTTGCAACTTAACCGCGCCTGATCCGGAGCATCCAATCCCCGGCAGGCCCCAGTCAAACAGGATGGTCCCGATGAATTTTATTCTACGCGGTAGCCTGGTTACTCAGATCATCATCGGCCTTGTGGCCGGTGCCCTTCTTGCCACCTTCTGGCCTGCCGCTGGCTCGGCTGCCGGTCTGCTGGGTGACTTCTTTGTCGACGCGCTGAAAGCCGTCGCGCCCGTGCTGGTGCTGATCCTGGTCTGCGCAGCAATCACCAACCACAAGAAAGATAGCCAGGCCCGCATGGGGCCTGTGGTTCTGCTGTATATTCTCGGCACTTTCGCGGCCGCACTGATTGCGGTGGTGGCCAGCTTCATGTTCCCGGTCACTCTGCATCTGACTGGAACCCCCCACCTGATGGATGCCCCGGACGGTCTGGCCGAAGTGGTAAAGAACATCCTGCTGAAAATCGTGGACAACCCGGTGAATGCGCTGGCGCAGGCCAACTATATCGGCATTCTGGCCTGGGCCGTCGGCCTTGGGCTGGTGTTCCGCCATGCAAGCGACTCGACCAAAACGCTGATGTCGGATCTGGATGGCGCGATCACCAAGATCGTGGCTGCCATCATCCGCGTGGCCCCCATCGGTATCTTTGGCATCGTGGCCTCGACCATTGCCGAGACCGGCTTTGAAACGCTTGCCAGTTATGGTCACCTGCTGTTGGTCTTGATTGGATGTATGGCTTTCATGGCGCTGGTCGTGAACCCGCTGATCGTGTTCCTGCGCATCCGCAAGAACCCCTATCCGCTGGTCTTCACCTGCCTCAGAGAATCCGGCATCACCGCGTTCTTCATGCGCAGCTCGGCCGCCAACATTCCGGTCAACATGGAACTGTGCCGCCGCATGAATCTGGATGAGGAGACCTACTCGGTCACCATTCCCATTGGCGCCACGATCAACATGGCCGGTGCCGCGATCACCATCACGGTGATGACGCTGGCAACCGTGCACACCATGGGTATTCAGGTCGATTTCCTGTCAGCCCTGTTCCTGAGCGTCATCGCATCGATTGCCGCAACCGGGGCCTCGGGCGTGGCCGGAGGGTCTCTGTTGCTGATCCCGATGGCGGCCAGCCTGTTCGGCATCGACAACGCAACCGCAATGCAGGTGGTCAGCATCGGCTTTATCATCGGCGTCCTGCAGGATTCCGCGGAAACCGGTCTGAACTCGTCCACCGATGTTCTGTTCACCGCAGCTGGTTCGTACAAGCGCGGTGATCCGTACCCACGTAAACTGCCGATGGAAGAAGTCGCCGCTTAAGCGACCTCTCCGCCCCTAAACCTTCCCACAGCCGCGCGGCTTGACTGCGCGGCTGTGACCCCTGCGCTGCACCGCAACATTCCTGGAAATCGGCAGAAATGCAGGTCCGTAGAATTCTTGGCGCAAATATCATAATGTTTCAATGTGAGGTCACCCTGCGGCGTCGGCAGCAAGGTGCGTCTGACAAGGGGGGGAACATAAAATGAAATTGAACTGGTTGATTGCGCTTTCGACGGGCCTTGCGGCTGTACCGGCTGTGGCACAGGAAAATCCCATTCAACACGACGCGGAGTTTTATATTCTTCAGGCCCAACATGGTGAGCAATGGGCACAGGATGACGCCGCCGTCAATGAGGCTTTGGCTGCGTTTCGCGACAGCAACGGGGGCAGGCCTCCGAACATCGTCAGTGTGCTGATTGACGACATGGGGTTCGGCGACATGGGCATCCCCGAGTTGAACGCCGTGCGGGGATACGAGACACCAAACATCAACGACTTCTCGGATCAGGCCATGCGGATGGTGCGGATGTATACCGAACCCTCCTGTACGCCGACCCGTGTGGCGCAGATGACGGGGAGGCTGCCGGTGCGGATGGGCATGGGCGACACCACCGTCGATATTGCCGGCTTTGGCTTGCCTGGGGACGAGGTGACGCTGGCCGAAGTACTGAAACAGGCTGGATATGCCACCAGCCATGTGGGCAAGTGGCATATGGGCGACATCGCCGAAAGCTGGGCCATGAATCAGGGCTTTGATTACGCCCAGCACGCCATCCATCAGCAAGGCCAGCTGACCATCTTCAACGACGATGCGATCAAGGAACAGGTCGCGGTCGCGATCCGGGACTATGATCAAAAATACACGCTGGACGGCTGGTTCCGTCCGGACTCAGCCGCGATGATGACCGTGATCGAGGGCGAAACCGGCAGCCCGATCCGCGAAATTCGCATGGAACCCGGCGAGCGCTGGAACGCCGCCAAATATGACGAGATGAACCAGGCCTTTCAGGACAAGACGCTGCAGGAACTGGACCGTCTCGCGGGCGGAGACACGCCGTTCTTCCTGCAATACTGGCCGATGATCCCGCTGGATAACACCCGCGCGGGGCGCTCTGGACCGGAAAGCGTAAACGGTGGTCTCTACGTGGACAAGATGCAGCTGTTGGATGAATGGCTGGGCGATCTGTTCGCGCGGATGGACGATCTGGGGCTGGTGGACAACACCGTGGTTGTCGTCATGGGGGACAATGGCCATTTCACCAAATACGCGCCGCAATCGGGGTTCACGCCCCTGATCTACGCGGGCGGCAAGGGCGACACGACCGAAGGCGGCATCCGCGTCGACGCCTTCATCCGCTGGCCCGGCATGATCGAGGCCGACGGGCTGTTGAACAGCATCATCCATGTCTCGGACCTTTACACGACATTGTCACGCTTTGCCGGAGCGGATCAGTACATCCCGCGCGACCGGCTGGTAGATGGCGTGGATCAGTCCGCTGCCCTGCTGTTCGCAGATGAAACCAAGGCACGGCGCGACCACGTCATCGTCTATTCGGTGAACAAACCCGAGGCGATCGTGAAAGACCAGCTTAAGCTGAAACTGCCCGGACCCGGCGAAAGCGCAATTCTGGCAAAGTTCTTTGACCTCTACCGGGACACGCGTGAAGAATATTCGGTCTCGACCGAGGTCGGCGCATGGGGCGGACAGGAATTTGCACGGATTCTGGGCCGCCACATGGCGCGCAAAGAGAAATTCCCCGACACCACCCCCGCCTATGGCGTGCCCTATGAGGGGATCGAGAACATCCGCCCCGAAACTCAACAGGCGGTCGAGGCGTTCATGATCAAACGCGCCTCACCGCAGCAATAAAAACCGGATCAGGAGGTGCATATGGTCGGCAATATACTCTTCGCTCTTGGCCTAGTTGTCTCGCTTGGGATCGGGTTCGTCTATTTCCGTGATCTGGGTGACATCTCGCAGATGCTGCTGAAGGTGAAACGCCAGAACATGGTGCGTTTCATCCGGCATGAATACCGGCTAATCGGGATCGGACTTGGCGCGTTTGCAATCGCCACTCTGGCACATTTCATTCTGGGTGGTGGGCCGCTCTGGCTGTGGATCATATCCGCGCTTTTGGTGCTGTTTCTGTATGGGTTTCCCTATGTCTGGGTGCATCTGGGCCTGCGCAACCAGATGAATGATGCCGCCTTCTTTCCCATCAGCGAGGCGCAGAAGCATGTCGGCCCCACTGCGCCGGTCATCGTGATCGACAATAACGGCCACGCCCGCGCGCACCCCGATGCGCAGATCATGCGGCCTCATCTGGCGGGCGACGCGGACGGGCTGGGCGGACAGGACGTGGTCATGACCTATTGCGCGATGGCCAATCTCGGGCAGGGCTACGCCCCACGGATCGAAGGCAAACGGCTGGATCTCGAAGTGCTGGCCCAGCACGGCAACAATCTGATCCTGCGTGACAATGAAACCGGTGAGCCGATCCAGCACATCTATGGCTTCCGCGAGGCCGACCGCGACCCGAATGCCGACGGCCCCGCCTGCCCCATACGTCCCGAGGCGCAGATGAAACCCTGGCCAACTTACAGAATGACCTTCCGCGGGTTCCAAAAGGCCTTCCCCGAGGGTGAGGTGTTTCTGAACATGCCGTCGACCAACCCTCTGTTAAGGCTGTTGGATATGGTGACCGAGATCACCTTTGGCTGGGGCATCGGTCGCCAGCATCAGGAAGACGCACCGGTGATGGACAACATGGACCGCTCGGACGACCGGTTGCCGAACAAGACCCATGTCTGGGGGATCACCATCGGCAAAGACGCCGCCTGCTGGACCGATGACTTCGTCGTCGACAACAACTGGATCGTCAATGCCACCGTCGGCGGGCGCGATGTCGTTGTCAGCCTGGACCCGAAATACGAAAGCCTTGGGGTCTGGTACAATGACAGCGGCAAGCCCGTTGCCCGTTGCGATTTCTGGGGCCAGTCGGATCAGGGCCAACTACAACGGGTGGAAACACTGCGCGCTGGCGTCTTTTGGCATGTCTGGTCCGAGTTTTTTCCGAACACTGACATCAATCGTGTTGGCACGCGCACGGAAACACCTGATACCGTGGCGGCGTAGCCCCGCAGGATTCGAACAATTCGGCAATAACAACAGGGAGGGGCGGAATGGCACTAACTCAAAGGTTGAAGGGCTGCGCGGCGGCGGCCCTGCTTGCGTCAGTGGCACCGATGGCTTTGGCGCAGCAATCCGACTGGTCCTATGAGGCCACGATCTATCTGTTCATGCCCGAGACCGAGACCAGCTTTCAAACCCCGTCCGGCACGCTTGACGCGACGCTCAGCTTTTCCGACGCGCTGGAGAATCTGGATTTTGCCTTCATGGGCGCGCTGGCCGCAACAAACGGTCAATGGAGCGTGCTGGCCGACTATAATTACACAAACCTGACCTTTGGAAATACCGCGCCCGGCCCGGCGGGCTCAGAGCTGGAAACCTCGGTCAAGACGCAGTTTCTTACTGCTTTGTTGGGATACCGGGTGCGCAATGACCCGTCCGTAAAGGTTGATCTGGCGGGCGGCTTCAGGTGGTACAGCACCGACACGGACTTCACCCTGACCCCGGGCGCAGCGCCATCGCAGACCAGTTCTGCCGACGCCAGCTGGTTCGATCCGGTGGTGGGGGTCCGCGCCCGGTTCACCCTGTCCGATGCATGGACCAGCACGGCCTATGTGGATTACGGAGGGTTTCGCAGCGGCAGTCAGACCTGGTCTGTCCTGCTGACGGCCGATTACGCCATCAACGACAGATGGCTGCTGCGCGGCGGGTATCGCTATATCTCGTTCGATCACGACATTGACGGCAACGACTACACATTCGATCAATCCGGGCCTGTGCTGGGCGCCACCTACAGGTTCTGAAAGGGATGATCAGACCCCCACGTATTTCTCGGAAACCTCCGGGGTCAGTTCAGCCATTGCACCGGACCAGACCGTGCGGCCCCGTTCCAGAATGACTGCGCGGTCAGACACCGCCGCCAGTTCTTTCAGCGATTTATCGATCAACAGGATTGCCACATTCGTCTCTTGCTTGAGACGATGAAGAGCGGCCCAGATCTCCTGCCGGACAATAGGGGCAAGGCCCTCGGTGGCCTCGTCCAGTATCAGCAGGCGTGGGTTGGTCATCAGCGCCCGGCCAATCGCCAGCATCTGTTGTTCGCCCCCTGACAGCGAGGCGGCGCGCTGGCCCTTCCGCTCGCCCAACCGGGGGAACAGCTCGGTCACGCGGCGCAGAGTCCAGTCGCCGGGCCGTGCCGCCGCAATCAGGTTTTCGCGCACAGTCAGATCAGCAAAACAGCGGCGGCCTTCGGGCACCAGCCCCACCCCCTTGCGGGCCACCTTGTGGCTGGGCAGCGCGTGCAGGTCCTGCCCGTCCAGCTTCAGCGCGCCCTGCGACCGGATCATCCGGCAAATCGCTTTTACCGTGGTCGATTTGCCCATGCCGTTACGCCCCATCAGGGCGGTCACTTCGCCCTGTGCCACCTGCAGGTCGACGCCGAACAGCGCCTGACTGTCGCCATAACTGGCAGTCAGGTTTTCAAGCCGCAGCAGGGTCATGCCTCATCCCCCAAATAGGCATCACGCACCTCGGGGCTGTGGCGGATTTCATCGGCCGTACCGGTGGCGATGACCTTGCCGTAAACCAGCACACTGATCCGATCGGCCAGAGCGAAAACCGCATCCATGTCATGCTCCACCAGCAGGATCGGCGCTTTCTGACGCAATCCGTCCAGAAACCCGGTCAGCCGTTTCGAGCCTTCGGCGCCAAGCCCCGCCATCGGCTCGTCCATGACAAAGGCTTTGGGCGATAGGGTCAGGGTCACCGCCACCTCCAATTGCCGCCGTTGGCCGTGGCTAAGGTTGGCGCAGCGCGTGTCACGTTCATCGCTGAGGCCCACACGTTCCAGCGCAGCCTCGGCCCGGTCGCGCAGTTCAGGCCGTTTCAGGGCGGGCCGCCAAAACCGCCACGCCATGCGTTCCGCACCCATTGCACCCAGCACCACGTTCTCCAGCACCGTATCCTCCATACAAAGCTGAGAAATCTGGAAAGTGCGCCCCAGCCCGGCCTGCGCCCGTGCCTGAGTAGAATAGCCCGAGACATCCTGACCATTCAGCAGAACCTGCCCTGAATCGGGGACCAGCCCGCCGCATATCTGCTGAATCAATGTCGACTTGCCCGCGCCGTTCGGGCCTATGATGGCATGAATTTCTCCGGGCCTCAGCTCAATGGACACGCCATCGGTAGCCTTGAGCGCCCCAAAGCTCTTGTTCAGGTCCAAAGTGGCAAGAACGGGATCAGACATGCGCGCCTTCCTTCCCGGTCAGCAGGCCAATCAGACCACCGCGGGCGAACAGTACGATGCACAACAGGGCCACACCCAGATAGACGTGCCAGAAATCGGTAAGTTCACCCAGAAAGTGCTCCAGCGCGACAAAAACGCAGGCCCCGATCACCGGCCCCATCAGGCGCCCCACCCCGCCGATGATGATCAACACGATCAACTCTCCGGACAGCTGCCAACTGAACATTGAGGGCGAGACAAAGCGGTTCAGGTCGGCAAACAACGCCCCCGCCAGCCCGGTGATCGCGCCCGAGATCACAAAGGCCAGCAGCTTCAACCGCGTCGGGTTCAGTCCTACGGTTTCGACCCGCATGGCTGTCTGCCGCGACGCATTCAGCGCCAGCCCAAAGGGTGAGGCCTGCAACCGCGCAAACAAAAACAGCACGACGCAGAGTAACGTGAAGCACACAGCGTAGAACTGGATCGGCACCAGCGTATTCAGGCCGGGAAAACCGTTGCGGACATAGATCGACAGCCCGTCCTCTCCGCCATATTGCGACCAGGAGATGGCGAAGTAGAAAAACATCTGGCCAAAGGCGAGCGTGATCATGATGAAGTACACGCCGGACGTCCGCAGGGACAACAACCCGATAAAAAACGCCACCAGCGCTGACAGGATCATCGCCACCAGCCAGATCACCGGCATGGACTTGGTGCCGTCGGTTGCAAACAGCCCCAGATCAAGCGCCGTATAGGTCTGCGCGTGATAGGCGAGGATGCCCATCGCGTAACCTCCGATCCCGAAGAACACGGCGTGGCCAAAGCTGACCATGCCACCAATCCCGAGGATGATGTTCAGCCCCACCGCCGCCAGCGCAAGGATCACCGCCCGCGTCACCAGCGTGATCGTGAACGGCTGATCCGCCACAACCGCCCAAAGCGGCAACGCCAGCAAGCCCGCGATCACCAGCGCGTTCAGATACCTTTCATTCAACCTCATGCGCGTGCTCCGAACAGGCCGGTTGGCCGCCAGATCAGCACCAGCCCCATCAGCACGTAAATCCCCATAGACGCCAGCGCCGAGCCGGTTTTCTGCGCCGCGCCATTGTCCATGAACAGCTTGAACATCTCGGGCAGGAACACTCCGCCCAGCGTGTCCGTTAACCCGACCAAAAGCGCGCCGATGAAGGCTCCGCGTACCGAGCCGATGCCGCCGATAACGATGACCACGAAGGCGAGGATCAAAACCGGCTCTCCCATCCCCACCTGGACCGACTGGATCGCGCCGACCAAGGCACCCGCCAGCCCGGCCAGTGCCGCGCCCAGCGCAAAGACCAGCGTGTAGAGCTTCGAGATATCGACACCCAGCGCCGCGATCATTTCCCGGTCATTTTCCCCGGCGCGTATCTGGATGCCCAGTCGGGTGCGCTCGATCAACGCCCACAGCCCCACGGCCACGGCCAGCCCGATGCCGATCAGGGTCAGGCGATAGAGCGGGTATTCGATGCCACCGGGCAAAGTAACCGGCCCCGACAGCGCGTCAGGAATGTCCAGAAACAGCGGGAAAGACCCGAAAACCCAGCGCGTACCCTCGGAGAAGATCAGGATCAGGGCAAAGGTCGCCAGCACCTGATCCAGATGCGGCGCGTTATACAACCGTCGGATCACCACCATCTCGACAATCGCGCCAGCGAGCGCCGCAGCAGCGAGCGCGGCAACCAAAGCCAACAGGAAAGACCCTGTGGCCCCCGCCACGGCAGCGGCGGCAAAGGCCCCCACCATATACAGCGAGCCATGCGCGAGGTTGATCAGCCCCATTACGCCGAAAATCAGCGTCAGGCCAGCCGCCATCAGGAACAGCATAACGCCGAACTGCAGCCCGTTGAGGATCTGCTCGATAATCAGGATCGAGGACATGGAAACTCCGGTGATCTGCCCGCCCCGTTGGCCGGGGCAGGCAGAAGGTCGTTACATTTTACACTCGACCCCGTAGGCGTCAAAGTGTTCTTCCAGCGCGACGCCGATGATCTTATTGGTGAAGACATCGCCTTCCTTGATCACTTCGCGGGCATAGATGGTCTGAACAGGGTGATGGTTCGGGCCGAACTTGAAATCGCCGCGGGTGCTGTCGAATTCGGCCAGACGCAGCGCGTTGCGGAAGGCCCTCGCATCTGAAGGATCGGCCTTGTCCAGCGCAGACAGCAGCAGATTGGCAGTATCGAACCCCTGGCTGGCGTAGAGCGAGGGCAGACGACCATATTCGGCCTGGAAACTTTCCACAAACGCCGCGTTGGTCGGGTTGTCGATGTCCTTGTTCCATTGCGAGGTGTTCACCACACCCATCGCCGCATCGCCAACCGCCTGCAGAATGCCCTGATCAAAGCTGAAGGCCGGGCCGATCACGGGCTTGTCGATGCCACTGTCGGCATATTGCTTCAGGAAGGAAATCCCCATGCCACCGGGCAGGAAGAAGAACACGCTGTCCGCGTCGCTGGCCCGGATTTGCGCGATCTCGGCGGCATAGTCGGTCTGTCCCAGTTCGGTATAGACCTCACCGGCCAGATCGCCCTCAAAGAAGCGCTTGTAGCCGGTCAGCGCATCCACACCCGCCGGGTAGTTCGGCGCCAGAATGAAGCTGTTCTTGTAGCCTGCGCCGTTGGCATAGGCGCCTGCGGCCTCGTGCAAGTTGTCGTTCTGCCAGGCGACGTTGAAGTAGTTTTTGTGACAGCCTTTTCCGGCCAGCGGCGACGGGCCCGCGTTGGGCGACAGGTAAAACACATTCTGGTTCACAGCAGCCGGCACAACCGCCATCGCCAGGTTGGACCAGATGATGCCGGTCATCACATCAACCCGTTCGGACTGGATCATCTTGTCGGACAGTTGCACGGCGATGTCCGGCTTGCGCTGGTCATCCTCGATCACGACCTCGATATCATCCCGGCCCGATTGCGCGATGGCCAGCATGAACCCGTCACGCACGTCGATACCCAGCCCGGCACCGCCACCAGACAGCGTGGTGATCATCCCAACCTTGACCTCGGCCAAAGCGCCGGTTGCGCACAGCGCGGAAACCGCAGCGGCTGCTAGAAACTTCTTCATCTTCATCTCCCTTCGCTGGTCTTTTCGACGCAACTTTTGCCCGCCGTCACGGCGTTTAGTCTATTTCTTTGACTGAGCGGCCTTTTCCCCAGGTCAATCGTCCAAACAATCACCGATCACACCCCCGCCGTCGAGGGCGATTTCGACCTGAACCGCTGAATTTTCCCAAAAAATGAGCCGCCTCAGAAGGCCAGAGTGATCATGATGGCGTAGTTGTCGGCCAGCATCT
Organism: Ruegeria sp. AB10; assembly: GCF_056542745.1. NCBI lineage: Bacteria > Pseudomonadati > Pseudomonadota > Alphaproteobacteria > Rhodobacterales > Roseobacteraceae > Ruegeria > Ruegeria sp. AB10. The sequence goes on along the minus strand of NZ_JBQGAI010000011.1, from coordinate 79,915 downwards.
CGGCATCTGCTCGGTTGAACTTGACCGACGGCAGAGCCTGCATGTCGATCTGCGCCGTCCCGTCGAAGAACTTCGCCAGATCGACGATCAGGTGCAGCTCGGGGTCGTCACTGGCGAGAACGTCCGGCGGCAACATGAATTCGACCTCGCGGGCATTTTCCGAGAACCCGACATGATAAACCAGCGGGACTACGTCATCCCCCTGTTTCAGCGCACCTTCCACGACCACGAATTTATACCCGACCTCCCAGTTCCACGCCATCTGGCTGTTGGGGTCCAGATCCCCCCGCACCTCGATCGAGCCATTCGCTTCAGGATCAACCCCGATCAGGAAGTGCACGGTGTCGACGGATTTCAGGGGCACCTCGGGCAGCGTGATCGAATGCGTTCTATCCTCATTGTCAAAACGCAACAGGTGATAGCTGTCCGGTTCCGCATAGGCTTCATCACCCTGCCCCAGTGAAAGATTGCTGAGGTAGAACCTGAAATCCCGAACCCTGAACTGCCCGTCCCCACCCGGGTTGTCATAGACAAACTGATCATAGACCAGAGGCTGGTCCCCCATTTGCGCGTGAAAGGTCAGTGTAACTGGCGTGGTTTTCTGCCGACCGAAGCCCAGAATGAACCATCCGGTGATCAGGGCCGCAGCGGCCAATAGTCCAAGGATCGCTCTCATCAGGAACCTCCGTCAAACGGGTCGGAAAACTTCGGGTTGGTCAGAAATGCCTCATCCGTCAGCGTGTGCAGAAAGGCGATGATCGCCTGCATTTCCTCGGGTGTCATGCGCAGGCCGACTGTGTCCTGCCCAGCCTCGGGCGCGTTGTCTGCCTCTAGGATCAAGGGGCTGAGCGTATCGCTGACCACGATGCCGTCATTGTAGTGGTTCATGACGTCCTCAAGCGTCTCGAACCGGCCGTCATGCATGTAGGGCGCGGTGACAGCGATGTTGCGCAGGGTCGGTACCTTGAAAAACCCCTTATGCGCCGGGTTTCCGGTGACGGCCATCAACCCGTCGGGCAGGGTATCGTCCGGGTCCAGACCGTTGTTTGAGAACCCGTCCAGCGCATCGCGGAATCCGGACGTCAGAAACTGGCTGTGGCAGTCGATGCAATTGCCGCCCCGTAGCGAAACCTTGGTATCGGGATGCGCCATGAACAGTTTACGCCCGTGCTCCTCCTGCGCGGTCAGGCGGGTTTCGCCGCGCAGGTACCTGTCATATTTCGACTCGGACGAAACCAGCATCCGCATGAAGGTGGCCAGCGCCTTGGCCGTGTTTTCCGGCGTGACCGCACCATAGGCTTGGCGGAACATCCGGCGATAGGTGCCGGACGCCTCAAGCTCGGTCATCAGGGCGTCGATATCCTGCCCCATCTCATCCGGGTGCTGGATCGGCAGCAACGCCTGTTCCTCAAGAGAAGTCACGCGGCCATCCCAGAAAAACCGCTCTTGCCCCCACAGAAGGTTGGCAAGGCTCATGGCGCTGAAATCCAGCTCTCCACCTGACAAGGACGGCGATCTCGCGCGCCCGTCTGTAAAGGCCAGCGCCTGCACGTGACAGGTGGCGCAAGACACCTGATTGTTGCCCGACAGGATCGGGTCATAGAACAGGTGCCGGCCCAGCGCGAAGGCCTCTTCGGTCAGCGGATTGTCGAGCGGAACGGCAAAGCGACCGAACACAAACGGTGCCGAGAAATCGGCGATCGGCGTTGCCACCGGGTCGCGCGTGCGATCCCAGACGACCCACCCCGCCACGGCAAGCCCTGCAGTGGCGAGGATCAAAAGCACCCAGCGCATAACCCCCTCCGGGCCGCTAATGGTGATGGACAAAGCCCGAGCCGAACAGGCCTTCCAGGTTCTCAATCCCCTTGTTGTAGCGATCCTTGATATTGACCGTGGCCAGACGCTCACCTGTCTCAAGATCGTGGACCGAGATCGTATGGCTGTTCAGACCTGCAATGAAATCCACATCCGTCGGGTCATTGTCAGCGCCATTGCCCAGGTTCAGCAGATTGTTCTGCACTGCGATCAGATCACGCCCCGAAGCCGAGGTGAAAAAGATCATGTGATGCGCGCCCGGATCGGCCACGATATCCGGCCCGCTGGATACCAGCTCGGGCAAAGACGCCAGATCATAGCGTTTCACCACGCCGGGCAAAGCATGTGAGATGAACAGCTCGTCTTCGGTGCCGTAGAATTCCAGTGGCACGGCGGTGTCATTGGCAACGCCGCTATAGATCACTTCGGCCTCGCCAAAGGTCTTGGAACTGGCATCATAGGGTACTTTCCATGTCTCGAAGCCAAACATCGTGTTGGCCAGAATGGCCGGTTCGATATCCGGGTGCATGTCGGGGCGCGCAAACAGCACTTCGACCGGAGAAGACGGGAAGTTCAGCGGCTTTTCCTTCTCGACGGTGATGTTTTCGATGGGCTCCAGCGTGTTCAGATCAATGATCGTCAGCACATTGCCAACACCGGTGGCTAGGTCCGGATGAACCGTCGACGTCACCACCATACGGTCGTCAAAAGCCGAGATGCCGTGCGGATACATAATGTATGGCGCGCCCTCGCCGACCTGACTTTTGCGCGCCTCGATAACCTTGACGACCTCGTTGGTTTGCGCGTCGAACACACCCACCGAGCCACCATCATCCCCTCCGGTTCCGCCCAGGAAGGTCACGAACATATATTCCTGCCCGTTCGAGTTTGTCCACATGATGTCTTCACCAACCATCTGCCCCTGCGTGTCCAGACAGGTAAAGCCGGACATCACCGGCGCACCGCCCGCATCGCGGGACAGCCCGACCTCGGCCAGGCTGCAGGACGGATCCAGCCCCGTAGCATAAAGCCGGCCGCTGGGGCTGTAATAAAGATGGTGCAGCGGATGCACCATCTCGGGCTGTTCTACTTCACTGAGGATCTCTCCGAACTGTTCCGATTCCGGGTCCAGTTCGATGATTGCAATGCTGTGGCTGGTGTCCAGCGTCGGCAGCCCGCGCAAAAGCACCATGCCCTGACTTTCCTCGCGATCCTGTGCCAGCGCCGGAGACAGGCCCGCCAGTATCAGGCCCGTGGCGATCAGAATACTTTGTTTTAAATGAATGAGTTTCATGACTTACCCCCTTTTGATGAAACTGCGTGACAATTCAGAATGGGATGCGCCGCGCTCATCGTCTTATCATATTCCGGGTTTTGCACCAAACCTGCGCCTCCCCCGAATGAAGTGTTGACGGAGGGGGCTTTCCTCACCCAATGTCATGGCCATCAGATGACGGAGAACTGAAGCAGTGACTGCCAACCTTCGACAACCGATGATGCGTCGCGAAACCGGGTGCGATCTGGTCGCCTGACCCGCGGGGAACAGTCCGTTTTCACCTGACCCGCCTTCGGGTCTGTTCCACCTTTTCAGGCTGATACCTCTATGAATCAAACAGTTGGATTGCGCATGGCGATCGACATCGGCGGTACGTTCACCGATACCGTCCTGCTGGACTGCGCGTCTCGGGTGGTGGCGACCACCAAAACCTCTACCACGCCGCACCGCCCCGCCCTTGGCGCAGTTGCGGGCGCCACGCATGTGCTGAAGGCCGCTGGCGCCGACTGGCGTCAGGTGACCGGGTTCATCCACGGCACCACTCTGGCCACCAATGCGCTGATCGAGCGTCGCGGGGCCGCCACGGCCACGATCACCACGCGCGGGTTCCGCGACATTCTCGAAATCGCGTACGAGCGGCGCTACAGCCAGTATGCGATCGATCTGGTCAAACCCGACCTGATCGTGCCGCGCACCCATTCGCTGACCATCGGCGGACGCATGGACGCCAACGGACAAGAGCTGGAACCGCTGGACGAGGCTGGTATCGGCCCCCTGGTGGCCGAACTGCGGGCGCTCGAGGTCGAGGCCGTCGCCATCTGCCTGCTGCACTCTTATGCCAACCCGGCGCATGAGCTGGCGTTGCGCGACCTGCTGGCGCAGCACATGCCAGACCTGGTCATCTCGCTCAGCCACGAGGTCAGCCCCGAAGCGCGCGAGTTCGACCGGCTTTGCACCACAATTGCAAACGCCTATGTGCAGCCCTTGATGGCTGGCTACCTGCAGGACTTCGAGGCCCGCTTCCGGCAAATGGGGCTGGCCTGCCCGATCCTGATGATGACGGCGGGGGGTGGCATGACCACGCTGGACACAGCCGCCCGGCTGCCGATCCGTCTGGTGGAATCCGGCCCCGCCGGAGGTGCTGTTCTGGCCGCCCGCATCGCCGAGGCAACTGGTGAGGCCGAGGTGTTGTCCTTTGACATGGGCGGCACCACAGTCAAGCTGTGCCTGATCGACGACTATCGCCCGCAGACCGCGCGCAAGTTCGAAATCTCGCGGGCCGAGCGTTTCATCAAGGGATCAGGGATGCCGGTGCGCATCCCGGTGATCGAGATGATCGAGATCGGAGCGGGCGGCGGCTCGATCGCCAGCGTTGATCGTCTGGGCCGCATTCAGGTCGGTCCGCACAGCGCGGGATCAGACCCCGGCCCCGCGGCCTTTGGCAAGGGTGGCGACAAGCCGACGGTCACCGATGCTGACCTGACGCTGGGCCTGATCGAGCCGGGGCGTTTCGCCGAAGGGCGGCTGCGGATCGATCCGGATGCCGCCACACAAGCAATGGCGCAGGATGTCGGCGATCCCCTTGGCCTCAGCCCCGATCAGGCCGCCTTCGCGGTTAGTGAGATTGTTGACGAAAGCATGGCCAGCGCAGGCCGGATGCATGCGGTCGAATCCGGCAAGGACCTAAGCAACCGGCTGATGATCGCGTTTGGCGGCAACGGCCCGCTGCACGCCACGCGCGTGGCCCGACGCGCCGGGATGCGGCGAGTTCTGATCCCGCGTGACCCAGGAGTGGGCTCGGCGGTCGGCTTCCTGTTCGCGCCCGTATCCTATGAGGTCATCCGATCACGCTATGCCCGGTTGGACGGTCTGGACATCAAGGGCCTGAACCGGTTCTTCGACGCCATGCAGACTGAGGCGGAACAGGTCGTCCGTGCCGGAGCACCCGAAGGCGCGCTGCTGCAGCGCCGCGTCGCCTATATGCGGTATCACGGGCAAGGGCACGAGATCGAAATCCGCCTGCCCGACCGTGCTTTGGCCGCCTCGGACCTTGACGCGCTACGAAAGGCATTTGAAGCGGAATACAGTCGCCAATTCAGCCGGATCGTGCCCGGCATGACCATAGAAATCCTGAACTGGGGGCTGTCAGTCTCATCGCCCGCCCCCGCACATGAGGCCTATCCTGACGCTCCGGCGGAACACACCGCAACCGCAACCGAACACCGGCAAATCCTCTGCGACGTCACCGGCGCCTGGCGTCCGGCGGGCGTATTCAACCGCTCGGACCTGACGCCCGGAGTGGCCCTCAGCGGTCCGGTTCTGATCGTCGAGGCCCAGACAACCACATTCGTCAGCGCCGATTTCAGCGCCAGCGTCGACGGCCAGGGCAATATCTGGCTGACACGGCAAGAGGAGACCCAGCCATGATCCAGTCAGATACACGCCTGCAGGTGATGTGGAACCGGCTACTGGCCGTGGTTGAGGAACAGGGGCAGGCGCTGATCCGCGCTGCTTTCAGCCCGATCGTGCGTGAATGCGGTGATATCTCGGCCGGGATATTCGATGCGCAAGGCCGGATGCTGGCACAGGCCGTCACCGGCACGCCCGGGCATATCAACACCATGGCCGAGGCGGTCAAAACCCTGCATGGGCGCTTTGCCCAGAGCGAGATGAAACCCGGCGACATCTACATGACCAACGACCCGTGGATCGCCTCGGGGCACCTGAACGACTTTCTGCTGATGATGCCGGTGTTCTATCAGGACACGGTGATCGGCTACACCGCCTGCACGTCGCATCTGGTCGATCTGGGTGGGCTGGGTATGGGGCCTGAGGGATCGGATATCTATGACGAAGGCCTGCTGATCCCACCCTGCAAACTGGTCAGTCAGGGCGCGGTCAACGCGCTGCTGCTGGACATCGTCAAAGCCAACTCGCGCGAGCCAATCGCCAACGAAGGCGACATCTATGCCCTGATCGCCTGTTGCGAGGCCGGATTCATCCGGGTGGTGCTGATGATGCAGGAGTTTGGCATCACCAATCTGAATGGGCTGGCGGATTACATCATCGATACCTCTCGGCGCGGTACCCTTGAGGCCATCGCCGCCCTGCCCAAGGGCACGTGGCGGCACGTGCTGAAGGTCGACGGCTATGATGAAGAGATCGAGCTGCACGCCGCCCTCACCATCGCAGACGACCATTTGCTGCTGAATTTCGACGGCACTGCGCCCTGCGTCGGCAAAGGGATCAACGTGCCTCTGAACTATGCCACGGCCTATTCCGTCTTTGCCCTGCGCTGCATCATCGGGGCGGATATTCCGAACAATGCGGGCTCGCTCGACCCGTTCCGGGTGACCGCCCCCGTGGGCTGTATCCTGAACGCACAGCCCCCGGCCCCGGTGGCGATGCGGCACACGCTGGGACAGATGACACCCGATCTGGTCTATGGCTGCCTGTCGCAGGCCCTGCCCGACAGGGTCCCGGCCGAGGGGGCCTCGTGCATGTACGACCTGCCTCTGCGCCATGCACCCGAGGCGGTTGACCGGGACGATGACCTGTTTGCTCTGGAACTTGTGTTCAACGGCGGCACCGGCGCCCGGCCCCGGCTGGATGGCCTGTCGGCCACGGCATTTCCCAGCGGCGTCTGGGGCAGTCAGGTCGAAACCACCGAGGCCGTCGCCCCGGTGTTGTTTCATCGCCGTGAATTGCGGTCGGATTCCGGCGGTGCCGGGCGTCTGCGGGGCGGTCTGGGGCAGCAAATTGAACTGAGCGCCTCAAAAGATCAGGACCTGATGCTGTTTCTGTCGGTCGAGCGGATCAAGAACCCCGCCAAGGGCCGTGACGGCGGGTTGGACGGTGCGCCCGGACGTATCACCGTGCAGCCCGGCAACCGCCAACTGCCCGGCAAAGGTGAGGTTCGGATCAAAGCCGGTGAAACACTGATGTTCGAAACACCGGGCGGAGGCGGGTTTGGCCCGCCCGAGGAACGCTCGGACGACGCGGTACAGAACGACCTTCGCGCGGGCCTGATCAGTCAGGACATGGCCCGAACCCAATACCGGAGGCAAACATGACCCGCCCGCACCCGCACATTGCGCGCATGTCGCCTTATGCACTTGCCGACCTTGCAGCGCCTGAAGGCAAACCCCTTATCTCGCTGTCACAAAACGAAAGCCTGCGCCCGCCCAGCCCCAGAGCGATTGAGGCAGCGGCGCAGGCCCTGGGGACGTCGATGCTGTATCCCAATCCGGACTGGACGGACCTGCGCAACGCCCTGGCGGACCTGCACGGGATTGATGCGGACGGGATTTTGTGCGGCAACGGATCGCTTGACCTGATCGGCTGCCTTTCCCGCGTGTTTTCGGGGCCGGAGCGGGCGGTGCTGGCCCCGGCTCATGCCTACCCGTTCTTTCAGACGGCGGCGCGCATGGCCGATGCGCGGTTCGATACCGCTCGGGAAATGGATGTCACCGTCAGTGTTGATGCTCTTTTGGCATCGGTCCAGCCGGACACCGGGATCGTCTTTGTCGCGAACCCGGGCAACCCGACCGGCACGCGCATCGCCAAAGCCGAGCTCGTCCGATTGAGGCAAAGTTTGCGGCCCGACATCTTGCTGGTAATCGACGAGGCCTATGGTGAATTCTCAGACCATCTGGGCGAGCGGTGTTTCGACATGGTCGCGGCTGGCAACACGGTCGTTCTGCGCACCTTTTCCAAGGCCTACGGCATGGCCGGGTTCCGCGTCGGTTGGGGGCTGTTCCCGCCGGTCATTGCCGAAGAGATGCGCAAGGTGATGAACCCGAACAACATCCCCGCCAGCGCTCAAATCGCCGCCGCAGCGGCGGTGCGAGACGACGCCTATATGCGTGAGACTTGCGAGATGACGGCTGCTCTGCGCGATCAGGCAGCCAACGGCATGAGGGACGCAGGATTCGTCCCCTACCCCAGTTTCACCAACTTCCTGCTGTTGAACATGGGTAGCCCCGAGGCGGCAGCAAGTGCCGACCGAAAGCTGCGTTCCGAAGGCGTCTTCCTTCGCCCGCAGGGCGGCGCGGGCCTGCCTCATACCCTGCGCATGACCGTCGGACCACAGGACGCAATGGACGCGGCAATAGAAATCCTGACGCAATGGAAACAGGAGGAGCAGGTATGAGCACATCCAGAGGCCGCGCCCGGTTCGGGGTTCTTGTCCCTTTCACCAACACCAACCTCGAACCCGATCTGGCGCTGATTGCCCCTCCGGGCATTTCGCTGCATGTGGCCCGGATGGGCGGCTATGACGAAGACGAAATCCCGGACGAGGTCCAGATGCACGATCTGGGGGCCGCCGATCTGGATGAACCCCTGCGCCTGTTGATGGGGGCAAAGCCGGACGTGGTCTTCTATGGATGCACCTCGGCCACCCTGACCCACGGTCCGGAATTCGACCGCAAACTGGCCGCACGGATCAGCGCCGCAAGCGGGGCCAAAACGGTCACTGCGGCCGGGGCTTTGGTTCATGCTCTGACCACGCTGGGCGCCCGGCGCATCGGGTTTGCCTCGCCCTATGTGCCCGCGATTAACGATATGGCGATTGGCTTTCTGTCCGAGCTGGGGTTTGAGACCACTCAGCGCTCAGAGGTGACCGAGGCACTGGACAACGAAGGCCAGGGCGCGTTGGACCCCGAGGCGGTCTTTGAACTGGGCCGTGCGGCGGATCACCCCGAGGCCGACGCGCTGGTTCTGTCCTGTACCGACATGCGCAGCGTCGAGGCTCTGGCCCGCTTGGAAGACGCGGTCGGCAAACCCGTGATCAGCTCAAACCAGGCAATGCTGTTTCAGGCACTGCAGCTTTTGGACATCAAAGAGCCTATCACCGGGTTCGGTCAGCTATTGGAACATGCGCGTTAAAACGTCCGCGAAGGCGCGGAAGAAGCATCATTTCTGCGCCTTGATTTCCTCACGCCTGAACGGCCTTCATGAACCGATCACGGATCACCACCGGGTCCATCGTGATTGGCGGCATCTTGGCGTTGCCGCTTTCGCACTTGCTGACGATGATGGTCATCTGCCTGGCATCCAACGCCTCTTGCAGCACGCGCCCGGTGTCTTCGGCGGGACATTCGATCACGTGGTCACAGCCCGCAGCCTCGGCCATCTTCGCCAGCGAGGTTTTCCGCCCCGCATAGGTCGGCTGGTCCCCGGTCGACCCGTAAGAGCCGTTGTCGATGATCAACAGGATGTAATTGTCGGCCACGTTGTTCGCGATGGTCGGCAGCGTGCCCAGGTTGGTCAGAATGGATCCATCCCCATCGATCACGATTACCGGTTTCGGCTGCGACAGCGCCAAGCCCAGCCCGATAGACGAGGCCAGACCCATCGTACCCAGCATATAGAAATTGGTCGGTTGATCGTCGATAGCGTGCAGCTCCTGGCTGGGGATACCGATATTGCAGACGACCAGTTGATCACGCAGGATCGGGGCGATTTCCTTCAGGATTTCAGAACGGATCATTGGTCGCCATAGCCTCCCCAGAAATTGGCGTCGGTCAGAATGGCAACCGGCTTGTTGCACATGAAGGTGTATTTCAGGATCGCGTCCAGCTCGGCCACATCCGACTGATGGTGGAAGTGGTAGGTCGGGATGTTCAGCTGCGCCAGCAGGGCCTTGGTGTGCACGGCCATTTCCACCTGACAGGCGATGGGTTCGCGCAACTCTCCACGATAGGAAATCAGCATGGGCAGCGGCATCCGGTAATATTGGATCAGCGTCGCCAGCGTGTTGATCGTCACACCGATGGCAGTGTTCTGCATGATGATGGCGGGGCGTTTACCGCCCATCCATGCCCCCGCACACAGCCCCATGCCCTCGTCTTCCTTGTTCGAGGGGATGTGATAGATACCATCGCGCTTGTCGATTTCCTCGATAACCCCGGCCAGCTGCTTGCACGGCACAGTGGTGACAAACGAGATATCGTTTGCGACCAGATCATCCGTGATCTTCTTGTCTATGTTCATATCCGGTCTGTCCGTCCTGCTTGGGGCGCCTGGGGCGCGATTGTGGGTTCAGATCCTGCGATGCACATGCACGGCACAGCCGGCATGGCGGACCACACGCGATGCGGTCGAGCCCAGGAAATAGTCGCTGAGGCCCGGCTTGTGCGAGCCGATGACGATGCAGTCAAAGCCGTTGTAGTTGGCATAATCGATGATGGTCCGGGCGGTATGGCCCTTGACGATCTCGGGCTGAATGCCCTCCAGCTCCTCGGTCTTTTTACGCAGCAAATTGGTCGCCGCACGAAACCCGTCAGCCACCGCGTCTTTGTCCAGATATGCACTGACCGAGCCCTGCGGCATCTCATAAACATGCAGCGCAATAATCTCGCTGTCTTCCGCCGAAAGCGCCCGGGCCACTTCCAGCGTGTGCTGCGAAATGCCGTGATCCAGCGCCATTGGAACAAGAATTTTCTTATACATGGAACCCTCCGTTTCTGTCGGACCTTGGTCCACAGACGGCCGTCAAAATGGCCTGCGCGGTCTGCCGGAAATCCTCGGCCGTAAGTGTATACGGTGCCGAAAAAAGTGATTTCCCGCAAGGCAGTGCGGCGCATTTTCGGCTCTGAGCCTCCCGCATCGACGGATCAAGCGGCATCCGGGATTCACCCATCTGCGCGCAGGTCGAACTGCTCATCCGGGAAATACTTGGCCAGACGCACATCCGCGGCACGGGCGTGACCTTCCATCCCCTCAAGCCGGGAAATGCGCGCGGTTGCAACGGCGACGAGCTTTGATCCTTCGCGCGTGGCCCGCTGCCAGGTGACGATCTTCATGTATTTGTGCACACTCAACCCCCCGGTATAGCTGGCCGCACCCGAGGTCGGCAGAACGTGGTTGGTGCCGGTGGCCTTGTCTCCGTAAGACACGGTGGTCTCTTCCCCCAGAAACAACGACCCATAACAGGTCAGCCGGTCCAGCCACCAATCCAGGTCCTCGGCCTGAACGGTCAGATGCTCGGGCGCGTATTCATCGGAACAGGCGGCCATTTCCTCGCGATCCGAACAGACGATCACCTCGGCATAATCGCGCCACGCGGCGGCGGCGTTTTCACGGTTCAGTTCGGGCAGATCGTCGATGAGTACCGGCACCAATTCCAAAACCTTCTGCGCCAATTCACGGTCATCAGTCACCAGCCAGACGGGCGAGTTATACCCGTGCTCGGCCTGACTGACCAAATCGGTGGCAACCACATGCGCATCCGCGCTGTTGTCGGCAAGGATAAGGCTGTCGGTGGGGCCTGCGATCATGTCGATGCCAACCTTGCCGTAGAGAATGCGCTTGGCCTCGGCCACAAACTGATTGCCCGGCCCCACAAGAATATTGGCGCGCGGCAGACCGAACAGGCCATAGGTCATCGCCGCCACACCCTGCACCCCGCCCATGGCCAAGATGCTGTCGGCCCCGCAGATATGCGCGGCATAGACAATCGCGGGCGCAACCCCCTCGCCCGGACGCGGCGGAGAGCAGGCGGTGATGTGGCGGCATCCGGCGACCTTGGCGGTCGTGACAGTCATGATCGCGCTGGCAGTATGGCTATAGCGCCCGCCGGGCACATAGCAGCCCGCCGCGTCCACCGGGATTGCCTTTTGGCCAGCAACGAACCCCGGAACGATTTCGGTCTGCACATCGGCCACGGTTGCCTTCTGCGTTTCGGCAAAGCGGCGCACGTTGTCATGGGCAAAGCGGATATCGGCCTTCAGCTTTTCCGGAACCTTTGCGATGGCAGCGTCGATCTCGTCCTGAGTCATCAGGACATTGCCGTCGAACCTGTCGAACTTGGCCGCGTATTCCAGCGCCTTTGCATCACCGCCTTTCTCGATATCGGCAAGGATGGTCCGGACCGTATCATGCACCTCAGAGGCATGGGATTGCGCTGTCAAAGTCGCTTTTTTCAAATAGTCACGAGGCATGGGCAGCGGTTCCTATTCTTTGGCCTTTTCCCGGATTCGGCTCATCGAGATTTGTAAGCGCTTACATCAAAAATGCAAGCGCTTACATTTCCACTTTTCTTAAGTTTCACTTGAGGTTAGGCTTTTTGGCAAAAGCAAATCTCAGGTTTGAAAATGCCGAAACTTCGATCCGCGCCCACACTGGATGATGTCGCCAAGCTGGCTGGCGTTTCGACAGCGACAGTATCGCGCTGTCTGAATGATCCCGAGCGGGTGGTTGAGGCGACGCGTCAGCGCGTTCTGTCGGCAGTGGACAGGCTGGGATACACGCCGAACTTTGCCGCGCGGGTGATGGCGGCCAAGCGATCCTGGACGATCGGCGCGATCATTCCCACCATGGAGAATGCGATCTTTGCGCGCGGCCTGCAGGCCTTTCAGGAAGAACTGCATCAGCGCGGTTACACCCTGCTGGTTTCCAGCTCGGCCTACGACCCCGACCTTGAAGCAGAGCAGATACGGACGCTGGTCGCGCGCGGTGCAGACGGGGTGCTGCTGATCGGGCATGACCGAAGCCCCAAGATTTACAAGGATCTCGCGCGCCGCAACATCCCGGTAATGATCGCATGGTCCTTTCTGGCCGAAGCGCAGATTGCCTCGGTCGGTTTTGACAATCGCGCGGCGATGGCCGAGCTGGCCAAGCGCGTGATCGGGCTGGGCCATCAACGGATCGGGGTGATTTCCGGCGTCACCGCAGGCAATGATCGCGCACGTCTGCGGGTCGAGGGTATACGGGACGCGGTCCGGCACAGCGGGCTTTCCCCGTCGAATCTGACGATCCTCGAAACCCCCTATCAGATCGAAAACGGTGCCGAGGCCTTTTCCAGACTGATGTCAAAGAACACCCGACCGACGGCCATTCTGTGCGGCAACGACGTTCTGGCCGTCGGTGCGCTGCATCGGGCGCGCGAGATGGGATTGAAGGTGCCCAAGGATGTTTCAGTCACCGGATTCGACGATATCGAGCTGGCCCACGTCGCCACGCCTGCGCTGACCACCGTGCACGTGCCCCACCGGGAAATGGGTCGCCGGGCGGCGGTGGCACTGGTCGATATGCTTGAAAGCCGGACCCCGGGCACAGGCATACGGCTGGCTACGCATATTGTTGAACGTCAATCCCTTGGCCCACCGGTCAGCGCCTAGGCGGCCTCGGCCTCCATGGTGCGGAAATCGTCCTTTAACCAAGAGTGGGCTTCACACATCGGGTCGGTGAAATGCTGGCGGATCAGCTTTGCCATCACTTTCTGGATCAGCTTCGAGGTCGTCTCGGGATACACCTCGGTCGTGAACAGGGACACTGTTCGGACAAAGTTGCGCCCCGGGAACGGAAGCGCCCGGACGCTGTCATGGAACCTCTGCGCGCGGTGGAAACAGGCGGCGGTCGTGATCGCCCAGCCGCTGCCCTCGGCGACCAGACCGATGATCGAGTGGTTGCACTCCATCTCGAACCGGTTGGGCAGGTTGTACTTGCTGCGGGTCAGTTGAATTTCGACCTGCTTGCCGATCATGAAGTCCCGCGAATAGCGCAGCAGCGGCAATTCCGCATCCGGTTTCAGCAGGTCTTCGGGTTCACCGCGGAACGTGTTGGGCAGGATCACGATAAACGGGTCGCGCATCAGCGGGTATTCGATCAGGCCGTCGGTCCGTTCCGAGGGGCGCGTGGCGACCCCGGCATCCAGCTTATGTTCCTGCAGATTGGTGAGGATCTCGTGGCTGGGGCGCGTGTAGTGGCGAAAGCTGCAACGCGGCAGAGCGTGCGCCAGAAAGCGGAACAGGTCCGGCGCGATCTGGTTGTCGAAATCGTCGATCAGGGCCAGCCGCAGGTCCGTCGCGTGCTTCCAGTTGCCGGAACGGATTTCGGCCTCGCCCCGTTTCAGCACCGTCAGCCCGTCACGGACATAGCGCGCAAACACCTCGCCCGCCGGGGTCAGCCCCATCGGGCGGCGCCCGTGGTCAACCAGATCAACGCCCAGCGCGCCCTCAAGACTGCGCAAATGGTTCGAGACTGTGCTGATCGACAGCCCCGTTTCAGACGCGACCTGCTGGATCGATCCCGATTTGGCGACCAGTCGGAAGACTTCTAGCCAGCGAAGACTCAGAGATTTGGACACCGCGCACCCGTTGTTTCGATTTCTTCGAAACAAACCAAGCAAAGATTGATGCAAACGGCAATGGCGAAGTTAGCCGGGGGATCACGCCCTGATACGTTCAAAACCCGGATCATAAGGTGAACGAGGGATAACCGTCGCGCGCACGCGCTGACCGCAGGAATCCAATTCCATTTCAGTTCCGATATCGGCCAGATCGGGTTGCACAAAGCCATGCGCCAGGTTCAGGCCCGTACGATGCCCCCAGTCGCCCGAGGTGATCGTGCCCACAACCCGTTCACCCTGCATCAACGACGCCCCGGGATGGGCAGGTTGCTGCGTGGCGTGAACTTGCAAGGCGACCAGCTTTTTGCGTGGCCCCTCGGCCTGTCGCTTCAACAAGGCATCCCGTCCGATGAAATCGCCCTTGTCCAGCTTCACAAAGCGGTCGAGGCCGGTTTCGAAGGGATCAAATTCAGTAATCAGGTCGGCTTTCCAATGCAGAAAACTCTTTTCCAAACGCATGGACTCCACCGCCCGTGCACCGAACAGTTTCAGCCCATGGGCCTCTCCGGCCTGCCGCAACGCCAGATAGGCTGCGTAGAGCGAGGCGTTGGGAACATGGATTTCATAGGCCAGCTCGCCCGAGAAACTGACGCCCATCACTGTCGCCGGCGCGATTCCGACGAAACATTCGCGCAGGCTGAGCCACGGGAAAGCCTCAGCCGACCAGTCGCCGCGCGCGCAGGCGGACAGGACATCGCGCGCCTTGGGGCCGGCCAGAACCAGAATGGTCTGGTCGTTGGTCAGGCTGCGCAGGTGCACGTCTTCGCCCTTCCGCACATGCTGGGTCAGCCAATCCATGTCGTGGAACTCGCTGGCGGCGGCGGACCCGTACCACAGCCGATGCGGACCCCGGTCGCTGGCGGGCAGGTTGGCAATGGTCGCCTCGGCCTTGACCATACCGTGATGGTTCAGCAGATAGCCCAGCCCAACACGGCCCTCACGCCGGGTGACCGTCCCGCAGACCATCCGATCCAAAAAGGTGTGCCGGTCCGCTCCAGTGATCTCAATCCGGTTGAACCCGTTCACCTCGGCCAGCCCGACGCCGTTCTGAACATTGGCGACCTCTGCCGCGACCAGATCGAATGTTTCGTCAAAACCGAAACTGAGGGACGGCGAGAAATCGGGGGTGGGCTTGATATACTCTACCCTCTCCCACCCGTTGACGACGGTGAACTCTGCGCCCTCGGCGGCCAGAACGGGGGTCAGAGGCGTCGTCTTGGCAGGCCGTCCGGCAGGGCGGTGTTCATGCGGGAAGTGAAACCGGAACTCGTTCTGATAATCTTCGACGGCCTTCAGCGCCGTCAGCTCCACATTCGCATGGCCGGTGAACCGCCGCGGGTCCAGACACCACGTGTCATAACACGCCTCACCATGCACAATCTGTTGGGCCAGCAGCCAGCCGTGGCCGCCGCCCTCGCCCAGCCCGGCGCGCAAACCGATGATACAGAACGCATTACGTTTGCCCGGGATCGGCCCGACCAGAGGCGCACCGTCGATCGTATAGGTGATCGGGCCGTTGACGACCGTGTGGACCCCGACCTCCATCAATGCGGGCATGCGGGCAAATGCGCCCTCCAACACATCGGTCACCCGGTCCAGATCATCCGGGCAAAGGGCGTTGACGAAATTCGGGTCAATCCCGTCCATACCCCATGTCTTGCAGTCCTGTTCGTAGAACCCCAGCAACAGCCCGTTCTTTTCCTGTCGGCAATAATAGTCGCTGATCGGACAGCGCAGCAGGGGCATCCTGTGACCTGCATCCCGAATGGCAGGGATCTCTTCGGTCAGGAAATACTGGTGCTCCATGGACGCGACCGGATGGTGCACCCCCATCATCGCGCCGACCTCGTTCACCCGGTACCCGCAGGCATTTACCACGATGTCACAATCGATATCGCCATGTTCGGTGTGAACGCTCCAGGTGTCATCGCTGTGCTGGGTCAATGCGACAACCGGCGTGTTGCGGTACACCTCGGCCCCGGCCTTGCGCGCCCGGCGGGCCAACGCCTGACACAGCTGCGCCGGGTCGATGTCGCCATCCATCGGATCCCACAAACCGCCGATCAGATTCTCGGTTGAGATCAGCGGATGACGGCGGGCGCATTCCTCGGCGTCGATCACCTCGAACAGCACATCCATCCCGCGCGCCATCGAGGCAAAATGGCGATACCCCTGCATCTGCGCCTCGGTATTCGCCAGACGGATTCCGCCGTCTCCGTGGTGGTAATTGATCGGATAGTCCGGGTCTTCGGCTAGTTCCTTGTACAGTTGGATCGAGTGCGATTTCAGACCGACCATCGTCTGGTTCATGCCGAAATTCGTCACCTGCGCCGCAGAATGCCATGTCGTGCCCGACGTCAGCTCGTTGCGCTCGACCAGAACCACATCTGCCCACCCCTCCTGCGTCAGGTGGTACAGCGTTGAACATCCAGCAATCCCGCCCCCGATAACAACAACTTTGGTGCGCGATTTCATTGGCTCTGCTCCCTTTGGTCCAGAACAAGTCTTGCGTAAGAACGGGTTGAACCGACAATAGGGGCAGTGACTGTATGGAAAAATCGAAACTGCTATTGAGGTTTCTGAAATTTGCAGTTCCCCTTTGCCGCGGGGCAGAGTCGCCGCTTAGTGTGCCCGAAGGGAGAGCGGGAAAGGAGCGGCATGTCCTTGGAAGGTGGCAAACGAAGCGGTCGGCGGGCGAGGCACGCCCAGCGCGCGGCCAAACCTGTGGTCGACCCCTGCCCGCCCGGCCAGAAAGGGGGGGCGTTCAAACCTCTGTCCCCAACTGAGCTTGAGCAAATCTACGACACCGCCCTACGTCTGCTCCAGACGCTGGGCATGGGCAATGTGCCTGACCGTCTGGCCGCCGACTTACGAGCGGCGGGCGCCCAGTCGGGAGAACAGGACCGGTTGGTTTTCCCACGCGAAATGGTGGAACGGTTAGTCAGGGCGGCTGCCAAGACATTCACGTTCCACGGCCGCGATGAAACCCGTTCGATCGGGGTCGGCGGTGATCGCGTCTTTTTTGGCACCGGAGGCGCGGCCGTGCAGACGCTGGACCTCGACAGCGGGTTTTACCGCCCGTCCACGCTGGTCGATCTGCATGACTTCACCCGATTGCAGGATACGCTGGCCAATGTCAGTTGGTTTACCCGCTGCTGCGTGGCGACCGATGTACCCGATGTGCGCGATCTGGACGTCAACACGGCCTATGCACTGGTGCGCAACACGACCAAACCGGTGGCCACCTCGTTCACGCTGGCCGAAAACGTCGCGCCCATTGTCGAAATGCTGGATATCGTGGCCGGGGGGCCAGGCGAGTTTGCCAAGCGGCCCTTTCTGAAGGCCCATATCAGCCCGGTGATTTCTCCGCTGCGCTATGGAGAGGATGCGGTGGACGTGGTCTATGAATGCGTTGCCCACAACATTCCCATGTCCTGCATTACCGCCGCGCAGGCCGGGGCCACGGCCCCCGCCACTCTGGCCGGGTTTCTGGCGCAGTCTCTGGCCGAAACGCTGGCCAGCCTTGTGATGGTCAACGCGATCCAGCCCGGCTTTCCGATGGTGTTTTCCAACTGGCCATTCATCGTGGACCTGCGCACCGGGTCTTTCGCCGGGGGCAGCGGAGAAACCGCCATTCTGAATGCAGCCTCGGCGCAGATTACCAACTGGCTGGGCCTACCCTCGGGCGTGGCCGCGTCGATGACCGACGCCAAAGCCATCGACGCGCAATATGGGGCCGAGAAGGCGATGACCTCTCTGGCCGCCGCGCTGGCCGGGGGCAACCTGATCTATGAAAGTTCGGGCATGACCGCATCGCTGCTGGGGGCCAGTTTCGAAGCGTTTGTTCTGGACGACGAAATGCACTCTCACACCTATCGGGCCTTGCGGGGGATCGAAGTGACCCAAGAGAATCTGGGCTTTGACGCGATCTGTCAGTCGGTTCTGGGGGACGGCCATTTCCTTGGCAGCACTCATACATATGAGGCGATGGAGCGGGACTATTTCTACCCTTCCCTCGCCGACAGGAACGAGCCGCGCACATGGGAAGAGGAAGGCGCAACCGACGCCTGGTCTGCCGCGCGTGCAAAGGCCAAAGAGGTTCTGGCCTCCCATCACCCCAAATACCTGACCGACGCGCAGGACGCCGAAATCCGCAAGCGTTTTCGCATCCTGATCTGAACGCGCCAACCCATTCCCAAGTCTTGAAACTGTCGCTAGGCTCGCCCCAGAGCCAGTGAGGGGGAGCACATGACCAATTCGTTTTTTCAGCCGGTCTCGGCGATGGAGCTTGCCCGGTTTGCCGGCATTCCCACCTTCATGCGACTACCCAGCATGACGCGGGACCACGACCGCATTGCCGAAGTTGAGCTGGGTCTGATCGGCATCCCGTGGGACGGCGGCACCACCAACCGCCCGGGCGCACGGCACGGGCCGCGTCAGTTGCGGGACTATTCCACGATGATCCGCGCGATGAACCCGGTGACCGGCGTTGCGCCTTTTTCCATGGTCAATTGCGCCGATCTGGGCGATGTCGCGCCGAACCCGGTGGGTATCCAGGATACGCTGGACCGGGTGACCCGTTTCTACGCCGATCTGACGGCGCGCGGTATCACCCCCCTGACCGCCGGGGGCGATCACCTGACGACCCTGCCCGTCCTGCGTGCACTGGCCAAATCCGGCCCGCTGGGACTGATCCAGTTCGACAGCCACACCGACTTGTTCGACACCTATTTCGGCGGCCACAAATTCACCCACGGCACCCCGTTTCGCCGCGCGGTCGAAGAAGGGCTGGTGGACCCCAAACGCTTTGTTCAGGTCGGCATTCGCGGCACCGCCTATAACACCGAAGACATTGAATGGGGCGAGGCACAGGGCATCCGCATCATCCGGATCGAGGAACTGTTCGACCGCGGTATCAATGACGTGATGGCCGAAGTGCGCAACATCGTTGGCACCGCGCCCACCTATTGCACCTATGACATCGACTTTGTGGACCCGACCTATGCCCCCGGCACCGGCACGCCCGAAATAGGCGGACCTAACAGCTTTCAGGCGCAGCAGGTCATTCGCCAGATGGCGGGTATCAATCTGGTCGGCGCCGATCTGGTCGAGGTCGCACCGCCCTTCGATCCCGAGGGCGGCACGGCTTGGCTGGGTATCTCTCTGATGTTCGAACTGCTCTGCGTGCTGGCGCAGGCTGTGGATGCGCGCCGCTAACTGACGTTTTCTGCAATCATCGAGATCATCTCGAACATCACCGCCGCAGCCGTCAGGGCGGTGATGTTGTTCGGGCTATCCTTGGTGGGCATCATGCAGACGACATCTCCGCCCACGATATTCAGGCCCCGCGCTGCCCGCAGAATGCCGACCGCTTCATCAATGTCGAACCCCTTTTCGCCGGGTTCCAGATTGGACACGGCGGGCGCAACCGTCGGGTCGAGGCAATCCAGATCGAAAGTGATATACACCGGACGGTCACCCAGAACCTCGCGCGTCTGCGCCACCACATCTGCAAGCCCGCGCTGCCGGAATTCGCGCATGGTGACGATGTTGTAGCCATAATCATACGACGGTTGCAGCCAATCCAGACTGCGCGGATGCCCTCTTAGACCGATCTGCATCGACCGCGTCGGATCGACCTGCCCCTGATCTGCCAGATACGCTCCCCAATGGGCCGCCGATTTCTTGGCGCCCAGAAAATGATCGACCTTGGTGAACACATCCGTATGCGCGTCCAGATGCAGGAAACTGACCGGTCCTCCACCCGCCAGCTTGCCGTTACCCAGCGCCTGCACGATCCCGCCCGTGATTGAGTGATCGCCTCCGACAGATACCGGCCGCGCACCTGCCGCGTCGATATCCTTGTAAAAGGCGGTGATGCGTTCGATGCAGTCCTCATTGTCGTTCGCACGCGGAAACGGCACGTCGCCCACATCGGCAATTTTCGCGCTGTTCCACGGATCGATCCCGAACACCGAATGCACCCGGCGCTGCACGGCCGAGACGTGGCGCAAGGCGCGGGGACCCAGATGCTGATCCCGTTCGGTCGTGCCGTTACCGGTTGAATGAGGCACGCCCACCAGCGCGATGTCTTTCCCTTCGGGCCCCTCATTAGGGCAGCGGAACAAGGTGGGCACGCCCCACCAATAGAGATTGTCCATCATGGACTGTTCATAGCGATCGGTCATTGTCTTCCCCGGTCAAAGAAAAACGCCCCCGGCGGCAACCGGGGGCGTGTGCTTTAGATTTTCTCGTCTTCTCGCCGGAAGGCGCCCTGCACGATCCGGTCCATCACCATGGCAAGGAACAGGATGGCGAACCCGCCCAGCAGACCCGGACCCTTGGCCGCATATTGCAGCGCCTCAAGGATTTCCTTGCCCAGACCGCCGCCGCCGATCAGCGAGATGATCACAACCATCGACAGACACATCAGGATGGTCTGGTTCACGCCGGTCATGATCGATGGCAAGGCCAGCGGGATCTCCACATCCTTCAGCAACTGCCATTTGGAGGCACCGAAGGCGACCGCCGCCTCTTTGATGCTTTCCGGCACGCCACGCATCCCCAGCGCCGTCAGTCGGATCACCGGCGGCATGCCAAAGATGATCGTGGCCAGAATGCCCGGCGGGTTACCGGTGCCAAAGAAGGCGATGATCGGGATCAGATAGACGAAGGCTGGCAGCGTCTGCATCAGGTCCAGTACCGGTTCCGCCGCGCGATAAGCTCGCTTAGATTTACCGAACCAGATGCCCAGCGGGATGCCAAACACCACGCACAGCAACACCGCTGCTCCGACCAGCGCAACCGTCTCCATCGCCACATCCCAATAGCCCAGCAAGGCGATGTAAGCGAGCGAGGACGCGGTGAAGATTGCCACGCGCGGCCCCGCCGCACGCCACGCGGTCACGCAGATGACAAGCATCACCACCGGCCACGGCGACCCGATCAGAGCGATCGTCAAAGCATCCAGAACCGAGCGGACACCGGCGACAATGCCGTCAAAGACATCTCCACCAGCGGCGGCGGCGGCGTCGATCTGTGCCTCCATCCAACTGGCAAGGTTCGAGAAGATCGTGCCCTCGCCCTCACCCAGTATCAACGCGGACACCTCCGCCTCGGGGAAAGCATCCAGCATCGCCAGCGACGCGTTCACCGTGAACTTGTAGATGATCAGCGGTGCAATCGCGGCCACCAGAATCGCGCCCAGAACCGTATTGCGCGTCGACCGACCACTTTCCGTGCTGGTCGGATCGATCCGCCATTTCGAGTACTGCTTTTCATAGACCCGGTCCGCGTAGAACCCCTGAGCCAGCTTGAAGACGAGCAGCATCAGAAGTCCGGTGATCATGATCCCCGACGCCTCGGCCTGAGCCGCCTGTGCTTGCGCCAGACTGCTGTCCGCTGCCTTCTGGATGTTCTCGGCCAGACGGTTGAAACGGTCGATATCCGCTTGTTCCGTTGCGGCGGCCGCGCGCTCCAGCAACTCATTGGCGCGGGTCTGCTGCCGTTCGGCCCGATCTGCCAGATCGGCACCGGGGTTCCCCCAGGCACCACGCCCGATCTGAACCCAGGCGATGATCTCAAGGATCAGGAAGGTCCAGAACATCCCCCAGATCGCCCGTGATGCCGACCAGAACGGCCCCAACACCGCCGCCCAGATATTGAACGTATTGGGCAATGCGCTGGTGGCATCGTGGATCTTGTGAAACGCAGTGACGTAGTAGTCACCATTCGGGCCGACGAATTCGTGAATGGATTGGTCCAGCGCCTCGCGGTCGACCTCGATATCGGAGGCGGCCGTGACTTTCATTTCCATTGCTGCATCAGTCATTTTTGCCTCCCTGAATTCCGCGCAGCAGACGCGGTTTGGTCACGATACCTACGTCGCTGCCGGAATCGGTGATGACGACCGGCATGTCCGTGTTCACGGCCAGATCGATCAGCTGGTCCAGGTCCGCGCCCTCATCCGCGCGCGGAGCGCCGTCGAGCGGGCCGGAATAGCTGCCCATCGGTTCCATGATCGAATGCGCCTTTACCAGTTTCAGTTTCGAGATGCCCTGCACGAACTCACGCACATAGTCATCCGCCGGGTTCATGACGATGTCCTCGGGCGTTCCGATCTGCACGATCACCCCGTCTTTCATGATGGCGATGCGGTGACCGATGCGAATGGCCTCGTCCAGATCGTGCGTGATGAACAGCGTGGTCTTCTGCAACTGCGCCACCAGTGCCTTGAACTGATCCTGCAATTGCAGCCGGATCAGCGGATCAAGGGCCGAGAAGGGTTCATCCATCAGCAGGATTTCCGGGTCCGAGGCCAGCGCGCGGGCAATCCCCACCCGCTGCTGCATCCCGCCCGAAAGCTCCTTGGGCAGCCGGTCTTCATAGCCGGTCAGGTCCACCAGGCCCAGCGCGTGATCCGAGACCGCCCAGCGCTTGGACTTGGACACTTTGCGAATTTCCAGCGGATAAGCCACGTTATCGCGAACCGAGCGGTGCGGCATCAGCGCCATGTGCTGAAATACCATCCCGATCTGCTGTGCCCGGATGCGGCGCAGCTCGGCCTCGGATATCTGCGACACGTCGTGGCCCAGAATCTCGATCTTGCCCGAGGTCGGTTCAATCAAGCGGTTCACGTGCCGCACCAGCGTCGATTTACCCGAACCCGACAGGCCCATGATGCAGAAAATCTCGCCCCGCGGCACATCGAAGGTGGCCCCCTGGACGCCCACGACGCAATTGAATCTTTCCAGAACTTCGGGCTTTCCAATGCCTTCGTTCCGCACGGCTTCCATGGCCTCTTCGGCCCGAGCGCCAAAGATCTTCCACACATCCGTCAGTTTTACGACTGTTTCGGTCATACTTGTCCCTTTGATGCAAAACAGGCCGCCGGACATGTCCGACGGCCTGTCCGGTATTCAATTCCGGTTGGTATCAATCACTGAGACATCCAGCCCAGAACGGCATCTTCGTTGGCAGCCACCCATTCCTCGGCATAGGCTGCGGGCTCTTTGCCCTCGATGACCAGCGCATAGGTCATGGCCGAGACCGTGTCGGTGTCCAGCTTCATGTTCGCCAGCAACTGGGCAACTTCGGGGAACTCATCCTCGAGCGATTTTGCATAGTGCAGGTGCAGATAGGCCAGATCCCAGGCAACGCCGGCCTCGGATTTCTCAAGCCAGTCCGGATCGTCGGTGGGCTGCAGAACGTTCCACTTGGACGCGTCATAGGCCGGCTCTTCCAGAATCTGCATATCATGCAGGGCAAACACGTAGTGCGGCGTATAGCAGAACCCGACCCACGGGTCGCCCGCCTTGATCGCATTGTCGAGATTGGCGTAGGCCACCGTCTCGTCGATCTCGGTCAGTTCCATCACCTGATCATAGCCATAAGACTTGGCGCGGATCTTCTCGACATTGGTCGAGGCCCAACCCGGCGCCCCGATCCAAACCTCGCCCTGACCGTCGCCATTGCTGTCGAACAGCGCGGCAACATCGGGGTTGGTCAGATCTTCGATTGAACGGATATCGTTGGCATCCGCAGTCGCCTTGTCGACGCACATGCCCTGGAACGCCTCAACACCGTTGGGGTTAAAGGCAACAGTACCTTTGTCGGTGACATAGGTATCATGCAGGTTCTTCTGGTTCGGCATCCAGACTTCGGGGTGAACATGCATGGCGCCGGAATCCATCGCCTCGAACACGATCGGGTTGGTCCCGTTCTGCAGCTCGACCTCAAGCCCAAGGTTCTGTTCGATCGCCACCTTCAGAATATGCGCAGTGGCATTCACCGACGGCCAGTTCGGTACGCCGATCACGATATCTGCAGCCATCGCCGGCGCTGCGACCGCCATCGATGCGCCTCCCAAAAGCGTTGCAAGTTTTTTCATCTGATATCTCCATGTTGGTCGTTCGTGATGCTTTTTTTGTGTCCTAAATGGACGTTGGCACACCTTGCGAACATTAGCGGGAAGGCGAAACTTCCCCGTTTTCTTGGCCAGCGGCTTGCTGCGCCGGGTTGGCCAGAAAATTGAACCATGCCAGCACGCCGCCCTTCAAGAGCTACATGCGGCAATCCGTATTATGCGACATTATCGTAATTTAATTTCGCTTTTTTGCAAATAGAGGCGTCTTTTGAAACTCCGCGCCAATGCAAGAAATTAGGCCGCTCCCGCCCAAAACTGTGCCGGAATATTGTGTCGTTCTGCCAAGGGCGCACTGAAACACGGCCCGCACGTCAATGCCCGGCACTTTTGGCGGACGGAACCGCTAGGCCCATGCCAGCGGCGAGCGCTGTTTGCGATTGGGAACATGTTGAGCGATCTCTTTTATACGCCAGCACTTTGGCTTTAAATAACAGCCTAAAAACACATGAGCCTCTCCAACCGAACTGGTCCATCATTATGTTTAGGAAACGAAGGACCAAGAATGGCAAACATGCGACCGACGACACCAGCTTCACCTCTAAGCCGGAGACGGCGTTTTTTGACCGGAACCGAAATCAAAACTTCATGGCGGGTCTTTGCGATATCAATCGCAGCCAAAACAGGCTCGCCCTGCGCAATACTAGCATCGGCCATAGTCGGGGCTGAGGCCGACAGGACACATTGCTGCGACGGTCACGACTAGCTGCAATCGCAGGCTGGAACCGCATATCCGCAGGGCTTTCAATCGGACTTTGATACAACGGTCGGGATGTATCGTCCGGGTTCCGGCCACCCTCGCGCGCTCTGGGTCTTAGTGGCCATTTGACAGAACGCAAAGTCGATGCTTACCCTAAGCGCAGCGCGGTGCATGTAATCTGAATTTCCAAGATTTATCAGCGTCCTGAGACGTCTTTTGCGGCGGTGTTAAAGCCAGACTTGCAACCTGGAGAGTTTGAGATGGAATTGATCACAGAACAGCTGCGCGCCTATCCGATCATGGCGCTGTTTCTTTGTCTGGGCCTGGGATACGGCGTCGGCAAATTTCGGGTCGGCAAGTTCGAACTGGGTGGCATCGCCGGTACCCTGCTGGTGGCGGTCTTCGTGGGCCAGATCGGCGGCATCAACCTGAGCACCGATGTTCAGAACGTCTTTTTCTCGCTGTTCATCTTCATGGTCGGCTACAACGGCGGGCCGCAGTTCTTTGCAGCCCTGAACCGAACCGCCCTGACCAAGCTGCTGGCAGCGTTCATGATGACCCTTTGGGGGCTGTTCTTTGTCATCGTCGTTGCTCGATTGGCCGGGCTGGACAAGGGGCTGGCGGCCGGTCTGGCCGCCGGAGGGCTGACGCAATCGGCCATCATCGGCACCGCCGGCAACGCCATCGACCTGCTGGGACTGGCCGCAGATGAGGCCGAAAAGCTCAAGACCAACATCGCGGTTGGGTATTCGGTCACCTATATCTTCGGCTCGATCGGCCCGATCCTTGCGGTCAGCGTCATTCCGATCATTCTGCGCGTCGACCTGCGGCAAGAGGCGATCAAGCTTGCCCAAAAGCTCAGCGGTGGTGGTCGCAAGCTGGAGGAAGGCGAATTCCTTCCGATGAACCGGTTCGACGCCCGCGCCTATCAGGTGAATGCCGACGCCGCCATCGCGGGGCAAACGGTGAAAGCCATCGAAGGTGGATATGACGGCGATCTGATTGTCGAAAAGCTCCTGCAAAACGGTGCTCCGGTTGACCCAACGCCCGAAACTGTCGTCAGCGCCGGAGACGTAATTGTCGTATCCGCCTTGGTTGCAACCCTGACGCAGTTCGAAGGCACCGCAAGTGGCGAGATCGGAGAGTACCCGCCCGAACTGACTATCGTGGAAGAGCGCCGCAATGTCGTCATCACCAACCGCAAGCTGGCAGGCAAGACCCTGTCAGAGCTGCGCGACGCACTGACGGCGGATCAACGCCGCGGGGTCCATATCTCGAAGATCACGCGCATGGGGCATGATGTGCCTGTTCTGCACAACACCGAAATCCACGCGGGCGACGAGGTTTCAATCGTCGGCCACAAAGACGATCTGAACCGGGTATCAAAGGTGGCAGGCTATGTGCCGCCCGCGGCCTCGGTCACGAATTTTATCGCGCTGGGGATCGGCGTGGCTGTCGGTTACCTGATCGGCGAAATCAGCTTTGTCATCGCAGGTACAAAAGTGGCGCTTGGGTCTGGTCTTGGATGCCTCGTGACCGGGTTGATCATCGGATACATGCGTATCCGGCGGCCCAAGATCGGCGGCATCAACCGGGGGGCCGCGAATTTCCTGCAAAGCTTTGGCCTTGCGGTCTTTGTCGGGGTCGTTGGCCTGAACGCCGGCAAGCCCGCGCTGGAGGCGATACAGCAATACGGCATTACCCTGTTGTTGCTGGGTGTCGTCGTCACGCTGATGCCGATGATCGTTCAGTTCCCGATCAACTATTTCGTCCTGCGCATCAAAAACCCGGTCGAGGCCTGCGCGGTTGTAACCGGGTCCAGATCCGGCAATCCGGGTTTTGCGACGCTGCTGGAAAAAACCGGGAACGCAACCCCGACACCCGCCTTCACCATGACCTATGCGGTGGCGAACATCTTCCTGACGCTCTGGGGCCCGCTGGTCGTGGCCTTCGTGCCGTAAGCTACATCAGCAGGATCACGATGACCGAGCCCCACAGGGCCAGCAGCACATTGCCCACGGCGTAGCCGAGGCCGTAACCCAGTGTCGGAACCTGGCTTTGGGCGGCCTCCTGCACGGCAGCCAAACCGGGTGCCGAGGTCCCTGCCCCACAGCAGGTGCCAGCCAGAACGCCCTCGTTTATCCCAAACACCTTGCGGCCGACTATCACCGCCGATCCGTGGGCCAATAGCACAATCGCAACCGAGCCGAAGATCAGCGATGGCCCGCTTTCCATCACCCCCGTCACAAAGCTGGGCCCCGAAGTTATGCCGACACAGGCCACGAACACGCACAGCCCCAGCGAGTCGAAGATCCACAGTGTCGCCTCGGGCACAAAGCCAAATGTCCGGTGGACCGAGCGCAGCCACCCCGCCACCAGCCCACCCAGCAGCACCCCGACCGAGGTGCCGAGACCCAGCTCGATCGCACCGTATTTCAGCGCAGGGATGCCGATCAGCCCGCCCAGCAGGATGAAAAAGGCCACAAAGACCATGTCGGTCTTGTTGGTTTCACGGTCCAGATAGCCCAAACGCGCGGCGGCATCTTCGATATGGCTGCGGGTGCCCGATACGGTCAGCACATCGCCCTTGTGCAGGGTCACGCCACGAAAGATCGGCAGCCGCTCGCCGCTGCGCATGATACCGCGCAGATAGATGGTGCGCGCCTCGGGGCGGGCGGACAGTTCGGCAAGGGTTTGGTTGACCACCTCTTTATTGGTCACAACGATATCGTTGGTTTGCACGGGAAGATCGAGAAGCTCGGGGTCTTCAACCTCCTCCCCCAGCATGGCAGTGTGATTGATCAGATAGGACCGCACGCCCGCAATGGCGGCGATGTCGCCCTCTTGTAGAACCATATCGCGCGAGGTCGGCAGGATCTTGTCCCCGCGTCGCACCCGGTCGAAAAAGGCGCGGACATGGTCGGGAACGCGGGCCTCAAGCTCGGATATGCGACGGCCCGCGAATTCGGGATTGATACGATAGGCGCGGGCCTCAAAATCGCGGTGTTCCGACACCATCGGCGCGCCATTGTTGTCCAGCTCGGCCTCATGTTCCGCACAAGCCTCTTTCAGTGACCGGCCATAGAACCGGGGGGCCAGTTGAGTGTGGAAAAAGATCGTGGCGATAACGCCGACGAAATAGGCAACGGCGAAACCGGTGGCGATCTCACCATCGAAAATCTGCTGCGCCGCCTCGTCGGCCCCGGTTTTGGCAAAGGCGTCTATCGCCACTCCCAGCGTAGCGCTTTCGGTCACACCGCCCGCCAATAGGCCCGCCGCGATCCCGACCGACAGCCCCATCAGCGGGGCCAGCAGCGCGGCCACAACCAGCGCCACAACACACAGCAAAACGGTGACGGCAATCTGCGGCAAGGCGTGCAGGTTCAGGGATCGGAAAAATTGCGGCCCCGTCCGGTAACCGATGGAAAACAGGAACAGCAGGAAAAACGCCTGTTTCAGGTCATCCGACACTACCACCCCTGTCTGGCCGACCAGTACACCGGCCAGCAGGCAACCGGCCACCGATCCCACCGTGAACGAGCCTATGGTGATTTTTCCCAACGCATATCCAAGGGCGAGGCTGCAGAACAGGGCCAGAGCGGGATGGTGGCCAAAGATCGACCCGATCACTTCCATTTCGGCCCCTCCCCCTGCGCCGTTGTTCAGCCGTGCAACGGCAACCCTTTCGAGGCGCGATAGGCCTGCACATAGCCCACAGCCACCGCCCGCACCGCACGGCCGATCTGACGATAGGCGCTGTCATCGAGATTGGCGAAGGACACCCGTGCTGACCAATTGGGCGCATCAAAACCCGACCCGTTCAGCAGCACGATCCCGTGGTCCTGCGCCAGCTTGAACGAAATATCCAGCGGGTGGACATTTTCCTTGATCCACTCGACCACCTCTTCGCCAACATATTTGCGCAGCCAGAACTCGAAATCGATGATGCCGTAGTACCGGTCGAACAGCGGGTTGTCGGGCACGTCGATGCCCATCCCATCGACCAGCTCATCAAAACGGTGTTTCAGGATGCCCCAGCAGGATTTCTGATAACCTTTGTCCTCATCCATCAATTCGACCAGCGAGAACAGCGTCATCATTACCTGCTGCGGCAGCGACAGTCCCGCCGTATGGTTCAGCGCCACATCGCGGCTGTCGGCAACGATCCGGTCGATGAATTTGAACGAGGACGGATCCGGGGTCAGCGTCTCGTACCGCGCGTTGACGACGGCCTTGGTCTCCTCCGGGGCTTCGGCGATCATCTTGTCGAAGATGTTGTTCTCAGACACCAGAATCGCGCCCAGCCGCCAGCCGGTGCAGCCGAAATACTTGGAGTAGGAATAGACCCCGATCGTATTGTCGGGCAGGTGCCCCATCACCGACTGAAAGTTCGGAATGAACGTACCATAGACGTCATCGGTCAGGATGATCAGATCGGGACGCCGGGTTTTGACGAACTCGACCAGCCGGGCCATCACCTCGGGGCTGATCGCGACCGAGGACGGGTTGCCTGGGTTGACCAGAAACAGCGCTTTGACCTTCGGGTCGGCCAGCTGTTCAAGGTCTTCGTCGGTCAGCTGGAAATGATCTTCCTCTTCCGAGGACACATCCACCACGTTCAGCCCGTAATCTTCCAGCACCGGCATTTCCAGATAAGGCGTAAAGATCGGCGTGCCCAGCGCGATAGTGTCGCCCGCGTTCAGCAAGCGCTGGTTCTTGAGCGCCTTGAAGATATAGCACATCGCGGCGGTACCACCTTCGACCGCGTAGATGTCGAACTTTGCGTCCGGCCGATGCCCCGCGCACATCGCCCACATCACGTATTCATGGACGATGGCCTCATTGTGTTTCATGCATCGATCCGGCATCGGATAGTGGTCGCCGACGATGCCGTCGGTCAGTTCCAGCACGAAATCGTCCGGCGTGAAGCCAAATTTCTCAATCGCAAAATCCACAACGGCGGCCAGTGTATCCGCGCCCGGAGGACCGTTCCTTGCAACCGAGTCGGCGCAATAGGCCTTGAGCCGGTCATAACAGCCCGGCCCCTGCGGCATCCCCGCCAGCCCGACCTGCGGTTCATAGCGGTGACGCTGCGCTTCGGTCATGGCGAACTGCCCCAGCAGGAAGAACGCCTCGCGCGCCTTGGTGGCGATCCAGTTGGGATTGCCACGCCCGGCATTCAGATAAGGCAACGCCATCTGACGCGACTCTTTCTGAGCCAGCTTGATGAGTTCGTCTTTGATCTGAAAGGGGCTTAGGTTCTCGAACTTATGCAGGTCCAGTGTTTCTGACATGGTTACAAACCCTTGCGTTAAATCAATCGGAAGAATTCACCCGGATCGTACGCAAGGATTTGCGCTTGTGTAAACTGCGCTGTCAGAACCTGACGTAAGGGCAATTACTGCTGCGGGATCAGTTGATCCGGGCAGAGGCCGCCAGCGCACCGGCCAGGGCATTCTGAATCTCATCCGGGAAATCCCGGCCTTTTTCATGCAACCCGGCGGCAACCCAGCCCACGGTGTGCCCGCGGCTGCCGATATCATTGGCCCGCACCACCGTGGGGGAGGTGCGCTCGACACTGACCAACGCCATTGAGCGTTCGATTTCACTTTCCGTCAGAACCATTTTGACCGCGCTGAAGATATCTACCGACACCTGCAAGGTCTGATGCTCAAGCCGATGCGCGGCATCCGTCAGTAGGCGCGTGCAAAAGGCCGACAGAAAATACCAGCGGAAGATGGAAAAAACCCGATCCTGCAATTCACTTTGCATCGCAACGCCGTCATTTGCCGCACCGGCGATACGTTCAAACGCGACTTCGGCCGCTTTGGAGGCCTGGCAAATCTGCCGCTCACGTCTGGCAATAGAAATAATACGCGGCGCAAATTCCACGGCGGCTTGGTGGGATTCCAAATTCATACGCGTCCTCCAACGTTAACTCCTGATGAGGACTTGGAAACTCTCGAAATAAATCGGTTGCGATTTAACGCCATTTTTTGCAGAAATTGTCCCTTTGCTGGCATAATAAAAATGCCACAAAGCAGGCTTCAAGGCAAATACAAGTGGTCTCTGGGGCTCAATATGTGTCTGTTTGTGCAGGTTTTCCCGCCGTCTGAATTGGGACACACGCGGTGATTTGGGCCAAAACCTACATATATCTGACACGATCTTGTAATAGTTATGCCCATTTTGGCGTCTATCAAAGCTCAATCCTGCTTATCAGTTTACGAGTTTGAATTTAACGAGGGGGTACGAGCGGGACCAGGGGGTGAGCGCCTGACCAACCGGGCTCGCCGACGGTCAGAGCAGCTCCCCCCGCCGCTTACAGTCAATCGATTTTGCTTTTCTGCGCATGTGGTGTGACGCCAAAACTGGACCGGTACACGCGCGAGAAATGGCCGGGGCTTTCGAACCCGCAGGCCATGGCGACCTCGGTCACCGATGCCTCGGTCTGCAGCAGCAGTTTCTGGGCGCGCTCCAGACGCAGCTCCATGAAGTACTTCTTGGGTGAGGTGTTGAGGTATTTGCCGAACAGCCGCTCCAGCTGCCGGGTCGAGATGCCCAGATCCTCGGCAATCTGTGACGGCGACACCGGCGCTTCGATACAGCCCTGCATGATGTGGATTGCTTTGGCCAGATGGGCGTTGCGCATCCCGTTGCGCGACTGCAGCGACACCCGTTGTTTCGCCGTGGCATTGCGCACTGCATTATAGACCATCTGATCTGCCACAGCGACCGCCAGCTCCTCACCATGATCGCGCCCGATCAGGTGCAGCATCAGGTCGGCCGTCGCTGTGCCACCCGAGGCCGTGATGTGCTTTTCGTCGGCCACAAAGACGCTGCGCACAAGGTTCACTTCGGGGAACGCCTCCATGAAGGCATCATGGTATTCCCAGTGGATCGCAGCCTGCATTCCATCCAGAAAACCGGCCTCGGCCAGCAGCCAGGCGCCCGAGCACAATGCACCGATGGCAGTTCCCTTCGCCCTTTCGCGCCGCAAGGCTGCCAGCAATGCACGCGTTACATGGTTGCGCATATGGATGCCTGAAAGCACGAACAACTGATCGGTCTTCGGAAGCGTCTCCAAGCTACCATGCACCAGCGTGACCGATCCGTTGGAACAGACCGCCTGATCGCCATGTTCCGAAAGGAAGGTCCAGTCATAGAGGTCTTCTCCACTGACCAGATTTGCGATTCGCAGCGGTTCAACCGCGCAGGAAAAGGCAAGGTGCGAGAATTCCTCGATCAGAATGAATGTGATGTGGCGCGGTTGGCTCATCGGGCGTTCCGTTCAGCTTGGCGTAGTCGATGGTCTATGCTGCATGATTTTTTTATGTATACAAGTTGTATTTTCTTAGAGTACAGAATGTGCACGCAAGCTGCGATGCGATTCGCACGACCCATTTGAGGAGGGATGGATGAAAGACAATGCCAAATCCCGCAAAGCTCAACTGACCGAGCATCTGCGGGTGTCCATCCTGACCCTGCGCCTGAAGCCGGGTGCGGACCTGGACGAGGCGCATCTGTCCGATGCGTTCGGCCTCTCGCGCACACCGCTACGCGAGGTGTTCCGGCAGTTGGCGGGCGAAGGTTATCTGGACCTGCGCACCAACCGCAGCGCCCGCGTGTCCGAGATGTCCTACACGACACTGCGCGACTTTTTCCTGGCCGCGCCGATGGTCTATGGCGCGGTCCTGCGGCTGGCGGCTCAGAACGCGACCCGCGCGCAGATTGAGGATTTGAAAGAGGCGCAGCAGGCCTTCAAAGCCGCGCTGCGCACCGGATCACCCGAGGATCGGGCGATGGCCAATAACCGGTTTCACGACGTGACCGGCGCGATGTCCGGCAATGTCTACCTGCTGCCGTCGTTCAACCGGCTGCTGATCGATCACGCCCGGATCGGGATGACCTTTTACCGGCCGCAGACGGCCAAAATGTCCGAAAACCTGTCCCAAGCAAGCACCCAGCATGACGCCATCATCGCCGCCATCGAGGCGGGCGACGAGGCGGCTGCTGCGCAGCTGGCCGAGGATCACTGGAACCTGTCACGCGATCAGATCGAACTGTTCGTGATGCCTGACGCGCTGGATGTCCCGATGGGCGTCCCGCCGCTTTCGAAACCTGCATGAGGACGGAATGAACCCGATTTTCAGATTTGAAGGGATCTATACCCCTGTGGTCACGCCCTATCACGAGGATGGCAGCGTGAATTGGGACGCCCTGTCCGACGTGATCGAACACCTGATCGAGAACGGTGTGCACGGGTTGATCTCGGGTGGTTCGACCGGCGAGAACTATGCCCAGACGGTCGATGAACGGCTGGAACTGGCGCGGTTCACGCATAAGCGCCTGAAGGGACGGCTGCCGCTGGTCGTTGGCACTGGCGCGATGCTGACATCGGATTCGGTTGCACTGGCCTCTGGTGCGCGCGAGATCGGCGCGGATTCGATCCTGTTGGCCAGCCCGCCCTATTCGGTGCCAACCGACCGCGAAAACGCGTTGAACGCGCTGGCAATCGACAAGGCCGCTGACCTGCCGGTGATGCTTTATAACTACCCGCACCGAACCGGCACGATGATGGGCGAGGAATTCCTTGACCGCGTTGGCCGCAGCCGGAATTTCTGCGGCATCAAGGAAAGCTCGGGCGATATCAACCGGGTGCACCTGCTGGCCCGTGACTATCCACATATCCAACTGGGCTGTGGCATGGACGATCAGGCGCTGGAGTTCTTCGCCTGGGGCGCACCGTTCTGGGTCTGCGGCGGGTCGAACTTCCTGCCCGCCGAGCACGTGGCGCTGTATCAGGCCTGCGTGATCGAGGGCAATTTTGCCAAAGGCCGCCGGATCATGTCTGCCATGATGCCGTTGATGCGGGTGCTGGAACAGGGCGGCAAGTTCATCCAGACCATCAAACATGGCGTCACCATGAACGGGATTGACGCAGGTCTAATGCGGGCTCCGCTGAAGGGTCTGAACAAGGACGACAAGCGCGCGCTGGAACAGGTGACGCGCGTGCTGAAAAAGACAATCGCTGACATCGTGGCGGAGGGGTAAAGCATGGATCTGCTGACACAGGACGAATACAAATCCATCGCCGCGGGACTGACCCTGCCAACCGGGGCCTTTATCGACGGCGCGTTCCGTCCGGCGGTCTCGGGTGAGACCTTCGAGACGGTGAACCCCGCGACCGGCGACAAGCTGGCAGACATTGCGGCTTGCGGCGCGGCGGATGTGGACTTTGCCGTCGAAAAGGCGCGCGAGGCGTTTGACGATGGCCGCTGGTCGAAACTGCCCCCCTCAGACCGCAAGGACGTACTGATCCGGCTGTGCAAACTGATGACCCGCAACGCCCGCGAACTGGCGGTGATGGAGAGCATCGACAGCGGCAAGACCATCTATGACTGCGAAACCGTGGATGTGCCCGAGACGATCCACTGCCTGAAATGGCACGCCGAGGCGATCGACAAGATCTATGATCAGGTCTCGCCCGCCAGCGACGACCACATCGCCATGGTGGTGCGCGAGCCGATTGGCGTTGTGGGTCTGGTGCTGCCGTGGAACTTCCCGCTGCTGATGTTGGCGTGGAAGATCGGGCCAGCTCTGGCGGCGGGCTGTTCGGTGGTGGTGAAGCCGGCGGCGGAAACCACGCTGACCGCACTGCGTCTGGCCGAACTGGCAATGGAAGCGGGCCTGCCACGCGGCGTGTTGAACATCGTTCCGGGTGGTGGCGCCGAGGTGGGAGAACCCATCGGGCGGCATATGGATATCGACATGGTGTCCTTCACCGGTTCGACCGTCACCGGCAAGCGGTTCCTGACCTATTCGGCGGAAAGCAACGCCAAAGAGGTGGTGCTGGAAATGGGCGGCAAGAACCCGGCCATCGTGATGGATGACGCCGAAAACCTCGACCGTGTGGCGGCCCATGTCGTCAATGGTGCGTTCTGGAATATGGGCGAGAACTGCTCGGCCTCGTCCCGGCTGATCGTGCACAAGGACGTGAAGGCCGAATTGTTGGATCGCATCGCGCACCACGCCAAACAGTGGAATATCGGCGACCCGCTGGACCCCGAAACCCGCATGGGTGCGCTGGTCAGCGAAGGCCATTACAATAAGGTTTGCGGCTATCTGGATCAGGCCGAGAATGTGGTGATCGGTGGCAAGGCCAACAAAGGGTTCGTCGAAGCCACCGTGGTCGAAGTTCCCGGCAACGACTCCACCCTGGCGCGCGAGGAAATCTTCGGCCCGGTCCTGTCGGTGATTGAGGTTTCCGGCTTTGACGAGGCCATCAAGATCGCCAATGACACCGAATATGGTCTCTGTGCCTCGATCTTCACGGCCAACGCGAAACGCGCCATCCGGGGTGCGCGGGCTATCCGGGCGGGCACGGTGACGGTGAACAGCTTTGGCGAGGGCGACATCACCACGCCCTTCGGCGGTTACAAACAGTCGGGCTTTGGTGGCCGCGACAACTCGGTCCACGCGCATGACCAGTACACCCAGCTGAAAACCATCTGGATCGATCTGGCCGATGACGCGGATGAGGCAGTCGATTGAGCGCCTATACCGCCAGAACCCTGCCGGTCCATCGCGGGCCAGCGGCGTGGAGCGCCATCCTTGGCGCGCAGCCGCCCGCGCAGGAACTGGACGGTGACCTGACCGCTGATTTCACCATCGTAGGCGCCGGGTTCGCCGGGCTGTCGGCGGCCCGGCGCCTGACCCAACTGCAACCCGACGCCAGGATCGTCGTGCTGGAGGCCGGACGCGTGGCCGAGGGCGCAGCGGGGCGGAACTCGGGCTTCATGATCGACCTGCCTCATGATCTGGCCTCGGACGATTATGCCGGGGCGGGCGACGACAGGGTGATGATCGCACTTAACAGGCAGGCGATCGCCTTTGCCCGCGCAGCGGTCGAGCAATACGGGATCGACCCGA
Source organism: Ruegeria sp. AB10 (assembly GCF_056542745.1). Taxonomy (NCBI): domain Bacteria; kingdom Pseudomonadati; phylum Pseudomonadota; class Alphaproteobacteria; order Rhodobacterales; family Roseobacteraceae; genus Ruegeria; species Ruegeria sp. AB10. Next base: position 44,136 of record NZ_JBQGAI010000011.1, on the reverse strand, counting down.
ACTTCTTTGATCCGGCGGGCAAGGTGAATGGCGCAGCCAGCGCGGCAGGCCACGCCCATAACGTCAGCTATGCGCAACATCTGGAGACGCTGGGGGAAACCAGCGAAATGCTGGACCCGCAGCAGATGCTCGACCTGACCGGCTCGCGCCACTACCGATCCGGCCTCTACACACCTGGCACGGTCATGTTGCAGCCTGCGGGTTACATTCGCGGGTTGGCAGCCGGGCTGGTCGGGGACGGCGTGGGGCTGTACGAAAACTCGGCTGTCACCGGGTTCGAAAAACAAGGCGGCGCGTGGCAGGTGCAAACCCAGCGAGGATCGGTCAGCACCGGCGCGGTGATCCTGACGGTCAACGGCCATCTGGAAAGCTTCGGTATCGAGCGGGACCGCCTGATGCAACTGTTCCTGTTTGCCGCGATGACGCCGGAGTTGGACGCCGACGCATTGGCCCGATTGGGAGGACAGCCGCGATGGGGTGTGACCCCGTCCGATCCGATGGGTACCACGATGCGGCGGATCGACAGCGGACAGGGCGGCAATCGCGTCATCACCCGCACCTGCGCGGCGCTGCGCCCCGGCATGGCGGCGACCACACGCGATCTGGCGCGGGCCTCGCGGGTGATGCAACGCAAGTTCGACCAGCGGTTCCCGCAATTGGCGGGGATTGAGATGGAGTACCACTGGGCCGGCCACCTGTGCCTGAGCCTGAACAGCGTCTCGGTCACGCGTGAGATTGAACCGGGGGTTTATTCCGGGTGCGTCCAGAACGGGCTGGGCACCGCACGCGGAACCCTGACCGGGATCGCAGCCGCAGAACGCGCCTGCGGGCAAAGTTCGGACATCACCGGGTATTTCGAGGCCGAAGATCAACCCAAGCGCCTGCCACCGCAGCCTTTCCGCGAGATCGGCGCAAATGCCGTTCTGCGCTGGAAGGAGTGGAAGGCGCGGGACGAGTGATCAGGGCAGGCTCAGCTTGGCCATGCGTCCGCCATCGACGGTATAGATCTGCCCGGTGACAAAACTGGCCTCGTCCGAGGCGAGAAACGTAACCAGCGCCGCGACCTCCTCGGGTGCGCCGGTTCGGGCGATGGGGTGGATACGCTTGATATCCTCGCGGAACGTTTCGGGATCCGGCATCGATGCGATGAAATCCAGGTTCAGTTCAGTATCGATCCAGCCCGGCGCGACAGCGTTACAGCGGATGCCCTCGGCCCCGTGATCCACCGCCACCGCGCGGGTCAACCCGTGCAGCCCGGCCTTGGTCGCGCAATAGGCGGCGTGACCGGGATTGCTGCCCAGCCCTTCGATCGACCCGATATTGACGATGTTGCCGCCCGCCTGACGCAGATGTGGCAGCGCCGCCTTGATCAGCAGAAACGGCGCGGTGAGGTTGACCGCCAGGTTGCGCTGCCAGTCCTCAAGGCTCATCTCAACGACCGATGCCTCCTGCATCATCCCGGCATTGTTGACCAGAATGTCCAGCCGCCCTGCCCGGTCGATCACCTGATCAACCACGGCTTGCGGGCTGTCGGGATCACTGAAATCGGCCGCGATACCATCGAAATCGAGATCAGAGCCGCGCTGTGCCGTGAACACACGCGCCCCGTCCTGTTTCAACCGCGCGGCAATGGCCCGGCCAATCCCGCTGCGCCCGCCAGTGACAAGCGCGGTTTTGCCCTCAAATCGGCTCATGAGACCGGCTTCCCTCCGTTCACTTCCAACAACGCGCCGCAAACATAGCGTGCGGAATCCGAAACCAGAAACATCACCACATCGGCAATGTCCTCGGGCTCGGCGATGCGACCCAGCGGAACGGTCTGGCCCAGTTCGGCCACGGCGGTATCCGGATCGAACCCGCGCTTTTCAAAGCCCGAGCGCAGCATCGGCGTGTTCACCTCATTCGGGCAGACCGCGTTGATGCGGATGCCCTGATGGGCGTGGTCCATGCCCATGCACTGGGTCAGTGAGGCGATCGCGGCCTTGGTCATACAATAAACCGCGTGGTTCGGGCCGGGCCGCAGGCCCCAACAGGATGCGGTGTTGACGATGGCACCACCTCCGTTCGCGGCCAGGATCGGGATTGCAGCCCGGCAGATACGAAACGGGGCCTCGACATTTACGCCCAGCGACAGCGCCCAGTCCTTATCCGATGTCTCGGTGACCGAACCGCGCGAAATGACGCCTGCATTGTTGATGACGATATCCAGACCACCCAAGGCCTCGGCTGCATTGCGGGGCAGCGCATCGGCATAAGATGCGTCCAGCAGGTCCCCGGGCAGATGGGCCTCTGCCTCGATCCCCTCGGTCACACGGTCGGCCACCGCGACCCGCGCGCCCGCCCGACGCAGACGCTGCACAATGGTGGCGCCGATCCCGCCTGCAGCCCCGGTCACCAGGGCGGATTTTCCGTTCAGATCCATCTTCCCTCCGGTTGGATAAAAAACCCGCCCGATGGTCCGGGCGGGTAAGGTGCAGGGAGAATTCCTCAGTAGCTTTGGTTCAGCTCGTCGGCGGCCGGGATTTCCCGCTCGCGCCGGGCGATATAGTCCAGCAGCGCCTCATTCTTCGCCTCATCCAGCTTGGGTTCCTGATATTCGGCCAGCAATGACCGGGCGCGGTTCAGGGCGCGTTCGGTGATCTCAACGCTGCCTTCGGCCTGCCATTGTTCGATCGAGTTGTTGTCGAACAGTTCAGGCATGAAGAAGGCACTTTGAAAGTTGTCTTGCGTGTGCGGGTGGCCCAGATAATGGCCGCCGGGGCCGACATCGGGCACCGCCGCGATGGCCTGATCGAAATCGTGCCATTTCGGGCCCTCGGCCATGCGATAGGCCATGGCGCATTGCTCCGCATCGACGATGAACTTGGCGACCGAACAATGCATCCCGGCCTCGTTCCAGCCCGCGCTATGCCAGATATAGTTGGCACCGGCATGAACGACCGCCTGCAGCGTGGTGGCGGATTCGTACCCCGCCTGCGCGTCGAACGTCTTGGCCCCGCCCAATGTGTTCGAGGTCCGCCACGGCACGCCGTAATAGCGTGCCATCTGACCGATCATGAAGTTCATCAGGCTGATCTCGGGCGTGCCCGCCATCGGTGCACCGGATTTCATCGACACGGTCGACAGGTAATGGCCATAGATCGCAGGCGCCCCCTTGCGGATGACCTGCGTGTAGGCCAGCGCGCTCAGCGCCTCGGCGTTCAGTTGCGCCACCGTGGCCGGAACGCTGGCAGGCGTGTTCGCCCCGCCCAGCACGAAAGGTGAGCACAGGACCGGCTGGTTGCGGCGGCAGAAGGCGCGCATCGCACCCAGCATGGTTTCGTCCCAGACCAGCGGCGAGTTGCCGTTGCAATTGCCGGTGGTGACGGGGTGATCCTCTAGAAAATCCTCGCCGAACAGGATGGCGCACATGTCCATCACATCCTCGGCGTTCTTGGGCGAAGTGGTCATGCCCATGAACGTTTTGTCCGAGTGTTTCATCGAAGAATAGGTGATCCGCAGATGCCTCTGGCTGATCGGGTGATCATAGGGTTCGACGATGTGATGCGCACTGGAATGCAGCGCGGGCAGCATGTGGCTCAGCTTGTGGAACATCGCCAGATCGTCCAGCGTCGGGTTGCGGCGCACATCGTCCAGATCGCGCAGGAACGGCGCACCGGTCATCGGCACAAAGATCGAATGCGGCCCGCCCAGCCGTACGTTCTTTTTCGGGTCCCGTGCGTGATAGGTGAAATCGCCTGGAATCGTGGCGATCAATTCGCGCACCAGTCCGCGGTCGAGATAGACCAGTTCACCCTCGACCCTGGCGCCAACCTTTTTCCAGTCCTCCAGCGCGATGGCGTCGCGAAACTGGACGCCGACATTTTCGAGAATGTCCATCGAGGCGTTGTCGATACGTTCAACCTGACTGCCGTCCATCACCTCGCACAAGGGGATACCGCGGGTCAGGCCGGGCAGCATTTCAAAGTTCGGGGCGGTGCGCAGGGCGCGGCGGGCTGAGCGGCCACCAGCACGGGACGCGGTTCGAATGTTCACGGGCAATCCTCCAATCCTGCTTCCCAGATTGGGGGATTCGCTGACATTTCACCTCACTGATTGCGATATCTGCTTGCAGGAAGCGACACCGCTTTTGAAACAGAAAACGCCGCCCCCAAGGGGGCGGCGCCTGATTTGGTCTTTGAAGAGGTCTTACTCGGCCGCCTGTGCCTCAACCCCGTGCTTGTCGCGCAGGCTGTCGCGGAACAGCGCCTTACCCAAGGCGATGCACATCAGGCCCATCACCATGGTAAAGGGCAGCGCGCCGATGATCATCGCATTGCGCAGCGCGTCCATCGGGTTGTTTTCACCCGCCGCCAGGATCAGCGCGCCGATCACCGCCGTCAGGATAACGCCCCAGATGATGCGATGCCTGATACCGGTCTCCTGGCTGCCGCCGGACATGATGGTGTTCATCACCAGAATGCCCGAGTCCGCCGAGGTCACCAGGAAGGTCATGATCAGGATCACGCACATGACGTTCAGCATGGACAGCAGCCCGCCGTCGATCATGTAGGACAGTGTCACGAACAGCTTGTTGGTGTTCGATGCCCCGATGATCGCACCCTCTGCGGCACCGGCCAGTTCCAGATCAATCGCGGTGCCGCCCAGAACGGTCATCCAGGCAAAGCACACCAGCGCCGGAGCGAAGACGCAGCCCAGAATGAACTCGCGCACGGTGCGACCTTTGGAGATGCGCGCCAGGAACAGGCCCACGAAGGGCGAGAACGCGATCCACCAGGCCCAGTAGAACGTGGTCCAACCGGCCTGCCAGCCGAACTGACGGCCCTGCTCGCCCGCAGCATAGACTGCGGCCAGCGTTTCTTCGTCCAGCTCGGCGGCTGCACCTTCCAGCCCCTCCTTGAACCCGGCAAAGCTGCCCCAGGCATTGGTCGCGCCGCCCACAAGGTCGTTGGCATGCGCCTGCGCGGCCTCGGGCAGAGCTGCCGCGAAGGCCTCGGTCGACAGCGGGCCATAGGCACCGAAGCTGAGCGAGATGAAGTGCAGGATATAATCGACCATCGCCGTGCCATAGGTGGTCATGGCAAAGACGAACGAACCGAACACCACGAACGTCCCCAGCAGGATGATCGACAGTACCAGGTTCAGGTTCGACAGGTACTTAACGCCGCGGCCAACCCCGGATACCGCCGAGATGATCGACAGGCTCATGATTACAACCAGACCAGAGATCAGACCCACTTTGCTGGGGGTCGGCACCTCGCCGCCCAGATCCATGACCCACTCCATCCCGGTGATGGCGTATAGGCCGTCGATGAACTGGCTGACGCCATAACCGATGGTCACGGACACGCCCAGGATCGTTGCGACAACGCCCAGAACATCGACCACATGGCCGAAGAACCCGTTGACGAAACGGCCGAACAGCGGTGTCAGCGCCGAGCGGATCGTCAGCGGCATGTCACGGGTATAGGCGTAGTAGGCCAGCGACAGGCCGGTGACGACATAGATTGCCCAGGCATGGAAACCGTAGTGCAGATAGGTGAAGCGATAGGCCGATTGCAGCGCCTCGGGCGTATTGCCCTCGACCGCACCGGATACCACAACGGGGTTCGACCCCCACAGGCCCAGCGGTTCGGCCGTGGCAAATACCATCAGGCCCACGCCCAGACCGGCGCCAAACATCATCGAAAACCAGGAGAAATTCGAAAACTCGGGCTTTTCCCCGGGGGTCCCCATGATCCGGCGACCGGTGGCGGGGATGATGGCCACAATGGCCAGGAAAAAGAAGAACAGACCTACGATGACGACGTAGAAGCTGTTGAAAGTCTCAAGCAGCCTGCCGTTCAGGCTGCCCAGCGTGCTGTTGGCATTGGCGGGAAACACAAGCGCCCACAGGACCAGACCAACCATGATGGCCTTACTGATCAGCGCGATGGGAACGCTGTAATTCTCATAGAAACCGGCATCGGCCGTTTCTATCTCAACATCCGTAAATGGTTCGGGTAGCGACATGTTTTCCTCCGTGTTGACTGTATAGCTGGATTGAACTCATCTTTACGTGAGCTTCCAATCTTGATCTTGTCTTCGACCCGGTCCCCTGCGGTGCATCACCATTCCTCTGGCGGGGCAGGTCCCTGATCGTTCCATTTGGGCAAAATGGCCGAACTGCCGCCCAAACGATGCACTTGCTGGTTTTCTTGCCTATATCGACGTTTTCCGGCTGATCCCTTTGGAACCGACATATTCTGTAGATTTGCGACACTATCCCCGGACGTGATTAAAAAATACACTTTTAACGCACTGGCCTCAGGACTTTACCCGGAAAAATTCTAACACTTGGCTTAGCCTGGCTCATGCGATGCTTGATCATTGCACCCGGATCATGATTTCCGGGCGCATTTCAAAGCCACGGCGACCGATCATCCGCCCGCCGTGCGCGCCGCACAGCACCTGCACATCAGGAATGCTGTCAGGGCACAGCCCGGCCGGGTCGGGTCCGATGGCAAAACGCTGATCGAACACCCGTCCCTGACCCCAGGGCAGGCTGTTCACAAAGCCTTTCCGGCTTATAGTCTGACCGAACCATCACGGTCGCTTTGGGAGGGGCGGGCGCATGGAGCGCAGCACGGACATGTTGATCATCGGGGCCGGGTTTTCGGGGCTGATCATGGCGCTGGAGGCCCGCAAGCGCGGGATCACCGACATCGCGATCCTTGAGAAAGCGGGGGACATCGGCGGAACATGGCGTGAAAACACCTATCCCGGTGTGGCCTGCGATATTCCCTCGCATCTCTATTCCATGGCGACGCACCTGAACCCGGACTGGAGCCGCGCCTATGCGGGCGGGGCCGAGATTCAGACCTATCTGCAGAAGGTCTGCCGTGATGAGGGTCTGTATGACCTGTGCCACTTCCACCAACAGCTGAAATCTGCCCAATGGGACGGGAGCCGCTGGCAGGTGGAAACCGACGACGGGAACCGCTGGACGGCGCGCTTTCTGATCTCGGCCATCGGCGCGCTGCACCATCCCAGCATTCCCAATATCCCCGGGGCCGACAGCTTCCCCGGCCCGCGCTTCCATTCCGCCGAGTGGCACCATGACACGGACCTCGCAAACAAGCGCATCGCGGTGGTGGGAACCGGCGCCTCAGCCGTGCAGTTCGTGCCAGAAATTGCGAAAACGGCCGCGCATGTCACCATCTTCCAGCGGACGCCGCCCTATGTCCTGCCCCGCCCGGACGGGCCGATTGCGCCGTGGGTCCGCAACCTCTATCGGCGCGTTCCGGCGCTGCCCCGTCTCAGGCGCAAGCTGATCTACATGATCTTCGAATACCGCCACCGCGTATTTCGTGGCGAAGAGCGGATGGTGAATTTCGCCATGAAGATGTGGTGCCATGCGCTTGAGAAGGCGATCACCGACCCCGAAGAACGCCAACGCCTGACCCCGGACTACCGGATCGGATGCAAACGTATCCTCAGTTCGAATGACTGGTACCCGACCTTGGCACGGGACAACGTGACGGTGATTCCGCACGGGGTCGCCTCGATTGATGGCGATCAGATCATTGCGTCGGATGGCAGCCGGTTCAAAGCGGATATGCTGATCTGGGGCACCGGTTTTCATGTGACCGACATGGCCGAGCGTCTGGATATTACCGGCGCGGACGGACTGACCCTACGCGCCGCCTGGGCCGAGGGTATGCAGGCCAATCTGGGCACCGCCATCGCGGGGTTTCCGAACTTCTTCATTCTGCTGGGGCCGCATACCGGGTTGGGGCACAACTCGGTCGTACTGATGATTGAGGCCCAAGTCCGCCATATCGGCCGCGTGCTGGATCAGATGCACCGCCAAGGGCTGCACGCCATCACGCCCGACCCATCCAAACAGGCCGCCTTTACGCAAGAGATGCGAGACCGACACACAAACAGCGTCTGGCAGGCGGGCGGGTGTTCTTCCTGGTATCAGGACGACGAGGGCCGCAATACAACACTTTGGCCGGGCACCGTATCCGAGTATGAAAAGCGTATGGCCCGATCCGGGCTGGAACACTACCACCCTGCCCCACCCCAAGGCGGAGACCGCTGAGATGACTTTTTTGATTATCCTCGTTCTGATCGTTGCGTTTTTCATCGGCATGAACCTTTGGACCCGAAAACTGACCACCGATGGGCAAAGGCGAGTCCCGCAGTTGGGCGATATCATCCCCGTAAACGGCGGCAGCATTCACTATGTCGAGCGGGGTGATCCGTCGAACCAGACCATTGTCATGATCCACGGCCTGACCGGACAGTTGCAGCATTTCACCTATGCGCTGGTCGACATGCTGACCGATGACTACCACGTCATTGCAGTCGACCGGCCTGGCTGCGGGTATTCGACCCGGGACACGGCCGATCTGGGGCGCCTGCCCGAACAGGGGCGGATGATACAGGAGCTTCTGGACGCCAAGGGCATCACTGACGCGATTCTGGTCGGCCATTCGCTGGGCGGCGCGGTCTCGCTGGCGATGGCGCTGGACCGACCTGAAAAGATCAGGGCCCTGGCCCTGCTTGCGCCTCTGACTCACAAGCTGCCATCCACGCCGCAGGTCTTCAAACCGCTGGAGATTCGTACCGAGTGGCTGCGGAGCCTGATCGGCAACACTCTGGCTGTGCCGCTGGCTGCCAAAACCGCACCACACACGCTGGACGTGGTTTTTGCCCCTGAACCTGCGCCCGCCGATTTTCTCGACCGTGCGGGCGGCGCGCTGGGGCTGCGGCCGTCGGCCTTTGTCACCGGGTCGCAGGATGTTGTGGGCCTTGACGCCAGCCTAGGGGCGCAGATGGCGCGATACGGAGAACTAAGCGTGCCCGGAGGGATTCTGTACGGAACGCAGGACGCGATCCTGCCAGCGAGGACACAGGGCGATCCGATGGCGCAGTTTGGCCTGAGCAACGAACGGATCGACGGGGCGGGCCACATGATCCTGATCACCAAGACGGACACTTGCGCCGCATTCATCCGCCGGATCGCCGAAGCCGCCCGCGCCAAGCCCGAGGCGGTTTGATCGGGGTAAAAAAGAATCCGGCTATGACCGCCTTTTCCCTCTTGACCCTCTCCGGCCCCTCCCTTACATCGCCTCTCACTCATGGCGGAGTAGCTCAGTTGGTTAGAGCAGCGGAATCATAATCCGCGTGTCGGGGGTTCAAGTCCCTCCTCCGCTACCACCAATCCACAAAATTTGACCGCAGACGATCTCGTTGGTTCGCGCATCCTATAGATAGCCGCCTAACGCATTGAGTGTGGAAATGGCATTCAGCAATCCCAAATTGTCCGGAAGCTGCCGCCGCGCCATACCCATCCATTTTTAGCGCTTCAAAACCTGTTGGGCATCTACGTCAAGACGACATTGCCGTCCGATGTGAGTGCGCGACGTACCCGCTTGGCAATACTGCAATCTGCACCAGAAGCCCCGGTTCTACTCGTGCGGCACGTTGCGGCTGGCCTGCATTTGCTGAACCTCGTCGGGCCAAGTAGAGCGGATATAGGCCAGAACGTCCCATATGTCCTTGTTAGTCAGCGTGCCCGCGAAACCCGGCATGCCGCTGTTGAAGTCTTTGATGCCGCGTGCTGCCAGTGTCTGCGCGCCCCCCAGTTTGGTGTAGTCGAACAGCAGCTGGTTGTCGTGGTGCCACGTATGCCCCGTCTCGTCATGGGGCGGTGCAGGTAGAACGCCGTTTTCGTCGGGTGTGCGCCAGTTGGGCTGCCCTTCCAGATGTGCCCCGTGGCAGGACGCGCATTGGTCGGCGTACAGAGCCTGCCCATTAGTCAAATCCCGGCCGTCCAGTTCGTGGCCGGCAAATGCGCCGGTCGCGATACTGCAGGTGGCGAGGGTCAGAATGCGTTTCATGCGACCTCCACCCATGTCTTCATGCCCGCCGCCTGATGCCCCAGCATGTGACAATGCAGCAGCCATTTGCCGGGATTATCGAACACACAAACGATGTCACGGGTTCCGCCTGCATCCACAAGCGTTGTATCGCGGAATGCGCCCAAGCTAGCGTCCGCCCCGACCTCAAAGAAATGATGCCCGTGCAGATGGATGCCATGCGGGAAACGGGTGTCGTTCACCAGACGAATGCGCGCCGTTTGCCCGCGCTCGAACCTGTGAAACGGCGTATCCGTCAGGCCGGATTGCCCGTTGAACGCCCAAATATCTGTTTGCGTGCTTGCGGGGCGGCTCATCGCCCCACCTTGCATGGTAAGCGTCAGAGCCACGGCAGTGTTCATATCCGGCTGTTTCTGCTCATTTGGTGGCAGTGCGGGAATCCCGGATGGTTGCCGCACGGTATTCACCCCCTCAACCGGGATTTCACCCAGCAGGTAGGGATCGTCGCGCGTTGGAAAGACAAAGGCGATCTGACCGACTGATGTGACATCCGCAATGATATCTGCACGCTGAGCCGGTGCGAGAACCAGGTTGGAAACCACTTGCGGGCGCGGCAGGGGCATACCGTCGAAAGCAACAATTTTGCCGTCGACACCTTCAAGCTCAATCGGGAATATCCGGTCTGTCGCAACGTTGATCAACCGCAAACGCACGCGGTCACCGCGCCGAACCGGCGTACTTGGCTCTACCAGCGCGCGGGCATAATTGCCCAGCCGCCCTTGATGCGCCTGATCGTGCATGTTCTCGAAACCGTCGGCGAGCGTGCCGCTTTCGGTCATGCGCCAGTCGTCAATGATTACGATCAGATCGTGATCCACATCGGGTGGCGTTATTTCGTCAACGATGAGCGGGCCGTAGAGACCCTTGGCAACCTGTTCCCACGACCGGTTGTGCGAGTGATACCAGAACGTCCCCGCGTCGGGTGCCTGAAAGCTGTATTCGAACTCTGCGCCCGTCTCGACAACGTCCTGGGTTATTCCCGGCACGCCATCCATCGCATTGTCAATGCGCATCCCATGCCAATGCACCGCCGAGCCTTCGCCGATCCGGTTCAGGAACCGGACATCGAATGTACTACCCTGATGGGCGCGAAGCACTGGACCCGGTGTTCTGCCGTTAAAGCCAAGCATCGGGGTCGCCGGATCGCCCGCAGGCAGGATTTGTGCCGTGACCGGCTGTGCAACCAACTCTACGGATGCCGATGCAAGAGTAATGCGCGGAGCCAGCGCCGCCGCGCTTGATGTGATCAGGAAGTCTCGTCTGTTCATGGATTTCCTCAATTCGGCAGGGTCAGAACGCTGGTAAGCGTCGCGGTGGCCGCAAGCACCACCAGAATGACCGCAGTTTCGATTTCAATGGAGCGTGCCAAATGGCGCGCGGCTTTTTCGTCCCCCGCCTGCATGGCGGGAACGAGGTAGAGCTTGTTTGCGGTTGCCAGCGTCAGGACCGCGCCGACAAGTGCAAGCTTGATCAGCAGCGTTTGCCCGTATCCTGTTGTCGTCAGCGCCCATAAATCGCCCAGCAACATCCAAGCCATCAGCAGCCCCGCCAAAATCAATGCGGGAACTATAACCGAAGCTGCCTGCCCGAACCGATGCCCCAACGTGGCTGCATTGCCCAGATGTTCCGGCTGTCGCGACAAGAAATGCAGCGGACCGAGGATGCCGATCCAAAACGCAATCCCCAGCAGGTGCAGAAGCAACAGGAAACGGACGCCCGTTACCTCCAGTTCCGGGACATGCCCGATCCGGGCAAAGGACCACAGGGCGAGCATTCCACCGGCAAGTGCGATCCATTGCCCAACACGAGGGATAAACACGCCCCCGATGATTAAAACCGTCCCAATGATCCGAAACACGAGAACGTCGCCAACCGGGGTCTGCCACAACAGACCCAGCATTTCCGGATCGGTCATGCCATCGGCTCCGCCCGTCAGGGCGGCGCCGCGCAGCATGAAACCAAGGACAGAGGCAACAAGCGCAAGCCCCGCCAACAGCGCGACCTGCACACGCATCCTGTCGCTGAGGGGTGACACAATGTCAGCAAAAGCAGCTCGGATGATCAAAAGACCAGCCGCACCACCAATGCCGACATAGAGCATCAGCTTGGACAGTATTGCGCCTATTCCCCAGATATCGGGCATGGTCAATCCACTGTGAACGTGAACTCGCCCTGCATGGCGTGGCCGTCCGCACCCAGGCCCCGCCATTCGATGCGATAGGTGCCCTCACCCATGCCTTGAAGCGGCAGCCTGAACGTGCGGCCAAAACTGGTCTGATCTCCCAGATCGAGCGTGGCGGCATGAACATCCTGATGGATCATGTCAACTTTTGTCAGGCGAATATCATCTGCGAAATTGAAACTGATCTCAGAGGGCACTTCGGCAATTGTTGCGCCGTTTTCGGGTGTGGTGGTATCCACATTCGAATGGGCAAAAGCGCCTGCGGCAAGCGTGGACATCAATGCAATTGTAGCAAGCTTCTTCATTCGTAGGTTCCTCAGTCTATTCCATTGGCGCGCTGGATTTCGCGGATATAGTCGATGACCATGGCCACGTCGCCACGGGTCAGGCCTTCAACTGGCGGCATGTCGCCAAATTGCCAGTGATGGCTTCTGACGCCCACTTCGACCGCGCGTTGAAAGGACTCGTCCGCATGATGGCTGGGCTCATAGATGACATGAATCAGCGGCGGCCCGGCGCCTTCAACGCCGACCGCGTCAGTTCCGTGGCACGCGGCGCACGCGGTTTCGAATATACGTTGTCCGATGGCCGCATTTCCTTCGATAGGCGGCATTTGGATGGCCACCATCGCACCCCCCTCGGCAGGTGCCGACTGCGCGGTGTCGTCAACTGGGGCGGGGCGTAGAGTGATATAGGCAGCGACGGCTGCCACGGCGCATGCGCCGATTACGAGGTATTTTCGGTTCATGTTCTGGTCCTAACCTTGTGTAACAGAGTGGGGCCGCAAATAATTTGCAGCACACTGGAACGTGTTCACTGCCGTGAACGGCGTCGGAAATCTGTTTCAAGGATTAGGTGGCCTGTCCGGGTTGTCCGGTTCATCGAGCGTCGAGAGGCTTGTAACCTGCCATGCCAACACGACCACCGATTGGTTGAGTTTGGCATCGGAAGCCGGAGGCGCAAGCGCGATGACATTGCACAGGAACGGATTGCAACCTTCGTGCGCCGCGCTGTCTGGCTGATGCGGTGCACCTTCGCCTGGCGCGACTGAAGCATGGTCGGCATGGTGGTCGTCTGCAGACGTGTTCAGGTGATGTGCGCAATGCCCGCCATTGCAGTTCTCAAGCATCGCATGCGCGCGGTCGCCGAGCCCTGTCATCAGGACCAACAAAGCGACAAGCATTAATGCAGTTATGGTTCGAGTAAACTTCACGCCGGGAACCTATCCCGGTTTCCAATACAATACAACGCAAGCCGACACTGATGTGTCGTGCAGCATTGTTGGGCTTGGGCTGCAAACCGCCAACGCGAGAAACTGATTTGGCACGGGCTAAGACACCGGCGATGTTTGCTTGCGAGTTTATGATCCTAAGCCGCTGCCACATATCTCGACGCGTCAGGACGGATGTGGTCACTCAAAGGTTGGTAGATGACCCAAGGCACAACAGGTCAAAGGTTCTCTGGTCGTCGGTATCAACGTCTGAACTACCCCCGGCACGGGGCAGCCGCACACAACGACCACACAAACTGCTCTGGTTGCCTACAACGGCAGGTTCGGCATGGAACGCGTGACGTCATGCAACTGGACTTCGCCGGACCGCTCGATCTTTACAACCAGTTTCAAAGCGTTCGGAAACCGCTCGAAATAGGCGAAACCGATGGCGTCGATCACGTCAATCGTCTGACACTGTATCTGGTAGTCGGCCTGAAATTCGGTGTGCTGGTCCTGATCAGCAGACGGGGCGATTTCGGCCTCGGGACCAAGCCCTTCTGCCAATAGTGTGACATTGGCGGTTGCCGTGAAACAGGCCGCATCTTCGGGCAGGACAAACAATTCCAGCGGTTTGGACAGATCGGAAATTGCTCCGGCGACCAAGGCCCGATCCTCATCGGTTTGCGCCGGGCGCTCAAATCCAACGATATCCGCAGCAGGCACCACAAGCGACAAGGACAGCTCGGCCCCTGAGACCGCAATGTCCAGATGACCCGTGCCATGTTCATGCTCAATCCCCGCTTGCGTCTGCGACAGGGCGACCGCAGGGATCAGAGTCAGAGCGAGAGCTGCGCTTCTCATAAACAGGCACCACCTACCAAGGAATCACGGAGTTTATTTTAGTATGTTTCTAAATTGGCGCAATCGCGGCCCGGACCACGCGACCCCGCCAAATAAGGGGAGAGCAAGGATCAGCTTATCCGAGGATAAAACTCAGGTTGACATAGGCGACTAAATAACTCAGGTATCAGGAAGTATGCGTCGCAGAGGCGGCGCCTGTGAAATTTTACCTGACAGGAAAGTGTCGCCTTCATGACCCGATTTTTCGCCGCCACCAGCGCTCTGACCCTTGGCATCGCATCCGCATCCGTTGCCGCCGACGCCCCGTCGAAGGGTGATGTTCTGAACACCTATGCGAACATTGCCGAAGCCAAATACGATGACAGCCTGATCGCGGCCAAAGCCCTACAAGAGGCCGTGAACGCCCTGATCGCTGCGCCGTCCGACGCAACCCTGAACGCAGCTCGCGCCGCATGGGTTGCCGCACGCGTGCCTTATCAGCAGACCGAGGTCTATCGTTTCGGCAACGCCATCGTTGACGACTGGGAGGGCAAAGTGAACGCATGGCCGCTGGACGAGGGCCTGATCGACTATGTCGACGCGTCCTATGGTGGCCCGACGGATGAAAACGAGTTCGCCGCGCTGAACGTGGTCGCCAACCCCAGCTTTGAGCTGTCAGGCGAAACCATCGACGCCAGCGAGATCACCCCCGAGCTGCTGGCCGAAACCCTGCACGAAGCCGACGGAATCGAGGCAAACGTCGCCACCGGCTATCACGCCATCGAATTCCTGCTGTGGGGTCAGGACATGAACGGCCACGGTGCAGGTGCGGGCAACCGTCCGTATACCGACTATCTTCAGGGCGACGACTGCACCGGTGGCAATTGCGACCGTCGGGCGCAGTACCTGAACGCCGTGACGGAACTGCTGGTCAGCGATCTGGAATGGATGGCAGCTCAATGGGCTGAAGGGGGCGAGGCACGCGCCGCGCTGTCCGCAGATGAAACCGCAGGTGTAAGCGCCATTCTGACCGGCATGGGCTCGCTGTCCTACGGCGAGCAGGCCGGCGAACGGATGCGTCTGGGCCTGATGTTGAACGACCCCGAGGAAGAGCATGATTGCTTTTCGGACAACACCCATAACAGCCACTACTACGATGGGCTGGGCATTCAGAACGTCTATCTGGGCAGCTACACCCGTATCGACGGCACCCCGGTCAGCGGCGCGTCGCTGTCGGATCTGGTGATCGCCTCTGATCCTTCTCTGGACGCTGAAATGAAAGTCAAGCTGGCCAACACCATGCAGGCGCTGGGTCGTCTGAAATCGACCGCCGAAGCCGGTTTCGCCTATGACCAGATGCTGGAACGAGGCAATGAAGGCGGTGAACTGCTGATCATGGGCGGTGTCAACGGGCTGGTTGACCAGACCAAAACCATCGAGCGGATCGTGACCACTCTGGGTCTGGACCAGATCAGCTTTGAAGGCTCGGACAGCCTGGATAACCCCGACGCGGTCTTCCAGTAAACTCTCCTAGGCCGGAAGCGTGGGCGAACTCATGCTTCCGGCACTCTGATCACGCCAGTTTGTGACTGGACAGAAATAAAATACCTTACTAATTAAGTAGGAAACCTATCGAGCCTAGATTCGCTATGATCGTTTGTCACTGCACCAACATAACTGACCACGATATCCGCGCCGCAATCGACTGGATGCGGACGTCAGATGCTCAGGCGATCATCACCCCCGGCAAGATCTATCATGCCCTTGGGAAATCCGCGGATTGCGGCGGCTGTATGCCGCTTTTCCTAGACATGATGCGTTCCAGCGATAATCTGGAAGTCCCCATGCAACTTCGGGCGCTACGCACCGGAGCACCACAGGAGAGTGAAGATGAAGGGCGATCCCAAAGTCATAGAGTATCTCAACAAATCTCTGCGGCATGAACTGACGGCGGTCAGCCAGTATTGGCTGCACTACCGCCTGCAAGAGGACTGGGGCCTTGGCCACATGGCCAAGAAAAGCCGCGAGGAAAGCATCGAAGAGATGGGCCACGCGGACAAGCTGATCGAGCGGATCATCTTTCTGGAAGGTCACCCCAACCTGCAAAAGCTCGACCCCCTGAGAATTGGCCAGAACCCCAAGGAAACCCTGGAATGTGATCTGGCTGCCGAAAATGACGCGCGAGCCTTGTATGTCGAAGCGCGCGAATACTGCCGCGAGGCCGGTGACTATGCGTCGATGTCCCTGTTCGAGGAATTGATCCGCGACGAAGAAGGACATATCGACTTCCTCGAAACGCAGCTTGATCTGTACGAAAGGATTGGCGAAGCCAATTATGCGCAACTCAACGCATCGAAAATGGACGAGGACGAGTAACCTTGCCGTCCTGACGGTGGCCGCCCTTGCGGCCACCCAATCCCTCGCAGCCGACCTGCAGGATCTCCACCTCAATTTCGAACCCAGAACCGAAGATGAGCGCATCCGGATCGCCAACGTCATCGTGGCACCGGAAGATTTCGCCGCGCCGCAACGGTTCGAGGACCTGCCCGCCGGGGCCGCCACGGTCCGCGCCCGCACCGATGCCGATGCGTTTTCGCAACCCTCCGGCAACCTGAGCTTTGAGCAGGAGCTGGACTTCAAAGTCGGCAACGGGTTGTTCAAGAAAATCTGGGTGTCTTCGCCCGCGTCCACATTAGCCTCGGACGGGTTGGGGCCGCTTTACAACGCGCGCTCATGCCAACGCTGCCACATCAAGGACGGGCGTGGCCATACGCCCGCAGGGCCCGGCGACAATGCGACCTCCATGTTCCTGCGCGTCTCGATCCCGGGGGGTGACGGCCACGACGAGATCGAGGATTATATCACCACCCAACCCGAGCCGAACTATGGCGGCCAGATGCAGGATCTGGCCCTGCCCGGACACGCGGCGGAATACCGGCTGGACGTTACCTATGAAGATGTCGCCGTGACCCTGTCCGATGGCGAAACTGTTACCCTGCGCAAGCCGACCTATCAGGCGGCGGATCTGGGATACGGCCCGCTGCACCCCGGGGCCATGCTCAGCCCGCGGGTGGCGCCGCAGATGATCGGCCTGGGCCTGCTCGAGGCGATCCCGGTCGAGGATTTGCTGGCCAATGCCGATCCCGATGACGCGGATGGGGACGGCATTTCCGGACGCCCGAACATCGTCTGGTCAAAGGAATTCGGCGCGCCAATGATGGGCCGGTTCGGCCTCAAGGCGGGGATGCCCACGATCATGGAGCAATCGGCGGCGGCCTTTTCCGGTGATATCGGCATTTCCAGCCCGCTCTACCCTGCGGGTCATGGTGACTGCACCGACGCGCAAGCGGCTTGTGTGAACGCTCCGCATGGCGATGGCGACGACCGCGTGTTTGAAGTTGACCAGTTGGGTATGGATCTGGTGGCCTTCTACAGCCGCAATCTGGGCGTCCCGGCACGCCGGGACGTGGACGATGCGCAGGTTCTGCGCGGCAAGCAGGTGTTTCACGACACCGGCTGTGTCTCTTGCCACACGCCTGCCTTTGTCACCCATCGCATGGAAAACCGACCCGAGCATAGTTTTCAGCTGATCTGGCCCTATTCCGACCTGCTATTGCATGACATGGGCGAAGGGCTGGCCGATGGCCGTCCCGAAGCCCGCGCCACCGGGCGCGAATGGCGTACGCCGCCGCTGTGGGGGATTGGACTGACCCGGCAGGTCTCGGGCCATACCCAGTTTCTACATGACGGACGCGCGCAAACCTTGCTCGAAGCCATCCTGTGGCACGGGGGCGAGGCTCAGGCCGCCCGTGATACGGTTGTAGCGATGCCCAAACCCGACCGCGATGCCCTGATCCGTTTTCTCGAAAGCCTCTGACCCATGCGTTTGCTTGCCTTTGCTCTGGCCTTGACGTTGCCCCTTCCTGCGCTGGCGCAGGACCGGGGTCCGATCCTGACCGCTGCAGCCCAGGAACATGTCCTGCCCGGCTTCGCCGCGTTTTCAGACACAACAGGAGCACTGGCACAGGCGGCGCGAACCGATTGCGCCGCGACGTCACCCGATTTGCGCGCGGCGTATCACACTGCCTTTGACGGCTGGATTTCGGTCAGCCATCTGCGGTTTGGCCCCTCGGAAACCGGTGACCGGGCCTTCGCGCTGGCGTTCTGGCCGGATACCAAAGGGTTCACGCCCAAGGCCCTGTCCGGTCTGATCGCCGCCGAAGACGACGCCGTCGAAACCCCCGAGGCCTTTGCCGAAACCTCGATCGCCGCAAGGGGGTTCTTTGCGCTGGAACAGATGCTTTACGATCCGCGCTTTGCGGATCAGGGCAACGACGCCTATCGCTGCGCTCTGATACAGGCCATCGCCACCGATATCGACCTGAATGCCCGCGCGATGAACGACGACTGGACAAGCTTCGCAATGGCGCTGACACAACCGGGCGAAAACAGCCCCTATCGGTCCGGCGATGAAGCGATGCAAGAGCTGTACAAGGCACTGGTCACCGGTCTGGAATTCACCGGCGACACCCGCCTTGGCCGTCCGATGGGCACGTTCAACCGCCCCCGCCCCAACCGCGCCGAAGCCCGCCGCTCTGAACGATCCCTGCGCCATGTTGAGCTGTCTTTGATCGCGCTGCGCCATCTGGCGGCGCATCTGTCGGTCGATCACCCGCAGATCGCGTCTGATCTGGATGGCGCGTTCGACAAGGCCATCACCCGCGCGCAGACGCTGGATGATCCGGCACTTGCAGGTGTGGCCGATCCGCAGGGTCGGTTCCGGGTCGAGGCATTGCAGCAGTCGATCAACGATATCCGCCAGATCGCCTCGACCGAGCTTGGCCCGACACTGGGCATCAGCGCCGGGTTCAACTCCTTGGACGGGGACTGACCCATGCCAAGCCGCCGACGTTTTCTGGCCGGACTGGCCGCAAGCAGCCTGGCGCCCTTGCGCGGATGGGCCTCGGTCGGCGCGCCGGATTATCTGGCGGCGGCGTTGTTCCCGGATGGCAGCTACCGATTGGCCGGGCTAGATACGGGTGGCGATATCCTGTTCTCACTCCCCCTGCCCGCGCGCGGCCATGCGGCTGCAGCTCATCCCGTCAACGCGCAAGCGGTGGCCTTCGCGCGCCGTCCCGGCACTTTCGCGCTGGTCATTGATTGCGCCACAGGCACCGAGCTGACCCGGCTGACCGCCCCCGAAGGCCGTCATTTCTTTGGCCACGGCGTCTTCTCACCCAATGGCACACGGCTTTTCACCACCGAGAACAACTATGAAGCCGGAGAGGGCGTGATCGGCATCTGGGACACCGCCGATTACAGACGCCTGGGCGAATTCCCGTCAGGTGGCGTTGGCCCACATGACATGCGGCTGATGCCCGATGGTCAGACTCTGGTCATCGCCAATGGCGGCATCGAAACCCACCCTGACATGGGGCGTACCAAACTGAACCTGCCAACCATGCAACCGCGCCTGTCCTACCTAGACTTGAACGGGACGGTTCTGGAGCAAGTGGAACTGCCGCAGACCCTGCACAAGAACTCGATCCGGCATCTGGCCGTGCGCCAAGACGGGCTGGTAGCGTTCGCGATGCAATGGCAGGGAGACAAGGCGCAACATCCGCCGCTGCTGGGCCTGCACCGTCGCGACGAGGCGCCGCGCCTGCTGTCGGCCCCCGACGCGGACCAAAGCACCCTGCAAGGTTATGCCGGCAGCATCGCCTTTTCAGGCCCGGGCGAAACCGTTGCCATTACCTGCCCCCGTGGCGATGCCCTGCACCGGTTCAACGTGAAAAGCGGCCAGCTTGCCGGTGCTTTCCCGCTGGAAGACGTCTGCGGCTTGGGTCCCGGACCCAATGGTTTCGTCTTCACAACAGGCACCGGTATCGTCGGCGAACTGACCTCCGAAGTCCAAATTTCCGCTCGACCGGACTGCCAATGGGACAATCACCTGATCCCAATTCGCCCGGTCGCGTGAATTCGGCAAATCCAGTTACATAGATTACACTTGGACGAATCAATCTGCTGCCGTATTGGCGGGCGCTAAACTTGCACCCCTACGTTAAGGACCGACTTGATTGAAACAGACGCCCGACGCACCGCATTCCATCTACGGGGTTGAAAAATGGGGCAAAGGCCTCATCGAGGTGACAGGGGATGGCGAGATCGGTCTGCGCAATCCTTTGGCCCCCGAGGCCGATGCGATCAGCCTGCCCGGCATTCTGCACGATCTGGACGATCGGGGCATCAAGGCGCCGATGCTGTTGCGCGTAAGCTCATATCTGGAGCATGAGATCGCGCATCTGAACCAGAGCTTTCACGATGCCATCGCCCGCGTCGGCTATAAGGGCCAGTATCGTGGTGTGTTCCCGATCAAGGTGAACCAGCAGGCGCAGGTGGTCGACCGGATCGTCGAATTTGGCAAGAAATACGAATACGGGCTCGAGGCCGGGTCCAAGCCGGAACTGGTGATCGCCCTCGCCCACCGTCTGTCGCGCCAGGCCCTGATCGTTTGCAACGGCGTCAAGGATGCCGAGTTCATCCAACTGGCAATCCTCAGCCGCAAGATCGGCTTCAATACGGTCATCGTGCTGGAAAGCCCGAAAGAGGCCGACACGGTGATCGAGGTCTATAACGAGCTGGGCATCGAACCCCTGATCGGCGTGCGGGTCAAACTGACCAACCAGATCAGCGGCAAATGGGAGGAAAGCTCGGGCGACCGGTCCGCCTTTGGCATGAACACCGACCAGTTGGTCGCGACGGTGGACAAGCTGAAAGACGCGGGCTTGCTGCATTGCCTCAAGCTGCAGCACTCGCATCTTGGCTCGCAGGTGCAGGACGTCAACGACGTCCGCCGCGCCGTGGGCGAGGCCTGCCGGTACTACACCGAACTGACGCGCGAAGGCGTGCCGCTGACCCATCTGGACCTCGGCGGTGGCATGGGCGTGGACTATACCGGCGAGAAAAAGGCTGCCGAGAACTCGATCAACTACACGGTCGAGGAATACTGCGCCAACGTGGTCGAAACCGTGGCCTACGCGATGGATGAAGCCGAAGTCGCGCACCCGACATTGGTTACCGAAAGTGGGCGCGCCGTGGTGGCCACGTCGTCCATGCTGGTGTTCAACGTGCTGGAAAGCACGCTTTATGACGCGGCAACCGCCCCGGCGGTCGAAGCTGATGATCATCATATCCTTTCGGATTTGGCGGCGGTACAGGGATACCTGTCCAGCGACCGTCTGCAGGAATGCTGGAACGATGCCAATTTCTATCGCAACGAGCTGCGCGCCCTGTTCCGCCGCGGCTATGTCGACCTGCGCCAGATGGCCCGGGGTGAACGGGTTTACCTATCACTGATGGCCCGGATCAAAGCCTTGGCGGCCAGCGACGAGCTGGAAACCGACGTCGATGACCAGCTTGAGAAAGTGGCCGATATCTATCACTGCAACTTCTCGCTGTTCCAATCCCTTCCCGATGTTTGGGCCATCGACCAACTGCACCCGATCGTGCCGCTGCAGAACCTGAACCAGACACCGGACCGCCGCGCAGTTCTGTCCGACATCACCTGCGACAGCGACGGCAAGATCGACCGCTTCATCCTGGCCGATGGCGTCTCACCCAGCCTGCCGGTGCATTCCCTACCCGAAGATGAAGAATACTACATGGGTGTCTTCTTCGTCGGCGCCTATCAGGAAACGCTGGGCGATCTGCACAACCTGTTCGGCGACACCAACGTCGTCACCATCGACCTACGTGCCGATGGCGGGTTTGACCTGCTGCATGAACAAGAAGGCGACACGATCAGCCAAGTCCTCTCTTATGTCGAGTTCGACCCGCAGGACTGTGTCGCCGCCTTCCGCAAAATGGTGGACGAGGCGATCTCGACCGGTACTCTGAAAGCCAAAGACCGCAAAACCCTGATGAGCGCCTATCGCGACAGCATCAACGGTTACACCTATTACGAATAAAAAGGAGACACACCATGGGCAAAACACTGGTTGTCGGCGCAGGCGGCGTATCCCACGCAGCCGTGCACAAGATGGCGATGAATTCGGATATTTTCACCGAGATCACGCTGGCCAGCCGCACGAAATCGAAATGCGACGCCATCGCTGCGGCCGTTAAGGACCGGGTCGGAGTCGAGATCAAGACCGCCGAACTGGACGCCTACAAGGTCGAAGACACGGTCAAGCTGATCAAGGAAACCGGCGCCGAGATTCTGGTAAACCTCGCTCTGCCCTATCAGGATCTGGTGCTGATGGATGCCTGCCTTGAGGCTGGTATCCACTATCTCGACACCGCGAACTATGAACCCGAAGACGAAGCCAAGTTCGAATACCACTGGCAATGGGCCTATCAGGAACGGTTCAAAGAGGCCGGCCTGACCGCCATCCTCGGCTCGGGCTTCGATCCGGGCGTGACATCGGTGTTCGCCAAATGGCTGAAGAAACACAAGTTGGATACCATCCGCCAGATCGACGTTCTGGACGCCAATGGCGGCAGCAACGACCAGGAATTCGCCACCAACTTCAACCCGGAAATCAACTTGCGCGAAGTGCTGGCCGAGGTCCGCCACTGGGAAAACGGCGCATGGCAGCACAGCCCGGCCATGACCCACAAGGTCGAGTTCGACTTCCCCGCCATCGGCCCCAAGAACATGTACCTGATGTATCATGAGGAACTGGAGTCGCTCTCGACCCACTTCCCCGAGATTGAGCGTGCCCGTTTCTGGATGACCTTCGGCGACGCCTATATCACCCACGCCAAAGTGCTGGAAAACGTCGGCATGACCCGCATCGACCCGGTGATGCATGACGGCAAGGAAATCATCCCGATCCAGTTCCTGAAAACCCTGCTGCCCGATCCCGGCGATCTGGGCGCGGAAACCAAGGGCAAGGCCTGCATCGGCGACATCGCCACAGGTCAGGCCAAGGACGGCTCGGGCGAGAAGACCTATTATATCTATAACATCTGCGACCACGAAGAATGCTATGCCGAGGTCGGCAGCCAGGCCGTCAGTTACACCACAGGCGTCCCCGCCATGATCGGCGCGGCACAGGTGCTGAAAGGCAACTGGACCCAGCCGGGCGTGTGGAACATGGAACAGCTCGACCCCGATGACTTCATGGATATGCTGAACGAGCACGGTCTGCCGTGGCAGGTCCACGAACTCGATGGGCCAGTAAGCTTCTGATCTTCATCTTTTCCTAAATACTCCGGGGGTCCGGGGGGCTGGCCCCCCGGCCTCTCCACAAGCGGAGACGCCGGTTATGTCCGACATGATGACCACCCAAGCGGGCGACGCCGGAGCTTTCCGCAAGTTCGACCTTGCCCGCGTGCCCACCCCCTGTTTCGTGGTCGACGAACAGGCAATCGAACGCAACCTAACCACTCTTGCCGACATCGGTGCCCAATCCGGCGCGCATGTCCTCAGCGCACTCAAGGCATTTTCAATGTTCTCTCTGGCCCCGCTGGTACGCCAGCACCTCGGTGGCACCTGCGCCAGCGGCATCTACGAGGCGCGTCTGGGTCGCGAGGAATACGGCGGCGAGGTCGCAACCTTCTGCGCAGGCTACAAAGACGGTGACATGGACGAAATCCTGTCGCTGTCCGACCACATCATCTTCAACTCTCCGGCGCAAAAGGACCGGTTCCTTGCCAAAGCCCAAGCCGCCAATGTTCAGGTGGGTCTGCGCATCAACCCGGAACATTCCGAGGGTGAGATACCGAAATACGATCCCTGCGCGCCTTGCTCGCGCCTGGGTATGCCGGTCAGCCAATTGACCGCTGAGACTATGACCGGCGTGGACGGCCTGCACATGCACACGCTCTGCGAACAGGGGTTCGAACCGCTGCAGCGCACCTGGGACGCCGTCGAACCGAAACTCAAACCTTACCTGAGCCAGCTCAAATGGCTGAATTTCGGTGGCGGTCACCACATCACCCGTGACGACTACGACCGCGACGGGCTGGTAACCTTCATCAAAACCATCCGCGAGACTTACGGTATCGACGTCTATCTCGAACCCGGCGAAGCCGTCGCGCTGGACGCAGGCATTCTGGTCGGCGAAATCCTCGACCTGCCGACCAATGGCATGAACCTTGCCATCACCGATATCTCGGCCACCTGCCACATGCCCGACGTGATCGAGGCCCCCTATCGCCCCGCCCTGATGGACGAGGCCGAGGCAGGCCACACCTACCGTCTGGGCGGCCCGTCCTGTCTGGCGGGCGACGTGATCGGAGATTACACGTGGGGCAAACCGCTGGAGATCGGACAGCGGTTCGCCTTCCTCGATCAGGCGCATTATTCGATGGTCAAAACCAACACGTTTAACGGTGTTCCCCTACCCACCATCGCCCTGTGGAACAGCGAAACGGACGAACTGAAAATCATCAAGCAGTTCGGCTATGACGACTTTAAGGACAGACTCTCATGAGCATTTTCCTCGACAGTGAACTGACCGCATCTGAGCGTACCGAAGACGCCCGGTTCCGCGTGATCCCGATGCCGCTGGAGCGCACCGTGTCTTATGGATCCGGCACTGCCAAAGGCCCCGAGGCCATCATTGAGGCCAGCAACGAGCTGGAGCGCATCACGGGCCACGCTGAGCCCTGTGTCGAGGGCATCTTCACCGAAGAGCCTGTGGATTGTGACGCGTCGCTGTCCGAGATCATGGAACGCCTTGCACAACGCACCGAGGCCGCCGTCCGCGCGGGCAAAGTACCGGTGACATTGGGCGGAGAGCATTCGCTGAGCTACGGCGCGGTCATGGGGGTTGCGCGGGCACTGAACCAGCCCATCGGCATCGTACAGATCGACGCCCATGCCGACCTGCGTGACGCCTATCAGGGTGAAAAACACTCCCACGCCTCGGTCATGCATCTGCTGGCTGAGGAAGGCATCAAGCTGGCGCAATTCGGCGTGCGGGCCTTTTCCACCGAAGAGGCCAAGAGCCGTGTGAAGAACCATATCTTCCACGTGGATGCCGAGGAACTGGTCACCGGCAACATCCACGCCGTCGACCTGCCCGAGGATTTCCCTGAGTTGGTCTATGTCAGCTTTGACGTCGATGGGCTGGACCCGTCACAAATGCCCGCAACTGGCACACCGGTGCCCGGTGGGCTGGGGTACTATCAGGCGCTGCGGCTGGTCGAACACGCCCTGAAGGGCCGCAAATGCGTGGGCTTCGACGTGGTTGAACTGGCCCCGGACGGCAATGCCGCCTGGGACTTTACCGCCGCTCAGATCGTCTATCGCCTGATGGCGGCCTGTTAATCCTTGGCGGTCTCGTTCAGTTCCATATGGCCCTCGCCTTTGTTCAGGATGCGGCGCAGCATGGGTTCGAAGAACTCCAGCGGCTTGGTCGGGTAATCCGGGTCGAACGCTTTCTGATCGTATTCATGGCAGAAATAGCGGCAGTCCTCCCAATAGGGGCTGTCGCGGTACTTGTCGCGCGCGTTGCGGTCCCCGCCCAGATGGTGATTGTAGTAGTATCCCTGAAACACGCAGTGGTGCTTGAGAATCCAATAGGTCTTTTCGCTGACATAGGGTTTCATCATCGCCGCTGACAGCTCGCCGTGATTGTAGGGCGACAGGATATCGCCGGTGTCATGGATCAGCGCGGCCACCACAAGTTCCTCGTCCGCGCCATCCTCATAGGCGCGGGTCGCGGCCTGAAGGCTGTGCTGGTAGCGGTTGACAGGATAGGGCGTCCAGTCCTCGTCCAACGAGCGGATTGCGTCCAGAATCCTGTCCGGCAGAGCGGCGTTATACGCCTCTTCATATTCAATGACAGCGTCCCAGTCGGCCTTGGTGGCCTCTTCAAAACTGGTCCAGGTGGGTTTGTGGCTTTTGTCCAGCATGGCGCGGTCCTTTGGCTGATCTGCTGGTGTCAGATTAGCCCTGATCGAATACTCAAAAAAATGAATTGATTTTATCACTACGATGAAAAAATACTTTCGACATGCAACTCAAGGCAATCGAGACCTTTCTGTGCGTGGCCGAAACCGGTGGCTTTCACGCCGCCGCCCGCAAGCTGAACGTGACCCAGACGGCCGTCAGCGCGCGCATTCGCCTGATCGAAGAGGAAACCGGCAAGCCGCTGTTCACGCGCGGCGCCGGGGGAACCAGCCTGACCGATTTCGGGCGGCAGTTCCGGCCCTATGCGGAACAAATGCTGTCGCTGTGGTCCTTTGCCTCGCGCGATCTGCCCGCGCAAACTCAGAACCGGGTCGCGCTGCGTCTTGGTGCGCAGCTGAGCATCTGGGACCCGTTGCTGGTAGATCTAGCCGTGCGGTTCGAAAAGAGCCTTGGGCATCTGCTGCTGACGCTGAACTATGACCATGACCTGAATATGATAGACGCGGTCGCCACTCAGGTTCTGGACGCGGCGCTGACGCATGAACAGCCGACCGACCCGCGCATTCAGGCGCATGAGTTGAACCCCGAACGCCTGATGCTGGTTGAAACGCCGAACACGAGCGACCCGGTCTTCGTCAATCTCGAACTGGGCGAGGTTTATCAAGATCACGTACGCTCGGCGGCGCGACAGGCGGCGGGTCAGACCGTATTTCTGGGCAATTGCCTGATGGCCCTACGCTATGTTCTGCGGCGGGGCGGGACCGGGTATTTCCCGGAATATGTCATACGGGATCACCTGTCCGCGGGTGAGTTGACCCCGGTGGCCGGAGCCATCGACTTGTTGCTGCCTCTGTATCTGGTGACCCGCCGTGGCAGCACCACCAGCGCGGACATCCTGACCTGTCTGACCGACCTGCGTGCGGCGGTCTAAGCCCGCGACAGCGCGCCCGGCGCATCCCTGTACCGCCTGCGCATCAACGGCCGCCCGGCGATCAGCAGGAACAGGCACGAAATGGCGATGCCTATGATGGCCGGAAGGTACAGCAAGCCCCACATGTTCGGATCTTCGATCACAACAGGCGAAACAAAGCCGCGCACGCCCTCGAGCAAAACCAGAATGGTAAAGGCGCCCAGAATCTGAGGCCACAGACCAAAGCGTGAGAAGCTTCCCAGCATCAGGGTCGCATATCCGGCCATGGCAACGGCGACGCAAATGGCAATCCAGGAAAACCGCTGGTGAAGCTCGTCGATCAGCTCGCCTTTGGTGAACTCTTCCGAGGCGCTGATCGCATCGCGGTCCCGCATAAGCTCGATCGTTGGAATGGCCTCAAGGCTGCGCTTGGCCATATTGTTGGTGTTGGTCAGCTGGGAAATGTCATACGAGGCATCCTCGAACAGGGTCGAGGACAAGGTCAGGCCCTGCTGATCCAGACGCAGGGCAATTCCGTCCAGCATGACAAGGTGGATACCGGTGTCGTTGTTGACCAGATAGGCCGTCTTTGACGAATAGCTAACCGGGTTCACCGGATCGCGCCGGTCCGAGACAAAGACTTCGGACAGGGTGCCATCCAGATCAATCTCGCCGATATAGACCGTGACGCCGTAGGTGGGGTGCAGAAACTCGCCCTCGTTCAGCAATTGCGCTGTGACGTCACCGGCAACCTCGGCCTGGCGCTGCTCAAGTTGCTCGACCGAGGCCGGGCGCAGAAAGACGCTGATGACGGCCATCATCAACCCGGCCACCAGACCGAACAGAACGACGGCCCGCGCCAGACGCCATGGGCTTGAACCGGTGGCCAACATCACCGTCATCTCGCTTTCGCGACTGAGGCGGTTGGTGGCATAGACGGCAGCGGCAAACACCGCCATCGGCATCACCGTCCGGATCAGCGTCGGCAGGGTCAGGGCGGTGAATTCCAGAAAGACCATCGCCGACTGGCCGCCGCTGATCACGCGGTCAAACAGGCTGACGGATCGGGTGATCCAGAACACGCCGACCAGAACCAGCGTGAAAAAGCCGAACAGAATCAGCAATTGCCGCAGGAAGTATCCATCAAAGCGCGACATGTATCCCCATCCGCGTGTTCGTAATGGACGGGACCTTATGCCATTCCGGTGACAGAGGAAACCGGGATTGGCCGGATCGCGCGCACCGAAACAACAACCTGTCTGACAGCACCCGCGCAACCAGCCGCGCGGGGCTTGGTGGCTTTCCCAACGCGACCCTCAAGGTCGGGAATTTTGCAGAAACAGCAGTTCGTGTCAGAATTCAGGGATTAAACAAAATGGAGTTCATGACATGGCACTGTTTTTTTCCCGCCGCACATACAATTCCAAGAAGAAAAAGTTCACCCTCAAGCCAGCGGCAAAAACGAGATATGTCAATATTACCAAGAAGAACGCGGATGGCAGCATTCGCAAGGGCAGCATAGTCAAAAAGGCGAAATGGCTGGACATCGTGCGCCAACAGGGCGGAGACACATCCGTCTTGATCTATGTTCACGGCTTCAACACAAGCCAGAAGGACATGCTGGATCGTTTGGAGAAAATAGAATCCGGCGTCAGGTCCAACGGGTACAAAGGCGCGGTCATCGCGTTTGACTGGCCCAGCGATGGATCAATTCACACCTATGACCGGGACCGGGCCGATGCCAAGGCGGTCGCCCCCCATTTCGTTGGCGACGGTATATTGGCACTGTTGGGAATGTCTCCCAGACCCAAGGTCCACGTTGTTGCGCACTCGATGGGCGCGTTGGTCGTGCTGCGGGCCTTTTCCGATTTCGGTGATTCCGCCGGGCCGGGCAATAAGGTCTGGTCTGCGGATCAGGTCATGTTCGTTTCGGGCGATGCAGAGGCGGCCTGGTTTGAAAAAGGGGCGTGGGGGGATCTTGTACTGAAAAAACGCAGCAAGCGCTTTACCAATTACTACAGCGGCATGGACAAGGTTCTGGCACTTTCCAGCGGCATCGTGAATGGCGGGAAGCCTCGCATCGGTCGTGCCGGAATGCCCAAGCTGACGTCAAAGGGACATTGGGACCTCTTTTGCGACCATCAGTACAAGCGGGATGTCCCCAAAGGAAAACGCAACAGGACCAAATCCCATCGGTGGTGGTTCGACAGCAAGGCTTTCTACAAGGACCTTGCCCTGACGATCGACGGTCAGGACGCGAAAACGATGCCGACCCGGCATAGCACAACCATCGGAGACCAGGCTTTGCTGGCCTGACGAACAAGCAAGGTGGTCTCGGCGCGCTGAAATTGCCTGAGTTTGGGCGCTTTACAGCATCAAAGCAGGACCGGTTCACACAGCACGGAAAACCACTGCCCCTGTGCGCGCGGCTAAGTCCATAAGATTGTTTGGAATGGCAGGGGCAGCAGGGTTCGAACCCGCGACCTACGGTTTTGGAGACCGTCGCTCTACCAACTGAGCTATACCCCTAAGGTGCGCCTCAGATATGCCAGCCGCGCGACGGACTCAAGAGGCTTTTTCAGATTCCGCGCGACTAATGCACCTGACAAACAAGTTGCGCGCGGCGTTGAGTTCTATAAGACACGATTTGGTCAGCACAAAGGACCCCAACCGTGAGCATCCGCAAAAAGATCGCCGACAGCGAAGCCGTTCTGAACTGGGCCGCTCGACGGATTGCGAGCTATATCCGGATGGTCAACCGCAACACAAGCTGGCAGCGCATCGGGTACGAAGAACTGGACCAACTGGTCGAACAGGGTGAACCGGTCATCGTTGTGCTGTGGCATCAGCGGCTGGCGCAATCGCCCTATTTCTTCCCACTGGACAAGGGGCGTATCTGCTCGATCACATCCTCTGCGCGGGCAGGCAGCATGGTCGGACGCGTGCAAAAGCTGTTCGGCATGGACACGATTGCCATGGCCAGCAAACACAAAAGCAACGTTGCCGTGTCACGCGAAGTGCTGGGCAAGATGAAGCAGGGGATTTCCATCGGCATTGCCGCCGATGGCCCGCGCGGGCCGGAACGGGTGTTGTCGACGGTGCCTCTGGTTTGGGCGCGCACCTCGGGCAAACGGGTATTCGGGATCACCTTTTCCGCGCAGCATGGCAGCGAGGCGGGCACATGGGATCGCCTGCTGATGCCCCGGCCCTGGCGCAACAAGGGTGTGTTTCTGTGCCGCGAATGGACCGAAACCGTGCCGCGCAAGGCCTCGGAAGAACAGATCGAAACCCTGCGCCAAAGCCTTGAGCAGCACATGAACGATATCACCGCCGAAGCCGACCGCATGGTCGACCGCACACCGTGGTCGCCCAAGGCTTAGCCGCCCCGCAAACGCTGCATCAGGTAGACCTCGCTGCCCTCGGGAATCGGTTCGGTTAACCCGCTGGCGATCACGCGTCCGTCGATGGCAATGGACACACCCGCATCAATCGGCCCCTGCAGCTGCGGGTGCACCCGTACCAATTCCCGCAACAGTTCGCCGGTGGTTTTGGCCTGAACCTCGACCACCTGCAGGCCCCCGGTCAGAGACCGGAGGCCGGACCAGAGGTGGACCTCAACCATTGTCCTTGAGCGCCGCAAGGATGCGCGGGGGCGACATTGGCAGTTGCCGCATGCGGACACCCGCCGCGTGCGAAACCGCATTGGCAATGGCGGCCAGAGGCGGCACGATGCCCGTCTCGCCCACACCGCGCACACCAAACGGATGGCCGGGATTGGGCACTTCAACAATCACCGTGTCGATCATCGGCAGGTCGCTGGCCACCGGGATGCGATAGTCGAGGAAGATCGAATTCTGCAGGCGGCCGTCGTCGCCATAGATGTATTCCTCGTTCAGCGCCCAGCCGATGCCCTGTGCGGCACCGCCCTGGAATTGGCCTTCCACATAGGTCGGATGGATTGCCTTACCGGCATCCTGAATGACCGTATAACGGGTGACGCTGGTTTTACCGGTTTCCGGGTCAACCTCGGCATCGACGATATGGGTGCCAAAGGACACACCCGCGCCTTCGGGCGTGGCTTCGAAATGGCCCGAGATCGGACCACCGGTCGAACCCATATGTGCGGTAATGTCTGCCAGCGGGCGCGGGTCGAAGTCACCTGCATTTGGGCCCGAAGGCACCGCGCAGCCGTTTTCCCATTTCACAGCTTCGGTTGGAATGCCCCAGCTGGCCGCTGCACGTTCGCACAGTTTCTCGACAGCGTGTCTTGCCGCCTTGATGGTCGCCAGACCCGACGCGTAGGTCACGCGCGAGCCGTGGCTGACGTCGTTATAGCCCAGCGTTGCCGTGTCAGCGATGGTGACACGGATGTTCTCATAGGGAATACCCAGAACCTCGGCCGCCATCAGCGCCATCGAAGCCCGCGAGCCGCCGATATCCGGCGTGCCGACCATCAGCTGCGCCGATCCATCCTCGGACAGGGCCAGCGAAACGCTGGTCTCACCGCCATGGTTGAACCAGAAGCCGCAGGAAATCCCGCGCCCCTGCCCCGGTTTCAGCGGAGCCGAATAGTGCGGATGGGCCTTGGCGGCCTCAAGCGTTTCGACCAGACCGATGCGTTCGTAACGCGGGCCATAGCTGGCCTTGGTGCCCTCATGCGCGGCGTTTTTCAGACGGACATCGATGGGATCGAGGTCAAGCTTCTTGCACAGCTCATCAATCACCGATTCAACCGCAAAGGCCCCCATCGGTGCGCCCGGCGCGCGGTAGGCGGCCTGTTTCGGGCGGTTGGCCATGACGTCATAGCCGATCTGCTTAACATTGGTCACGTTGTACGGCGCAAAGGCGCACATGGCGGTAAAATCACCCGGCGCACCGGGAAACGCCCCACCCTGCAGACGGAAGACGCCCTGTGCGGCGGTAATGGTACCGTCCTTCTTAATCCCGATCTTGATGTCCATCGACGCCGAGGCAGTCGGACCGGTGGCCCGGAACACTTCGGACCGCGACATCACCAGTTTCACCGGACGATTGGCCTTGCGGCTGAGCGCCAGTGCGACCGGTTCGATGAACACGGTGGTCTTACCGCCGAAGCCGCCGCCGATCTCCGATGCGGTGACGCGCAGTTGCGAGGTTTCAATGCCCAGAAGCGCGGCACAGGTTTTCTGCGCGATCCAGTGGCCTTGGGTGGTGCACCACAGCTCACCCTTGCCGTCATTGCCCAGCATCCCCAGACAGGCGTGCGGTTCGATATAACCCTGATGGGTCGCCTCGGTGGCAAAGCTGTCTTCGATGACCAGATCGGCCTCGGCAAAGCCTGCCTCAACATCGCCGTGACCGCTTTCGTGGTACCGCACGACATTCGGATGCATCCCCTCGGGCACGGAATAGTCCGCAGCACCTTCGCGGATCACGGGTGCGTCGGGCGCCATCGCCTTATCCACGTCGGTGACGTGGGGCAGAACCTCGTATTCGACCTCGATCAGTTTCAGCGCGTCACGTGCTGCCAGCGCCGAGGTGGCGGCAACGGCAGCCACCGCATGCCCGTCATACAGCGCCTTTTCCCCGGCCATGACGTTTTCCAGCACGTTCCAGAACTCACCTTCCAGACCGGGCTTGAACGGCACTTCGGCAAAGTCCGCACGTGTCACGACGGCTTTGACATCCTTATGCGCCTCGGCCTTCGAGGTGTCGACTTTCACGATCCGCGCATGGGCGTGCGGCGAGCGCAGGATCGCCCCGTGCAGCATCCCCGGCGCATAAGCATCGGCGCCGAATTTGGCGCGGCCCGTGACCTTGTCCAACCCATCCGGACGATCCGGGCGGGTGCCAACGAAAGTAAACTCAGATTTGCGATCGTCGAGTGCCATTACGAAGCCTCCCGCAGCTCTTCCGCCGTTTCCATGACGGCGCGAATGATCTTGTCATACCCGGTGCAGCGGCAGAGGTTGCCTGCCAGCCAGTAACGGGTTTCCTCCTCGGTCGGGTTGGGGTTCTTTTCCAACAGCGACTTGGCCGCCACCAGAATGCCCGGGGTGCAGATACCACACTGAAGGGCGGCGTGTTCGATGAACTTCTGCTGCAGCGGATGCAGGACGTCGCCATCAGCGATGCCTTCGACGGTTTCGATGGACTTGCCGTCAGCCTCAACGCCCAGCATCAGGCAGGAACAGACAAGGCGGCCATCCACAGTGACCGAGCAGGCACCGCAATCACCGGTGCCGCAGCCCTCTTTCGATCCGGTCAGGTTCAGCTTGTCGCGCAGGCAGTCCAGCAGGGTTTCGCGCGGGTCGCACAGGTATTCGACCGCGTCACCGTTCACGGTGGTGGATACGTGGAACTTGCTCATACGTCTTCTCCCTTGGCGCGGGCATAGGCGATTTTTGCGGCGCGCTTGGCAAGAACACCAGCGACCTCGGTGCGGAATGCGATGGTGCCGCGTTTGTCGTCGATCGGGTTGCAGGCGGCCGAGGCTGCGGCGGCCAAAGCGTCTAGCGCGGCTTCATCCAGCGTGCTGCCGATGATGGCCTTGGCGCAGTCGTCAACCAGCAGAACGGTCGGGGCGACAGCACCCAGCGAGACGCGGGCCTCGGCGATGGTATCCCCCTCAAGACGCAGGTTCACACCAACGCCGACCACGGCAATGTCCATCTCGGTCCGCGGAATGAACCGCAGATAGGCGTCGCCGCCATTCTCACCCCGCGCCGGGATGTTGACAGCCGAAATCACCTCTCCCTTCGCCAGCGACGTCTTGCCGGGGCCGGTGGGGATGTTCTCTACGGCCACCTCTCGGTCTCCGTCCGGGCCAGTCACGGTTACGGTTACACCCGCCGCCACCATTGCAGGCACCGAATCCGCCGCCGGAGAGCCGTTGCACAGGTTGCCCGTCAACGTCGCGCGGCCCTGCACCTGGGTCGAGCCGATCAGGTCCATCGCTTCGACCACGCCGGGCCAGTCGCGGCCGAGCTCGGGGTGCTCGCTCATCTCGGCCCCAGTGGCGACGACGCCCAGCGTCCAACTGCCATCGGTGTTGCGGGCGATGTCGCGCACACCGTCAATTTTCTTGATGTCGATCAGCGTATCGGGCGTCACCAGTTCCGAGCGCAGTTGCACCAGAACATCCGTGCCGCCTGCCAGAAACCGTGTAGTACCCGTCGCATTTGCGGCCAGAGCCGACGCCTCGGCAAAGCTGGCGGGGCTGTGATATTCCATGAAGTTACCTCGCACCTGTTGATCAGGGTAGACTGGGGTTCGCAGGGGACGTTAGTGCAGCAGCCCCCCGGCGTCCATGGCAGGAGCGACCAATTTTCGCGTAACCGGATGTCGTTTCCCGACCTTATTTCAGAGGTCAAGCTCGATCACACCATCCGGCTGTGCCGCGCGGCTTTGACACAGGATGACTGCGTTTTCGCGTTGTTTATTGGACAGCACGAAATCGCGATGTTCGATTTCGCCGGAAACCACACCGCATTTGCAGACCCCGCAGATACCGTCCGCGCATTTCACATCCACGTGAATGCCCGCCTCGTTCAACACCTGTGCTGCATCTTTTTCTGCAGGAACCGCCAGCTCACGGCCCGATCGCATCAGCTTCAGGGTGAACGGGTGATTTTCATAGTCCGGCTGTTCGGGAACCGAGAAATACTCCAGATGCCGGGCGTCCTCGGGGAAGCCTTGCCGCTCCGCCGCCTGCGTGACGCCGTCCATATAGCGGTCCGGGCCGCAGGTGTAGACATGCCAGCCGCTCTGATAGCCGGACAGGATCACGTCCAGATCAGCGCGCGTCCCTTCGTCCGAAAAATGGTAGTGCACGTGATCCGCCCAGGGCAT
Organism: Ruegeria sp. AB10; assembly: GCF_056542745.1. Classification (NCBI taxonomy): domain Bacteria; kingdom Pseudomonadati; phylum Pseudomonadota; class Alphaproteobacteria; order Rhodobacterales; family Roseobacteraceae; genus Ruegeria; species Ruegeria sp. AB10. The sequence continues at coordinate 9,369 of NZ_JBQGAI010000011.1, read as the reverse complement.
CGCGGCCAGATCGCTCAGATACCCCGCCCCGGCGCGGGTGCTGGCGGAATAGTGCAGTTCGAACGGTTTGCCCAAGACGTGCAGACGATGGGCAAAGGCAACCATCGGGGTGATGCCAATGCCGCCCCCCATCAGAAAGGTCTTGGTGGCGGTCTCGTCCAGTTCGAAATGGTTGATCGGTTTCGAGATGAAAACCTTGCGCCCCTCGTTGAAGATGCGGTGTAGCAGGGCCGACCCGCCGCGCCCTTCATCCTCGCGCAATACACCGATCTGATAGATCGCCCGGTCCGAAGGGTCGCCGGACATGGAATACTGCCGCAGGAATTCCGGCGCGACCAGCACGTCCAGATGCGCGCCTGCCGTCCATTCGGGCAGGGGTGCGCCATCGAGGGTCGATAATTCGTATTTGGTTACATCCGCCGTCATCTTGTCGACCTTGGTCAGTTCGACCCGCATCACCGGCGCGTCTCCGGCGATGGTATAGCGGTGGATCACAGACATATCGCCTGCGGCTTTACGGGCCTTGTATTCATCGGCCGTGACCATTGCCTGATAAGCGGCGATCCCGGCCTCGCGGTCCATCGCAAAGGGATAGGGCCAGGGGTGTGGCGCCAGATAGGCGGGGTAAACGGCCAACGTCTGGTCCTCGTATTTCAGATCCAGTTCGGTTTGCAGACCGCGCCGGTTCAGGGCGTGTTCCGAGGGGCGATAGGCCCCATCCGGCTGCAATTCGATATCCCACCACCATTTCTTGATGTCGTTCAGACCGCCATTGCCCACGGCATCATCCAGCTTTGCCAGCGCAGGCGCGGCTTGGGGGATGTTCATCGCGGCCCAACGGAACGGGCGCTCCTGGAAGATACCTTCCAGATTCCACGGACAGGTCTTCATACAACGTCCGCACATTGCGCCTCCGGGCGTTGTCACCCGGTAGGTGGCGCATTTCTGGCTGTCGGACTTCCAGATTTCATAGCCGTTGAACATCAGCTTCGGCCCGGCGGTGATCGCCCCCGACGGGCATTCGCGCGCGCATTTGTTGCAGGCTTCGCAAAAGGTCTGCAGCCCGAAATCTATCGGCTTGTCATGTGCCAACGGCATATCCGTCGTCACCGCACCGGATTTCAGGCGTGGGCCGAGATAGGGGTTCAGGATGACCTCGCCAATGCGGCTAACCTCACCCAGCCCCGATAGCAGCAGCAGCGGAGGTTGCAGCACCTCTCCATCCATCACCGTATGCGCCTTGGCCTTGTAGCCGACGTTGCGGATCTGCTGCGCGATCACCCCGCCCAGCAGGGAAAAGCGCAGATAGGCGCGCATCGACTGGGCGACGCTGATCCAGTCGTCGCCGCTGGCACCCTCCATCGTTTCATAGCCCTGATCAATGATCATGCTGATGGCCTGATCGTGGGTCGGAGCGATCTCCTCGCCCGTCGCGTCATGGGAATACCACGCCCAGTCCGGGCATCGGCTAAGGCCCACAGCATCGACGCCAAGGAAATAGGTCGCCGCCTTGATATTGGCCGCATTACGGGCAGCATCGGTTGGCAGCGTCGCGTCGGCGCTGTCGCCGTCCTGCAGCAACACGAACGCGCCCAGCGCGCGGCGTTGCGCGCAACTGGGGGCGGCCTTGCGCACATAGTACCCGCCCTTGGCCGCATCCTGCAGATGCTTGCCCATGTCGCCAAACTGCGCCCGCGCGAACATGTCGGCGCGCTTGGGCACGCGGGCGACGTTTTCCTCATCAATATAGGTGGTCGGCTCCTCAACCCGCTTGAGGTTTTCAAACGGATGCGCCCCGTCCACGTAACGTCGCCTGGCGTAAGCGTCACGGTTCATCGCATTCTTTGCGAACCCCGCACCCAGCCACCAAGCAGGCCCCTGAGTACGGAACCACGGCTGCTGCGCCATTGGTTGCAGGGGCTGATCATGGGCGATCTCCATCTCGGTGGTCACGGCGGCCAGACCGAACCGCCTGCCCAGCCACGGGGCGACGAGGTCTCCGTCCTCGACCGAGGCCAGACCCGCCGCTACCGCCAGCCTGCCCAGATCGACTTCGGATGACATTGCCGTATGCGCCCGCGCGTCAAAGCCAAGTAGGCGGATATAGTTGGCGATGACCACCGCGTTCTCGGTCGCCAACAGGCAGGCGCGATGATCCTGCGCGTCGCCGATCCACTCTGCGCCGGGTTCCCCGGGATCAGGATCGCGGTTGTGCTCGTACAGAAAGACGATGGCGTGGCGGTGCGTGCCCATCGGCCTAGGCGCGGCCTCCATGCTTTCCTTGAGGTCAGCCATGATCAGGTCGATCCCCGAGGCCAGCGTCTTGGTTTGCCGCGTTTTCAGCGCATGGGCCAGGCGGTCGATATCAGGGTTGCGACGGGGTTCGGGCAGCATCGCCTCGGGTGGCAGCGGGCCGCACCCCATCATCGAGGCATCATTGAAATAGCCAAACGCCTTGAGGTGATTGGCACGCTGTGATGGATTGGCCGGGATCTCAGAAGCCACCGGGTTCACGAACCCATCGCGGATGGCATCCATCATCGCCTGAAACTCACCCATCGCGTTGACAATGCTTTCGGGCTGATCCGGGCGATGAAAGCTGAGCGCCTGCATCGGCTTTACCGCAGACACGTCTGGTATGGACGCCTGCCGCGCCAGCCGCTCCAGCGGGTATTTGCCCATATGAACCGGCCGGTTCTTGTCCGAGAAAAAGCGGATTCCCATCGTGTGCCTCCTGATGATCAATGTCACCTAATGCGCGCTGGACTGCAAATCCATTCATGACTAGTCATAGATGGTATGAGCAAAACTGATTTCACCGATCTCGACGGCAAGGTCCTGCGCACCTTTCTGATCATCCTCGAGGAAAGCTCGGTCTCAAAAGCCGCTGACCGTCTGGGCGTGACCCAATCGGCGATCAGCCACACGCTGGCCAAGCTGCGGCAGGTGTTGGGTGATCCGCTGTTTGTGCGCTCGGGTCAGGGCCTGACACCGACCGAGCGCGCCCTGTCCCTGAAAGAGCCTGTTCAACAGGTATTGGACGGGATGCGCGCGCTGACCGATGACCGCCCATTCGACCCTCTGGCCGAAGAAATCGGCATCCAGATTGCGACCAACGACATGCCACGCGAGCTGATTTTTCCGCCGCTGCTACGCGCATTGCGGGCCGAAGGCGTCAGGCTGCGATTGGGGTTCATCCCCTCGGGCGTCCCCGATCCGGACCTGCTGCGCAGTGATCGTTGCCAACTGATGCTGACTCCGCTGCCGCCTGATGGGCCAGATATCTTTCAAAAACGTATTCTGATCAGCCCGTTGATGATCTTCTACGATGCTACGCGGCGCACTCCTCCGGTCAGTTGGCAGAGCTATTGCGAAACCGAACATGTCGAGGTGCGCTTTGCCGACGGCCGCAGCTCGCGCGCGGTGATGCGAGGCGTGGATCAGAGCCAGATCATGCCGCCCACCGTCACACTACCGCATTTCAATGCCATCCCGCCCTTTGTGAAGGGCAGCGATCTGATCTCGACCGACACGCTGCTGATGAAGCATGGGCCTTTGGCGGCATTGGACTGCGCGCCGCTGCCGTTCGGGTGTGAGCCGGTTTCGATCTACATGGTCTGGCACCAGCGCTCGACCAACGATCCGGCTCATCGCTGGCTGCGTGATCGGATCGAAGCTGTCGCCGCAGCGTTGCAGGGCTAGGTTACCGTGATCAGAACCGTGCTTTCACGAAATGGGTCAGCGCCGCGCCGATTTCAAAGTAAGCGCGCCGCAGGCCGGTCCAGGTCTCATGGTGCTCCGCAACTGCCGGGATGGGCAGCAGCAACGGATCATCCTGCAGCAGGCTTTCCGCCACAAGGCGGCCAAAAACGGTGCCCGGTCCGATGCCACGCCCGGAATACCCATGCACCGACAGAGCGTTGGGGCCGATCTGCGTGATCTTGGGAATGTGGTCCGAAGTCATGGCAATCCGCCCGTGCCATCCCTCGATCAGCGGCTGTTCGGCCAATTGCGGGAACAGCGCGGCCAGTTTGCGTCTGATCCAGGCGGTATGGGCGGCTCGACCCGCCTGCCCCAGATCACCCATGGCACCGATGATCAGGCGGCCCTCGGCGTCCATGCGGAACGAGGTCATGATCAGGCCGGTATCCCAGCACCCCTCTCCGCCCGTCAGAATACTGGCACGCAGATTGTCCGACAGCGGCGCGGTGGAGAACTGGAAGTAATAGACCGGCACAAATTCCGGGGCGGATGTCTGCAGCCCCTGATGATAGGCGTTGGTGGCCTGAATCACCGATTTCGCACGCACCGTGCCCTGATCGGTTTTCAGCGTCCAGCCACCGTCTTGGTGCTGCATGGACTGCACCGGGCTTTGGGTCGCGATACGTACCCCAGCCTGGGCAGCGGCGCGGGCAAGGCCCCGAACATAGCTGAGCGGCTGGATTGTCCCCGCGCGGGGATCGAACAGAGCGCCCCGGAACGCGGCGCTGCCAGTGCGCTGCGCTGTCTGGTAAGCGGGCAGCAACTCAACCGGAGCACCCGTGGCGGATAGCTGCGCGTGCCGGACCTGCAAATCCCGCAGCCCCCTGGCCGAATGGGCGCAATGCAGGGTTCCGTTCCGCACCGGTGCGCAGTTGATGTCATGCTTGTCGATCAGAGCAAACACATCGCCGGGGGCGGCGGCCAGCAGGTCAATCAGACGATCCCCGGCCTTGTCCCCAAGGTACTGGCGAATGTCGTCGGGCGGCAACCACAGCCCGGCATTCACAAGCCCGACATTGCGGCCCGAACCGCCATGGCCGATCTCATGCGCCTCCAGCAGGCAGACCGACGCCCCGGCCTGTGCCGCCGTCAGCGCGGCGGAACAGCCCGTATACCCGCCGCCGATCACCGCCATGTCAACGGTCACATCGCCGGTCAGAGGCAGGCTTTCGACATGCTCTGGGCAGGTTTTCAGCCAGAGGGGCTGGTTATGGTCGCTCACGCGGGGCTCCTTGAATGTGCGCGGATCATCGGGGCTGGATCAGCCGGTTGCAAGCGCCCTTTGATCGTCGCGGCCCATGGCGATCAGGAAAGGCTGCGCGTCCTGTTGTGCCTGAAACGCGGCCTTGCCGGACATGCCGTGCCAGTCGGCCAGAACCAGCGATTGCGCCACCGCACCGCCCAGAGTCGCGCCCGGACCTGTCACAATGAACAAGTCAGGCGCAAATTCACGCGCTGCGGTCTGGATCGCGCGGGTAAAGTCATAGGCCTCGGTCACCTGATGGCCCAGCGTATAATCCCAAAGCGCCTGCGTGTCCGTCGCGCCCGGCCACCAGATTTTTCCGCGCCCGTCGATCAGGGGGCGTTCGGGCTGGCCAAACATCTCGGCGCCCAACCGGGTCCGCCCTTCGGCCGCAACGGGGGCCTGCAACGCGGTGTGAAAGGCCGCGTGATTGGGAAGCCGCATCGGGAAGCGGTCCTGTATTGTGGGGTGCGCAGCCTCGAACGCCTTGAGGCCTGCCTCATTCCCCGCAAGAACCAGCATCCCACCCAGATCAATGGACAGCGCCAGATCACACCCGTCAGACGCGTTGATCCGCACAACATCGGCCAGCAAGTCAGCTTTTTGGGCGGCATTGTTTTCCCAAGTGTCACCCACAAACGGATAGACCAGTTGCCCACCGATCAATTGGTCCTGCATCAGCGTGCCCATCGTGTTCACCACGCGGAACCCGTCCTGCGGTGACAGGGCACCACCTGCGGCCAGGGCGATGTACCACCCCATCGAATTGCCGGTGACCGCGACCACGTCGATGTCTTCAGCAATAGCCTGCGCATCTGCCAGCGAGGCCGCATAGATCAGGGGTGATGCCACGTCACCTCGGGAATACCTGCTGACCGTATAACGGCTGGCGCCGTCCAGCGCGGCGACGGCCTCCTGCGCCGCCTCGGCGCGGATGGCGTCAAAGCTGTGAAACAGGTCCATCCGCTGCGCATGATGGCGGTGGAGATAGCCCAACTCGGGCTTGTTATAGGTGCCCCGCCCGGGGCAGATCACAACGGCAGTGCGGGTCATGAGCGGCCTCCGGTCAGAGCCAACGCAGCGGCGACAATGCCATCTTTCGATGGCAGCGGTGCGGCATAGGCCGGGCCCGTGGCAATAAAGCAATCCTCGGCCACGACACGCGCGGTTGGGGTATCGGGGCTTTCCTCGGCGAAGAACGTCATCAGCGCCTCGGACTGGCTGCCGGTGCGACGGCATTCGTCCACGACCAGAACATGCCTGCAGGGTTTGGTGGCCTCGCGCAGCGCGTCGACCGGCAGCGGCGCGAGCCAGCGCATGTCGATGATCCGGGTTTTCACGCCAGCGGCCTCCAATTCGGGCAGGGCCTGCCGAGACAAGTAATGTCCGTTGCCATAGGTCACGATGGCCAGATCGGTGCCATCCCCATGCACGCCAACCTCGCCCAGCGCAATCCGCCGATCCGGCGAGGGATAGGTCGTCATCCACCCGCCATCCTGCGCGCCCTGCAGGTCTCGCATCGGGTAGAGGGCAATGGGCTCCAAAAATACCACCACCCGCTGCTCTTCCCGCGCCAGCCGCACGCATTCGCGCAGCATCTGCGCTGCATCCGCCCCGGTAGAGGGGCAGGCGATGATCACCCCCGGAATATCCCGCAGCACAGCCAGAGAGTTGTCGTTGTGGAAATGCCCGCCGAACCCTTTCTGATAGCCCAGCCCCGCAATCCGCAGCACCATCGGGTTGGTGAACTGGCCGTTCGAGAAAAACGGCAGCGTCGCGGCCTCTCCCCGGATCTGATCCTCGGCATTGTGCAGATAGGCGAGGAACTGGATCTCGGGGATCGGAATGAAGCCGTTATGCCCCATCCCAACCGCCAGCCCCAGAATGGACTGTTCGTCCAGCAGAGTGTCGATCACCCGGTCCGGGCCGAACCGCTGCTGCAGTTTCTGGGTCACGCCATAGACGCCGCCTTTGCGGCCCACGTCTTCGCCCATACAGACGACTTCACCGTGCTCCAGCATCAGATCGGTCAGCGCCCAGTTGATCAGGCGGCTCATGGGATGAGGATCATCCATCGCGCGCATGTCCCCGCCAAAGGCTTTGGACCGGACCTCGGCGCTGGGGCCATTGGTGGGTTTGCAGGGACGTTTCGGCGGGATCAGGCTGGCCATCACCTCGGCGGCATTACCCAGATGCGGGCGGGTTGCCGCCTCGGCCGCGATACGATCGGTGCGGGCGCAGGTGTCTACGTAGATTTTCAGCGCTTCCGCAGGTGACAAAGCACCCGCCTGTTCCAGCAGGCGCACGCTGTGCAGCAGAGGATCGTTGGCCTCATCGGCTTCGACCTCGGACTTCGACAGATAGGTGGTCGGCACATCCGCCCCCGCATGACCATAAAGACGCACGGTTCTCAGGTGCAGGAAGGCGGGTTTGCGGCGCGTGCGCACATAATCGGCGGCCTCCTGCGCCACAGCATAGGTTTCATAGATGTCCAACCCATTGGCCTGAAAATACTTTATCCCCGGACGATGCTCCATCGACGCCTGTATCCAACCCTTGGGCGTTTTGACCGAGATACCGATCCCGTTATCTTCGCACACAAACAGCAGAGGCAGCGGCGTGGATTGCACGCTGGTCCACCCGGCGGTGTTGATCGCCCCTTGCGCGGTGGAATGGTTGGCCGAGGCATCCCCAAAGGAACACATCGCAATCCCGTCCCCGGGCAGTTCCCGATGTTCAGGATCATGCCGTCGGGCCGCACCCAGGCTATAGGCCGCACCAACGGCCTTTGGCAGATGGCTGGCGATGGTCGAGGTCTGCGGCGGGATCATCAGCGCCTTTGACCCCAACACCTTGTGCCGACCGCCTGAGGTTGGGTCTTCTTTCGAGCACGCGAAGCTCAGCAACATGTCCCAGGCGATCTGCTGGCCGGGCACCTGCTCGGCCCGGGCGATCTGAAACGCCGCGTCGCGGTAATGCAGGAACGCGATGTCGGTCGGGCGCAACGCGTGCGCCACCGCGGCCATCCCCTCATGCCCGGATGAGCCGATCGTATAGAACCCCTGCCCCGCTTTCTGCATCGCCCGGCTTGTCCGATCCAGCGCCCGGCTGAGAACCTGAGACCGGAACAGCGAAACAGCGGCGGTTTTGCTGAGACCCGACTGCGGGGTCGCACCGTCGGGAAAGTCACCTTTCGCAACTCGGGTCAGGAAATTTTCGTGAACGATCTGAGCGCGATCCATGGCCTGTTCCCCGGTCTTCATGTCTTCAGGTGGGCGATTTCATCTTGGATAGCACGCGGTTTCCTGACCGGTCACCCAAAAGAAAAGCCTGTATGTGTATCGGGCTGGCGCCCGGCAAATGCCAGTGATATTCCATTCGAAAGGTATGAGGATTCATCATATGATCGCGCCGCGCCGGTTCCTGCCCTCGATCCCCTCTTTGTTGGCGCTTGAGGCCGTCGACCGCCTTGGCAGCGCCTCGGCCGCAGCCAACGAGCTTTCCCTGACGCAAAGTGCAATCAGCCGTCAGCTCAAGTCGATGGAGGAGCAACTGGGCGTGGACCTGATCCAGCGCAGCCAGATGCGGTTGCACCTGACACCGGCGGCGAAAGAATACGTACAAGTCGCGCGCACGGCGCTGAACCAACTGGCACAGGCGTCCCTGAAACTGAAAGCAAACCCCACCGGAGGATCACTGAGCCTGTCAATCCTGCCCGCTTTCGGTATGCACTGGCTGGCCCCGCGCCTGCAGGATTTCGCGCGCCGCCACCCGGAGGTCACGGTAAACCTCAACACCCGCCTGCGGCCATTCGATTTCGACGCCGAACATTTCGACGCCGCGATCCACTTTGGCCAGCGTGACTGGGCCGGTGTGAACTACTTGCGCATCATGCGTGAAGACGTATTGCCGGTGTGTTCACCCGACCTGCTGCCCGATGACGCCGATAACATCAGCTGGCTGACAGATGCCCCCTTGCTGCACCTCGAGACGCGCCCCGACGCTTGGGAAAGATGGTTCGCCGCGCAAGGCCATGAGATCACCGGCATACGCGGCATGCTGTTCGACCAGTTCTCGACCATGGGGCAGGCAACGATTCACGGGCTGGGCGTGGCATTGCTGCCCAGCTACCTGATCGAGGCCGACTTGGCGGCGGGTCGGCTGGTGCCGGCCTGGCGCGGCCCTGGGGTGAGCCTTGGGGACTTCTATCTTGTCTGGCCGCAATCCCGCGCGGAATCCGAACCGCTCAGATCGTTTCGCGGGTGGCTGCAAGGGCAGATTGATCAGGCACCGCACCTGTAAAACAGTATTGAAAGACCCTGCGCGGCCTACGGCCTTGCGTCCTGCGGACGGCGGGGGCCAGG